>NZ_JBIBWL010000020.1:0-132142 GCF_043081325.1 Streptomyces sp. NPDC014882
GGCGCGCGGGGCGGGCCGGGGGCGCCGTCCCCGTGCGCGGGGGGCGGGGCGCGCCCGCGCGGCGCCCGCCCGGGGCCGGCCCCCCCCCCCCCGCCCCCCCCCCCCCCGCCCCGCCCCCCCCCCACGCCGGTGAACGTTCCCGGAGCCGATTCACCACCTGTACCAGCGGCCCCGGCCTCCCGCCGAGGTGGTTCCGCGCATCAGGAATCCCAGGAGCCAGATGACCAGAACCGCGATCGCGATCCACCAGAGCACTTTCACCGCGAATCCGGCACCGAAGAGAATCAGCACCAGAAGCAGTACCAGCAGGATGGGAACCATAGTCTCGAACCTCCTGCTGTCCGGGTTTCCCGGAATGACCGGTTCAGGCGTCCTTTTTGCACAGAATCTCCCCGTGCAGGACGGCGAACCAGCCGTCGTCGCGCCGTCCCCATTCCCGCCAGGCCTCGGACACGGCCCTCAGCCGTTCCGCGTCGGCGTGCCCGCCCCCGACGGCCCGTTCCGCGTAGGCGGAGGCCAGGGTGCGGTCGGCCCACAGGCCGCTCCACCAGGCCCGCTCCCCGGCGGTGCTGAACGTCCAGGTGGCGGAGGTGGCCGTGACGTCCGTGAAGCCCGCCTCCCGCGCCCAGGCCTTCAGCCGGCGTCCGGCGTCGGGTTCCCCGCCGTTGGCGCGGGCCACCGTGCGGTAGAGGTCCAGCCAGTCGTCCATCCCGGCCGAGGCCGGATACCAGGTCATGGCCGCGTAGTCCGCGTCGCGGACGGCGACGTACCCGCCCGGCCTGGTCACCCGCCGCATCTCGCGCAGCGCCCGCACGGGGTCGCCGACGTGCTGGAGCACCTGATGGGCGTGGACCACGCAGAACGTGTCGTCCGGGTGGTCCAGGGCGTGCACGTCGGCGACCGCGAAGTCGACGTTGGTCAGACCGCGGCCGGCGGCCGTGGCCCGCGCCTGCTCCAGGACGCCGGCCGCGTGGTCGACGCCGGTGACGTGGCCGTCGGGGACGAGGGCGGCCAGGTCGGCGGTGATGGTGCCCGGACCGCAGCCGACGTCCAGGATCCTCATGTGCGGCTTCAGTGAACCGAGCAGGTACGCCGCGGAGTTGGCGGCGGTCCGCCAGGTGTGCGACCGCAGCACCGACTCGTGGTGTCCGTGCGTGTAGACGGCGGTCTCCCGGGCTTCCGGCATGGCTCGGCCCTTTCCTCACGGTCCGGTCCCCGGGCTCCGCGGAGCCCGGGGGCTGATGCGTGTCACCGTACGCCCGCAACCGCATGGTGAGACAGTTCGTTCCGAATGATGGACTGACCTGTCGTCGTGGAAGCGCGGCGGTCCGGTCCCGGCCCCCTGGGGCGGACCCCGGGCGCGGCCTCCGGGCGGGCGGGGTGCCGCCGCCGGCCCGCGGGGGCGGCGCCGGCGGGGAAGCGATACGGGTTTGCCGCATCCCGCGGACGGCCAGCACAATGCACCCCCATGGGACATCTGGAAGCCGCGCACCTCGAGTACTACCTCCCCGACGGGAGGGCGTTGCTCGGCGACGTGTCCTTCCGGGTGGGCGAAGGGGCCGTCGTGGCCCTGGTCGGACCCAACGGCGCCGGCAAGACGACCCTGCTGCGGCTGATCTCCGGCGAGCTGAAACCGCACGGCGGCACCGTCACCGTCGGCGGCGGGCTCGGCGTGATGCGCCAGTTCGTGGGCTCCGTACGGGACGAGACGACCGTACGGGACCTGCTGGTGTCGGTGTCCTCACCGCGCATCCGGGAGGCCGCGAAGGCCGTCGACGCGGCGGAGCACGCGATCATGACCGTGGACGACGAGGCCGCGCAGATGAACTACGCGCAGGCCCTGTCCGACTGGGCCGAGGCGCACGGGTACGAGGCCGAGACGCTGTGGGACATCTGCACCACGGCCGCCCTCGGCGTGCCCTACGACAAGGCCCAGTTCCGCCAGGTGCGCACCCTGTCCGGCGGCGAGCAGAAGCGTCTGGTGCTGGAGGCGCTGCTGCGCGGCACCGACGAGGTGCTGCTGCTCGACGAACCCGACAACTACCTCGACGTGCCGGGCAAGCGGTGGCTGGAGGAGCGGCTGAAGGAGACCCGCAAGACGGTCCTGTTCGTCTCCCACGACCGCGAACTCCTCTCCCGCGCCGCGGAGAAGATCGTCTCCGTGGAGCCGGGACCGGCCGGCGCCGACGCCTGGGTGCACGGCGGCGGCTTCGCCACCTACCACGAGGCCCGCCGCGAACGCTTCGCCCGTTTCGAGGAACTGCGCCGCCGCTGGGACGAGAAGCACGCCCAGCTGAAGAAGCTCGTCCTGAACCTGCGGCAGGCGGCCTCCGTCAGCCACGAGATGGCCTCCCGCTACGCGGCCGCCCAGACCCGTCTGCGCAAGTTCGAGGAGGCGGGCCCGCCGCCCGAGCCGCCGCGCGAGCAGGACATCACCATGCGCCTCAGGGGCGGCCGCACCGGCGTGCGGGCCGTCACCTGCAAGGGCCTCGAACTGACCGGCCTGATGAAGCCCTTCGACCTGGAGGTCTTCTACGGCGAGCGGGTCGCCGTCCTCGGCTCCAACGGCTCCGGCAAGTCGCACTTCCTGCGCCTGCTGGCCGGCGACACCGTCGCCCACACGGGGGAGTGGAGACTGGGGGCGCGGGTCGTCCCCGGCCACTTCGCCCAGACCCACGCCCACCCGGAGCTGCTGGGCCGCACGCTCCTGGACATCCTGTGGCAGGAGCACTCCCAGGACCGCGGCGCCGCCATGTCCCGGCTGCGCCGCTACGAGCTGACCCAGCAGGCCGAGCAGGCCTTCGAGCGGCTGTCCGGCGGGCAGCAGGCCCGCTTCCAGATCCTGCTGCTGGAACTGGAGGGGGTCACCGCCCTCCTCCTCGACGAGCCGACCGACAACCTCGACCTGGATTCCGCCGAAGCGCTCCAGGAGGGGCTCGAGGCCTTCGAGGGCACGGTCCTCGCCGTCACCCACGACCGCTGGTTCGCCCGCTCCTTCGACCGCTACCTGGTCTTCGGCAGCGACGGCCGGGTCCGCGAGACCCCGGAGCCGGTGTGGGACGAGCGCCGCGTGGAGCGCGTCCGGTAGCGGCCGGGGCCTGCCGCCACCCGGGAAGGGCCGGCGAAGGCCGGAGGGCGGGCCCGGGCGGGCCGGCGAGGGTCGGAGGGCGGGCCCGGGCGGGCCGGGGAAGGTCCGCACGCCCGCCGCAGCCGGAGGCCCGGGAGCCGGATTGTTCGTACAGTGGACTCAAGGACGCGAGATCCATGGCCCCTCCCGGATTGCCGGCCGGACGTCCGTGCCGCGCGGGCGGGTACCCGGACCCCATGGACGCACACGACGAGTGGGGTACCACGATGACCGGAGTCGACCCCGACCGGCTGGACGACCAGCAGCTCATGAAAGAGCTGGAGACGATCCACCGCACCCGCCACGACACCCTGCTGTACGGCTCGAACGACGCCCTGCGCGCCCACAACGACCGGATGGCGAAGCTGGAGGGCGAGTACCTGCGCCGCAACCCGCGCCGCTTCGTCTCGCCCGGCCGCACCCGCGACGGCGCCCGGGAGCGCGCCGGCCGGGCCGACGGCACCGAACGCCCGGGCACGTCCGTCGGCAACCCCGGCACCCCCGTCGGCAAGTGGGGCCCCGGCACGGCGAACGGCCCCGGCCGGGTCTGAACCCGCCGGGGCCGCGGTGCGCGGAGCCGCTCAGGCGGCCTCCCGGGCGAACACCTCCAGGAAGGTCTCGCAGAACGCCTTCAGGTCGTCCGGCTTGCGGCTGGTCACGAGCTTGTTCGGGCCGTGGTCGCAGACCTTGACCTGCTCGTCGACCCAGTCGCCGCCGGCGTTGCGGACGTCGGTCCGCAGGCTCGGCCAGGAGGTCAGCACCCGGCCGCGGACGACGTCCGCCTCGATCAGCGTCCACGGGGCGTGGCAGATCGCGGCGACCGGCCGGCCCTGCTCGAAGAACGCCCTGACGAACGCCACCGCCTTGTCGTCGGCGCGCAGGAAGTCGGGGTTCGCGACCCCGCCCGGCAGGACCAGACCGCCGAAGGAGTCCGCCGAGGCCTCGCCGACCACCTCGTCGACGGGGAAGGTGTCCGCCTTGTCGAGGTGATCGAAGGCCTGGACCTCACCCGGCCCGGTCGACACCAGCACGGGCTCGTGTCCCGCGTCCACCGCCGCCTTCCAGGGGTCGGTCAGCTCCACCTGCTCGACCCCCTCGGGGGCCGTCAGAAACGCGATGCGCATGATCGTTCAACGTCCTTTCCTGGGTATGTCCGCTCCTGGTGCCCGCACTCCCGGTGTCCGCGCTCAGGCACCGCTCCCGGTCAGGGTCTCGGCCAGCTCCTGCACGGTGGCGTAGCGCTCCTTGTGCGGCAGCCGCCGCACCGCCTCGACGAGCGCGTCCGGCGCGTTCTTGCGGCGCAGGGTCCCCGCCAGCTCCTGAGGGCCCGCGGGGAACGAGCTGCGGCCCAGGATGCGCGCCAGTTCCAGCCGCACCGTCGCCAGCGACGCCCGCGCGTCCCCCGGCACCACCGGCCCGCCCCACACCTGCGGATCGTCCTCCGCGGACGGCTCGGGGTCGTGCCATTCCTCCGACCGCGTGGGGTGCCCGGACCTCAGCAGGCCCTGCAGCTCGTGCTTCATCTCGTCGTCCCGGTGGACACTCAGCCGGTCGCTGCCTCGCTGCATGTCTCCCTCCACTTCCTCGGATTTCTCGGATTTCTCGGGTCCCTGGAATTCCTCGGTCTTCTCGGGTTTCTCGGGTTTCTCGCGTGCAGGCCCTCCGCGTACCCGAGGGGCCGGAACCGACACGGGGCGTCCGCCGCCGAAGTCGCGGACGCGGTCACCTCCGCCCGCGCCCCGGCAGGAACTCCTGGATCTTCGCCATGACCCCCTGCCTGATCACCGCGCCCCCGTCCGCGTCGCCCCGCAGGACCGCCGCGGCCGTCGACTCCAGCTGCTCCCACGTCGCGTGCGGCGGCACCGGCGGCACCGCCGGGTCGGTGAGGAACTCCACGACCGCCGGCCCGTCCGCCTCCAGCGCCGTGCGCCAGGCCGCCGTCACGTCCTCCGGCCTCTCCACCCGCACCCCGGTCAGCCCGAGGCCGCGGGCGAACGCCGCGTACCCCACGTCCGGCAGCTCCTGCGACGGCAGGAACGACGGGGCGCCCCCCATGGCCCGCATCTCCCACGTCACCTGGTTGAGGTCCCGGTTGTTCCACACGGCGACCACCAGCCGCCGGTCGGCCCAGCGGTCCTGGTACTTCGCCGCCGTGATCAGCTCCGCCAGCCCGTTCATCTGCATCGCCCCGTCCCCGACCAGCGCGATCACCGGCCGGTCCGGATGGGCGAACTTCGCGCCGATCGCGTACGGCACCCCGCAGCCCATCGTCGCCAGCGTGCCGGACAGCGAGCCGCGCATGTCGCCGCGCATGGTCAGGTGCCGCGCGTACCAGTTCGCCACCGAACCCGAGTCGGAGGTGACGATCGCGTCGTCCGGCAGCAGCGGGTCCAGGGCCCGCGCCACGTACTCGGGGTTGACCGGGTCGGCCGGCACCCGCGCCCGCCGGTCCAGCACGTCCCGCCAGGTGCGGACGTTGTCGCACACCGTGTCGAACCACTCGCGGCCCCGCGTCTCCTCCGACGTCAGCATCGGGATCAGCCGCCGCAGTGTGTCCCGCGCGTCACCGACCAGGTTCACCTCGTACGGGTACCGCATCCCCACCATGTGCGGATCGAGGTCGATCTGCACACCCCGCGCCTTGCCGAACTCCGGCAGGAACTGCGAGTACGGGAAGGAGGACCCGATCGTCAGCAGCGTGTCGCAGTCCCGCATCAGCTCGTACGACGGACGCGTGCCGAGCAGGCCGATCGAGCCGGTGACGTAGGGGAGTTCGTCGCTGAGGACGTCCTTGCCGAGCAGCGCCTTGGCCACGCCCGCGCCGAGCAGTTCGGCGATCCGCTCCACCTCCGCGCGGGCCCCCGCCGCGCCCTGCCCGACCAGGATCGCCACCTTGTCGCCGGAGTCGAGGACCTCCGCCGCCCGCCGCAGCGACTCCTCCGAGGCGACGGTCGTCCACTCGCCGAGGTCCAGGCTGGAGGGCACCATCTTGAACTCGTGGGTGGGCGGCGCGTAGTCCAGCTCCTGCACGTCGCCGGGGATGATGACCGCGGTCGGGCAACGGCGGGCGTACGCGGTCCGGATCGCCCGGTCCAGGACGTTCGGCAACTGCTCGGGGACCGTCACCGTCTCCACGAAGTCCGAGGCGACGTCCTTGAAGAGGGAGTGCAGGTCGATCTCCTGCTGGTACGAGCCGCCCATCGCGCTGCGGTGCGTCTGGCCGACGATCGCCAGCACCGGGACGTGGTCGAGCTTCGCGTCGTACAGGCCGTTGAGCAGGTGGACGGCGCCCGGCCCCGAGGTCGCCGCGCACACGCCCAGCCGGCCGCTGAACTTGGCGTAGCCCACCGCCTGGAACGCGGACATCTCCTCGTGCCGGGACTGCACGAAACGCGGCTGGTCGTCGGCCCGTCCCCAGGCGGCGAGCAGCCCGTTGATCCCGTCACCGGGATAGCCGAAGACCTGCTCCACACCCCATTCGCGCAGCCGGCGCAGGACGTGGTCGGAGACCTTGGTGGTCATGGCGGGATCCTCCCCGGGGCGTGGGACGGCACGGAATCGTCCGGTCCCCTCCGGGTGACCCCGCACCCGGCCGGAAAACCTGGGCCGAAGCGTGCGGGGCCGCCCGCCGCGCCCGCCGCCTCCCCCGCGCCACGCCCCTCACCCGATCGGGTGCGGCCGTCCCGCCAATGGACCGCGGCCACGGGCGGTGGCGGACCGCGCGGGCTGTGATGGCCGGGAGGCACGGACATGTGCCTCGCAGCCGTCGGCCGAAGGAGCCGTCCCATGCGCCCCACCGCCCGTGTCCTGTCCGTCGCCGCCCTGGCCGGTGCCGTACTGGCCGGCGTCGCCCCGGCCGCGTCCGCGGACCCGGCGGCGGAGATCAGCCCGGCCACGGCCGCTCCGGGGGGCAGCGTCACCGTCACCGTCACCTGCGACCCCCTCGGCGCGCCCGCCCCCCGGACCATCGACGCCGCCTCGGACGCCTTCGAGGAAGGCACCGCCGAGCTGACCCTGGAGCCCGGCGGCGACGAACTGACCGGCCCCGCCTACCGGGGCACCGCCCGGATCGCCCCGGCCGCGGACCTCGACGTACCGGCCGACGCGGCCGGAGCGGACTCCGCCTGGACCGTCGACGGCACCTGCCCGGCACCGCCCGGCGGCCAGGGCAGCCCCTGGAGCGCCACCTACGACGTCCCCCGCACGGGCGGCGGTGCGGGTGGTGGCACGAGCGGCGGTGCAGGCGGTGCGGGCGGTGCAGGCGGTGCGGGTGGTGGCACGAGCGGCGGCGCGGGCGGTGACGCGGGCCCCGGCGTCCCGAGCTGCGCCCCCGCGCACCCCACGGCCTGCGCCACGCCCCCGTCCCCGCCGTGCGCCTCCGGCCACCCCGCTCCCTGCCCCACCCGCCCCGCGCCCCAGCCCTGCACCACCTCCCGCGACACCGCCCCCTGGGGCACCACGCCGCACGGTGCCGCCCCCCACGACAGCACGTCGCACGACACCGCCTCCCGCGACAGCGCGTCGCACGGTGCCGCCTGTCCCGGTGCCGCCGTCCAGCACGGCGTACGGGCCGGCGCCGGCGGCACCTTCACCGACTCCGTGCCCGCCCTGGTCACCGGCGGGCTGCTCATCGCCGGCGCACTCGGCGCGGCCGTCCACCGGCTGCGCCGCCGGGACCGTACGGCGGGCGTCTGACCCCGGCCGGCCCGCCGGGCGGGCGGCACGGCCCCGGCCCGCTGCCATGGGGCGACGGCACACGGGGTACTCGTCCCCCGAGGGCCCGCCCGGCCCCGGACGACCCGTCCCGCACCACCCGGACCACGGACGACGTCCCGCCGCCGCACCGCGGGTCCGGCGGCCTGCGGCACAGGGCACCAGGCACCGACGGCGCGGAGGACGGCATGCGGGGCACGGAACCGGAAGGGCACGGCCCCGTCCGCTTCGGGCCGGAGCTGCCCGCGGACGGCCTGCCCGTACTGCCCGACCTCGCCGCCGTCCTCGCCGCGGCGGCCGAACGCCCCGAGGGCGAACCCGTCGGCGGCGGCCGCGCCCTCCTGGACGCCGCCTGCGGCTACTGGGAACGGCGCGGCGCCCCCACCGGGCCGGAGCGGGTCGTGGCGGGACCCGGCGCCCCCGCCCTGCTGGTCGCGCTGACCGCCGCCCTCGGCGGCGACGTCCTCGTGCCGAGGCCCTGCGCGGCCTGGTGGGCGCCGTACGCCCGCCTGCTGGGGCGGCCCGTCTTCCACGTGCCCACCCCCGCCGAGTGCGGCGGCGTCCCCGACCCCTACGCCCTCCTGGAGACCGTGCGCCGGGTCCGCGCCGAGGGCGGCGACCCGCGACTGCTGGTGCTGTCCGTCGCCGACGACCCCACGGCCACCGTCGCCCCGCCCGAGGTGCTGCACGAGGCCGTGGAGGCCGCCGCCGGCGAGGGCCTGCACCTGATCAGCGACGAGACCTGGCGCGACACCCTGCACGCCCCGCACGAGACCGTCCTGGTCGGCCCCGCCGAGATGCTGCCCGACCGGGTCACCGTCGTCAGCGACCTCGCGGGCGCCCTGCTGCCCACCGGCTGGCCCGCCGCCGTCGCCCGCCTCCCCGCCACCGCCGGCGGGGACGACCTCCACGCGCGCGTGCTCGACGTCCTCACCGCGCTCGACGCGCGCGTCGCCGCCCCCGTCGCCGCGGCCGCCGCCTTCGCGCTGACCGAACCCGAGCCCGTCACCACGCGCGTCGAGACCGCCGTACGGCTGCACGCGCGCGTGGCCGCCGCCGCGCACGGCGCCGTCGTCGCCGCGGGCGCCCTCGCGCTGCCGCCGCGCGCCGGCCGCCACCTCTACGTCGACCTCGGGCCGCTGCGCGAGGAGTCGGCCGCGCGGGGCGCCGGCGACGCGCAGGACCTGGAGGACCTCCTCACCGCCCGGCTCGGCATGCCCGCGCCGGGCGGCCACCGCTTCGGCGACGACCTCGGCGCGCCGCGCGTACGGCTCTCCACGGGCATGCTGCTCGGCAGCACGCCCGCGCAGCGCACGGAATGCCTCACGTCCCCCGACCCGTTGGAACTGCCGCACGTGCAACGCGCCCTGGTCCGCCTGAAGTCGGTCCTCGACGACCTCCGTGACGACGCTCAGCGATGGGAGCCTCCTCGATGACGCAGCAGTCCGAGTCGACCACCCCCGCGCCCGTACGGGACACCGGCGCCCCGCCGGTCGAGTCCCCCGTGACCTCCCCCGTCCCGCCGCTCGCCGAGCCGCGCCCGCTCGGCGAACCCCGGGAGTGGCCGCGCACCTTCCACGACCGGCTGACCGCCCCGCTGCCCGGCCTCAGGGCCCTCGCCCGCTTCGCCCGCGAAGGCGCCGTGCGGCCCGGGAAGGAAGGCCTCGCCGACGTCCCGCTCCTGCCCTTCGAGCCCGGCCCGCTGCCCCGCGTCGACACCCGCACCGTCGCCGTCACCTGGGCGGGGCACGCCAGTTGGGTGGTGCGGATCGGCGGGCTGACCGTCCTGACCGACCCGGTCTGGTCCCGCCGCATCATCGGCACCCCGGCCCGCGTCACTCCCGTCGGCGTCCCCTGGGAGGACCTGCCGCCCGTTGACGCCGTCGTCATCAGCCACAACCACTACGACCACCTCGACGCCCCCACCCTGCGCCGACTCCCGCGCGACACCGCGGTGTTCGTGCCCGCCGGGCTCGGCCGCTGGTTCCGGCGCCGCCGGTTCACCCGCGTCACCGAGCTGGACTGGTGGGAGGCGGCCGAACTGTCCGGAGTGCGCTTCGACTTCGTGCCGGCCCACCACTGGTCCAAGCGCAGCCTCACCGACACCTGCCGCACCCTGTGGGGCGGCTGGGTGCTCACCGACGCCGACGGGCACCGCGTCCACTTCGCGGGCGACACGGGCTACGGCCACTGGTTCTCCCGCATCGGGCAGCGCTACCCCGGGATCGACCTCGCGCTGCTGCCCGTCGGCGCCTACGAACCCCGCTGGTGGCTCCGCGACGTCCACTGCGACCCGGAGGAGGCGGTACGGGCGGCGCGCGACCTGGGGGCACGCCGGATGGCACCCATGCACTGGGGCACCTTCGTCCTGTCCGCCGAACCCGTCCTCGAACCCCTCCTCCGCGTCCGCGCCGCCTGGGCCGAGGCCGGCCTGCCCCGCGAGGACCTGTGGGACCTGGCGGTGGGCGGCTCACGGGTGCTGTAGCGCCGCGCCGGGCTCGGGCGGGGAGACGGGAGGGGGAGGGGGAGGTGGAGGCGAGGAAACGGAGACGGGGGACGGGGGACGGGGGGCGGGGGGACGGGGGGAGAGAGCCGGGCGAGGGTGGGGGTGGGTGCGGCTCGGGCGTGCGGCCTGCGCCCCCGCGCCCCCGGTGCTCACCCCGTCGACCGCTCCCGCAGCCTGCGCCACAGACCCGGTACCGCGCCGATCACCAGTGTCAGGGCGACCGCCGCCACGACGCCCTCCCACGGCTCGGGGAACAGGGAACCGCCGAGGATGCCGATCAACTGGTAGGTCACCGCCCACGCCAGGCAGGCCGGCAGGTCGCCCCGGGCGAACCGGCGCAGCGGCCACTCGGCCATCAGGCAGGCCAGCATCACCGGGATGCGGCCCGCGGGCACCAGCCGGGACAGCACGAGGACGGCCGTGCTGTGGTCGGCGAGCTTCTCCTGGGCCCGCGCGAGCCGCTCCTCCGGCGCCCGCGACCGGATCGCCGCCAGCCAGCGCGAACCGTTCTTCGACCGCATCCCGCGCCGGCCCAGCCAGTACAGCCCGACGTCCCCGCAGAACGCGGCCAGCGACGCCGTCGCGAACACCAGGGCCAGCGCGAACGGCGCCGTCTGGTGGAAGGCGACCACGGCCGCCGAACTCACCAGCGCCCCCGTCGGCACCACCGGCACCAGCGCGCCGATCAGCACCAGCAGGAACAGGGACGGGTAGCCGAACGCCTGCTGCGTGGACTCCGTCGGTACGACCGTCGTGACGGTGGTCAGCGGCGTCACCGCGCGACCTCGGGGCGCACGCTCTCCCCGTGCCCGAGCCGGTGCACCACCACGTCCGGCGCGCGCTCGGCCGCCAGGCGCACGAACTCCTCGCCCGGCGCGTGGAACTCGTGGGGGCGCACGGCGTCCATCCCGATCGGCCAGTACGTGCCGTAGTGCACCGGCACCGCACTGCGCGGCGCCAGCCGGGCCAGCGCCTGCGCGGCCCGGCCCGCGTCCAGGTGCCCCTCACCGAGGTACGGGCCCCAGCCGCCCACCGGCAGCAGCGCCACCTCGACCGGCCCCACCTCCTCGGCCATCGAGTCGAACAGGCCGGTGTCCCCGGCGAAGTACGTCCGCGACTCGCCCTCCACGACGTACCCGAGCGCGGGGGAGCGGTGCCGGCCGACCGGCAGCCGCCGCCCGTCGTGCCGCGCGGACACGACCCGTACGCGCAGGTCACCGAGGGTCGTCTCGTCCCCGGGCGCCACCTCGGTCAGCCGCAGGTGGCGCAGGCGCCGCAGGCCCGGGACGGCGCGCGGCGCGCCCCGGGGCACCAGCAGGCGCGTGCCCGGCGCGAGGCGCGCCAGCGAGGGAACGTGCAGATGATCGGAGTGCAGGTGCGACACGAGCGCCACGTCCGCGCGCCAGGCGTCGGGCGGGGGCGGCGCCCCCCGGCGCCGGCGCAGATGCGCGAGCCGGCGGGCGAACAGGGGATCGGTCAGCACACGGACGTCCGAATCCGTGATCGTGCAGGTGGCGTGACCCCACCACGTGATCTCCACCGACACCTCTTCGCCCCCTTCGCGCGACTCCCCCGAAGCCTACGGGCAGGAGTAGGGTCGGCGGCGAAACCCGGAGGTGAGGGGGACGCCATGGGACCGGTGCGGGTCACGGCGATCGCGAGTCTGACGCCGCTGGAGGAATTGGACGCCGATCCCTTCCTGGTGGATTCCCGCGGTCAGCACGCGATGTGCGCGCGGTGGGCCGCGGAACGGGGTTACGTCGTCAGCCGCGAGCTGCTGGTGCGCGGGCTGCGGCCGGACCACTGCGTGCTGTGGGACGGGGTCAGACCCGGCGTCGACCTCTTCGTCGCGCCCAGCCGGCGGGTGCTGGAGAGCGCCCTGTCGTCCGTGGACGAGTTCGCCGAGGAGTGCGCGCGGCGGGGGGTGCGGGTGGAGACGGTGGGCGTCGCCGAACCCGCCTACGACGCGCAGATGAAGGCGCGGGTGCACCGCAGACTGTCGATGCCGACGGCCGGGTACGACGGACGCTGACCGCCCGCACCGTCCCCGCCCCGCACCGTCCCGCCCCGCACTGTCCCCGCCCCGGACGGCGGTGCGCCCCGCGGCTCCCGTCGGGGCGTCGCCGCCGACAGTCCGTGTGACAAGGTGATGGGGCAGAGGGCCGCGCCGACGACGGCCCGGGACGTGAGGTGTACGAGGCGTGGGTCAGGGGCGTTGGCGGCGGGCCGTCAGTCAGGCCGGGCGGAGCGTCGCGGTGTGGGGCGTCTCCACCGTCACGATGCTGGTGCTCGCGGGCATCCTGCCGGACTTCCGGCTCCAGTCGCCCGACGGCGACAGCGCCACCACCATCGCCGTCACCGCGGCCGTCGGGGCCGGTGTCTTCGGCGTGCTGTCGGCGCTCGCCTGGCCGCTGCTGGTCCGCCTGCTGCTGCTGGTGCCGGCGCTCGTCCTCGGCCTGCTGGTGTTCTTCCTCAACGGTTCGCTGCTGCTGCTCGCCCTGCGGCTCAACCCGTCGGGCCAGAGCGAGGCCGCCCCCGAGACCGCCGTCATCGTCGCCGCCGTGATGTCCGCCGTCGCCTCCGCCACCGGCGGCGCCCTCGCCGTCCGCGACGACGAGGCCTACCGGCGCCGGCTGTACCGGCTCGCCGACCGCCGCCGCGGCCGCCGTCCCGCCTGCCCCACCACCCACGGCACCGTCTTCATCCAGCTCGACGGCGTCGGCCACGACGTGCTGGACGCGGCCGTCCGCAAGGGCCTGATGCCGACCGTCGCCAGGTGGCTGGGCGCCGGACCGGGCGCGGCGGCCCGCCCCACCCACCGCCTCACCCCGTGGCGCACCGACTGGTCCAGCCAGACCGGGGCCAGCCAGCTCGGCATCCTGCACGGCAGCAACTTCGACGTGCCCGCCTTCCGCTGGTACGAGAAGGACAGCCGCGAGGTGATGGTCTGCAACCGCCCCACCAGCGCCGCCGAACTCCAGCGCCGCGCCGTGGAACGCACCGGCGACGGCGGGCTGCTCTCCGCCGACGGCGCCAGCCGCGGCAACCTCTTCGGCGGCGGCGCCGGCGAACAGGCCCTCGTCCTGTCCATCGCCACCCGCCGCAGCCGCGCGACCCGTTCCCGGGCCGGGTACTTCGCCTACTTCTCCGACCCCGCCAACGCCGTCCGCACCGCCCTGTCCTTCGTGGCCGAGGCCGGCCGGGAGATCGTCCAGTCCACCCGCGCCCGGCTGCGCAAGCAGCGGCCGCGGGTGGCCCGCGGCGGTCTGTACCCGTTCATCCGCGCCTTCGCGACCGTCGTCGAGCGCGACGTCGTCGTCGCCGCCGTGACCGGCGACATGCTGGCCGGCCGCAGCGCCGTCTACGCCGACCTGGTCGCCTACGACGAGGTGGCCCACCACTCCGGGCCGCTCGGCCGCGACACCGAGCAGGTCCTCGCCCGCCTCGACCGCTCGCTGGCGCTCGTCGAGAACGTCGCCGAGCACGCCCCGCGGCCGTACCGCATCGTCGTCCTGTCCGACCACGGGCAGAGCCCCGGCGAGACCTTCCGCGCCCGCTACGGCCTCACCCTCGCCGACCTGGTCCGGGCGGGCTGCGGGCTGCCCGTGCCGCGCCGGGCGCGGCGCACCCGCAGCGGCGCCGAGGCCCGCGCGGCCGTCCGGGCCGCACTGCACAGACCCGTCGAGGAGGGCGGCGAACAGCACCGCCCGGCCCCCCGCTCGGAACCGATCGTGCTCGCCTCCGGCAACCTCGGCCTGGTGTCCTTCCCCGACGTGCCGCACCGGATGAGCAAGGAGGAGATCGACGCCCGCCACCCCGCCCTGCTCACCACGCTCGCCAACCACCCCGGCATCGGCTTCCTCCTCGTCCGCAGCGAGGAGCACGGCGGAGTGGTCCTGGGCCCGTACGGCGCCGAGATCCCCGTCGACCGGCTCGACGAGGACCCCGGCCCGCTGGCCGGGTTCGGGCCGGGCGCCGTCGAGGCCGTGCGCCGCACCCACTCCTTCCCGCACACCGCCGACATCATGGTCAACTCCTTCCACGACCCCGCCGACGGCGAGGTCCTCGCCTTCGAGGAGCAGATCGGCTCCCACGGCGGCCTCGGCGGCGCCCAGTCGAAACCGTTCCTGCTGTCCCCGCTCGCCCTGTCCGCGCCGGCCGGGGACGGAGCCGACCTGACCGGCGCCGAGCAGGTCCACCGCGTCCTGCGCCGCTGGCTGCGCGAGTCGGACGGGCCCCAGGTGCCGCTGGAGACGGCCCCCGGGGAGCGCGCCGCCTGAAAAACCGGCTGCGACGACGGGCCCGTACGCACACACTGTCCGGGAACCGCGCATCCGCGCGCCCGCCCGGACCCCCTGGAGCCACTGCGTGCAGGCAGCCGTCACCGTCACGCCCTCCCGCATCCCGGACCTGCTGCTCGGCCTCGCCACCGTGCGGCCCGTGTTCCTCTGGGGCGCGCCCGGCATCGGGAAGTCCTCCCTGGTGCGGGACTTCGCCGAGTCCCTCGGCCTCGAGTGCGTGAGCCTGCTCGGCACCCAGCTCGCCCCCGAGGACCTGATCGGCGTGCCGCAGATCCGCGACGGGCGCTCGGTGTTCTGCCCGCCGGAGGCGATCGCCCGCGACGAGCCGTACTGCCTGTTCCTCGACGAACTGAACGCGGCCACCCCGGACGTGCAGAAGGCGTTCTACTCGCTGATCCTGGACCGCCGCATCGGCAGCTACGAACTGCCGAAGGGCTCGATCGTCATCGGCGCCGGCAACCGGGCCACCGACAACGCCCTCGCCCGCCCGATCGCCTCCGCGCTCGTCAACCGCCTCACCCACGTCCACCTGGAGGCCTCCGCCGCGGACTGGCTCACCTGGGCGGTGGACCACGGCATCCACCCGTGGGTCCTGGACCACCTCACCGACCGGCCCGACCACCTGTGGTCCAAGCCGCCGAAGACCGAGGAGCCCTTCTCCACGCCCCGCTCCTGGCACATGCTCTCCGACGCCCTGCACTCCTTCGGCCCGGACCTCGACGAGGACACCCTGCGGGTCCTCGCGCACGGCACGCTGACCCCCGCGCACGCCACCGCCTTCTGCGGCTACGTCAAGATCGTCCGCAGCCGGTACGGCATCGAGGCCGTCATCAAGGGCGACGCCCCCTGGCCCCACCGCCCGCAGGACCGCGACCTGCTGTACTACCTCGCCGAGTCGTTCCGCGGCCGGCTGGTCAAGGAGCTCCCCGCCGTCAAGGAGCACATGTCGGCGAACGGCCGGCAGACCGCCTACCGCGCCAAGTCGCTGCTCGTGCAGCTCGCCGAGATCTCCGTCGAGGTCGCCCAGAGCGTCATCGCCCCGGACGACGACGGCAACCCCGTGCTGCCCGCCTGGTTCCTGATCGAGGCGGCCCGGGACATGCCCCGCCTGGTGGAGGCGCGCCGGTGAGCCGCGGCCGGGGCCGCCGCGGCAAGCGCGACCTCGCCGGTGAGGCGTTCACGGAGGGCGTGCGGCTGCTGCGCGCCAACCCGGCGCTGGCCGCCGTCGACTTCGACACCTGCCGCCACGAGGACTGCCGTCTCGCGCCCCGCGCCGGCCTGCTGCGGGTCGACTCCGACGGCACGGTCCACGCCCGCCACGACCGGATCGCCGAGCCCGCCCGGTGGGCCTGGTCGCTCGCCCACGCCGCCCTCCACCTCGGCTTCGGGCACCTTCCGGCGGCCAAGGGCGAGCGGACCCCGCCCGACCGGTACGAGCTGGCCGCCCGCTGCACGGTCGTCAACCGCTTCCTGCTGACCTTCCCCGTCGGCACCGCCCCGGACGACCTGCCGACCGCCTACCCCGACGGCGACGAGGAGCAGCTCGCCGACCGCTGGCGGCGCACCGGCCTCCCGGCCGCCTACGCGCACTGCGGGACGGCGGGCGCGGAACCCGACCAGCTGCTGCTGACGTGGGACGCCTGGCGCTCCGCGCGGCCGCCCGACCGGCAGCTCGCGTTCGCCACCGCCCTCACCCGGACCGTGTCCGCCGCGATGGACGTGGCGGGCGGCCGCCGCGACGCCCTCGACGGGGAGGAGCCGGGCCGGCGCCCCTGGGAGAAGGCGCTGAGCTGGTTCGTCTCCTCGTACCCGCTGCTGGGCGGCATCGCGGCCGGCATCGAACTCGTCGCCGACGCGGAGCTCGCCCGCGCGCACGGCATCTCCGTCGCCGCCGTGAACGCGGAGGCCGGCGAGGTCTACGTCAACCCGCTGCGGACGCTGGAGGACGAGGAGTGGCGGTTCGTCCTCGCCCACGAGCTGCTGCACGCCGCCCTGCGCCACGGCGACCGCTGCGGCACCCGCGACCCCTACCTCTTCAACGTGGCCTGCGACTACGTCGTCAACGGCTGGCTGCGCGAGATGCGGGTCGGCACCATGCCCGACGGCCTGCTGCACGACCGGGAGCTGGCCGGCCTGTCCTCCGAGGAGGTCTACGACCGGATCGCGGGCGACCTGCGCCGGATGCGCCGCCTGGCCACCCCGCGCGGCAAGGGCGTCGGCGACGTGCTCGGCGCCCCGCTCGGCCCGCCCCGCGACCACGTCGACCTCGACGGCTTCTACCGGCGCGGCCTCGCCCACGGCCTCGACCTGCACGAGCGCCAGGAACGCGGGTACCTGCCCGGCGGCCTCGTCGAGGAGATCCGCGCGCTCAGCCACCCGCCCCTGCCCTGGGACGCGCGACTGGCCCGCTGGTTCGACGAGTTCGTGCCCCGCCCGGAGCCGCTGCGCTCCTTCGCCCGGCCCTCCCGCCGCCAGTCCGCCACCCCGGACATCCCGCGCGCGGGCCGCTGGTTCCCGCCGGAAGAGGTCCCCCGCTGCACCTTCGGCGTCGTCCTGGACACCTCCGGCTCGATGGACCGCACCCTCCTCGGCAAGGCGCTCGGCGCCATCGCCTCCTACGCCGAGGCCCGCGACGTGCCCGCCGCCCGGGTCGTCTTCTGCGACGCGGCCCCGCACGACGCGGGCTACCTGCCGGTCGCCGAGATCGCCGGCCGGGTCAGGGTGCACGGCCGCGGCGGCACCGTCCTCCAGCCCGGCATCGACCTCCTGCACCGGGCGGACGACTTCCCGCGCGACGCGCCGGTCCTCGTCGTCACCGACGGCTGGTGCGACGTGCTGCGGGTCCGGCGCGAGCACGCGTACCTCGTCCCGCAGGGCCGCCGGCTGCCGTTCACCCCGCGAGGGCCGGTCTTCCGGGTGCGGTGACCGGGAGTGTGATCGGATGGGCGCGGAAACCCGTCGTACCGTCGTACGGGAAACACGCGAAAGGAAGAACCGTGGCCACCACGCGCTCCGCACACACCGTCTGGGAAGGCAGCCTGACCGAGGGGAACGGCGTCGTCACCTTCGACACCTCCGGTGCCATCGACGAGCAGCCCGTGACGTGGGCCGCCCGCACCCAGGAGGCGAACGGGAAGACCAGCCCGGAGGAGCTGATCGCCGCCGCCCACTCCAGCTGCTTCTCCATGGCCTTCTCGCACGCCCTGACCGGCGCCGGCACCCCGCCCACCAAGCTGGTCACCTCCGCCGACGTCACCTTCCAGCCGGGCGAGGGCATCACGGGCGTCCACCTCACCGTGGAGGGCACCGTACCCGGCCTCGACAACGACGCGTTCGTCGCCGCCGCCGAGCAGGCCAAGGTCAACTGCCCGGTCTCGCAGGCCCTGAAGGCCGTACCGATCACCCTGTCCGCGAAGCTCGCCTGAGCCACCGGGCGCCCGGCCGGTCGCGCCGACCGCGCGACCGGCCGGGGTTCCGGGATCTCCGGGGGGTAGGCACGTCCGCCGTGCCCCCACCGCGTCCGCCGTATTCGCCATATTCGTCGCATCCGCCGCATCCGCCGCGTCCGCCGCGTCCGTGAGGAGGAGGGATGACACGACCCGCCGTCTCCGCCCACCGCGGCGGCAGCGAGCACCGGCCGGCCGCCGGCCTCGAGGCCTACGAGGACGCGCTCTCCTCGGGCGCCGAGTACGCCGAGTTCGACGTCCGGCGCACCGCCGACGGCGTGTTCGTCGTCCACCACGACCCGCGCGCCGCGGGCGACGGGCCCCTGCTCTCCCGCCTCACCTACGCCGAGCTGTGCGCGCGCACCGGACGCGCCGTCCCCCTCGCCGAGGAGGTCATGACGCTGGTGGCGGGCAGGCTGATCGGACACCTGGACCTCAAGGACACGGGCCACGAGCGGGAGTTGATCGACCTCGCCGTGACGCTGCTCGGCCGGGACGGGTTCGTCGCCACGACGCTGGAGGACCGCTCCGTCGCCGCGATCACCGGCGCCTTCCCCGGCGTGCGCACCGCCCTGTCGCTGGGGCGGGACCGCCGCGAGGTCACGACGGCCCGGCTGGCCGGGACCCGCGCGAGCGAACTGTTCCCGGCCCGGCGCCTGCGGGCCTGCGGGGCCCACGGCGTCGCCGTCCACCAGCGGCTGGCCCGCGCCACCGTGCTGCGCGGGGCGGCCCGGCGGGGCCTGTTCACCCTGGTGTGGACGGTCAACGACGACGCCGGACTGCGGGCCTTCCTCGCCGATCCCCGGGTGGACGTGCTGGTCACCGACCGGCCGCGGCACGCGGTGCGGCTGCGCGGCGAACTCCGCCGTGACCTTCCGGCGGCCGGCCCGCCCCGGTGAACCGCCGGCGGCGGCCCGTGCCCCCGGGCGGTGCCCGGACCGAAGCCACGTGCCCACGGTCCCGCGTGCCGCGGCCGGCAGCGTGGCGCACACGGCGTTCAGGACCGACGCGTACGGTGCACCGAAGCCGGTGAGCCGGGAGCGCAGCCGCTCCAGGCCGGCCCGGTGCCCGGCGTCCGGTGCCCGGCGTCCGGTGGTCTCAGGCCTTGCGGGCCACGCCCGCGTACACCGGCACGATGCCGTCCGCCTGCAGGGCGACGTCCTCGGGGTCGGGCCGCCAGCCGGAGACCGGGATCACGCCCGGACCCAGCAGCTCCAGGCCCTCGAAGAAGCGGGAGAACTCCGCCAGCGAGCGGGGGTGGAAGGGGGTGCCGCTGCGCCGGAAGTGGTTCGCGGCGTTCTCGATCGCCTCCGGGTTCAGATCGGGGGTGACCTGGGAGAGGATCAGGTGGCTGCCGGGTGCGAGCGCGTCGACGTAGCGCTTCAGCAGCCCGTACACGTCGTCGCCCGCCGGGTCCTCGTCCAGGTAGTGGGTCAGGGCGACCAGGGACAGCGCCACCGGCCGCCCGAGGTCCAGGAAGCCGGCCGCCCGGTGCAGCAGGGTGTCGACGTCACGGACGTCGGCGTGCACGTACTCGGTGGCGCCCTCGGCCGAGCCGTGCAGCAGCGCCTGGGCGTGCCGCAGCACGATCGGATCGTTGTCGGCGTAGACGACCCGCGACTCGGGGGCGACGCCCTGCGCCACCTGGTGCAGGTTGGGCTCGGTGGGGATGCCCGTGCCGATGTCCAGGAACTGGCGGACGCCGGTCTCGGCGACCGCGCGCACGGCCCGCTGCATGAACCGGCGGTTGGCGCGCGCCCCGCGCAGCACCGTGCCGTCCACGGCGAGGATCCTGCGGGCCAGTTCCTCGTCCACGGGGTAGTTGTCCTTGCCGCCCAGCCACCAGTCGTACACCCGTGCCGGATGCGGCCTGCTGGTGTCGATGCGGACGGTGGCCTCGGGCTCGGCTCCGGTCATGCGCGGTCTTCTCCTGACTGACGGCTGATGGCTGATGGCTGGTGACTGGTGACCGGTGACCGGTGGGCCGTACGGCCGGAAGGCCGGTGGCGTCGGTGGCGTCCGGCGGGCCGGGGTCAGAAATCGCCGCGGACGTCACGCAGCAGTTTCCTCGTGTGCTGCGCCGACGCGGCGTGCGTCGTCATGTGGTCGAGCACCTCCAGGTGCGCGGAGACCTCCCGGCGCGAGTCCAGGTACAGCGCGCCGGACAGGTACTCGGTGACGACCATGTCGGGCAGTTCGGGTTCGGCGAACCGGAACAGCGAGAACGGCGCGGACGTCCCCGAGTGCGGCCCGTTCGCGAACTCCGCGACCTGCAGGGTGATCCGGTCGCGCTCCGCCAGTTCCAGCAGCTTGTCGACCTGCTCGTACATGACGTCGGCGTCGACGCTGACCGGCCGGCGCAGTACCGTCTCGTCCATCACGACCCACAGGTGGGGCGGGTCGGTTCCTTCGAGGAGCCGCTGCCGGGCCAGGCGCAGCGACACGTGCCGCTCGACGGCCGCCGGGCCGCTCCGGCCGACGGTCCCGGCCTCCAGCACGGCCCGCGCGTACCGCTCCGTCTGCAACAGGCCCGGCACGAAGTGGGGTTCGTAGGAACGGATGAGGCGGGCCGCGCCCTCCAGGCTGACGTACAGGCTGAACCATTCCGGCAGGACGTCGTGGAACCGCTGCCACCAACCGGGCCGGTTCGCCTCCTCGGTGAGTGCGACGAAGGCGTCGGTCTCCGCCTCCTCCACCCCGTAGGTCTCCAACAGCACCTGCACGTAGGGGACTTTGAGTGAGACCTCGGCCGTCTCCATGCGCCGTACGGTCGCGGGGGCCACGCGCAGCGCGCGGGCCGCCTCCTCACGGCTGAGGCCCGCCGCCTCGCGCAGCTCCTGCAGCCGTCTGCCGAGCACCACCTGGCCCACGGTGGGCGCCGGCCGCCTTTCACTCACGCCACGTCTCCCCTACGTGTCGAAGCACGCCGGCCAGTGTGTCATGTTCCGGTTGTGCTCCGACAGGGACACCGGGGACACCTGGGACCTCGGGGGGCACCCGGGACACGGGGGTGCCGGCGAGCGGTGCGAGGGCGGTGCGATGGGCGGTGCGGTGGGCCCGGCGTCTCCCCGGCGTTTCCGACGCACACTCAGTTCACCAGTGAGTGGAGGTACTTGACGGTCGCCGGGTCGGCCGGGAGCAGTGTCTCGATGGCCAGTTCGGCGACCGTCACGTCCATCGGGGTGTTGAACGTGGAGATCGACGAGATGAAGGACAGCGTCCGGCCCTCGTGCTCGATCAGCATCGGCAGCGCGAAGTACGGCACCGGCTCGACGGGTTCGGCCTCCGGCGCGGTCCGCGGGACCGGATAGGCGGCGACCTCCTCGTACAGCGTCCGCAACGGCGCGGAGCGGTGCAGGGCGATCTGCCGTTCCATCTGGGCCAGCAGGTGCCCGCGCCACTCGGGCAGGTTGCGGATGCGCGGCGCGAGTCCCTCCGGGTGCAGCGTCAGCCGCATGGCGTTGAGCGGCGGCGCGAGCAGCGACTCCGGGAGGTCCGCCAGCAGCATGCTGATGCCGCGGTTGGCGGCCAGCACGTTGTACGTCGCGTCCACCACCAGCGCCGGGTACGGCTCGTAGCCCTGGATCAGGCGTTCCAGGCCGGCCCGCACCGCGTCCAGCGCCGGGTCGTCCAGCGGGGTCTCGCGGTAGCGGGGGGCGTAACCGGCCGCCACCAGGAGCGCGTTGCGCTCGCGCACGGGTACGTCCAGGTGCTCGGCCAGCCGCAGCACCATCTCCTCGCTCGGGCGGGAGCGGCCCGTCTCCACGAAGCTGATGTGCCGGGCCGAGGAGTCCGCGCGCAGCGCCAGTTCCAGCTGGCTGACCTTGCGCCGCTCCCGCCAGGCCCGCAGCAGGGGGCCGACGCCCCGGTCGGCGGGGGCGGCGGAGGCGGAGTCCGGGGTGCCGGTCGCGAGAGGGGTCATGCGGACGACCGTAGCGGAGCCGGCCGGTCGACAGCGGCGTGCGGACCGTGCGGACCCGTGGTGGCCGTGGTGGCCGGAGCCCGGGCCCCGCGGACCTCACGCGCGCCGGGCCGGAGGCCGCCCGCCCCGGCCGGTGGGCCGTGGGGCACGGGGCGTGGGGCACGGGGCGTGGGGCCGTGGGGTCGGTGGGAACCCTTCCGGCCGGGGCCGGCACGGCCGTCCTGTGCCAGGCTGGACGGGTACCCGACGCCCACCGCAGGGAAGGGAGCCAGTCATGGCCGTCGTACCGCTGTCGCAGGAGGAGATCGACGACCGGCTCGCGGAGCTGCCCGGCTGGTCCCACGACGCGGGCCGGCTCACCCGCTCCTACGAGCTGGGCTCCCATTTCGCCGCGACCGCGCTGGTCGTCCACGTGGCCCGGGTCCAGGAGGAGCTGAACCACCACTCCGAGCTGACCCTCGGCTACCGCACGGTGTCCCTCGCGGTGAACACCCACAGCGTGGGCGGCGCGGTCACCGACCTCGACTTCGAGCTGGCCCGCCGGGTGCGGGACCTGGCCCCGGCGCACGGCGCGCACTGAGACGCGCGGCGGACGGGACGGGGCCCCACGTGCTGGACTACGACGAGGAAGCCGGACGCTACGACGCCGCACGCGGCGGCGAACCCCGGGCTGCGGCCGCCGCGGAAGCCGTCCTGGCCCTGCTGCCGGACGGGACGCGCGGCCTGCTCGACGTCGCCTGCGGCACCGGCATCGTCACGCGCAGGATCGCGGCCGGACGCGACGGCCTGCGGGTGACCGGCGTCGACCTCGCCGCGGAGATGGTCCGCCGGGCCGCCGTACGCCTGCCGGGTGCCGTCGTGCGTGCCGACAGCCGCCGACTGCCCTTCCGCGACGGTCAGTTCGACGCCGTCAGCAGTGTGTGGCTGCTGCACCTCGCGCCGACCGACGCGGACGCGCGGGCGATCGTCGCCGAGTGCGCGCGGGTGCTGCGGCCCGGCGGCGTGTACGTCACCACCGTCGACAAGGCCGCCTCCCACAACGTGGGCAGCGACATCGACGCCGTCCTCGCCTCCCGCCCGCCCGGCGCGGCCCGCGACGAGGCGTCGCTCGTCGACTCCCACGCCGCCGGCCACGGCCTCGTCCCCGCGGGCCGGGGCCGCTTCCCCGGCCGGGGCCAGGGCCGCAGTCCGCGCCGCACCGTCGCCGACCTGCGGCGCGGCTGGTTCGTCACCCTGCCGCCGGGGGAGCGGCGGGCGGAGGCGTTCGCCGCGCGCCTGGCCGAGCTGCCCGACCAGGACCGGCCCCGCCCCGACCCCTGGTTCACCCTGAAGGCGTACCGGAAGCCGGGGACGTCTGCGGACGCGTGAGGTCCGCGGCCCGGCCCTGACCCAGCCCGTGGCCCGGCCGGGCGGTCCAGCCGGCCGATGCCGTCGATCCCGTCGGTCGTCCGGCTGTCCCCGACGGGCGGCCTGGATCACCTGGGCCGCCGGGGCCGCCCGGGGCGTCCGAACCGCCCGGCCCCGCGTCTCCGGCCCCCGGACGGGCCCGCCCGGACCGCGACCACACGCCGTCCGAGCACCGTGGCGCCCCCCTCGCTGAGCGCTCGGCGCTCGCGGGAAGCCGACGAGAAAGGCCCGGCGAACCCGGCAACCTCCCTGCCGTCGGCGGCGACTGGGAGAGCGGAACCCGTCCGTCCTCCCGGGAGGTACCCCTCGTGCAGCACCCCCACCCGCACACGCCTGCGCCACGGCCCCCGCTGCGTCCCCCCACGCACCGCCGGAGGCGCGGGGCCGCTGTCCTCGCCGCGGCGGTCGCCGTGACCGGTCTCGTCGGCGCCGGACTCACCACGCTCACCCCGGGCAGCGCCGAGGCGGCCACCGCCCGCCAGGTCGAGAAGCTCGACCGGGGAGTCGTCAGCGTGCACACCGACAGCGGCAACCTGGTCAGCTGGCGCTGGCTCGGCACCGACCCGGGCGACGTCTCCTTCAACGTCTACCGGGCCGGCACGAAGGTCAACGCGACCCCCGTCACCGGCTCCACGAACTTCTTCCACGCCGGCGCCCCGGCCCAGGCCGACTACACGGTCCGCGCGGTCGTCGGCGGTGTCGAACAGGCTGACTCCGTCCACGCCGTCCAACTGCGCACCGGTTACAAGGACGTGCCGATCAGCCCGCCCGCCGGCGGCACCACCCCCGACGGAGTGGCCTACACCTACGAGGCCAACGACGCCTCCATCGGCGACCTCGACGGCGACGGCGCCCTGGAGTTCGTCCTCAAGTGGTACCCGACCAACGCCAAGGACAACTCGCAGTCCGGCTACACCGGCAACACCATCGTCGACGCCGTCAGGCTCGACGGCACCCGCCTGTGGCGCGTCGACCTGGGCCGCAACATCCGCTCCGGCGCCCACTACACGCAGTTCCAGGTGTACGACTACGACGGCGACGGCAGGGCCGAGGTCGCCATGAAGACCGCCGACGGCACCAAGGACGGCACCGGCGCGGTCATCGGCAGTTCCGGTGCCGACCACCGCAACTCCAGCGGTTACGTGCTGTCCGGCCCCGAGTTCCTCACCATGTTCGACGGGCGGACCGGCAAGGCCATGGGCACGGTCGACTACGTGCCCGCCCGCGGCACCGTCTCCTCCTGGGGCGACTCCTACGGCAACCGCGTCGACCGCTTCCTCGCGGGCACGGCCTACCTGGACGGCACCCGCCCCTCCCTGGTCATGGCCCGCGGCTACTACACCCGCACGGTGATCGCGGCCTGGGACTGGCGGGGCGGCGCCTTCACCCGCCGCTGGACCTTCGACACCAACTCCTCCACCAACTCCGGCAAGGGCTACGACGGTCAGGGCAACCACGCCCTGTCGGTCGCCGACGTCGACGCCGACGGCAGGGACGAGATCGTCTATGGCGCGATGACCGTCGACGACGACGGCAGCGGCCTGTGGACGACCAGGCTCGGCCACGGCGACGCGGCCCACCTCGGCGACCTCGTGCCGTCCCGGCCCGGACCGGAGTACTTCAAGGTCTCCGAGGACAAGAGCAAGCCGGGCTCCTGGATGGCGGACGCCCGCACCGGTCAGATCCTCTGGCAGACGGCCTCCGGCGCGGACAACGGCCGCGGGGTCGCCGCCGACGTCTACGCCGGCAGCCCCGGGGCCGAGGCGTGGTCCGCCTCCGACACCACCCTGCGCTCGGCGACCGGCGCCTCCCTCGGCCGCGAGCCGTCCAGCATCAACTTCGTCACCTGGTGGGACGGCGATCCGGTCCGCGAACTCCTCGACGGCACCCGCATCGACAAGTACGGCACCTCCGGCGACACCCGCCTGCTGACCGCCTCCGGCGTCCACTCCAACAACGGCACCAAGTCCACCCCGTCCCTGTCCGGGGACATCCTCGGCGACTGGCGCGAGGAGGTCGTCTGGCCGACGACGGACAACAAGGCCCTGCGGATCTACTCGACGCCCGTCGAGACCGGCACCAGGATCACGACCCTGCTCCACGACACCCAGTACCGCACCGCCCTGGCCTGGCAGAACACCGCCTACAACCAGCCGCCGCACCCGAGCTTCTTCATC
Organism: Streptomyces sp. NPDC014882; assembly: GCF_043081325.1. Classification (NCBI taxonomy): domain Bacteria; kingdom Bacillati; phylum Actinomycetota; class Actinomycetes; order Kitasatosporales; family Streptomycetaceae; genus Streptomyces; species Streptomyces sp. NPDC014882. The sequence goes on from NZ_JBIBWL010000020.1 coordinate 25,600, forward strand.
GGCGACGGCATGGCGACGGCCCCGCGGCCGACGGTCTACACACCCTGACCGACCGCACGCGAAGGGCGCGTGCCGTTCGCGGCACGCGCCCCACCGGTCCGACGGCCTTTCAGCTCACCTCAGTTCACCGCGCAGGTCTGCTCGCCCAGCGTGAAGGCGGCCGGTTTCGCGTTCGCGCCCGACCAGGTGCCCGTGAAGCCGAAGCCCACCGAGGAGCCCGCCGCCACGGTGCCGTTCCAGCCGGTGTTCCTCACGGTCACCGACCCACCCGACTGGGTGTACTCGGCGTTCCACAGCTGGGAGACCTTCTGGCCGCCGGTGAAGGCCCAGTTCAGGGACCATCCCGACCAGGCGCTCGTCCCCGTGTTGGCGAGCTTCACGTCCGCCTGGAAGCCCCCGGCCCACTGGTTGGTGACGGTGTACGTCACCGCGCAGGCGCCCGTCGGTACCGGGTCCGTGCCGCCGCCCCCGTCGTCCCCGCCTCCGGGAGCCGAGGTGTCGCCGTAGACCACGCCCCGGCCGTTGGTCGAGACGTAGACGCGGCCGTAGACCCGCGGGTCACCCGTGATCGCGGCGCCCGTCCAACCCCACTGGTGGGCGTCGTCGTTGATCCGCGTCCAGCTCACGCCCTCGTCCGTGGAACGGAAGACGCCGCGCACCCCGGCGATCTTCGCGCTGGTGTACAGCGTCTGGTACGAGGCGCCCGGGGCGGCCTTGCCGAAGCCGATCGTGTCGGCCTGCTCGACACCGGACAGCTTGGTGAAGCTCCTACCGCCGTCGGTCGAGTGCCACAGCCCGTACGCCCCGTTGCTCGCCCCGCCGGCCAGCCAGATGTCGCCCTTCGTGCCGGGAAGTGCCTGGAACCGCACGCTGTCCCCGCTGGGCAGACCGGTCGCCGGGGACGCGGCGAAGGTCGCGCCGCCGTCCGAACTGACGTAGAACCTGCCCGACTTGAAGCCGTAGAACGTCTTGGCGTCGACGCGGTCGGACTCCACGAGCGCGCCGGCCGGGATGCCGCTCGACGCCGACCAGGAGGTGCCGAAGCCCGTCGTGTGGTGCACCCCGGTGCCCGCCGGGCTCCACACGAAGCGGCTGCCGTCCGCCGCCGCGGCCACCGTCCCGCCGCCGCTCACGCCCGAAGGGTCGGTGCCCGCGAACCAGTTGGCGCCGTTGTCCGTCGAGAACGCCACGTGCGGACCAGAGTCGAGGTCGCCGGTCCGCACGACCGTGTTCGGATCGGACCCGGCGAAGTCCAGGCTCGTGGTGGTGGTGAAGTTCGGCGAGGTGAACATCATCGACGGGACCTTGGTCAGGTCGGTGTGCCGGAAGCCGCCGACGTCGCCGAGCGCGCTGAGCAGCGGGGCGCCGGCCGGGGGAGAGGCGAGGTCGTTGACCGCGGTCTCCTCCAGCCCCTGCACCATGGGCTTGACGGTGAACCTGCCGCCGGAGTCCCAGGCGGTGAGGTTCTCCGTGCCGTAGACCGTCGCGCCCGTGCCGTACATCATGCGGTTCGAGTCGAAGGGGTCGATCTCCAGCGACTCCGTCATCCAGCCCAGCTTCGGGGACTGCTCGGGCGGTGACGGGTTCGCCCCCCAGGTCAGCCAGGGGGAGGAGGAGACGTCCATGGTGTACCGGTTCTCGCGGTTCGGGTACGACGTGTAGTCCCACGCCTTCGTCCAGGTGCCGCCGCTGTCGGTGGAGCGGAAGATCTGGGTGTCCGGCCACCAGGAGCTGTAGGCGGTCGCCATCACCGTGCCGGGGCGCTGCCGGTCGAGCGTCAGTCCGCTGAAGCCGTAGTAGGTGTCGGCCTCGGCGACCGGGCTGATGTCGGTCCAGGTCCCGGTCGCCGTCGTGTACCGGTACAGCCGGCCCTTGCCGCCGTCGTACGGGCCGCCCTTGTCGCTGTACGCGAGGTACAACTGGCCGTTGACGGTGTCCAGGACGCCCTTGTGGGCCAGGTACCCCGTCGGCTGCCCGGCGAGCCGCGACCAGGTCGCTCCGGCGTCCGTCGAGCGGTACACCGCGTTGTCCGTGTCCGCGACCCCGACGTAGACCGTCTTCGTGGCGCTGCCCGACGTCCCGGTCGACTCGTCGAAGGTGACCCAGACGATGCCCTGGTTGTCGGAGGCGTAGCCGCTCGTGTCGCTCGGATCCTGCACGTAGTTCCCGACGTTGGGGAAGTTCGCCACCTGCGACCAGGTGACGCCCGAGTCCGTCGACCGCCACAGCCCCTTGCCGCTCGGCGCGCCCAGGTACAGCACGCTGTTGCGGTTCGGGTCCACGGCGAGGCGCTCGCCCATGCCGCGGCCGGGCATGTTGCCGCCGAGCTTGAACGGCAGGTCCGTCCGCTGCCAGCTCGCGCCCCGGTCCGCCGAGCGCATGACCGCCCCGTTGCCCGGGTCCCAGCTGTTGGTGTACGTGCCGACGGCCGCGTACACCCGGTTCGGGTCGACGGAGTCGGAGGCCAGGCTCACCACGCCCGTGTGCCCCCACTTGTCCCAGCCGACCGAGTCCAGCAGCGGCGTCCAGGTCCTGCTGCCCTGCTGCCAGCGGTAGGCCCCGCCGATGTCGGTGCGGGCGTAGGCGAGGTTCTTCTCCTTGCGGTTGAAGACGATGCCCGGGACGAAACCGCCGCCGTCGATCCGGGCGTTCTTCCAGGTGTACGACTCCGCCGCCAGGGGCGCCGGCGCGGCGCCGTCGGCGGCGAGCGCGGGCGGGGTGCCGGCGAGCAGGCCGGCCGCGAGCGCCAGCGCGGCCGTGAGGACACGGGTTCTTCGCACAGTGGGGTCCTTCCTCGAGAAGCCATGTCAAGGAATGTGCGGGGTGCGCGGGGTGCGCGGGGTGCGCGTATCACCGGGTGGTGCGCGCGGTGTGGGGACGCGCGGGACGGCACGGAACGCGCCGGGGAGGTGCGGGGACGTGCGGGGAGGCCGGACGCGACGACCGGGCGGTCCCCTGTACGGGTGGGGACCGCCCGGCGCGGTACGCGGAGCCTTAGCGGGGGCTTATTCGAGAAGCTCCGCGTACGAGCCCATGGCCATGGCGATGTCCGCCTGGGCCCAGAACCGGTGGTACGTGAACACGGGCGCGGCTCCGCCCGCGAGATAGTCCTCGATCTTCGACCAGGACGGGTCGTCCTCGTAGAAGGACCTGATCGACGCGAAGGTCGAGGAGGCGCTGATCGCGTCGCCGTTCGGCATGGTGCCGGTCCAGCCGCTCGGGACGTACAGGGCGTCGTCGAAGCGGTTGTAGTCGGTGCGGGTCTCGGGGACCGCGATGCCGAGGGCGTCCTGGTTGTTGTTCCACATGCCGTCCAGGAGCGCCTTGGCGGTCGACTTCGCCTCCGCGTCGCCGGACTTGGCGGCGTAGTACGTCAGGGTCCTGGCGTACGCGGCGGCCACGCCGACGTCGTTGGTGTAGTCGGCGACGGTGACGTGGAGTCCCGTGTTGGCACCGGGGCTCGCGGCGTTCCAGGTGTCGGGCTGGCCCGACCACTGGAGGGTGGAGGGGATCAGGAACGTGCCGTCCGGGTTGACCGTGGTCTCGGACAGGGCCCAGTCGACCCACTTGTCCAGGACCGCCTTGGCCTTGGCGTCACCCGACTGCTGGTAGTACTCGGCGACCCGCTCCATCGACCACGCCTGGAAGCCGAACCACTGGTTGGACGGCGGGTCGTGGTAGACGGGCTTCTCGTCGTAGTACATACCGTAGAAGGTCGACTTCCCGGCCGGGGGAGTCGCGTAGCGGCCCGCCCAGCTGTTGGTCGCGCCGCCCGCGATGGCGCCTTCGCTGGACTGGAGCCACCGGTAGAACTCCACCTGCCGGGTCAGCGACTTGGCCCAGTCCGCCTGTCCCGTGGCCGACTTGGGCTTGAGGTCGGCGTAGCTGCTCAGCGCGTAGGCGGCCAGGGGGTTCTGGTAGCCGCCGTGCGCGTGGCTGGAACCGATGCGCCAGGCCCAGCCGGCGCTGGTGTCGGTGGCACCGCCCCACGCGTAGTACCAGGACAGCAGGTAGTGCGAGGCGTCCTTGCCGGTGCCCGCCGGGCAGGCGGACGGACCCACGCAGTTGCCGACCTTCTTGAAGTACTTGTCGTACATCGCGTACCGCAGGTAGTCGCCCATCTTCGCCGCCTTGGCGACGGTGGCCGAGACCTGGCTGCCCTTGCCCTGCTGCTCCGCCCAGACGTCCGCCCAGTAGGCGGCCTGCACGGCGCGCGCGTCGGCGTCCGGGGCGTTGGTGAACTTCCACTGCTTGGCATAGGAGGAGTCACCGGTGAACAGGTCCAGGTAGCCGTTCTTCCCGCCGTACTTGAAGGCGTCGCAGGTCGGCTGCGGCACCGTCTCCCACACCGACTCCTGCGCGCCGCGCTGGAAGGTGTTGATGTACGACGGTCCGGTGTCGGACGGACCGGCCTCGCACTTGCCGGGGGAGTTGCCGTAGCCGTAGACGTTGTCGACGTCCTGGAGCCAGTGCATGGCGTAGACGTCGTCCGTGCCGTACGCGGACTTCAGCTCACCGGCGATCGGGTCCGGTCCCACCGACACCGCGCTGTCCAGCTTCGCCGGATATTCGTTGGGCGTGTCCAGTTCCGGCGCGTACGTCGCCGGCTTGGACGCGTTGTAGAAGGAGTTCGTCGGCTGGTCGGCGTGGGTGGGGATCATGTACTTCTCCATGGTCTCCCAGGCGCCGTTGAACTTGGTCCAGTCGCCCGTGACCTTGCCGTACATCGCCTGCAGCCAGAGCAGGTAGCTGTACGCCTCCGACGTGGTCTCGTGCCCGTGGTCGGGGGCCTCGACGATCAGCGTCTCCACCGAGTGGTAGGGGATCCCCTCGGGCGAGAAGTAGCCGTTCGCCGGGTTGGTGATCTTCCCGTACAGCTCCAGGAAGCGCGCGTCGTACGCCTTGGACGCGGCGATCTGGGTGACCGTGACCGCGGTCTTCGCGTGCCCGTTCGCCGTCGACTCGAAGGTCGCCGCGCCCGTGCCGGAGCTGTCGGCCGTGACGGTCACCTTCTGCGCGGTGTTCCAGTTCGACGGGGTGAAGGTCAGGCTCGCGCCCCCGGTCACCGTGAGTCCCGTGTTGCCGCTCGCCCGGGCGGTCGTCACGGTCACGTTGGCCGACGGCTGGGTGGAGAGCCGCAGCTCGTACGTCCCCGTCTTGCCCTGCTGGACGGCGAGCTGGGTCGTGGAGGCCACCACGGCCGGTCCCGAGGCGACCGTGATGCCGACCGGCGTGGACGACGCGGAGGCGCCCAGGCTGTCGTAGGCCTTCGCCACCAGCGAATGACTGCCCACGGTCAAGCCAGAGGCCGACAGCGAGTACGGCGCGCTGGTGTCCGTGCCCAGCAGGGTCGTGTCGTCGTAGAACTCGACCTTGCTGACGGTCGCGCCGTCCGCGGCGGCCGCGGTGGCCGCGAGCGGCACCGCGTCCCCCTGGGTGTAGACCGCACCCGCGGCCGGGCTGGTCAGCACGGTGATCGGCGGCTGGTGGGCGCCGGTGCACGGGGTGCCGTTGACCGAGAAAGTCGTGGGAGCGGCGTTGCTGCCGCTGTAGGTGAACTGCGCCCCGGTGCCGACCGACGCGCCGGCGGCGACCGTCCCGTTGTAGGAGGCGTTGGTCACCGTGATCTGCTTGCCGGACTGCGACCAGCTGCCGTTCCAGCCGTTGGACAGCTTCTGGTTGCCGGCGTACGTGTACGCCAGGGTCCAGCCGTTGATCGCGTCCGTGCCGCGGTTGGTGAGGGTGAGATCCGCGGTGAAGCCGGATCCCCAGTCGTTGGTCTTGTAGTCGACGCTGCACTGGAGCGCCGCGGCCTGGGCGGGGGTCGTGCCGGTGCCCAGCATGGTCAGGGGGAGCGCGAGGGCCGCCACGGCGGCGGTCCACAGTCGCCGCGCCGTGCGGCGTCTGCGTGAGGGATCCATGGTGCCGGTTCCTCCTTGCGGCTCGGAGAAGGGGGGAGGAGCAACAAGCCTTGAACCAGTGGGAGCGCTCCCATAGTGGGGATGCGGGTGGGAGCGGTCAAGGTGCTTGAAGAGTCGAAAATGTTCGACACGCGAGGTTGAGAGAAAGTCGGCAACCCTCTGTTCTTTGCCGTCACTTGGCGCTAGCTTCGTTGGCACCAGTGGGAGCGGTTCCATCAGTCGACGCGTCCGTACCGACGTGCCCGAGCTGTGAGGACTCGCTCATGCGACACCCCCCGCGTTCAGTACTTTTAGCCGTCGTCGGCAGGGTCGCCCCCGCCGGCGCGGTCGCCCTCGCCCGGGGCGCCGCGCTGCCGGTCCCGACGGCGCGGGCAGCCACGGCCGCTCGACCGGTGGAGCACTCCGTCACCGGACGGCGGGACGCCGCCGTCCGGCCGGCCGCGGACCGGCACCTCGGCACCGCCCGCACCCCCCGCACCTCCCGCACCTCCTCGGACGAGGAACGCCGGCCCGGCCTGTCGCGCATCCGGCCCGGGCGCGGCGGCGCGCACCGCGACGGGACGCCCGCCGCGTACGGCGCCGGGCCGCGCGATCGTCCGCGCGCCCTCGACGGCTGACCCCGGTACCGCCCCACGACCACTTCACGACCACGACCACTTCACGACCACGACCACTTCACGACCACGACCACTTCACGACCACGACCCCCAGGGAAAAGCGCGTCACCCCACACCCGCAACCGAGAAGGAACACCGCACCCATGAGCCGTAGCAGAACTGCGATACTCGCCGCGCTGGCGCTGGTCGCCGGTGCCTCCGGGACGGCGCTCGCCGTCGTCCCCGGTGACGCCGGCATCGCCGCCGTGCCGTGCACCGTGGACTACAAGGTGCAGAACGACTGGGGCACCGGCTTCACCGCCAACGTGACCGTCACCAACAACTCGGCCGCAAAGTCGAGTTGGGCCGTGAAGTGGTCGTACGCCGGGAACCAGAAGGTCACCAACGCCTGGAGCGCGAAGCTCACCCAGTCCGGCACGGCCGTCACCGCCGCCAACGAGAGCTACAACGGCACGCTGGCGACGGGCGCCTCCACCAGCTTCGGGTTCCAGGGCACCTACAGCGGCAGTAACGCGCTCCCGACGACGTTCACCCTCGACGGCGTCACCTGCAACGTCGACGGCGGCGGCCCCACCGACCCCGGTCCGACGGACCCGACCGACCCGGGCACCCCCGGCACCAGGGTCGACAACCCCTACGCCGGCGCCAAGGTGTACGTGAACCCCGAGTGGTCGGCGAACGCCGCGGCCGAACCCGGCGGCAGCCGCGTCTCCAACCAGCCCACCGCCGTCTGGCTCGACCGCATCGCCGCGATCAACGGCGCCAACGGCAAGATGGGCCTGCGCGCTCACCTCGACGAGGCGCTGAAGCAGAAGGGCTCCGGCGAGCTCGTCGTCCAGTTCGTCATCTACAACCTGCCCGGGCGCGACTGCTCCGCCCTCGCCTCCAACGGCGAACTGGGCCCGACGGAGATCGACAAGTACAAGACGCAGTACATCGACCCGATCAAGGCCATCATGGCCGACTCCAAGTACGCCGGGCTGCGCATCGTCAACACCGTCGAGATCGACTCGCTGCCCAACATCGTCACCAACACCGGCAGCCGGGCCACGGCCACCCCGCAGTGCGACGTGATGAAGGCCAACGGCAACTACCAGAAGGGCGTCGGCTACGCCCTGAACAAGCTCGGTGACGTGCCCAACGTCTACAACTACGTCGACGCCGGTCACCACGGCTGGCTCGGCTGGGACGACAACTTCGCCCCCAGCGCCGCGATCATGAAGGAGGCGGCCACCAGCGAGGGCGCCACCGTCAACGACGTCCACGGCTTCATCACCAACACGGCCAACTACAGCGCCCTGAAGGAGAACAACTTCTCCATCAACGACAACGTGGCCGGCAAGTCGGTCCGCGAGTCGAAGTGGGTCGACTGGAACCGCTACGTCGACGAGCTGTCCTACGCCCAGGCCTTCCGCAACCAGCTGGTCACCGCCGGCTTCAACTCCAACATCGGCATGCTGATCGACACCTCCCGCAACGGCTGGGGCGGCACCGCCCGGCCCGCCGGACCGGGCGCCACGACCAGCGTCGACACCTACGTCGACGGCGGCCGCTACGACCGCCGCCTCAACACCGGCAACTGGTGCAACCAGGCCGGTGCCGGCCTCGGTGAACGCCCGCAGGCCGCTCCGGCCGCCGGGATCGACGCCTACGTCTGGGTCAAGCCGCCGGGTGAGTCCGACGGTGCCAGCAGCGCCATCTCGAACGACGAGGGCAAGGGCTTCGACCGGATGTGCGACCCCACGTACACGGGCAACCCGCGCAACAACAACAACATGTCGGGCGCCCTGGCGAACGCGCCGATCTCCGGGCACTGGTTCTCCGCCCAGTTCCAGGAGCTGATGAAGAACGCCTACCCGCCGCTGCCGTAACCGCGTGACCCGCCGAGGGCGCACCACCGGCCCTCGGCGCGGTACCCGGCCGCTCCCGTCCATTGGGGGGCGGCCGGTCGGCGTTTCCCGGAAAAACGCCACCGGGTTTTTTGCCGCCCCGGCAACGGGGATGGCCTCCGGCCGGTGCGTCGGCGCACGCTGTCGGCACCACGGACGAGAGGCTGACCACCATGGCGCACGAACAGCACGAACAGCACCAGCAGCACGGGCACGACGACCCGGGACACGGACACGGGCACGGACACGGACACGGGGACGGCACCGAGATCGACTGGGCCGAGATGGCCCCGCACCTGGAGGCCCAGGCCGAGCTGTTCGCGCCCCTGTACGAGAAGGCCCTGTCCTGGCTCGGGAAGGAGGTGACCGAACCCGGGCTGATCGTCGACGCGGGCAGCGGCCCCGGCGTGGTGTCCTGCCTGTTCGCGGAGGTGTTCCCCGGCGCGCGGGTCCTCGCCGTCGACGGCTCCGGACCGCTCCTGGAACGGGCGCGGGCGCGGGCCGGCCGACTCGGACACGCCGACCGCTTCGGCACGCTGACCGGAGAACTCCCGGAAGTCCTCCAGGAGTTGGACTACCCCGCCGACCTGATCTGGGCCGGCCGCAGTCTGCACCACCTGGGCGACCAGCGCGCCGCCCTCGCCGCGTTCGCCGAGCGGCTGGCGCCCGGCGGCACGTTGGCGATCATGGAGGGCGGTCTGCCGAGCCGGTTCCTGCCGCGCGACCTCGGGTTCGGCCGCCCCGGCCTGGAGGCACGGCTCGACGCGCTGGAGGCGGAGTGGTTCGCCCGGATGCGTGCCGACCTGCCCGGAGCCGTCGAGGAGACCGAGGACTGGGCCGCGCTGCTGAGCGCCGCGGGCCTGACGCACACCCGCACCCGCAGCTTCCTGCTCGACCTGCCGGCACCGGCCTCCGACCGGGCCCGCGCCTACGTCGCCGCCTCCCTGGGCCGGCTCCGGGACGTCTTCGGCGACACGCTCGACGCGGACGACCGGGCCGCGCTCGACCGGCTGCTCGACCCGCGGGACCCGGCCGGTGTGCACCGGCGGCCGGACGTGTTCGTGCTGGCCGCCCACTCGGTGCACACCGCGGTCAAGCCGGTGCGGTGACGAGGGACTCGGGGAACGGTGCTCGACGAGGGACTCGGGGAAAGGCGCTCGACGAGGGAGCCGGCGTCGACACCGTCGTCGTACGGCCGGACAGCCGGACAGCCGGACAGCCGGACAGCCGGACAGCCGGACCGACGCGCCGGGGGCGCCCCTCGACGGGAGGGGCGCCCCCGGCGCGTGCGGTTGCGCTCAGCCGATGTCGAACGTGGCCGGGTCGGGACCGATGCGCCGGTCCTCGTTCAGCGCGCTGATCGCGGCCAGGTCCTCGGTGTCCAGGCTGAAGTCGAACACCTCGATGTTCTCCTTGATCCGCGACGGCGTCACGGACTTCGGGATCACGATGTTGCCGATCTGGAGGTGCCAGCGCAGCACGACCTGGGCCGGGGTGCGCTCGTGCTTGCGGGCGATGGCGACGATCGCCGGTACTTCCAGGAGCCCCTTGCCCTGGCCCAGCGGGGACCAGGCCTCGGTGGCGATGCCCTGCTCCGCGTGGAACTCCCGCGAGGCGTGCTGCTGGAGGTGCGGGTGCAGCTCGATCTGGTTGACCGCGGGGATGACCGAGGTCTCGGCGATCAGCCGCTCCAGGTGCTCCGGCAGGAAGTTGGAGACGCCGATGGCCCGCGTGCGGCCGTCCGCGAGGAGCTTCTCGAACGCCTTGTAGGTGTCGACGTAGGAATCACGGGCCGGCAGCGGCCAGTGGATCAGGTACAGGTCGACGTGGTCGAGACCCAGCTTCTCCAGCGAGGTGTCGAACGCGCGGAGCGTCGCGTCGTACCCGTGGTCGCTGTTCCAGAGCTTGGTGGTGACGAAGAGGTCCTCGCGGGCCACGCCCGAGGCGGCGAGCGCCTTGCCGGTGCCCTCCTCGTTGCCGTAGATCGCCGCTGTGTCGATGCTGCGGTACCCGGCCTCCAGGGCGGTGGCCACCGCCCGCTCGGCCTCGTCGTCCGGCACCTGCCAGACGCCGAAGCCCAGCTGGGGCATCTCGACGCCGTTGTTCAGGATGATCGGGGGGACCTTGCTGCTCACGAGCTCTTGATCCTTCGGTTGTCCGTCAAGTGGTACTCCCATGGTCAACGATCACGGGGCGTCCCGCATTCCTGACCCCGGAATCCGTCGGCCGGGGCTCACGTCCGGTACAGCGCCTCGACCTCGTCGGCGTACGCGTTCTCGATCGCCCTGCGCTTGAGCTTCAGGGACGGGGTCAGCAGGCCCTGCTCCTCGGTGAACGGCTGGGCGAGGATGCGGAAGGTGCGGATCGACTCCGCCTGCGAGACCAGCGTGTTCGCCGTCACCACGGCCCGGCGCACCTCCGCCTCCAGGTCCGGGTCGCGCACCAGTTCGGCGGGTGCCGGTCGCGGTTTGTCGCACATCTGGAGCCAGTGTTCGACGGCCTCCTGGTCGAGGGTGAGCAGGGCGGCGACGAACGGCCGGTCGTTGCCGACGACGATGCACTGGTTCACCAGCGGATGGTCCCGGACGCGTTCCTCCAGGAGCCCCGGTGAAACGCTTTTGCCGCCGGAGGTGACGAGGATCTCCTTCTTGCGGCCGGTGATGGTGAGGTAGCCGTCCTCGTCGAGGGCGCCCAGGTCGCCGGTGGCGAGCCAGCCGTCGTGCAGGGCCTCGTCGGTGGCCTCGGGGTTGTTGAGGTAGCCCTGGAAGACGTTGTCGCCGCGCAGCCAGATCTCGCCGTCCTCCGCGATGCGCACGGTCGTGCCGGGGATGGCCTGGCCGACGGTGCCGTAACGGGTGCGGCCGGGCGGGTTGGCGGTGGCGGCCGCGGTGGTCTCGGTCAGGCCGTAGCCCTCGTAGATCCGCACGCCCGCGCCCGCGAAGAACAGGCCGAGCCTGCGGTCCATCGCCGAGCCGCCGGACATGGCGTGCCGGACCCGGCCGCCCAGGGCCGCGCGCATCTTGGAGTAGACGAGCTTGTCGAACAGCTGGTGCTGCACGCGCAGCCCCGCCGAGGGGCCCGGCCCGGTGCCCCACGCCTTCGCCTCGACGGCCTCCGCGTAGTCGACCGCCACCTCGACGGCCTTCCCGAACGGACCGGCCCTGCCCTCCCGTTCGGCCTTGCGGCGCGCCGCGTCGAAGACCTTCTCGAAGATGTACGGCACGGCGAGGAAGAACGTCGGCCGGAACGCGGCCAGGTCGGGCAGCAGGGCGGAGGCCTGCAGCTGGGGCTGGTGGCCGAAGCGGACCCGGCCGCGGACCGCGGCGATCTGGACCATCCGGCCGAAGACGTGCGCGAGCGGCAGGAACAGCAGGGTCGCCGCCTCCTCGCCCTTCCTGGAGCGGAACACCGGTTCCCAGCGCTCGATGACGGTGTCCGCCTCGAACATGAAGTTGCCGTGCGAGACGACACAGCCCTTGGGACGGCCGGTCGTCCCCGACGTGTAGATGACCGTCGCGGTCGACTCGGGGGTCACCGCCTTCCGGTGCCGGTGCACCACCTCGTCCTCGACGGAGGCGCCGGCGTCGTACAGCTCCTGCACGCACCCGGCGTCGAGCTGCCACAGCCTGCGCAGCCGGGGGAGGCGGTCGATGACGGTGGCGATGGTCATCGCGTGGTCCTCGTGCTCGACGACCGCGGCGGTGACCTCGGAGTCGTACAGCATCCAGAGGCACTGCTCGGCCGAGGAAGTCGAGTAGACGGGGACGACCTGCGCGCCGATGGTCCACAGGGCGTAGTCGAAGAGGGTCCACTCGTAGCGGGTGCGGGACATGATCGCGACGCGGTCGCCGAACCGGACGCCCTCGGCGAGGAGCCCCTTGGCGAGGGCGAGGACCTCGTCGCGGAACCCGGCGGAGGTCACGTCCCGCCAGTCGCCCCGCTCGTCCTTGCGGCCCAGCGCGACGTGCCGCGGGTCGTCCCGGGCGTGCTCGAAGACGACGTCGGCCAGACCGCCCACCGGCGGTGCCGACGCCGACGGAGGGTTGGTGAACTCCCGCAAACCCCGCACCCCGCTTCTCATGGCCGGCCGCACAGCGCCGTGAAAGCTACCCCACGCCCGCACGGGACGGGAGGGGGCCGGAAAGCGGGCGATGTCCTCGTCCGCGCTGGTCAGTACGAGAAAATGGGCTCACATGCGGAAGGGTCGGACACAAAACTGACGGAAGAGTAAGTTCCGGCACCGTAATCTCCACCGGATCTGCCCGACCCGCTCACGCCGCCGAGCCCCGGCGCACCGGGCGGCCGGGCCTCCGCGCACCGGGCGGCCGAGACCCGCGCACCGCCCTGTCGAGCCTTCGCGCACCGGGCGGCCGAACCTCCGCGTGCGGGCGGCCGGGCCCCGGAACCCCGGGCCGGTCCCTCAGCGGTTCTCGTCCGGCCGGTCCGCGGCCGCCGGGCGGGGGCCGCGCCGGTGCAGGCGGTCGCCGCCCGCCAGGATCGCCGCCGCCAGCGCGTCCGCGGCCCCCTGCGCCGCCGTCCGCCGCCGCCCGTGCACCAGGACGAACTCCACCCGGCCCAGCTCGGGCAGGCCCGCCCGCTCCGGGACCCGTACCAGGCCCGGCGGGATCAGACCCCGCGAGTGCGCCATGACGCCCAGGCCCGCGCGGGCCGCCGCGATCAGCCCGTTCAGGCTGCCGCTCGTGCACACGATCCGCCACGCCCGCCCCTGGCGCTCCAGCGCCTCCAGGGCAAGGGCACGGGTGATCCCCGGCGGCGGGAAGACGATCAGCGGCACCGGCCGGTCCGGGTGCAGCCGCAGCCGGTCCGCGCCGATCCACACCAGTTCGTCGTGCCGGACCAGTTCGCCGTGCGGGTCCTCGGGGCGCCGCTTGGCCAGCACCAGGTCCAGCTTCCCGGCCGCGAGCTGCTCGTGCAGCGTGCCGGACAGCTCCACCGTCAGCTCCAGGTCGACCTCCGGGTGGTCGTGCCGGAAGCCCTCCAGGATCTCCGGCAACCGGGTCAGCACGAAGTCCTCGGACGCGCCGAAGCGCAGCCGGCCCCGCAGCCGCGTGCCCGTGAAGTACGCCGTCGCCTGCTCGTGCACCTCCAGGATCCGCCGCGCGAACCCCAGCATCGCCTCGCCGTCCTCGGTCAGCTCCACCGAGTGCGTGTCCCGGGTGAACAGCGTCCGCCCCGCGGCGTCCTCCAGGCGGCGCACGTGCTGGCTGACCGTCGACTGGCGCAGCCCCAGCCGCCGGGCGGCCTGCGTGAAACTCAGGGTCTGGGCGACCGCCAGGAAACTGCGCAGCTGGGACGGCTCGTACACACCGCCCACCGTAGCGGTCACCGGGCCGGTCATCACGTCGCGCGATCACAGTGAGAGCGGTGTACCGGATTCCCGATCACGGGGCCGAGGGGGACGATGGACAGCCGAGGGGGACGATGGACAGGGGTCCGCGGCCCCACGACACCCGTACGAACGGGCACGTGACGAACGAGCAAGTGGAGCACCGTGAAACGTCTGCGCCGGCCGAGCCGGATGCCGATCGACCCGTACGTCCTGCTGCTGCTCGGGACGGTCGGCCTCGCGGCGCTCCTGCCGGCCCGCGGTGCCGCCGCCGACGCCGCCTCCGGCGCCTCCACGGCGGCGATCGCCTTCCTGTTCTTCCTGTACGGCGCCCGCCTGTCCACCCGGGAGGCGCTCGACGGACTCAGGCACTGGCGCCTGCACGTCACCGTCCTCACCTGCACCTTCGTGATCTTCCCGCTGCTCGGCGCGGCCACCCGGGGCCTCGTCCCGGTGGTCCTCACCGAGCCCCTCCAGCAAGGACTGCTGTTCCTGACCCTGGTCCCGTCGACCATCCAGTCCTCGATCGCCTTCACCTCGATCGCCCGCGGCAACGTGCCCGCGGCGATCTGCGCCGGCTCCTTCTCCTCACTCGTCGGCATCGTCGTGACGCCGCTGCTCGCGGCCGCCCTGCTCGGCAACAGCGGCGGCGGCTTCTCCGCGGACTCCGTCGTCGAGATCGTGCTGCAACTGCTCGTGCCCTTCGCGGCGGGGCAGGTGCTGCGCCGCTGGATCGGCGGGTTCGTCACCCGGCACCGGAAGGTCCTCGGTTACGTCGACCGCGGCTCGATCCTCCTCGTCGTCTACACCGCGTTCAGCGAGGGCATGGTCCAGGGCATCTGGCACCAGGCCGGCCCGGACCGGCTCGCCGCGCTGCTGGCCGTCGAGGCCGTACTGCTCGCCGTGATGCTCGCGCTGACCTGGTACGGCGCGAAGGCGCTGCGGTTCGGCCGCGCGGACCGGATCGCGATCCAGTTCGCCGGGTCCAAGAAGTCCCTGGCCTCCGGCCTGCCCATGGCGAGCGTCCTGTTCGGCGCGCACGCCTCGCTCGCCGTGCTGCCGCTGATGCTGTTCCACCAGATGCAGCTCATGGTCTGCGCGGTCATCGCCAAGCGCCGCTCGCACGACCCGGAGGCGGAGGCGGCCGAGACGGGGGCGGCCCAGGCGGAGGCGGCCGGGACGGAGACGGGGGCGGCCGACGCCGTCGAGGCGGCCCCGGCCCCGGCGCCACGGCCCCCGTCGGCCGGCCCGGGGCCGGCCCGGCACTGAGGCGGGACACCGCGTACCCGGAGGCGGAGCGGGGGACTCCGATCTGGGAGCGCTCCCATCGCCGTGCCCGTGCTGCCCGGTCACCGCGCCGCGGGCGGCGGTCGGCCCGTGCCCCTCCCCGTGCGCGGCGGACCGGACCCGCGGGTCCGACCCGGACGGAAGAACCTAGCCCCGCGCGGCCGCGGCCCGCAGGGCGATGCGGTCCTCGCCCGCGTACACGTTCATGGAGCTGCCCCGCAGGAAGCCCACCAGCGTCAGTCCCGTCTCCGCCGCCAGGTCCACCGCGAGGGAGGACGGCGCCGACACCGCCGCGAGGACCGGGATGCCCGCCATCACGGCCTTCTGAGCCAGCTCGAACGAGGCCCGGCCCGACACGAGCAGGATCGCCCGGGACAGCGGCAGGCCGCCGTTCTGCAGGGCGCGGCCGACCAGCTTGTCGACCGCGTTGTGCCGGCCGACGTCCTCGCGGACGTCCAGCAGCTCGCCGTCCTCGGAGAACAGGGCCGCCGCGTGCAGGCCGCCGGTGCTGTCGAAGACGCGCTGGGAGGCGCGCAGCCGGTCGGGGAGGGCGGCGAGGAGTTCCGGCGCGACGCGGAGCGGGGGAGTGTCGGCGACGGGCCAGCGGGTCGTCGTGCGCACCGCGTCCAGGCTGGCCTTGCCGCACAGGCCGCAGGACGAGGTCGTGTAGACGTTCCGCTCCAGGGTGATGTCGGGGACGGTGACGCCGGGCGCGGTCCGCACGTCGACGACGTTGTACGTGTTCGAACCGTCCGCGACCGCCCCGGCGCAGTAGACGATGTTCTGCAGATCGGCCCCCTCCGCCAGGACGCCCTCGCTGACCAGGAAGCCGGCGGCCAGGGCGAAGTCGTCGCCGGGCGTGCGCATGGTGATCGCGAGGGACCTGCCGTTGAGCCGGATCTCCAGCGGCTCCTCCGCGACCAGGGTGTCCGGGCGGCTGGAGACCGCTCCGTCGCGGATGCGGAGCACCTTGCGCCGTTCGGTGACTCGTCCCATGTCGTCAGCCCCGGTTCCGTACGTGCTGGTGGCCGAAACGGCCCTTGATGCAGAGGTTGCCCGCAGGCCGCCGGGTTATCGTGCGGCGAGGTGACCTGCGTGGCCCCATTGTCCCGCACGCGCGGCGCCGGGACGTGGCCCGGCACCGGCGTGAGAGGGCGGGGTCCGCCGCCGGTCTCCGCGCGGCACCGTCGTTCACCGCATCCCGCATCCCGCATCCCGTTCGCCGCGCACGACCGATGCCCCGGCTTCCCCGCTCCCGCCCGACCGGCGGCGTCCGGCACACACTCCCCGGAGGGGACACCCTCGGCCGCTTTGCCGGAACCGCCCCGATATGCCTGATGCCGGGCGGCCCTCCGCCTTGCGATCGCGTGCACCCGACGCCGCCGGGCCCGCCCTTCGGGCGGACGACGTCCCTCGGGAGGCACCCCTAGCGGGAAGCCGACAAGCCCGGTGCCGGTTTCCTGTCGCTTCACGTGCCCGCCTACCCGTGAGTCACTGATCAGACTGGTGGATCCCGCTATCCAAGGCAACGAGGGGGACCCCCCAATGAACGGCTCGCGCATCACCGCCGTCGGTCACTACCAGCCCGCCAAGGTACTCACCAACGAGGACCTCGCGGAACTGGTCGACACCAATGACGAGTGGATCAGGAGCCGGGTGGGCATCCGCACGCGCCACATCGCGGGTCCCGACGAGCCGGTGGACGAGCTGGCCGGACACGCCGCCGCCAAGGCGCTCGCGGCGGCCGGTCTCACCCCCGCGGACATCGACCTGGTCCTGGTCGCCACCTCCACCGCCGTGGACCGTTCGCCCAACATGGCGGCCCGGGTCGCCGCCCGGCTCGGCATCCCCGGGCCGGCCGCGCTGGACGTCAACGTGGTGTGCGCCGGGTTCACCCACACGCTCGCCACCGCCGACCACACGATCCGTGCGGGTGCCGCGACCCGCGCGCTGGTCATCGGCGCCGACAAGATGTCCGAGGTCACCGACTGGACCGACCGCACCACCTGCGTCCTCGTCGGCGACGGAGCGGGCGCCGCCGTGGTCGAGGCCTGCCCCGCCGGGACCGAGCCCGGGATCGGGCCCGTGCTGTGGGGGTCGGTGCCCGAGATGGGGCACGCCGTGCGCATCGAGGGGCAGCCGGCCCGGTTCGCGCAGGAGGGGCAGAGCGTCTACCGGTGGGCCACCACCCGGCTGCCGGCGCTCGCCCGGCAGGCCTGCGAGCGGGCCGGCCTCGCCCCGGAGGACCTGGCCGCCGTCGTGCTGCACCAGGCGAACCTGCGCATCATCGAGCCCCTCGCGGCGAAGATCGGCGCCGTCAACGCCGTGATCGCGCGCGACGTCACCGAATCGGGCAACACCTCGGCGGCGAGCATCCCGCTCGCCTTCTCCAAGCTGGTGGAGCGGGGCGCGATCTCCAGCGGGGATCCGGTCCTGCTGTTCGGTTTCGGCGGCAACCTGTCGTACGCGGGGCAGGTCGTGCGCTGCCCCTGACGGGCGCTGCCGCGGATCCGGGCGGCGGCGTGACGCGCTCGACCCCATCCGGGCGGGGTCCGCGCCCGCACGCCAGGACCGCACCCCGCGTCGGCGGGGAGGACGCGCCCGGGCCGGTTCCGCGCCCGCACGCCCGGACCGGCTCCCGCCCGTGCCCAGGCCGGCTCCCGCCCGGGCCGGCCCTCGCGGCAGGTCCGGCCGCCTCGCCGCCGTCCCTGCCTCCGCGCACCCGTGCCCTGCGTGCCCTCGACGTGCCGCGGGACATCTCTTTGTCCTGTGAGTGGAGAAAGTCGACGGCAATCCGTGCACGACTTCTTCCCACCCCCGGCGACCGCTGCTACGTTCCCTTCGAAAGCACGACACCGGGCGGCCGACTGAGGCGGGAGGGATCCGTGAGACGTATGACGGCACGGCCCGCGAACGCGCATCAGGCCCGGCTGCTCAGGCTGTTGCGTGACGGAGGTCCCAACTCCCGCGCGCAGCTCGGCGATCAGGTCGACCTCTCACGGTCCAAGCTGGCCGTGGAGGTGGACCGGCTGCTGGAGACGGGGCTGGTCGTGGCCGACGGGCTCGCCGCCTCGCGCGGCGGCCGCCGTTCGCACAACGTCCGGCTCAATCCCCAACTCCGTTTCCTGGGCGTGGACATCGGCGCGACCTCGGTCGACGTCGCCGTCACCAACGCCGAACTGGAGACGCTCGGACACCTCAACCAGCCCCTCGACGTACGTGAGGGACCGGTCGCGGTGTTCGAGCAAGTACTGGCGATGGCAGCGAAGTTGAAGGCCACGGGACTCGCCGAGGGCTTCGACGGCGCGGGCATCGGCGTCCCCGGCCCGGTCCGCTTCCCCGAAGGCGTACCGGTCGCGCCGCCGATCATGCCCGGCTGGGACGGCTTCCCCGTGCGGGAGGCGCTCAGCCAGGAGCTCGGCTGCCCGGTCATGGTCGACAACGACGTGAACCTCATGGCGATGGGGGAGCAGCACGCGGGCGTCGCCCGCACCGTCGCCGACTTCCTGTGCGTCAAGATCGGCACCGGCATCGGTTGCGGCATCGTCGTCGGCGGCCAGGTCTACCGCGGCACCACCGGCAGCGCGGGCGACATCGGGCACATCCAGGCGGTGCCCGACGGCCGGCCCTGCGCCTGCGGCAACCGCGGTTGCCTGGAGGCCTACTTCAGCGGCGCGGCCCTGGCCCGGGACGCCAGGGAGGCGGCCCAGCAGGGGCTGTCGGCGGAACTCGCGGCCCGGCTGGAGGCGAACGGCGGCCTCACCGCAGTCGACGTCGCCGCCGCGGCGGCCGCGGGCGACGCCACCGCCCTCGACCTGATCCGCGAGGGCGGCGACCGGGTCGGTCAGGTCATCGCCGGACTCGTCTCGTTCTTCAACCCCGGTCTGGTCGTGATCGGCGGCGGGGTGACCGGCCTCGGCCACACCCTGCTCGCCGCCATCCGCACCCAGGTCTACCGCCAGTCGCTGCCCCTGGCGACCGGCAACCTGCCCATCGTCCTGGGCGAGCTGGGCCCCACCGCCGGCGTGATCGGCGCGGCCCGCCTCATCAGCGACCACCTGTTCTCTCCCGCGTAGCCACTCCGTTAGTACCGGCGACCCGTCCTCCTCCGCGCAGCCACCGTTCGTACCGGACGTCCGCCCAGTTCTCCGACGAACCCGCCAGCCCGCTTCGCACGGCACCACCGGCACAGCGCCCTGCCCGGCCCCGCTCTCCCCGTCCCGCCCGGCCCTGCTCTCCCCGTCCCGCCCGGCCCTGCTCTCCCCGTCCCACCCCGCGCTGCCTCGCACCGTCCTGCCCCGCCTCGTCCTCCGCTGCCCCGCGCCACCTCAGGAGCGCCCGATTCCTGGCGTTCCGCCCTGACTCCGGCCCGCACGCCCGCCGAGGGGAATCCACATGGCACCAGAACCACCGCTGCTCAGCATGTCCGGCATCACCAAGTCGTTCCCCGGCGTCCGGGCCCTGGACGGCGTCGACCTCGACGTCCAGGCCGGTGAAGTGCACTGCCTGCTCGGCCAGAACGGCGCCGGCAAGTCCACCCTCATCAAGGTGCTGGCCGGCGCCCACCAGCCCGACGGCGGCACCATCCGCTGGCGCGGCGAACCGGTCGTCCTGCGCTCGCCGATCGCCGCGATGCGCCTCGGCATCGCCACCATCTACCAGGAACTCGACCTGGTGGAGCACCTGTCGGTGGCGGAGAACGTCCACCTCGGCCACGAGCCCACCACCGCGGGATTCGTCGTCCGCGCCGGGGCGGCCCGTCGGGCGACGGAAGCCCTGCTGCGGCGGCTCGGGCACGCGGAGATCGACCCGGCCGCTCCGGTGGGGGAGCTGTCCGCGGCCCAGCAGCAGGTCGTCTCCATGGCGCGGGCCCTCTCCCACGACGTCCGGCTGATCGTGATGGACGAACCGTCCGCCGCCCTCGACCCCGACGAGGTCGACAACCTCTTCCGCATCGTCGGCGACCTGACCGCGGACGGCGTGGCCGTCGTCCACATCTCCCACCGCCTGGAGGAGATCCGCCGCATCGGCGACCGCGTCACGGTGCTCAAGGACGGCCGGGCGGTGGCCGGCGGCCTGCCCGCGAAGTCGACACCCACCCGCGAGGTCGTCGCGCTGATGACGGGCCGCGACGTCGCGTACGTCTTCCCCGAGCGGCCCGCGGCCGGCGTGCCGGCCACGGACGGGAAGCCCCTGCTGGAAGTGCGCGGGCTGGCCCGGGAGGGCGAGTTCGAGCCGCTCGACCTCGACCTGCGGCCGGGGGAGATCGTCGGACTCGCCGGGCTGGTCGGCTCCGGCCGCTCCGAGATCCTGGAGACGATCTACGGCGCCCGCCGTCCCACGGCCGGTCACGTCACGGTGGACGGAAGGCCGTTGAGGCCGGGCAGCGTGCGGGCCGCCGTACGCGCCGGACTGGGTCTCGCCCCCGAGGAACGCAAGGCCCAGGCCCTGCTGATGCTGGAGTCCGTCACCCGCAACGTCTCCGTCTCCTCCCTCTCCCGCTTCTCGCGCGGCGGCTGGATCGACCGCGGCGCCGAACGGGGAGCGGCCCGCGCGGCGACCCGCGAACTGTCGCTGCGCCCCGACAACCCGTCCGCACCGGTACGGACCCTGTCCGGCGGCAACCAGCAGAAGGCCGTCCTGGCCCGCTGGCTGCTGCGCGGCTGCCGCGTCCTGCTGCTCGACGAACCCACCCGCGGGGTCGACGTCGGCGCCCGCGCCGAGCTGTACGCGGTCGTCCGCCGACTGGCCGACGAAGGACTCGCCGTGCTGCTCGTCTCCAGCGAGGTGCCGGAGGTCCTCGGCCTCGCCGACCGGGTCCTGGTGCTCCGGGAGGGACGCGTGGTCCACACCGCGCCCGCCCGCGAACTGGACGAACACCGCGTACTCGACCTCGTCATGGAAGGAAGTCCGGCGTCATGACGCAGCCCGTCTCCCCACCGCGGGACGGCACCGGAAAGGTGCCGTCGGCCGCCGGAACGCCCGCCCGGCGCACCGTGCCGTTCCGCACCGACGTCCGCACCCTGTCGCTGCTCGGCGTGCTCGCCGTACTGGTCCTCATCGGCGGCGTCACCAGACCGGACGAGTTCCTGGACACCCGCAACCTCCAGCTCGTCCTCACCCAGGCCTCCGTCATCGGTGTCGTCACCGTCGGCATGACCTTCGTCATCATCTCCGGCGGCATCGACCTGTCGGTCGGCGCGATCGTCGCCCTCGCCTCGGTGTGGGCGACCACCGTCGCCACCCAGGAGTACGGCTTCGGCGGCATCCTCCTCACCGCCGTCCTCGTCGGACTGGGATGCGGCCTGGTCAACGGGGTCCTCATCGCGTACGGCGGGATGGTCCCGTTCATCGCCACCCTCGCCATGCTCGCCTCCGCCCGCGGCCTCGCCCTGCAGATCACCGACGGACGGACGCAGATCGTCACCGTCGACGGCGTCCTCGACCTCGGCGAACGCGACTCCTACGTGCTCGGCGTCCCGCCGCTGGTCCTGGTGTTCGCCGCGGTCACCGTCATCGGCTGGCTGGTCCTCAACCGGACCACCTTCGGCCGCCGCTCCGTCGCCGTCGGCGGCAACGCGGAGGCCGCCCGGCTGGCCGGCATCGACGTACGCCGCCAGCGGCTCCACCTCTACCTGCTGTCCGGGCTGTGCTGCGGCATCGCCGCCTTCCTGCTGATCGTGCTGGCCGGCTCCGGCCAGAACACCAACGGCAACCTCTACGAACTCGACGCCATCGCCGCCGCGATCATCGGCGGCACCCTGCTCACCGGAGGCCGCGGCACCATCGTCGGCTCCGTCCTCGGCGTCCTGATCTTCACCACGATCACCAACATCTTCGCCCTGAACAACCTGCAGAGCGACGTCCAGCAGATCGCCAAGGGCGCGATCATCGTCGCCGCCGTGCTGGTCCAGCGCCGTACCGCGAGCACGACCTGACGAAGGGGTTCACCGCCATGCCAGAGTTCACCAGCCGCAGAGGACTCCTCTTCGGAGCGGCCGCCGTGTCCGCCGGCGCCCTCGTCACCGGCTGCACCAGCAACGAGTCCGGCGACGACGGGCCCGCCGCGAACGACCGGCCGGCCGCCGACGACAAGCCCGGCAAGCAGGTCACCATCGGCTTCGCCGGACCGCAGGCCGACCACGGCTGGCTCAACGCCATCAACGACAACGCCGAGAAGCGGGCGGAGAAGTACTCCGACGTCACCCTGGAGATCACCGAGGGCTCCAACGACACCGCCCAGCAGATCGGCCAGATCGAGACCCTCATCAACAAGAAGGTCGACGTCCTGGTGATCCTGCCCGCCGACGGCAAGGCCCTCACCCAGGTCGGGCTGAAGGCGATGCGCGCCGGCATCCCCGTCGTCAACCTCGACCGGATCTTCAACACCCCCCAGGCGTACCGCTGCTGGGTCGGCGGCGACAACTACGGCATGGGCCTCAACGCCGGCCACTACATCGGCGAGAAGCTCAAGGACAAGCCGGACGCCAAGGTCGTCGAGCTCGCCGGACTGGACAACCTGGAACTGACCAAGCAGCGCACCCAGGGCTTCGACGACGCGCTGAAGAACTACCCCAACATCCGGAAGGTGGCCCGCCAGGCCGCCGAGTTCACCGTCGAGTCCGGCCAGGCCAGGACGGCCCAGCTGCTCCAGGCCCAGTCGCGGATCGACGCGCTGTGGAACCACGACGACGACCAGGGCGTGGGCGCGCTGCGCGCCATCGAACAGGCCGGACGCGACGAGTTCCTGATGGTGGGCGGCGCGGGCGCGCTCGCCGCCTTCCAGGCCATCAAGGCCGACGACGGAGTCCTGAAGGCCACCGTCCTGTACCCGCCGACGATGGCCGCCTCCGCGATCGACCTGGCCCGCGCCCTCGGCCAGGGCAAGGGGGTCGGCGGCCTCGCGGAGTTCGAGATCCCCTCGTCGGTGACCTGCTACTCGGCCGTCGTCGACAAGGAGAACGTGGACCGGTACATGTCCACCGGCTTCCGGTGAGGAGCCCCGCCCCACGGGCCTGACCAGCCCACGGGCGGGGCCCGTCCCCGCCCGCCACGACGACGAGGAGGACATCCGAATGGCACAGCCGCAAGCGTCCGACGGGGCCCGTGAGGGGAAGCCGCCGCTGCGCATCGGCATGGTCGGCTACGCCTTCATGGGCGCCGCCCACTCCCAGGGCTGGCGCACCGCGGGCCGCGTCTTCGACCTGCCGCTGCGTCCCGAGACGGCCGTGCTCTGCGGCCGGGACGCCGACGCCGTGCGCGCGGCGGCCGACCGGCACGGTTGGGCGCGGACCGAGACGGACTGGCGCGCCCTCGTCGAACGGGACGACGTCGACCTCGTCGACATCTGCACTCCCGGCGACAGCCACGCCGAGATCGCGCTCGCCGCGCTCGCCGCGGGCAAGCACGTGCTGTGCGAGAAGCCCCTCGCCAACACCGTCGCGGAGGCCGAGGCGATGACCCGGGCGGCAGAGGAGGCCGCGGCCCGGGGACAGCTGGCGATGGTCGGCTTCAACTACCGTCGCGTCCCCGCCACCGCGCTGGCCCGGCGCATGGTCGCCGAGGGCCGGCTCGGCCGCCTGCGGCACGTCCGGGCGTCGTACCTCCAGGACTGGCTCAACGACCCGCGGTTCCCGCTGACCTGGCGGCTGCTGCGGGAACGGGCGGGATCCGGCTCCCTCGGCGACCTCGGCGCGCACATCGTCGACCTGGCGCAGTACCTGGCCGGCGAGCGGCTGGCGGGCGTCTCCGCGCTCACCGAGACGTTCGTACGGCGGCGGCCGCTGCCCGGCGGGCCGACCGAGGGCCTGACCGCCGGGGGCGACACCACCACCGGTACCGAGACCGGTACCGGTGGTGGTACCGGCACCGCAACCGGTACCGGCCCCGGCCCCGGCCCTGGTCCCGGTTCCGCCACCGGTACCGGGACGGTCACCGTCGACGACGCCGCCGTGTTCACCGGCCGCTTCGCCTCCGGCGCCCTCGCCTCCTTCGAGGCGACCCGCTACGCCACCGGCCGCAAGAACGCCCTGCGCCTCGAACTCAACGGCGAACGCGGCTCGTTGGCCTTCGACCTGGAGCGGCTCAACGAGTTGTGGTTCCACGACGCCACCGAGCCCGGCAGCCACGCCGGCTTCCGCCGCATCCTCGTCACCGAGCCCGACCACCCCTACCTGGAGGGCTGGTGGCCGCCGGGCCACGGCCTCGGCTACGAGCACACCTTCGTCCACCAGGCCCGCGACCTCGTCCACGCGATCGCCGAGGGCGGCGGACCACAGCCCTCCTTCGCCGACGGCCTCCAGGTCCAGCGCGTCCTCGCGGCGGTCGAGGAGAGCGCCGAGAAGAACTCCGTCTACACGCCGATCGCCGACTGAGGGGACTTCCAGCATGCCGCGCAGGTTCACACTCTTCACCGGCCAGTGGGCGGACCTCCCCCTGGAGGAGGTCTGCCGGCTGGCCCGCGACTTCGGCTACGACGGCCTCGAACTCGCCTGCTGGGGCGACCACTTCGAGGTGGACAAGGCGCTCACCGACCCCTCGTACATCGCCGGGCGCCACCAGCTCCTGGAGAAGTACGGCCTGAAGTGCTGGGCGATCTCCCACCACCTGGTGGGGCAGGCGGTGTGCGACGCCATCATCGACGAACGCCACCGGGCGATCCTGCCCGCCCGGATCTGGGGCGACGGCGAACCCGAGGGCGTCCGGCAGCGGGCCGCCGCCGAGATCGCCGACACCGCCCGTGCGGCGGCCGCGTTCGGCGTCGACACCGTCGTCGGTTTCACCGGCTCCGCCATCTGGCACCTGGTGGCCATGTTCCCGCCCGCCCCCGAGGCCATGATCGAGCGCGGCTACGAGGACTTCGCCGAGCGCTGGAACCCGATCCTCGACGTCTTCGACGCCGAGGGCGTGCGGTTCGCCCACGAGGTCCACCCGGGCGAGATCGCCTACGACTACTGGACGACCGTGCGCGCGCTCGACGCGGTCGGCCGCCGGCCGGCCTTCGGCCTCAACTTCGACCCCAGCCACTTCGTGTGGCAGGACCTCGACCCGGTCGGTTTCCTGTGGGACTTCCGCGACCGCGTCTACCACGTGGACTGCAAGGAGGCCCGCAGACGCCTCGACGGCCGCAACGGCCGCCTCGGCTCCCACCTGCCCTGGGGCGACCCGCGCCGCGGCTGGGACTTCGTCTCCGCCGGCCACGGCGACGTCCCCTGGGAGGACGTCTTCCGGATGCTGCGCTCGATCGACTACCGCGGTCCGGTCTCCGTGGAGTGGGAGGACGCCGGCATGGACCGGCTCCAGGGCGCCCCCGAGGCGCTGAGGCACCTCAAGGCCTACGACTTCGAACCGCCCAGCGCGTCCTTCGACGCCGCGTTCAACAGCTGAGCCGCACCCGACGGCAGGCCGGGCACGGGGACCGGCACATCCGCCGGTCCCCGGACCCGACCCGCCCGGATCCCGCCCTGTCCTGAGCCGGGGAGAACCCCGGCCGGAGCCGGCCCCGGGGGTCTTCGCTCCGGAAGGCCCCCGGAAGGCCTCCGGAAGACCTCCGGAAGAACGCGGTCGCCGTCCCCGAAGTGCTCAGGACACCCACGCCTCCGGGGTGACGGCGCACCCCGGCGTCCGCACGCACCGCACGCACTGCACGCACTGCACGCACTGCACGCACCGCACGCACTGCACCTCCTCGCACCTGTTCCGTACGGCCCCATCCCGTTCCCGGAGGGACTTCGTGCACAGAAGCAGACTCACATCCACCCCCACCACGAGGCGTCGTCCAGGACTTCGCACCGGTCTCGCCCTGGTCACCGGCCTGCTGCTGGCCGTGGGCGCCCCGGCGACCGTCGCCGGCGCCCACCCCGGCCACCCGGAGCACGACGAACCGGCACTCGCCGAAGGGCAGTTCCAGCAGGTGCCGCTCGCCAAGGGCGAGCCCGAGACGGGCGAGCCGATGTCGCTCGCCGTGCTCCCGGACCGCAGCGTCCTGCACACCTCGCGCGACGGCACGCTGCGCCTCACCGACCAGGGCGGCGTCACCAAGGTCGCCGGCAAGCTCGACGTCTACAGCCACGACGAGGAGGGCCTCCAGGGCGTCGGCATCGACCCGGACTTCGAGAACAACCGGGCGATCTACCTCTACTACGCCCCGCCCCTCGACACCCCGGCGGGCGACGCCCCGGAGACCGGCACCGCCGAGGACTTCGAGAAGTTCGACGGCGTCAACCGCCTCTCCCGGTTCGTCCTCAACCCCAACGGCACCCTGGACCGGGCCAGCGAGAAGAAGGTCCTGGACGTCGCGGCCTCCCGCGGCACCTGCTGCCACGTCGGCGGCGACATCGCCTTCGACGCCGAGGGCAACCTCTACCTGTCCACCGGCGACGACACCAACCCCTTCTCCTCCGACGGCTTCACGCCGATCGACGAGCGGGCGAACCGCAACCCGGCCTTCGACGCCCGCCGCAGCGCCGGCAACACCGACGACCTGCGGGGCAAGATCCTCCGCATCAAGGTCGCCGAGGACGGCTCGTACACCGTCCCGGAGGGCAACCTCTTCGCCCCCGGCACCGAGAAGACCCGCCCCGAGATCTACGCGATGGGCTTCCGCAATCCGTTCCGGATGAACATCGACAAGAAGACCGGCGTCATCTACGTGGGCGACTACGGCCCCGACGCCGGCGCCGCCGACCCGAACCGGGGCCCGGCGGGACAGGTCGAGTTCGCCAAGGTCACCAAGCCCGCCAACTTCGGCTGGCCGTTCTGCACCGGGAACAACGACGCCTACGTCGACTACGACTTCGCCACCGGGGAGTCCGGCGAGAAGTTCGACTGCGCCGCGCCGAAGAACACCTCGCGCCACAACACCGGCCTCGTCGACCTGCCGCCCGCGCAGGCCGCCTGGATCCCCTACGACGGCGGCTCCGTACCCGAGTTCGGCAGCGGCTCCGAGTCCCCGATGGGCGGCCCGGTCTACCGCTACGACCCCGGCCTCGACTCCTCGGTGAAGTTCCCCGAGGCGTACGACGGCGACTTCTTCGCCGGCGAGTTCGGCCGCCGCTGGATCAAGCGGATCGAGCAGACCGAAGACGGACCCGACGGCACGGTCGCGAAGATCAACGACTTCCCGTGGACCGGCACCCAGATCATGGACATGGAGTTCGGCCCCGACGGCGCGCTCTACGTCCTCGACTACGGCCTGTCCTGGTTCCAGGGCGACAAGGACTCCGCGCTGTACCGGATCGAGAACGCCGAGGACGGCTTCTCCCCGATCGCCGAGGCCGACGCGGACAGGACGTCCGGCGCGGCCGGGCTGAGGGTGAAGTTCACCGGCAGCGCCAAGGACGCCGACTCCCCGGACCTCACCTACGGCTGGGACTTCGGCGACGGCACCACGGGCGAGGGCCTCACCCCCACCCACAAGTACAAGAAGGCCGGCACCTACACCGCGACCTTCACCGCGAAGGACCCCGAGGGCAACACCGGCAACGCCAGCGTCCGGATCGTCGTCGGCAACACCGAGCCCACGGTGAAGATCACCGTGCCGGGCAACGGCAGCCTGGCGGCCTTCGGCGAGCCCGTGCCGTTCAAGGTGACCGTCACCGACCCCGAGGAGACCGTCGACTGCTCCAGGGTCAAGGTCGCCTACAGCCTCGGCCACGACTCGCACGCCCACGAGCTGACCAGCGAGACGGGCTGTGAGGGCACCCTGAAGCCGCCCGCCGGCGATGGCGGTCACGACCCCAACGCCAACATCTACGGCGTCGTCGGCGCCGGCTACACCGACGGCGGGGCGAACGGCCAGGAGGCGCTGACCGGCACCGCCCGCACCGTGCTCCAGCCGCTGCACCGCCAGGCCGAGCACTTCGGCGCCCAGCAGGGCGTGTCGGTGATCGACAAGACCGGCGCCAACGGCGGCAGGACCGTCGGCGACATCGACGACGGCGACTGGATCTCCTTCAGCCCCTACAGGCTCGACGGGCAGAAGAAGATGACCGTACGGGCCTCCTCCGGCGGCGCGGGCGGCTTCGTCGAGCTGCGCACCGGCTCGCCCACCGGCACGCTGCACGGCTCGGCGTACATCCCGCCGACCGGCAGCTGGGAGACGTTCCAGGACGTCGACGTGCCCCTGCGGTCGCTGCCGAAGAAGACCACGGAGATCTACCTGGTCTTCCGGGGCGGCGAGGGCGCGCTGTACGACGTGGACGACTTCGAGTTCTCCGAGGAGCCGTTCACGGCCGGCAAGAAGGTCCTGGTGTTCTCCAAAACCGCGGGCTTCCGCCACGACTCCATCCCGGAGGGCGTCGCCGCGCTGAAGGAACTGGGCGCCCCGGCCGGCATCTCGGTCACGGCGACCGAGGAGGCCCGGCAGTTCACCACCGCCAACCTCGCCAAGTACGACGCGGTGGCCTTCCTGTCCACCACCGGTGACGTCCTGAACGCCGAGCAGCAGAAGGCGTTCGAGGACTACGTCAGGAACGGCGGCGGCTACCTGGGCGTCCACGCCGCCGCCGACACCGAGTACGACTGGGAGTTCTACGGCGGCCTCGTCGGCGCCTATTTCGACTCGCACCCGGCGATCCAGAAGGCCACCGTGCGCGTCCACGACCACGACCACCCGGCCACCGCGCACCTGGGCGACACCTGGGAGCGCACCGACGAGTGGTACAACTACCGCACCAACCCGCGCGAGCAGGCCAAGGTCCTCGCCACCCTCGACGAGACGACCTACAGCGGCGGCACCATGAAGGGCGACCACCCGATCGCCTGGTGCCAGAGCTACGGCGGCGGCCGGTCCTTCTACACCGGCGGCGGCCACACCAAGGAGTCGTACGCCGACGAGGCCTTCCGGGCCCACCTGCTCGGCGGCCTCCGGTACGCCACCGGCCAGGTGAAGGCGGACTGCAAGCCGGACAAGGGCTACCGGCAGATCTTCAACGGACAGACCCTGGACGGCTGGAAGCAGGCCGGCCCCGGGAAGTTCGTCGTCGAGGACGGCACCCTGGAGTCCGAGGGCGGCATGGGACTGCTCTGGTACCAGGCCAAGGAGCTGAAGTCGTACTCGCTCACGCTCGACTGGAAGATGCGGGGCGACGACAACTCCGGGATCTTCGTGGGCTTCCCGGCCTCCGACGACCCCTGGTCCGCGGTGGACAAGGGCTACGAGATCCAGATCGACGCCACGGACGCGGCCGACCGCACCACAGGATCCGTCTACTCGTTCAAGTCGGCGAACATCAAGGCCCGTGACCGGGTCCTGCGCCCGCCCGGCCAGTGGAACTCCTACGAGATCAAGGTCCAGGGCGAACGCCTCCAGGTGTTCCTCAACGGAGTCAAGATCAACGACTTCACCAACAAGGACCCCGAGCGGAGCCTGACCGACGGCTACATCGGCCTGCAGAACCACGGCGCAGGCGACCGGGTCTCCTTCCGCGACATCCAGCTGAAGGAACTGCCCTCCTAGGGTCTTTCGTTCGGATCAGGCCGGATCAGGGAGCGGGACCTGGTGCCGTTCGTCGCAAGGCGGAGGAGGGCGCCATGGCGGAGCCATGGCAACCGACGACAACGCGGCGAGGGACGGTGCCAGGCCCCGCGAGCCCGGCATGATCCAAACGAGAGGCCCCAGGGCGAACCGCCCCCTGACGAGGGGGCGACCGGAACGGCGGCGGGCGGAGGACGCCGGACCTCCGCCCGCCGTCCCGCCGGGCCCCGCGCCCGGCCCCCGCTCGTCCCCCTCCGGCGCTCGCACCGGGTTCGCGTACGACAAGGAGGCTGCCCATGTCCGCCGAACCGTCCCTCCCCACACCCGTCCCGGCCCCCCGCTTCGGCGTCTGGTTCATCGGCGCGCGCGGATCCGTCGCCACGACCGCGATCGCGGGCTGCGCCGCCGTCGCCGCCGGACTCCACCCGCCGACCGGCATGGTCACCGAGACCCCCGGCTTCACCTCCTGCGGTCTGCCGCCGTTGTCGTCCCTCGTCTTCGGCGGTCACGACACCGTCGACTGCCCGCTGCCCAAGCGTGCCGAGCACCTCGCCGACGGCGGCGTCCTGCCGCACGGCCTGCCGTCCGCGGTGCACGCCGAACTCGTCGCCGCCGACCGGGAGATCAGGCCCGGCGGCCCGCCGAGCGGTGACACCGGCCGCACCCGGGACCAGTGGATCGACGTGTTCGCGGCCGACATCCGCGACTTCGTGCGCCGCCGGGACCTCGCGGGCGCCGTCGTCGTCAACGTCGCCTCCACCGAGCCGGCCCCCACCGACGACACCCTGCCGCCCAGCTCCCTCTACGCGGCGGCCGCCCTGCGCGCCGGCTGCCCCTACGTCAACTTCACCCCCTCCACGGGCCTGCACCACCCGGCGCTGGCGCCGCTCGCCGCCTCCTCGGGCCTGCCGCACGCCGGCCGCGACGGCAAGACCGGGCAGACACTGCTGCGGTCCGTCCTCGGGCCGATGTTCGCCCAGCGCGCCCTCGCCGTGCGGGCCTGGTCCGGCACCAACCTCCTGGGCGGTGGCGACGGAGCCGCCTTGGCCGACCCGGCGGCCGCCGCGGCCAAGAACGCCGGCAAGGAACGCGTCCTCGCCGACACCCTCGGCACCACCCCCGAGGGCGAGGTCCATATCGACGACGTGCCCGCCCTCGGCGACTGGAAGACCGCCTGGGACCACATCGCCTTCGACGGTTTCCTCGGCGCCCGCATGGTCCTCCAGACCACCTGGCAGGGCTGCGACTCGGCCCTCGCGGCCCCGCTCGTCCTGGACCTGGCCCGGCTGACCGCCCGCGCCCGGCAGAAGGGCCTGACCGGCCCCCTGGGCGAACTGGGCTTCTACTTCAAGGACCCGGTCGGCGACGGCCCCGCGTCCCTGGCCGAGCAGTACACGGAGCTGAGGCGCTTCGCCGAGCGGCTGCGGGACGGCGCCGACGACCGCGAGGCCCGGCGATGAGCCGCACGACCGCCTCGACGAAGGCCACCCCCGCGCCGACGGCACCGACCTCGCCGACGGCACCGACCGGGCTGACCGGGCCGACGGTGGCAGCCGGCCCGGTCCGGGCAGGCAGGTGGGCCGGACCGCTGCGGCTGCCCGTGCTGTTCGCCGTCGCCGGGTCCGCCCTGGTGGGAGCGGCGACGGGCGCGGCGGCGGGCGGGACGGTTCCCGGGGACGGCGTCGCGTCCCGCCCCCCGCGCCCGCACGCGGGCCGCACGGGCGCCTGGGCCGAACTGCTCCGGCTGCCCGCCCTCTTCACCGTGCCCGGCGACGCCCTGGCCGGCGCGGCGGCGGCCGGTGCGCGCCCCGGGCCGCGGACCCTGCTCGCGATCGGCTCCTCCGTGTGCCTGTACGAGGCCGGCATGGCCCTGAACGACTGGGCGGACCGCGCCGAGGACGCCGTGGAGCGCCCGCACCGCCCGCTGCCGTCCGGCCGCGTCCGCCCGGCCGCCGCCCTCACCGCCGCCGGCGCCCTCACCGGCGCCGGGCTGGCGCTCGCCGCCGGCGCGGGACGGCCCGCCCTCGCGGTGGCCGCGTCCCTGGCGGCGACCGTCTGGGCCTACGACCTCGCCCTGAAGCACACGCCCGCCGGTCCCGCGGCCATGGCCGCCGCCCGCGGACTCGACCTGCTCCTGGGCGCCGCGGCCACCGGCGGCGGCACCCGCGCCGCACTGCCCTCCGCCGCGCTGCTCGGCAGCCACACCCTCGCGGTCACGGCCGTGTCCCGCCGGGAGACCACCGGCGGCTCGGCCCTGGCCCCACTGGCGGCCCTCGCGACGACGGGGGCGCTGACCCTGCTGGTCACCCACCGCCGCACCCGACCCCCGGCAGGCCGACGGGCAGCAGCCGCCCCCGGCCTGCCGGGCCCCGGCCCGGCCGAGGCCACGCCCCGGGCCACCGGCGTCCTCGCCACCGCCCTGGGCGCCGCCTACGCCGCCACGGCCGCCCGGCCCTACGTCCACGCCACGCTCAACCCCTCACCCCCGCTCGTCCAGCGCGCCGTCGGCGGCGGCATCCGCGCCACGATCCCGCTCCAGGCCGCACTCGCCGCCCGTTCCGGCGCGACCGCCACGTCCCTCCTGGTCGCGGCCCTGGCCCCGGCCGGCCGGATGTTCGCGAGGAGGGCCGGCATGAGGAAGGTGAGCATCACATGAGCCGGAACCCGAACCGGGGCGCGAACCAGGACGTCACCGGGGAGGCCCGTGCCCCGGCCCCGGCCCCGGAGTCGAGCCGTGTCCCGGTCCCGGAGTCGAGCCGTGTCCCGGTCCCGGTCCCGGAGTCGAGCCGGGATGCGGGCGGCCGCGCGGCCCGGCACGTGAGCCGGGTGGCGGGCGGTGACGGTCACGGCCCGGGCGAGGACATCGCCCGGGACCCGAGCCGAGCCGCACGCGCGGACGGGGCCCGGGACGTGAACCGGCGCGCCGGCCACCCCCTCCGCTTCGGCTACGGCACCAACGGCCTCACCGACCTGCGCCTCGACGACGCCCTCGCCCTCCTCGCCGACCTCGGCTACGACGGCGTGGGCCTCACCCTCGACCACATGCACCTCGACCCGCTCGCCCCGGACCTCGCCGCCCGCACCCGCCGGGTGGCGCGCCGGCTGGACGGGCTCGGGCTCGGCGTGACCGTGGAGACCGGCGCCCGCTACGTGCTCGACCCCCGCCGCAAGCACGGCCCCTCGCTGCTGGACACCGACCCGGACGACCGCGCCCGCCGCGTCGACCTCCTCCTGCGGGCGGTCCGCGTCGCCGCCGACCTGGGCGCGCACGCCGTGCACTGCTTCAGCGGCACCGTCCCCGCCGGCACCGACGAGGACACCGCCTGGAAGCGCCTCGCCGAGACCCTCACCCCCGTCCTGGACGCCGCCGCCGGCGCCGGCGTCCCCCTCGCCGTCGAACCCGAACCCGGCCACCTCCTCGCCACCCTCGCCGACTTCCACCACCTGCGCCGCACGCTCGGCGACCCCGAGCCCCTCGGCCTCACCCTGGACCTCGGCCACTGCCAGTGCCTCGAGCCGCTCCCGCCCGCCGACTGCGTACGCGAGGCCGCCCCCTGGCTGCGCCACGTCCAGATCGAGGACATGCGCCGAGGCGTCCACGAACACCTCCCCCTCGGCGACGGCGAGATCGACTTCCCGCCCGTCCTCGCGGCCCTCGCCGCCACCGGCTACCAGGGCCTGACGGTCGTCGAACTGCCCCGCCACTCCCACGCCGGCCCCCACTTCGCCGCCCGTTCCCTCCCGTTCCTCCGCCACGCCGCCCCTTCCGCCCCCTCCGTCCCCGTTCCACCGCACGGCGATCCCTCCGCCACCCCCGAAGGGAGCACAACCCCATGACCCACCCGCCTGCCGCACCGGCCACCCCCGAGGCAGACACCACCGGCGGACCGGCGGCCCCCGGCGACGGCACCACCCCCGCCCTCACCCCGCCCGCCGAACTGCGCCGCCGCCTCGACGACCGGCTGGGCGGAGCCGCCCGCGCCTGGCTCGACCAGGCCCTGGACGAGGCCGCCGCCCACCCCGGCGCCCACGGGCCCCTCTCCGTGTGGGAGCTGCGCCTGGCCGAGGCCGGCCGCCGCTGCGGCCCCGCCCACGCCGACGCCGCCCGCGTCCTCATCCTGCACGCGGCCCACGCCGACGCCGACGCGCTGAGCAGGGTCTACCTCCAGGGCACCGCCGACGAACGCCGCGCCGTCCTGCACGCCCTGCCGCACCTCGTGCCCGACGGCCCCGCCGCCCTCCCGCTCGTCGAGGACGCCCTGCGCACCAACGACACCCGGCTCGTCGCCGCCGCCCTCGGCCCCTACGCCGCACGGCACCTCGACGCCCACACCTGGCGGCACGCGGTCCTGAAGTGCCTGTTCACCGGCATCGGCCTCGACCACGTGGCGGACCTGGACCGGCGCGCCCGGGGCGACGGCGAACTCGCCCGCATGCTCGGCGACCACGCCGCGGAACGCACCGCCGCCGGCCGCCCCGTCCCCGAGGACCTGCACCGCGTCCTGGCCCTGACCGAGTCCGCCCCCGCCACCCCGCCGCACGGCACGGACGACCCCCACGGCAAGGAGTCCTGATGCGCATCTTCGACCCCCACATCCACATGACGTCGCGCACCACCGACGACTACGAGGCCATGTACGCCGCGGGCGTCCGCGCCGTCGTCGAGCCCGCCTTCTGGCTCGGCCAGCCCCGCACCTCCCCGGCCTCCTTCCTCGACTACTTCGACTCCCTGCTCGGCTGGGAGCCCTTCCGGGCCGCCCAGTACGGCATCGCCCACCACTGCACCCTCGCCCTCAACCCGAAAGAGGCCAACGACCCGCGCTGCACGCCCGTCCTCGACGCGCTGCCCCGGTACCTCGTCAAGGACGGCGTGGTGGCCGTCGGCGAGATCGGCTACGACTCCATGACCCCCGCCGAGGACACCGCGCTCGCCGCCCAGCTCCAGCTCGCCGCCGACCACGGACTGCCCGCGCTGGTGCACACCCCGCACCGCGACAAGCTCGCGGGACTGCGCCGCACCCTGGACGTCGTCAAGGAGTCCGCGCTGCCCGTCGACCGGGTCCTGGTCGACCACCTCAACGAGACCACCGTCGAGGAGGCCAAGGACAGCGGCGCCTGGCTCGGCTTCTCCGTCTATCCGGACACCAAGATGGACGAGGAACGGATGGTCGCGATCCTGCGCGCCCACGGCCCCGAGCGGGTCCTGGTGAACTCCGCCGCCGACTGGGGGAGGAGCGACCCCCTCAAGACCCGCAAGGTCGCCGACCTGATGCTCGCCGAGGGCTTCACCGAGGACGACGTCGACCTGGTCCTGTGGCGCAACCCCGTCGCCTTCTACGGGCTCAGCGGCCGCCTGAGCCTCGACGTCGACGCCACCGGCGCCACCCACGAGGGCAACTCCGTCCTGCGCGGCGCACCGAAGGACGGGCCCCGGCCGGCCGGCGCCCCCGCCGCGGAGGCGTGAGCCGTGCGCTTCCGCCACCCCGACGGCACCACCGTCCACCTCGCCTACTGCACCAACGTGCACCCCGCCGAAACCCTGGACGGCGTCCTCGCCCAGCTCCGCGACCACTGCGAACCGGTCCGCCGCCGCCTCGGCCGGGACCGGCTCGGCATCGGCCTGTGGCTCGCCAAGGACGCCGCGCACGCCCTCGTCACCGACCCCGCCGCCCTGCGCGGACTGCGCCGCGCACTCGACCGGCGCGGCCTGGAGGTCGTCACCCTCAACGGCTTCCCCTACGAGGGCTTCGGCGCCGAAGAGGTCAAGTACCGGGTCTACAGACCCGACTGGGCCGACCCCGAACGTCTGGAACACACCACCTCCCTGGCCCGCGTCCTCGCCGGACTCCTCCCCGACGACGTCACCGACGGCAGCATCTCCACCCTGCCACTGGCCTGGCGCACCGCCCACGACGAGCAGCGGGCGAAGACCGCCCGCACCGCCCTGCGCACCCTCGCCGAACGCCTCGACGCCCTCGAAGAGCTGACCGGCCGCTCCATCCGGGTCGCCCTGGAACCGGAACCCGGCTGCGTCGTCGAGACCACCCGCGACGCCATCGCCCCGCTCACCGCGATCGCCCACGACCGCATCGGCGTCTGCGTCGACACCTGCCACCTCGCCACCTCCTTCGAGGACCCGCACACCGCCCTGGACGACCTCACCCGGGCCGGCGTGCCCGTGGTCAAGTCCCAGCTCTCCGCCGCCCTGCACGCCGAACAGCCCCACCTCCCCGAGGTCCGCGAAGCCCTGGCCGCCTTCGCCGAACCCCGCTTCCTGCACCAGACCCGCACCTCCACCCCCGCCGGCCTGCGCGGCACCGACGACCTCGACGAGGCCCTGGCCGGCCACGCCCTGCCCGACGCCGCTCCCTGGCGCTCCCACTTCCACGTCCCGCTGCACGCGGCCCCCGCCGCGCCCCTCACCTCCACGCTGCCCGTCCTGAAATCGGTCCTGACCCGGCTCGTCGGCGGCCCGCACCCCCTCACCCGCCACCTCGAGGTCGAGACCTACACCTGGCAGGCCCTCCCGCCCGGGCTGCGCCCCCGCGGCCGCGCCCAGCTCGCCGACGGCATCGCCGCCGAACTCGCCCTGGCCCGCGACCTGCTGACGGACCTCGGCCTGAAGGAGCTTCCATGACCGACCCCACCCCCCTCCTCGTCCTCGACGTCGTCGGTCTCACCCCCCGTCTCCTCGACCACATGCCCCACCTCAAGTCCCTGGCACAGAGGGGCTCCCTGGCCCCCCTCGGCACCGTCCTGCCCGCCGTCACCTGCGCCGCCCAGTCCACCTTCCTCACCGGCACCCTCCCGTCGGAACACGGCATCGTCGGCAACGGCTGGTACTTCCGCGAACTCGGCGACGTCCTGCTGTGGCGCCAGCACAACGGACTCGTCACCGGCGACAAACTGTGGGACGCCGCCCGCCGGGCCCACCCCGGCTACACGGTCGCCAACATCTGCTGGTGGTACGCCATGGGCGCCGACACCGACATCACCGTCACCCCCCGCCCCGTCTACTACGCCGACGGCCGCAAGGAACCCGACTGCTACACCCGGCCACCGGCCCTGCACGACGAACTCACCCGAGAACTCGGCACCTTCCCCCTCTTCCACTTCTGGGGCCCCGGCGCCGACCTCGTCTCCAGCCGCTGGATCATCGACGCCACCCGGCACGTCCTGCGCACCCGCCGGCCCGACCTGGCCCTGTGCTACCTCCCCCACCTCGACTACGACCTCCAGCGCTTCGGCCCCGACGACCCGCGCTCCCTGCGGGCGGCCGCCGACCTCGACACCGCCGTCGCCCCGCTGCTGGACGAGGCACGCGCGGAGGGCCGTACCGTCGTCGCGCTGTCCGAGTACGGCATCACCCCGGTGAGCCGGCCCGTCGACATCAACCGCGCCCTGCGCCGCGCCGGACTGCTGGAGGTGCACACCCAGGACGGCATGGAGTACCTCGACCCGACGGCGTCCCGTGCCTTCGCGGTCGCGGACCACCAGATCGCCCACGTCTACGTGCGCCGCCCCGAGGACCTGGACGCCACCCGGGCCGCCCTCACCGGCCTGCCCGGCATCGGCGAACTCCTCGGCGACGAGGGCAAGAAGGCACACCACCTGGACCATCCGCGCTCCGGCGAACTGGTCGCCGTCGCGGAGCCGGACTCCTGGTTCACGTACTACTACTGGCTCGACGACGCCCGCGCGCCCGACTTCGCACGGCTCGTCGAGATCCACCGCAAACCCGGCTACGACCCGGTCGAGCTGTTCATGGACCCGCTCGACCCCTACGTGAAGGTCAAGGCGGCCACCGCCCTGGCGCGCAAGAAGCTCGGCATGCGCTACCGCATGGCGGTCGTGCCCCTGGACCCGTCACCTATTCGGGGCAGCCACGGCCGCCTCCCCGCGAGCGACGACGACGGTCCGCTCCTCATCTGCTCCACCCCCCGAGCCGTCGGCGACCGGGTCGCGGCCACCGACGTGAAGTCCCTGCTGCTGCACCTGGCCGGTCTCTCCTGACCGGTCACAAGTGGAGCACTCACCACTGACAACGCCCTCCGACCACGAGGAGTTCCAGGCATGAGCCGCATCTCCCAGCCCGACCCCGAGCTCACCCACCGACTCACCAGGCGAGGCATGCTCGGCGTGGCCGCGGGCGCCGGCGCCGCGGCCCTGCTGGGTGCCGCCGCCCCCGCGACCGCCGCCCCCGCGACCGCCGCCCCCACGACCGCCGCCCCCACGACCGGGCCGACGGCCGCGACGACGCCCGCGACGGCCACCGGCACGACGACCGGCGGCCGCGGCCGGCCGGTCCTGCCCCCCGGCCGGCTCGGCATCCAGCTCTACAGCCTCCGCGACAAGGTCTCCACGCTAGGCTTCGCGCCCGTCTTCGCCGAACTGGAGAAGTACGGCTACGCCGAGGTGGAGTTCGCCGGATACACGCAGGGCTCCGCCGGCCCCCTCAGCCTGAAGCAGCTCAAGCGGCTGGCCCGCGACCACGGCCTGACGCCCGTGGGCAGCCACGTCGGCTACCACTCCGACGACCCGAACGCCTACACCTTCGCCCAGAACCTCACCAAGGTCCTCGACGACGCCCAGGCCCTCGGCCTCCCGCACATCGGCACCGCCTCCGGCCCGTTCCGCTACGGCTCCACCGTCGACGCGTGGAAGCGCGCGGCCGAGGAGTTCAACACCTACGGCGCGGCGGCCAGGGCCCGCGGCATGAAGTTCTACCAGCACAACCACTCCGAGGAGTTCTCCTTCGCCACCGACGACCCCACGGTCCGCCTCTACGACGTCCTGCTCGCCGAGACCGACCCCGACCTGGTGTTCCTCGAGATGGACGTCTTCTGGGCGTACTCGGGCCAGTTCCGCTTCTCCCGGCGGCCCGACGGCACGCCCGCACCGTTCGAGCCGCTCGACTACGTCCTCCGGCAGCCGCACCGCTACCCGCTCTTCCACGTCAAGGACGGGGTGAGCGACCCGGCGAACACCTACGGCTACCGGATGACCGACGTGGGCGACGGCGACATCGACTACCGGCGGTTCATCTCCGCCGTGAGCCGGCTGCGCGGCGAGCGGCTCGCCCACCACTGGCAGGCGGAGCACGACAACCCGGCCGACTCCCTCACCTTCGCCCGGCGTTCGAGCGAGCACCTGCACTCGCTGCGCGAGAGGTGCTGACGCCCCCGCGCGCCTGAGACGGCCCTCCCCGGCCGGACCGGACCGGGGAGGCGCTGTCGCGGCCGACGCCGCGGATCGACACCGAGGGCCGATGCCGATGCCGATGCCGATGCCGAGAGCCGGCGTCGCAGGTCGACGCCGCGGATCGACGTCGCGCGGGCCGACGCCGCGGGTCGCGGAGCGTCCCGTGGGAGCCCGTGACGCCCGCGGGCGCCGTGAGGGCCCGGGCACGCTCCGTGACGCGGTGGAGCGTGCGCCGCCCGGACGCCCCGCAGGCCCCCGGCCAGCGAATACTCGGGTGAGAGGCACTCCGAAAGCTTGGTATTGTTGTCCATGTCGTCGCGGGCAGCACCCGCAGCGGCAGACACCTGGTCCGGGTGGCGGAATGGCAGACGCGCTAGCTTGAGGTGCTAGTGCCCTTTATCGGGCGTGGGGGTTCAAGTCCCCCCTCGGACACGCATCACCCTCCTCGCCGAGCGCGTTCCCCTCGGTGAGGGGAAGGTCGCGGAGAGTGTCCGCGCAGAAGTCGCCCGCCTCCGGGATTCCCGGAGGCGGGTTTTCTCGTCTCCGGGCGCGCCCCTCTCGGGGAAAACGACCCAAGGGCTTGATTACCTCCCGAATGCCGCGGAAGCCCGTTTATCGGTTGTGTGTGCAGTGGCCTGTCTCCCGTTCACTGACGGTCCGTCAATGTTCATCCGGACCGCCCATGTTGGCGGTCTGTGACCGCTTCGCGTGGTGATACGATCACGGCGTTTGTAGAGCGGGCGGATGGGTGAAGGACGACATCCCCGACTACGGGGACAGTCCGGGCGGTGGTCTCGATGCGGGCGGTCCCGCCGGTCCACCCGCATTGACGGGAATTCAGCAACTGGCCGTCAGTCGCCTGAAGAGAGTCTTATGACTGATTACATACAGAACCCGGTACTCTGGGCTCTCCTCGTCGCCGTGCTCGTCGCCGTGGCCCTCATCGTTCGTCAGCGGAGGGCGGCGCGGGCCTTAAGGCAGGAGTTCGCAGATCTCAGGGCTCGGCACAGTGAGCTCGAGAACGGGTACGCGAAATCCGTCGAGGCGGCGCAGGAAAGAGCCGAAGAGGCAACGAAAACAGTCCTGAAGTCCGCCATGCGGACCCTCCAGGGCCTTGCCGCGGAACAGCAGTTGATCGTCTCCCGGCTCCAGACCAAGTACGGCGAGTCGGTCATCCTCCAGGACCTTCTGGAGATCGACCACACGAACTCCCAGTTCGGCCGTCGGGCCCAGTCCATCGCCGTCCTCTGCGACGGCTGGCTGGGACGTCAGCGCGAAGTGGCGTCGGTCTACGACGTGGTCCGCAGCGCCCAGGGCAGGATCCGCCACTACCGGCGGGTGGAAATCCTCTCGCAGGTCGATTTCGGCATCACCAGCCGCGCCGTGGAACCGGTCGCGCTGGCCCTCGCCGAAATGCTCGACAACGCGACCAGCTATTCGAGCCCGGACACCGTCGTCGAAATCAACATTCGCACCGTGCCCAAGGGCATTTGCATCGTCGTGGACGATGCCGGCGTCGGCATGAACGACGAGGAGCGGGCCCGCGCGGAGAAACTCCTCTCCAGCGACCGCGTCTCCGGCGTCTCCGGACTCGGCAACCCGCCGCAGTTCGGGTTCGCGGTGATCGGCGTCCTCGCCGAGCGGTTCGGCTTCGAGGTCTCGGTGGACTCCAGCTCGCCCTACGGCGGCGTCCGCGCGGTCCTGCTCCTGCCGCACGACCTGCTCACCAACGCACCGGAGCAGAAGGAACCGGCGCCGGTCGTTCCCGCCGTCGCCGTGGCCGCACCCACCCGCGGCGGCCCCGAGGTCGCGCCGGCCCCGAGCACCACCGCCGACGGCCTGCCCAAGCGGCGCCGCAAGCGGCCGATGGCCATCGTGCCCGGCAGCGCACCGGCCGCCGCGGCCCCCTCCCGCTCCGGCGCGGAGACGGCGGCGATCATGGGCGCCTTCCAGCGCGGTACCCAGTCCGGCCGGCGGGCCACCCCCGCGGACCCCGCGGAACAGGCCGGCAGCACACGTGGCGCAAGCAGCGAAGGGCATGAGTTCTCGTGAACGACGATCTGTCATGGATGCTTGACAGCGCCCTGGAGATACCCGGGGCCCTGCACGCCGTCCTGATATCCGCCGACGGCCTGCTGATGGCCCGGACGCAGGACTTCGGAAAGGACGACGCCGACCGGGTGGCCGCCGCCATGAGCGGCGTCCAGTCGCTCAGCCGCTCCCTGGCCTTCTTCTGCGAGGACGCCCAGCAGCGGTGGCGGCAGACACTGGTCGAGTTCGACGGCGGCTGGGTCTTCCTGATCTCCGCCGGAGAGGGCGCCTACCTCGGCGTCTCCGCCTCGCCCGAGGTCGACATGGCGGACATCACCTTCCGGATGCAGCAGCTCGTCGGCCAGCTCGGCAAGGCGCTGACGACACCGCCGCGCGAGAACCTCGGCGCGCGCTCATGACCGGTTTCGACGAACTGGAACCGCAGACACCGGAGTTAGTGCGTCCGTACGTCATCACCAAGGGCCGCGGACTGCCCGACGAGGAGCAGCTCTCCCTCATCACCCTGGTGACGGCGGCAGCCGACCACCAGCAGCGGCCGACCCGGCTGTCCCCGGAGGAGCAGAGCCTGCTCGAGCTGTGCTCGGCGGGCTACCTGTCGGTCGCCGAGATCGCCGGGCACACCCACCTGCCGCTCGGCGTGGTGAAGATCCTCCTCGCCGCCCTCACCGAGGGCGGCTACCTCATCACCCGCCCGCCCGTGCAGCGGGCACCCCTCGCCGACCGGGAGATCCTGGAGGAGGTGCTGAATGGTCTCAGGGCCAAGTTTGGATGAACAGGCGTACGTCCGTGAGGGCGCGTCGCAGACGGCGGTGAAGATCCTCGTCGTCGGCCACTTCGCGGTGGGCAAGACCACGTTCATCGGGGCGATCTCCGAGATCACCCCGCTGTCCACCGAGGAGACGATGACGCGGGCCGCCGAGTCCGTCGACGACCTCAAGGGGGTCCAGGGCAAGGTCACCACCACGGTCGCCATGGACTTCGGCCGCCTGACCATCAGCGACCGGGTCGTGCTCTACCTGTTCGGGACGCCCGGACAGCAGCGTTTCGTGCAGATGTGGGAGGACATGGCCCGCGGCGCCCTCGGCGCCCTCGTCCTCGTCGACCCCGAGCGGCTCGCGGACTCGTTCGCCGTGATCGACCTGATCGAGCAGTACGGGCTGGACTACGCCATCGCCGTCAACCACTTCGACGGCTCCCCCCTGCGGGACGAGACCGCCCTGCGTGACGCGCTGGACCTGCTCGACGACACCCCCGTCGTCACCTGCGACGCGCGGGACGAGCGGTCGTCGGCCGAAGCGCTCATCACCCTCGTCCGCCACCTGCAGGACCGTGCCCACTAGGAGCATCAATGGACCAACCCACCGCTCCCGTGCCCCCGCCCGGGTGCCCGGCGCACCACAGCGGCGCCCGAGTGCCGCTCCACGGCCCCGAGTTCGCCGCCGACCCGCAGGCCTACTACAGCTACCTGCGCCACTACGGGCCGACCGCCCCGGTCGAACTCGCCCCCGGAGTCGAGGCCACCCTCGTCACGGACTACGCCACCGCCCTGCAACTCCTGCAGGACTCAGGCTCGTTCCGCAAGGACGCGCGCCGCTGGCGGCACTTCAACGAGGGCAAGATCTCCCCCGACAGCCCGGTCGCGCCCGTCCTGGCCTACCGGCCCAACTGCATGTTCAGTGACGGCGCCGAGCACCTCAGGCTGCGCCAGGCCGTCACGGACAGCATGGCCCGCATCGACACGCGCAAGCTGAGCCACACCACCGAGCAGGTCTCCAACTACCTGATCTCACAGTTCGGTTCCCGTGGCTCGGCGGACCTGCTCGGGGACTACGCCAAGCAGCTCCCGCTGTTCGTGTTCAACGAACTCTTCGGCTGCCCGCCCGACATCGGCGACCGCGTCGTCTACGGCATCAGCGGCATGTTCGACGGTGTCAACGCCGAGCGCGCGATGGGCGTGCTGTTCGGCGCCGTGGGCGAACTCGTCACGCTCAAGCGCGTCAAGCCCGGCGACGACGTCACCTCCTGGCTCATGGAGCACCAGGCCGCCCTCACCGACGAGGAGATGGTCCACCAGCTGGCCCTCCTGCTCGTCGGGGGCAACGAGCCGCTGCGCAACCTGATCGGCAACACCCTGCACCGGCTGCTCACCCACGACGCGTACGCCAACCAGGGCGGTCTGATCGACGAGGCGATCGACGACACGCTGTGGGAGAACCCGCCCATGCAG
The DNA here is from genome assembly GCF_043081325.1 of Streptomyces sp. NPDC014882. Lineage (NCBI taxonomy): Bacteria > Bacillati > Actinomycetota > Actinomycetes > Kitasatosporales > Streptomycetaceae > Streptomyces > Streptomyces sp. NPDC014882. The sequence goes on from NZ_JBIBWL010000020.1 coordinate 68,617, forward strand.
AACCTCGCCCCGCACTACCCGGCCTCCGACATGGAGTTCGCCGGCCAGCGGTTCCAGGCCGGCGACCTGGTCCTGGTCAGCTTCGCCGCCGCCAACACCGGCCCCGCGCTGACGGCCGCCCGCCAGGCGGGCAGCAACCGCGCCCACCTGGCCTGGAGCGCCGGCCCGCACGCCTGCCCCTCCAAGGACCCCGCCCGGCAGATCACCGTCACGGCGCTGGAGAACCTCCTCAACCGGCTCCCCGACGTCGAACTCGCCGTCCCCGAGGAGAGCCTGACCTGGCGCCCCGGCCCCTTCAACCGCGGACTCACCGCGCTGCCCGCACGGTTCACCCCGGTGGCCGCGCGCAAGCCCGCCGCCCCGGCGCACACCGACGCCCCCGCACGCCCGCAGCAGCCCCAGCCGGGCGCCCGGTCCGAACGCGGGGTGTGGAGCCAGTTCCTCAACTGGCTGACGAGGTGATTCACACAACACCGACCAATTCTTCACCCTTGTATGACGGTTCAACCTCAGGGGTAGTGAGCCATGCGGTAATGCGCATGCCCCACCAGCCCGAGGAGTTGCTGTGGACCACATATCCACCAACACCGTTCCCCCTCAACACCCCGCGGTGTTGAGCCTCGAGATACCCGCCCTCACCGGCGGGTATCTTCATGTCGGCTCCGGCCCGTGGCGGGAGGGCCGGTGACCGCCGCCCGGCCCGGCGCGCCGAGACCCGCCGGCACGGACACGCTCGGCGGCCACACCGCCCGCCAACTGCTCGGCCTGTGCGAGGTCGTGGGGCTGTCCGCCCACGACGCCGGGGTCTACGCGCGTACCCTCACCGCCATGCTGGGTGCGGCCGCCGAACGGCCGCTGGACCTGCCGCCCCCGAACCCGACGTTCCTCTCCGACGACCACACCCCGGTGGAGTTCTCGCTCTCCTTCGTGCCCGGCGCGGCGCCCGCGCTCCGGGTGCTGCTGGAGCCGGGCTGCGCGGCCGGCGGCCCGGCGCGGAACGGGCCCGCGGGACTGCGGGCCGTCCGCGAGGCGGCGGCGCGCTGGGGCTTCGCCACCGACCGGCTCGACGAACTCGAGGACCTGTTCCTGCCGGCGTCGCCCGAGGGGCCGTTCGCCCTGTGGTGCGCGCTCGAACTGCGCCCCGGCGGCGTCCCCAAGGCCAAGGTCTACCTCAACCCCGCCGCCAACGGCCGCGGGCACGCCGCCGCCACGGTGCGCGAGGCACTGCGGCGGCTCGGCCACCACGACGCGTTCGCGGCACTGCCGCCGCACGACCGCCACCTGTTCTTCGCCCTGGACCTGGGCGACTGGGCGGAACCCCGGGTGAAGGTCTACCTCGCCCACCAGGACCTGTCGGCCGCGGAGGCCGGCGCGCTGTCCCGCACCGGCGGCCTTCCCCGCGCCGCGGAGGCCGAGCGGGCCGAGCAGAACGAGGAGTTCTTCCGCATCGCGGCGGGCCAGGACGGCGCGGACGGCGGCGGCCCGGAGACAGCCCTGGCCCCGGCGGTGCGACGCCCCGTGCAGTCCTGCCACGCCTTCACCGAGAGCGCCTCCGGCCTGCCCAGCGGCTTCACCCTCTACGTCCCGGTCCGGGACTACGCGCCGCACGACGGCGAGGCCCTCACCCGCGCCACCGCCCTGCTCGGCCGCTACGGGCAGGACCCCGCCCCGCTGTCGGCGGCCGTGTCCGCGCTCACCGACCGCGGCCCGGAGGAGGGGGTGGGACTCGTCGCCTACCTGGCGCTCGCCCACCAGCAGGGGCAGCCGCCCCGGGTCACGACGTACCTCTCCTCGGAGGCGTACGCGGTGCGCCCGCCCGTCGGCCTGCTGTCCGCCCAGCCCGCGGCCGTGCGGTAACGCCGGTAACAGCGGTGACGGAGGGACACCTCCTGGGGAGCCGTACGCCGATGACGTCGGACCGCTCCCCTCCCACCGCCGCGCCCCGGAGACACGACGACGTGACGACGTGACGTGACGACGTGACGTGACGACGTGACGTGACTACGTAACGGGACGACGTGACGTGACTACGTAACGGGACGACGTGACGGGGTCGTACGACCGGGCCCCGCGGCGAGGCGCGCGACACGGTGGCGGAACGCGGCGGCGCAACGCGCGGGCCGAGGGGCGCGGCACGGCGAAGCGCGGCGGAGCACGACGGAGGGGCCGGCCCGCGGGGGAGTCCCCGCCGCTCGCCGACCCCTCACCGACGGCCCGTCACACCGCTTGCAGCTCCTGGAGATACGGCACCACGTTCACCTGGATCGAGGCGCCCTCCGTCTGGCCGTACTGGCCCGCGATGCCGCCGAGGTGGTCGGCGACCTCCTTGCGCATGACCTCCGGCTCCGGCAGCACCGCCTCTCCCGTGACGATCCGCGCGATCCAGCGCGACTGCGCCTCCACGAGCCGGGTGATGGAGCCGTGCGGCCGGACCAGGCCGACGAAGTACAGACCGGCGTGGCCGGGCGCGACGACCCGCTTGTACAACTCGACCGAGCCCCGCGGTCCGATCGGGCAGCCGGGCGGCAGGAACGGGAACGCCATGCGGTAGCCGGTGCAGTACACGATCGCGTCGGCCCGCGCGGACGTCCCGTCGGTGAAGACCACCCGGTCCCCGGCGAAAGAGGCGATGGCGGGTCTGGGGACGACCCCGCCGTGCCGGATGCGGGTGAGTATCTCGTCCGAGATGGTCACGGCCGAGGCGAACAGCGGATGGTCCGGCTCGGGCAGGCCGTAGTCCGAGAGCCTGCCGCGGGCCACGAGCAGGGCCTGCTCGATGAAAGCGCGCTGCTCCTCCAGCGACATGCTCGTCCACCACGGCGCCTCGGCCACCTCGTCGAGCGGTGTGCCGTACAACTGCTTGGGCAGGATGTGCAGGCCCCGGCGCACCGAGAGGAGGGTGGTCGCCGCGTACCGGGAGAGGTCCGCCGCGATGTCCACCGCCGAGGCGCCGAGCCCGACGACGACCACCTCCTGGCCCGCGTAGTCGCTGCCGTCGCGGTAGTCCAGGGCGTGCAGGACCGTTCCGGTGAAGGTGTCCGCGCCGGGCGGCGGAGGGGGCAGCAGGGGCTCGGTGTTGTGCCCCGACGCGACGACGACATGGGTGAAGCTCCGCGTGCCGCGCACGCCCGCGGCGTCCACGACGGCGACCGTCCAGGAACCGTCGGCCTCCTGCCGCACGGACTCCACGGCCGTCTCCAGCTCGACGTGGTCCAGGACGCCGGCCCACTCGGCGAACGACCTCAGGTAGGCGGCCATCTGGCTGTGCCGGGGATAGACCGGGTAGGAGGCCGGCATCGGGTAGTCGGCGTAACCGGTCAGCTTCTTGGTCGTGTTGAGGTGCAGCGACAGGTAACCCGGTCCGCGCTCCCCGGCCCCGGGGCGGCGCCAGATGCCGCCCACGTCGGCCGACCTCTCCAGGCACACGAAGTCGACACCGGCCGTCTTGAGGGCCCGTGCCGTGGCCAGACCCGACAGGCCCGCACCGATCACACACACACTCACGGTTTCCCCCACAGCAAGAACAGCACCTTTACGAACACCCGCAGTGCATGCCCATCGGGCACTCCGCCCAACCAGCGACAAAGATCACAGAGGCCCGCCCCGGCCTGCCCCGGACGGGCGGGGCGGGCGGGGCGGGCCGGTGGCGGGGAGGGGCTGCGGGGCGCGCGGGGCTGCGGCCGGGGCTGTGGGGTCCTGGGTTCGAGGTCCTGGGTTCGGGGTCCGGCCGGGGCTCAGTCGAGGTTGCTCGGCGTCGGGGTCGGCGTACGGCCCGCCAGGACCTCCTTGAGCCGCTTGGTGCCCTGCTCCACGGCGGTCTTGGTGGTGTCCTCGTCGGCGCCGTCGAGCCCGCCGTTGGTGATCGTGATGGCGTCGTCGCCGACCCGGACGACGGCGACGTCCAGGGTGAGCGTCACGGGGTCGCCGTTCGAGGTGCCCTTCACCGTCACGGTGAGACCCTGCCGGGCGTCGCCCTCCTTGGGCAGCGAGGTCTCCACGACCTGGACGGTACGGTCGCCGCCGTCGCCGCCGGTCAGGGTGAACTGGTCACAGGTCTCGGGCAGCTTCCCCAGCCAGTCCATCGACTTGTCCAGCGTGGCCTTCTGATAGGCGGCGACCTGGTACAGCAGCCGGGAGTCGCCCTCCTGGAAGCCGTTCAGCGCCGACGCCCCGGACGGGCTGCCGAGCAGGGTCTCGTCGTAGAGCGCGTCGACCAGGCGCTGGCAGTCGGCCGCGTCGGTCTTCCCGGTGACGAACTGGGCCGCGTCCACCTGGCCGATGAGCAGCTTGTCGCTCCAGGACTGCGGGTTCTTCACCTGGACCCAGTCGTCCTCGATGTCCGCCGCGGTGATCAGCGCGTTCCGGGCGCCCGTCTCGGAGAGGGTGGCGGAGGGCGACGGGGTGGCACTGGCCGAACCGCTGGCGGCCGACGCCGAGACGCTCGGCGACGGGGTGGTGGTCCGCGCGGCGAGGGGCCGCTCGGCGACGGCGGCGGCGGTCTCCGACTCGGCCGACGTGCCGTCGTCCCCGCCGGCACAGGCCGCCGTGGCGAGCAGCGTCCCGGTGGCCATCGCGGCGGCCAGGACACGGACCGGTCGGACCGGTCGGGCCGTGCGGGCCCGGCGGCCCGCCGTGCGGGGTACCGCTGCCACGGGCGTGGCCGTACGCGGCATGGCCGGGTCCGGCGCGGCAGCGGTCTGCGCCGGTCGGGACGGGCGGCCGGTCGGGCGAGGGGTGATCACGTGTGCCTCCAGAGGGCGGACGGGGCGGGACGGAGCGGGACGGGGAACGGCCGGGACGGGGCGGGTGAGGGCGGGACGGGTTCCCGGCGCACCTGTGCCCGGGCGGCTCCCCTCGCCTCCACCGCACCACCGGCCCGGCCGCCCGACCAACGCAGGGGGTCATACGGGTGAGGGCGCACGCCGGGTGCGGGGCGGGTGTGGGCGCGGAGGGGATGGGGGCGTACGCCTGGTGGGAGGCGGAGGCGGAGGCGGAGGCGGAGGCGGAGGCGGAGGCGGAGATGGAGGCGGAGATGGAGATGGAGGGCGCGGGCTGAGGCGGAGGGCGCGGGGCTGAGGCGGCCGACCCGGTCGCGGCGCGATCGGGCCGCGCTGCCGGTCGGTGTCCAGGCGCTCCGCGGCCCGGCGTCCTGGCGTCCTCGCACCCCTGCGTTCCGGCAGGGCCCGCATCCTCGCGTCCCCGCACCCCGGCGCCCGCAGCCTGGCACCCGGCGTCCCCGCACCCGGCAGCCCGTATCCCCGCGTCTTCGCACCCCGGCAGCTCGTGCCCCCGCACCCCGGCGACCCGCAGCCCGGCGTCCCCGCACCCTCGCGTCCCCGCCGCCCTGTCGGCCGAACCGGCCCGAGACCGGCCCCGGGCACCCCGCGGGCCGGAAAATGCGAGGTGGCGGGGCCGGGCGCCGGGGCATGATGACGGCTCCCGCCGCCTTCTCGCGGCGCCGGCCGATCACCACCGGGGGAGTCCGTGACCGTCCAGAACATCCTGTTGTCCGGCGTGGTCGGCTCGACCGCCTACGGGCTCGCGCACGCCGGGTCGGACGTGGACCGGCTCGGCCTGTTCGCGGCGCCCACCGAGGAACTGCACGGCCTGCACCCGCCGAAGGAGTCCCACGTCGGCACGGCACCCGACCGGACCCTCCACGAGGCCGCCAAGTGGTGCAGGCTCGCGCTCGGCGGCAACCCCACCGTCATGGAACTCGTCTGGCTGCCGGACGAGTTGTACGAGGTACGCACCCCGCTCGGCGACGAACTCGTCGGCATCCGCACGACGTTCCTGAGCGCCCGGCGCGTCCGGGAGGCCTACCTCGGTTACGCCACCCAGCAGTTCCGCCGGCTGCTCGGCCGCGGCGACGGCTCGTTCTCCGCGGACACGCGCAAGCGGACCGCCAAGCACGCCCGGCACCTCAAGCGGTTGTGCGAACAGGGCTACGAGCTGTACACCACGGGCAGGTTGAGCATCCGCGTCGACGACCCGGAGAGCTTCCACCGCTTCGGCGAGCAGGTGGTGGCCGATCCCGAGGCCGCCCTTCCGCTGCTGCGCCGCTACGAGGCGGCGTTCGACGAGGCCCGCGGTGTGCTGCCCGAACAGCCCGACGAGAGAGCCGCCGACGCCTGGCTGCGGAAGGTGCGGCGGCACTTCTACCCGTCCTGACGGACCGCCCCGGGCGAGCTCTCCCCGGGGCCGGGAAAAGCACGTGCCCCGCCGTCCCCTCCCTCCCTACACTCACTCCATCGAGCGCCGCCCACGCACCGGGCCGACGCCGCACCGCGACGAACGAGGGGAGCCCGGCCATGCGTGACCGCACCGCCGTCACGGCTCCCCGTTCCCGCTACGAGGTGATCCTCGTGTCCTCGTCCGTCCGGTGCCCGCGGCGCGGCCGGCACCGGATGGCCTGACGCGGCGAGAGCCACCGCGACGGAGCCGCCCACGGGCGCACCCCGCCCACGGGCGGCGGCTCCACCGCCATGCTGCTGTACCGCCATGCCGGTACAGCGGTATGACGCCATGACGTCATACCGCCATGGCGTCATACCGGCTGTCGCCCCGTCAGCAATCGCGCTTCCCCTTTCACGAGACACACCTCGAAAGGCCACGGGCCGTGCGCGACAACCTCGACCGTCAGCTCGCCGCCGTACGCAACCTGGGCGTCCTCGCCCACGTCGACGCGGGCAAGACCACCGTCACCGAGCGGATCCTCTTCGCCACCGGCACCACGCACAAGCGCGGTGAGGTCCACGACGGCACCACCGTCACCGACTTCGACCCCCAGGAGCGCGACCGGGGCATCACCATCTTCGCCGCGGCCGTCACCTGCGACTGGGACGGCCACCGCCTCAACCTGATCGACACCCCCGGGCACGTCGACTTCGCCGACGAGGTGGAACGCTCGCTGCGGGTGCTGGACGGGGCGGTCGCGGTGTTCGACGCCGTCGCGGGCGTGGAGCCGCAGAGCGAGTCCGTGTGGCGGCAGGCCGACCGGCACGGCGTGCCCAGGATCGCGTTCGTCAACAAGCTGGACCGCACGGGCGCCGACCTCGACGCGGCGGTGGCGTCGATCCGGGAACGGCTGCACCCCGTCCCGCTCGTCGTCCAGCTGCCGATCGGCGCCGAGGACGCCTTCACCGGCGTCGTCGACCTGCTCCGGATGCGGGCGCTGACCTGGGACGACGACGGCGGGGCGGCCGTGGTGGGACCCGTGCCCGACGTGCTGCGGGAGGAGGCCTCGCGACGCCGCCGGCTGCTGGAGGAGGCGGTCGCGGAACGGCATTCGGCCGCGCTGGAGGAGTTCTGCGACCGGGAGACGCTGTCGGCCGGGACGCTCGCCGCGGCGCTGCGCGACCTGACCCGCACCGGCGACGGTGTGGTCGTGCTGTGCGGCTCGGCCTACCGCAACCGCGGGATCGAGCCGCTGCTCGACGCCGTGGTCGCCTATCTGCCGTCGCCACTGGACGTGCCGGCCGTGCGCGGTGTGCGGGACGGTGCCGACGAGCGCCGGCCGGCCGACCCCGCCGCACCGTTCGCGGCCCTCGCGTTCAAGGTCGACGCCACCCCCACCGGCAGGCTCACCTACCTGCGGGTGTACTCCGGGACGATCGGGAAGGGAGACACGCTGTGGGACGCGACCGCCGGCCGGAGCGAGCGCGTCGGCCGCATCCTGCGGGTCCAGGCCGACCGGCACGCCCGGCTGGAACGGGCGGTCGCCGGGGACATCGTGGCCGTGATCGGGCTGAAGGCGGCCCGCGCGGGCTCGACCCTGTGCGCGCCGGACGCCCCGCTGGTCCTCGAACCGCCCGGGGTCGCCGATCCCGTCGTCTCCGTCGCGGTCGAGCCGCGGCGCGGCACCGACGCCGGCCGGCTGGCCTCGGCGCTCGCCCGGCTGGCCGAGGAGGACCCGTCGCTCACGGTGCGCACCGACGCCGAGACCGGACAGACCGTGCTCTCGGGCATGGGCGAACTGCACCTGGAGGTCGCGGTGGAGAAGATCCGGCTCGCCCACGGGCTGGAGGCCAACGTCGGCCGGCCGCGCGTCACCTACCGGGAGACGGTCGGCCGCGGCGTGGCCCAGCTGGTCTTCCGGCACGTCAAACAGGACGGCGGCGCCGGTCAGTTCGCGCACGTCGTGCTCGACGTCGAGCCGCTGGAGGACGGGTTCGACTTCCGGTCCGCCGTGGTCGGCGGGCGGGTGCCGCAGGAGTACGTCCGTGCCGTCGAGGCCGGCTGCCGGGACGCCCTCGTCGAGGGCCCCCTCGGCGGGCACGCGGTGACCGGCCTGCGGGTCACGCTGACCGACGGGTCGACCCACGTGAAGGACTCCTCCGAGACGGCCTTCCGCACGGCGGGCCGGCTCGGCCTCCGCGAGGCGCTGCGGGCGTGCGCGATGGTGCTGCTGGAACCGGTCGCGGAGGTCACGGTCACGGTGCCCGAGGGCGCCGTCGGCGGGGTCCTCGGCGACCTCGCCGCCCGGCGCGGCCGGGTGACCGGTTCCGAGGTGCGCGGTGGCGCGGCGGTGGTGACCGCCACCGTGCCGCTCGCGGAACTGTTCGGCTACGCGACCCGGCTGCGCAGCCGCACCCAGGGCCGCGGCACCTTCACGGCCCGGCCGACGGGCTACGCCCCGGCGCCGACCCCGGTACCGGCGCCGTAGGACCCGTACGGGCCGTGGAACCCCTACGGCCCGTGGAACCCGTACGGGCAGGAGAACCTGTGCGCCCCGGAGGCCCACTCCTCCGGGGCGTACGCGCGGGATCGTGCGCAGGAAACCGCCCAGGACGCACACGGCCGTCGGCGGCGTCGTCACCGCGTCGACGAGGACCGGCCCGAGCAGGCCGTCGGTGAGCCCGAGACGGTCGAAGAGGACGTACCGCGGGACGATCGCCGCCTGCGCGGGCACCGCGAGCCCGGCGACCAGCACGCCGAAGATGGCCCGGCCCACCCGGCCGGGGATCCGGGCGCAGAAGAACGCGGCCGGGCCCGCCACCACCAGCGTCAGCGTCACCGCGCCCGCCGTGACGACCGCGCTGTCGGCGAACGCGGCGCCGAGACCGCCCTCCTCCACCGCGGGCCCCTGAGGGGCGCGGCCTCGGACGCCGGCGGCCGGGAAACGGAACGGCTCCTCGTCCCAGGGGACGAGGAGCCGTTCCGTGCGGTGCGAGCGCCTGATCAGGCGTGGCGGTGATGGGCGTGGCGGTTGTTGGTGACCAGGCGGTAGAGGGCGAGGAGGATGACGGAGCCGACGATGGCGGCGATCCAGGTGGACAGGTCGAAGAAGCCGTCGACGGAGTCGACGCCGAAGATCACCTTGCCGAGCCAGCCGCCGAGGAGGCCGCCCGCGATGCCGATGAGCATGGTGATGATGACGCCGCCGGGGTCCTTGCCCGGCATCAGCGCCTTGGCGATGAAGCCCGCGAGCAGACCGATGAGGATCCAAGCGATGATTCCCATGACGCGTCTCCTGCCTCGTTGTATAAAGTTTCTGTTAGCGCATCGTGTTTACCGTCGGGCCGCTTCCAAACATGTGCGCACTCATCTGCCGGGCCGGTTTCCGTCTTGCCCCGTCCTGCCCTCCGGGCCGCGGCTGCGCTTCACCCGGGAGCCGCCGGAGAAGGACCCGTTCGCCACCGCGGTTCCGGACGGAACCTGCGGCAACCCGTTCCGGGCCGCGCGCGGCGAGTGAGGCGTCGGCGCAGGGGGCCGGTCCGCACCGTTCGTCCGGACGCGCGAGCGTCCGGCCGGGAACTCCCTTGTCCGGAAGGCGGTGTGCTGCAAGGTTCCCCACCATGCCCGCCTTCTCACGTCGCACAGGACGATCGGTGTCATGGTGTTCTCTCCCCTCCGTCCGGCTCTGGCTGCTCCCCAACGTCGTCCTCCTCGCCGCAATGGGCGTCTGGGGTGCGATGCGCTACTCCCACCTGCCGGAGCGGATACCGAAGCACATCGGTACCGACGGAGTGGACGCCTGGACGGACCGGTCGATCGGCAGCGCGTTCGTCCTGGTCTTCGTGTACGCGGGCATGACGGTGTTGACGACCGCCGGTGCCGAGCTGGCCCTGCGCACGACACCACGCGACGAACTGCCGGACACCGGCGAGGCGTCGTTCGCCGCCGGGATGTCCTCGTCCCTCCTCGACAGGCCCGGCAGTCGCGCGTCGGCGCACCGGATCGCACGAGCCCTGCTGCTGTTCGACATGCTCATCGGCGTCTCCCTGCTCATGGGCTGCGGAATACTGTGGCGCTCCACGCCTGACCGGGACGTGCCCCCATGGCTGCTCGCCGCGATGCTGCTGCCGCTTCTCGCCGGCACCGCTCTGACGGTCGCCGCGGCCCTGGGTGACCGGAAGCGCTGAGGCCCCTGCGGCCTCGCCCTCCTCCGGGCGCGTGGAGGACCGGTGGACCACCGCCGGGCCGAGGGCTCGAACCACTGTGGTGACCGGGAGGGTTCGCCGGACCGGTGGAGCGGCGAGTGCAGGTCCGGTGGAGCGGCGAGTGCAGGTCCGGTGGCAGGCCGGCGCCTTCGGCTTCCTGCGGCAGGGAGCCCCGCGCGGCGGATGCGGACGCGGCAACGGACGCCGGGACCCGGCGCCCGACACCTTCGTGTCGAAAACGTGTACGCACGTTCCTGGGGTGTCTGGCACGATGAGGCGCTGCATCGAAGTGTCTTCACGCGGACCGAGCGTCCTGACCGAAGGGGATCCGATGGCGGACTGGATCTACATCCTCGATCCGCGCAGGGACATGCTGGACGGGGAGCCGCCCGACAAGGAGATGATGCTGCAACTGGCGGAAGAGGAACCGGAACTGGAACTCTGGCTCAGCCGCCGCAACCGCATGGAGCCGGGTGACCGCCTCTGGTTCTTCTTCGCGCAGCCCGAGTCGGCGGTCGCCGCGGTGGCGGAGGTCGACGAGGAGCCCCGCCCGGACGACGAGGACCCCGACATCCCCTTCCTGGTCCCCGTGACCCTGCTGACCGAGGCGACGAAGGCGCTGTACCGCGACCCGGTCAGCCGCGAGGAACTGGGCCTGGGGCAGGTGCGCTCGGTGCAGAAGGTGAAACCTGAGGCCCTGACGGTACTGCTGGCACGGGTGACGCCTCTTCGAGCGTGACCGGGGCGCCGGACGCAACCGCGCCGGCTGGCGCTGCTCGGTCGTCGCACTCGGCCCACACGGTCGTGTCACCCGGCGGATACGGCTCACCGCCCCAGCGGTCGGCGAGGGCGGCGACGATGAGCAGGCCCCGGCCCGACTCGTCGTCGGGTGGCGTGGCGAAGTCCGTCACGGGGGAAAGGAGCCGGTCTCCCCAGGCGTCGGTGACCGTGACGCGCAGGACGCCGGCGGCAGGGTCGCAGGTGAGGGTGAGACGGAATTCGCGGCCTTGGACCCGGCCGCGCAGCGCCGCGCCGGCACGAGCGGTCCGCGCCCGGCGGGGCCGCTCCGGGACACCGGTCAGCACGACGACTTTGTGAGCGCCCCCCGTGATCGTACGGACGCGGCGAGGGCCGACAGGGGCGGAGGGGAGGGGACGGAGGGGAGCGGAAGGACCGTCGACGGTCCCGCCCGGGACGGGAAGGGACGGGCGGAGGCGGGCGGACCGTCGGGCCGGGCCGGTGTCGGCCGGTTCAGGAGTCCTTCCGGGCCACTCCGCCGTACATGCCGATCAGCGGCGCGCCGGGGCGCGGCGGCTCCGCGGGGCGCCAGTCGGTGACGCGGACCAGGCCGGGGTCGAGCAGGGTGAAGTCGCCGAAGAAGTCCAGGATGCGGGCGTGCGTGCGGAGGTTCATGGACGCGGTGGCCCTGCCGTAGACGGCGGCGGCTTCCTCCCGCCGGTCCTCGTGGACGTCGCCCGTCGCGTGCGACAGGACGAGGTAGGAGCCGACGGGCAGCGCGTCGCGGAGGGTGGCGAGGACGCCGTCCGGGTCCTCCGCCTCGGCGACGAAGTGCACGACGGCCACCAGCAGCAGCGCCACCGGCCGGTCGAGGTCGATGAGTTCGCGCACCTCGGGGTGGTCGAGGATCGCCCGGGGATCCCGCAGATCGGCCAGGACGACCGAGGTGTCGGGCTCGTCGAGGAGCGCCATCGAGTGGGTGCTGACGATGGGGTCGTTGTCGACGTAGGCGACCCGGGTGTCCGGCGCGAGGGCCCGCGCGATCTGATGGACGTTGGGCTCGGTGGGCAGACCGGTGCCCACGTCGAGGATCTGCCGGATCCCGCCCTCGGCGACCACGTGCTCGACGGCGCGCCGCAGGAAGCGCCGGTTGGCACGGACGGCCTCCCGCACCTCGGGCGCCACCTTGATGAACTCCTCCGCGGCCTCCTGGTCGACCTCGTAGTTGTCCTTCCCACCGAGGAAGTAGTCGTACATCCGGGCCGGATGGGGCTTGCTCGTGTCGATCACGGGGGCGGGGGCACCACCCTGGTCACCGCTGCGGGGGGAGGACATGTGGACTGGCTCCGTCCTGAATTCCTGAATCCGTTCACCGCCGTGCGGGACGGCTTTGGTGATGATCCGTCAATTGACGTCTTACACATGCATCTTGGCATGTTGCGGGAGCCCGCCGGGACCGGACTCCCGGTGGGCGGTTCAGTGTCCGGCCACCGCGCTCACGCCGTGCTCACCGCGTCGACCAGGTCCGCGAGCGCGTCGGCGAGGGTGTCCAGGCCGGGGCCGGCCGGGCCGCCCGGTTCGGTCATGTGGACGTCCCGGTGTCATCTCGACCATCGAGATGACACCGGCCGGTTCCGCGCAATGGGGAGTGGCCCACCGAGCGCCACCGTCGGGCGCCGGTCGCAGGAGCATCGGGAAAGGAGCGGGCATCGGTGGCCCTGGGACTCCGCGTGACACGGCCCGCTCACGTCCATGGAGGTGCCGGACACGAAGCGCGATCTGCCGGGGACAGGAGGCTGCGGATGCCGGAGCGACTTGGCACCATGTGGCGTGGCGATCGCTGTGTGAGCGGTGCCTGACGTGCATGTGCGGCCCGGTGACGGGTGGCGCGTGCCGACCGAGGGGGAGCCGTGGCGGACTGGATCTACATCCTCAACCCGAACAAGGACACACTGGACGGGGAACCGTCCGGCAAGGAGACGATGCACCGACTGGCGGAGGAGGAGCCTGAACTCGAACTCTGGCTCAGTCGCCGCAACCGCATGCAGCGGGGCGACCGCCTCTGGTTCTTCTTCACCCACCCGGAGTCGGCGGTCGCCGCGGTGGCCGAGGTCGACCAGGAGCCTTGGAACGATCCGAATGAACCCGATATCCCGTACCTGGTCGGGGCGACTCTGCTCCCCGAGGCGACGAAGGCGCTGTACCGCGACCCCGTGGGCCGGGAGGAACTGGGACTCGGGCAGGTGCGATCGGTGCAGACGGTGAAACCGGAGGTGCTTGCGGTACTGCTCGCGCGGGCGGGTCTCTGACCGGTACGGCGACGATCCGGTGCCCGGTGCCCGGTGCCTCGGTGAGGTGATCGGCATGCCGTCCTCGCACCTGCTGATCAGCGGAGACCGGGCAGCAGATGGCGTTCCCGGCCGGGCGGGCCAAGGCGGCGCGGACGCTGGAAGAGGGTGACGAGATCTTCCTCTACACGACGCGCGGCTGCTTCCGGAACCCGACCCGCGACCGGGGCCGTGTGATGGGCCCGGGCCTCGGTCGCCGCCCCCCCCGCACGGGTTCTGGACGAGCCGGTCGTCTTCGGCGACCGCTCCTTCACGGAGGGCTGCCGCCTGGAGGTGTCCGGCCTGGCCCCCTTCCGCGACGGGCTCGTCCTGCGCGACATGGTGCCGCGGTTGTCGGTCTTCCCCGACCCGGCGACGTGGAGCGTCCGCCTGCGGCGGGCGTCGCTGGCACTGCCGCCGGGTGACGCGGACCTGGTGCGCGGCGAACTGGAGCCGCTGCTGGGCCCGTACGACGAGGTCGCCGACGCCTATCGCCGGGAGCCGGCGCCGGCCTGAGCCGGGGTACGGCTCCCCTGAGGTCCGGGAGCCGGTGACCCTCTACTGCCCCGGGCCCCGCAGCTTGATCGGTGTCCGGTCGCGTGCTCCGTCCAGGACCGTGCGGTCGACGGCGGGCCGGACCCGGGGCGCGGCCGCGGTGAGCGTGATGACGCCGCGGTCGCTCAGCGCGGTCTGCCACTCGCCCGGCCGGGGCCGGCTGCCGCGCTCGCCGGCGGCCTGCGCGAAGAGCCTGCGCACTCCGTCGCCCTGGCGGTCGTCGAGGCAGCCGCGGACGAGTTCCAGGTCCTGGCCCGGTCTGGCATACGGCTGCCGGGCGACGATGCGACCCGTCACCAGAGCCGTCTTGTAGGCGTCCGTGTCCACCGTCGCGTCGGTGGAGGGCGCGAGCGGGTCGTTCCAGTCCGGAGTGGCGGCCTGGGCCTGGACCCCCGCGCGTCCCATCCGGCGGAAGCCGTCGCAGTCCAGGAAGTGGACGGCGGGCTCGGGGGAGAGGGACCACAGGACGTTGGCCTGTGAGATGTCACCGATCACGAGTCCGGCGTCGTGGAACCAGCCGATGGCCTGGACGCAGGCCAGCGCGAGGGCCCTGCGCTGCTCCGGAGCCGGCTGCACGACGTCCTGCCAGGCCGCCTTGGGCGGCCGGATCAGGTACTGCAGCTCGAGGAGCTTCGTCGCTCCGGTCGCGGTGCGCCACGTCATGTGGGCGGGAGCCCGCCTCATGAGGAAGCCGAGCGTCCGGCCGCCCTCGACCACCCGGCACAGGGGCCAGGCGGCAAGGGTGTCGAGGCGGCTCCGGTCCGCCTGGCCGAGAGCCTGCCGCAGCCCGACCAGGTCGGCCAGGGCGGTGCCGTTGACCTTGGACGGGTCCTTGTACTCCTTGAACAGGAGCGGGCCGCCCGTGATCGCGTACACGTCCCCCTGGCCGCCGCTGCCGACCCGTTCGCCCAGGGCGAGCGAGGACCGTGTGACGTCGGTCCCGTCCTCCGCGCTCATTCCGGCTTCTCCCACACGCAGATGACGGTCCGGTCGTCGTCGTAGGACTTGGCCCTCGTCTGCGCCTGCCACAGGAAGTCGGACAGCGAGGGCGCCTCGGGCCTGCCCCACGCGTGCGCGAGACGCCGGGCGAACTCGGGATCTCTCTGGGTGAGCGGGTTGGTGATGCCGTCGGTGCCCAGGAGGAGGACCTCGCCCGGTTCGGTGCGCAGCAGTTTGGCCTCGACGCTGCGGTAGGAGTGCGGAAGAGCCTCGGTACGGGTGTCCAGGAGACTTCCGTCGTCCACCGGACCGCCCTGTTCCCACAGGCCCTCCCGCAGCACGAACAGACCGCCGTCCCCCACGCTGAACACGACCCGCTCGCGGACACGGGAGTCCGTGGGAACGAGGAGGACGTGCAGGGTGGTGGCGTAGTCCTGGTCGGCGTGACAGGCCCCGCGGCTCGTTGCGACTTTCTCCCACTGGGCACGCAGTTGACCGGTGGCTTCAGCGATGGCCTTGGTGGCAAGGACGCGCAGTTCCACCTCGTTCCGAGAACACAGCGCCGCGTACAGATTCTCGGCCTCCCGATCGAGGCGAACAGCGGCCAGGCGGGAGAACTGGTGCGAGCCCATGTGCGAGTACCGCGCGGATCCCACGCCATCGGCGACGGCCAGCAGGAGTATCTCCGCCTCGGGCGGACCGATCCGGGTCACCACCATGGCGTCCTGCCGGCAGCTGCCCTCCCAGTTGTGGGAGTCGCCGCGCACGGAGGCGGCACGCACCGTCAGCCGCCCGAATTCGCCTCCGTCCAGCATGACAACGGGGGAGAAGGCCGCGAACTCGTCCCCGTCCCGCAGGGAAGGACGTATCAGAGGGTGGGGAGGATAGCTGGGAGGGCGAGTGCCGACGTGCTCGGGCACTCCTCGCAGAACCCCGGAGTCGGGCACCTGGGCCGTCTCCGGGTGGCTCGGCACTCGGGGCGACGGCTGCTCGGCGGAAGCTGAAGCCACCCACTCTTCGTCACTCATCGGGCCGCTCACAGCTTGTCCAGGGAAAGGCTGGTGAAGCCGGGCACCTGCTCCTCGACCTGGAGGTCGAAGCCTTCCCCGCCCTGAGCGGCCATGCCGGTCGCCGAGCTGACGATGGATCGGGTGATACTCGCGGCGAACTCGCGCAGCGCGACAGCCGGGGAGACGGAGTCGTCCCGCTGGATGAACGCCTTGAAGTTGGCCACCTCGGAGATGGTCGCGACGTCGGCGTCGCTGATCCCGAACGCGATGATCTTCGGCGCGTAGCGGAACCCGTTCAAGTCGTCGAGCGCGGTGCGCCAGCCCTCGTCCGTGGGGATGCCGTCGGAGAGGAAGAACACCACGGGCCGGTACACGTCGTGGCCCTCCGCCTTGAGCGCGACGACGTCCTTCTCGATGGTGTCCTTCAGCAATCGGAAAACGGCGCCGAAGGAGGTCACACCGCCCGCCGACAGGGACGGCAACTGCGTCAGCTCACTCAGGTCGGCGAGCGGCTGCAGCACGGAGGCCTGGGTGGAGAAACCGATGAGCGCGAAACGGGTCTTGTCCGCGACACTCGGGTTGGTGCTGATCTCGTGGTGCAGGTCAGGCAATGCCGAGTTGATGGCGTCCACGCCGTCACCGGCCATGGAGCCGGATTCGTCGCACACCATGTAAAAGGGAAGGATCTGCATGGATTGGCTCTCCTGAGCTCTTGAGACGGCGTGGCCGTCAGCGGGTGTAGAAGTAGATCTCCAGATCGGCCGAGCCCGAGGGGCCTTTGCTCCAGAAGTCCCGTGTCGTCGCGTCGGTACACATGTCCGGCCGCGCCTTCCGCAGCGCCTCGTTCACCTTCCGCGCGTACGCCTGGCCGTCACCGGGCTCCGGTGCCTGGCCGAAGGTGAGGACGAAGGCGGCTTCGCGTTCCTCGTAGCGGGCGGTGGCGGCACGGAGCTGTTTCACCATCAGCGCGGTGTCGCCGACCGCCGCGGTCAGGTGGATCTTCACCGGCTTGCGCGCCACCGACCGCGGTCCCGTCGGCGTCCGACTCGGTTCGGGAGAGGGCTCGACGGCGGCCGGCTTGGAGGGCTTGGCGGCGGCCTGCGCGGCGAGCGGGTCACCGCGGTCTCCCATGGACACCAGGGCGAGCACGAGCAGCATGTCGGCGAAGAGCCACCCGGCCAGGTGGAGCGGTGTGAACCGGAAACGTCTTTTCAACGGGCTCACCGGTCCGGTCCGATCCCGACCCGCAGCTTCTCGGCCTGCCGCAGCTCGCTCTCCGCGCGCCGCTCGGCTGCCTCAGCGCCTTTGCGAGCCGTCTCCGCCTCGTTGCGCGCGGTCTCGGCCTCGGTCCGGGCGGTCTCCGCCTCAAGTCGAGCCGCCTGCGCCTCGATCCGGGCCCTCTCCGCTTCGCCCCGTGCCGCATCCGCCTCGATCCGGGCCGCCTCCGTCTCGCGGAGCGCCCGTTCCAGGGTGTCGGCGACTGCGACGAAGCGGTCCGTCGCCTCCTGGACGGCGCGGCTGCGTGCCTCGATGCCGAGCAGGGCCTCCCGCGACGCCTCGGCGGCCTCACCGGTCCGGTCGGCCACCGCGCCGAGGTCGTCGAGCAGACGGCCGTTGACGTCCGCGACGACCTCGATGCCGGTGGTGAATCCGCGCTGGGAGGCGGCCAGCACGGTCAGGGAGTCCTCGACCTGCCGGGCCGCGTCCGACAGCGCGCCCCGCACGCGGTCACCGTTGTCGCCGACCGCCGTCTCCAGCCTGTCCGTTGCGCGGGACAGGACGTCGCGCATGTCGTCGCCGGCCGTCCTCAAGTCCTCCAGTGCCTTGTCCAGGACGCCGGTCTGCCCGCTGACGGCGTCGGCCAGACGGCGGCCCGCCTGCGCCAACGGGTCGTCCAGGCCCTGGACGGCGGCCTGAATGGCTGTGCCGCTGTCCCGGACGGTCTCCTCGATCCGCAGCACCACCTGCTCGATCGGCCGTACGTACGACTCCGCCTGGACGAGACGCTGCTCCGCCTTCTCCGAGGCCTCGCTCACCAGCTCGGCCGCTCGGCTGAGCGCCTCCTGCGTGGTGATGGCCTTGGAGTGCATGCGCTGCAACCGGCCGGCCGCCGAGTTGAGCTCCGCCGCGAAACGCTGCGGCGAGGCCACCCGGTGCTCGTTGAGCGAGAGTTGCGCACGTGTGAGGACCGGGAGCAGGCGTCCCAGAGCCGCACGGGCACGCTCCCGTACCTGCTCCTCGCGACGTTCCGCGCGGGTGCGTCGGTAGCCGTGCACGATCGTGAGGGCGAACAGCATCACCAGGGCCAGACACCCGAACACGGCGACGTGGCCGAAGCGGTACGCCTCACTCAGGCGGCCGTCGAACCCGGACTGCCACAACTGCAGGAAAGGCCGGCCGGCTGCCTTGGGGTCGGCCCCGGTGAGCGCCCCGTAGGCACTCGACGCCTGCCACAGGCCGAACCACGTGAAGAGCAGGGGCAGGAAGACCAGGGCTCCCAGAACCCCGTCCAGCGCGGAGTCGAGCCGCTCCCCCCGACCGGTGTCCGCCGGCTCGGCGATGCTCTCGGGCCGGGCGAAATGGGCCATCAGATCGAGATCGGCCCATGCGTCGAGGGCGTGCATGTCGATGGAGTCGAGTGCCTGGGCCAGCCTGCGCAGTTCCTCGGCGCGCGGGGCGAGAGCAGGGTCCTGCGCCGCGTCCTCGAGGTGACGCGCGGTCACCCCTTTGTCGATGTGTGTCCCGGTGAACATTTCCCACCCTTGCCCGGTGATGCCGGGACTTCGTACAGGTCCGAGCGCGACGAGAACAGGGCGACGACGCGCCGCACATGCCCCCGTTGTGCGAAAGAAGTGAAGGGGATCTTCACGTCACCTTCACCAGCTGGGCAATAATAGATGACGATCACGTGATGTCGACGGCGTGGCGCAACATGGTTGCGCCGGTTGTTGAGGTATAGGGGTGTTCATTGAGCGGGGACGGCAGGCGGCGGACGGTCATCGACCTCACCGGAGGTGTGGTCGCCGGCACAGGAGCACGGACGCGGTGGGAGGTACCGGCGCGTCCGGTGGACCTCACCGGGCGCGCGCCGCGCGCCGAGATCACGGGCCGGGGCGTCATCCAGCTGAACCTCAACTGGTCGGTCACAGCCGAGGCCGACCTCGACCTCGGCTGTCTGGTGCTCACCCGCGACGGAGCCGGCACGGCGGTGCAACCGCTCGGCGCGCAGTTCGGCGACCTCGACTCCTGGCCCTACGTCGGTCTCGACCAGGACGACCGGACCGGCGAGACCTCGGACGGCGAGACCCTCCGCATCAGCCTCGAACACCGGCACCGGTTCGCCAAGCTGCTCGCCTACGTGTACATCTACGAGGGCGCGGCCGACTTCCGCACCCTCGGGGGCGTCGTCACCGTCAGTGCCCCGAACGGAACCTGGCGCATCCACCTGGACGATTCCCCGGCCGGAGCCACTTCGTGTGCCATCGCGCTGCTCACCCCGGGGCAGGGTGCCGCCACCCTCGAACTGCGGCGCGAAGTGCGCTGGTTCACCGCCGAGCCCCTCCTGTCGAACCAGGAACTCATCGACCGGGCCTACGGCTTCGGCTTCGACTGGGTGCCGGGCACCAAGTCGCCCCTGTAGGCGGGTGCCGTCGAGAGCCGGCTCGTGGCCTTGCCGTGGCGCCCGTCAGGAGTAGGACCAGCGCCAGCCGTTCGACCTGTACGTGCACGTGATCCGAGCGCCGCTCGCGGTCGTCGTCGAGGCTCCGTGGTCACCGTTCCTGCAGTACTGCCCCGCCTGGTAGCAGTTGCCCGCGTTGGAGGTGATGGAGCAGGTCCCGGAACCGCTGTCGCTGCTGCCGCCACCGGTGCCGGTGCCGGAACCGGCGGCCGCCCGGGCGGTCCTGGTGACGGTGACGGTGGGGCCGGGGGTCGTGACCTTCTTGGTCTTGGTGACCGTGGGGGCGGCCTTCGGCTCGGCGGTGACGGTGGCCGTCGTCGTCACCGTGGCCGTCGCCGTGGCTGTGACGGTCGGCACGGGCTTGGCGGCCAGCGCCTGGGCGGCGTTCACCTCGTCCTGCGCGGACTGGGTGCCGCCCATCGCCCCCAGGGCGAACAGGGCGGCGCCGACGGCCCACAGCCTCTTGCGCTTGCGCAGCGGTCGTATGTCGGACGGGCCCTGCGGGCGGTTCTGCGGGTTCACGGTCTCTCCCGGGGGCGGTGCGGAGGCGGGCGCACGGCGGTCCGGGCGCACGGGTGCGGCCGGGCCGGTCACCCGGTGGTGAACGGGAGCATGGCGTATGTGTGTTAGCTACGTCAACACGCAATTTTTCATGGATCCGTGTACGATCGTCGATGTGGGCCGTCGAGGGGGAACGAGCGTGCCGGCCGCGCGTCGGCCGCGTGGGCGGCGGACAGGCCGTCGGTGATCTGCGCGCCGATCGCGGCCATCCGGGAGACGGGCAGCTGGGACCCCCCTCGGTGAGGTCACGCAGCGTCTCGCCGTCCGGGAAATCCATCGCCGGGTACGGCAGTCAGCCGTCCTGGCTGACCCCCTCGGTGACGAGCCGGGTCAGGTGAGGTGTTCGAGGCGGCGCATGATGCGGACCTCGCGGGCGAAGCGCTCCGCCGACCTGGTGTCCGAGCCGGTGTCGATCAGCGCGCCCGGGCGGCGGCGCAGGATCGTCTTCACGGCGACCTGCCGCCCGGCACCGCCTTCCGGGGCTCGGCGGTCCTCGGCCCGGTGGGCTTCCCCCACGTCGTCCTTGCCGATGACCTGTCCGATGCGGAGCCTGCCATCGATCAGCTCCTGGCCCGCAGCCGCCCCTTTTCCTCGTTTCGCCACCGTGTGCGAGGACTTGTCCGCCCCCTCCGGTGGGTGCCCGCGCTTGTCGGCGTCGTTCCAGATGCGCCGCTTCCGACACCGTACACGAAAGGGTCGGTTTTGACGGGATTTGCCTCTGTTGACGGCGCTAACGCATCGAAGGTAGCTTTCCATGTGTCGCCGCGTGGGGAATCTGCACATGCACGCCGACATTGACTCGCGTCGCGGTGAAAAGGTTGTGTGGGGAAATGGGAAAAGCGTGAATCCGCGTGTCGCGCTCGCGCGAGGGCTGCTGGCGAGGTATGAGGGCGCCGAGGGCCGTGTGACGTCCCGGGTCGTGGAGGGTGTCGTACGGCTGGCGGGGCTGAGTGCCCGAGAGGCGGCCGAGCTGCGGGCCGTGGTCGATGTCCAGCTGGACGCGGACGGTGCGGCGAAGAGGGATTCCGGGCCTTCCGAAGCATTCGAGGGACCTCCGAAGAGTCCGAAGAGCATGTCCTCCGTGGCCGCCGGGGAGAATTCGGCTTCGGTGACGCGACCGCCGTCGGACACGAAGGAGGTGCTCCGGGCCGCTGTGGAGCCCGCGGCGGACTGGGACCGTGCCCGTCGGTTGGCCAAGGAACCGCCGAGCCAGGCGTGGCTCGCCGAGTACGCGCTTGCCGCCGTGGGTCGTCGGAGTCTCACGGAACTCATCGGGCAGCCCGCCTGCGAGGCGGTCCTGCGTGTCGCACGGAACCGGGAGCCTGCGGATCACTCGGTACTGGCGGCACTCGAAGCCCTCCGTCGTGTGTGGGACGGGGTGGCGAAAGCAGGTCTGCGCCCCGAGGACTTTCTCGATCGGCCCGCTGAGGCGCTCAGCGGTGCGACACCTCGCTCCTTCCTGACGATCAGGCCGCTGGTGCGCGCGGAGTCACGGGTGGCCGTACGCAACGCGCTGCGCGAATTCGCCATCGCGACCGGGCTGCGTGCGAAGCCGGTGCGGGAGGTGGCAGGGCCGAAGGGGGGTCCGGTCACGGGACGCGCGAAGGAGGCACGGCCTCCCGGCACGGAGGCGCGGCCCGGAACGGCCACCCGTGGGACGCCCTCCGCCGACGCGGATGCGACCGCGGCAGAGCAGACCCCGGTGCGCACAGAATCGTCTCGGGGCGGACCTTCGGCGCGGGTCGGCGCCCGGGAGACCGGTGCCGCCGGGAGGCCGCAGTTCACCGCTGACTGGGCCAAGGCCGCGGCGCTGGTCCGGCCGCCGTTCGGCGGGGACGTCGCCTGGCTCGCCGAGTACGCGCTGCTGGCCGTGGGACGCCTGCAACTGGGAGCGCTGCTCGGTCCGTCCGCCGCCGACGCCGTGGTCCGCGCCGTACGGCAGCGGGGCATGCTGAACCACCACGTGGTCAAGGCGCTCGAAGTACTCGAAGGCGTCTTCGACACGGTGAAGGAACTGGGGCTCAGGCCCGAGGACTTCTTCGAGCGGTCTGCCGAGGCACTCCTCGGAGAGACCCCGCGGACGTATCTGACCGAACGGTCCCTGGTGCGCCACGAGTCGCGTCTCGCCGTCCGTGCCGCCTTGCGGGAGTTCGTCGACGTGCAGGCGCACCGGAACGAACCGGAGCCGGCGGTCACCGAAGCGAGCACGCCCCGGGAGACCCGGACCGGCACGGAGAAACCCGCGGCACAGCCTGCCCCGGACGTAGACCAGTCGCTCGCCGAGGCCCAGGCCCGGCATGAGGCCGAGCTTGCCCGGCTCGCACGGGAACACGAACACCGGCTCGCGGAGGAGCGAGGCGCCGCCGCCGAGCACCTTGCGGCTGTCCGGGCGGAGGCCGAACAACAGCTCGCCGCGATGGAGGAGGAGCTGCTGGACCGCGCGGACCGGGCCGCGGAACGACGTGAGCAGCGTGTGCGGCGCCAGGCCGAGGAAAGCCTCGCGCGTCTGAAGAAAGAACACCACGAGGCGTACCAGGCGCTGTTGCGCAGGACCGAGCGTGCGGAGGAGGCCGCCCGGCAAGAGGAGGGCGCCGAGGAGCGGACCCAGGCCCTGGAGCTTCACCTGCGCCAGTACCGCGAGGGCGCCGAATCCCGTATCGCGGAACTCGAGTCACTGCTGGCGCGGGCCCGGGCGGCCGTCACCGAACGCGAACGCGCAGCCGAAGCGCGGGCCACCGAGCTGGAGACCCGCGTGCGGAAGGCCGAGGCGGCCCTCGACGAGCGCGAACGCGCCGCCGCGTCGGCGCGGGAGGAGTACCGCCAGGGTGCCCAGGTGCGGATCGCCGAAGCGCAGGCGCGGCTGCGCGAGGCCGAGGCGGCCGTCGCGCAGCGGGACCTGTTCGTCGAGGAGGCCCGGCGGCGTGCCGAGGAGGCCGAACAAGAGGCGGCCCGACGCATCGACCGGAGTCAGCAGGACGCCTGGCTCCGCATCACCGATCTGCAGACACAGCTCGACGAGGCCCGGGCACAACTGGCCGCGGCGCAGGAAGCGAACCGCAGCCGTGGCTCCCTCCGGAACCGCTGGCGCCGGTCCTGAGCCCGCCAGCCGCCCACCCGTCCCCTTCTCCTCTCCTCCCCTCCCGAGAACACCAGGAATGCCATGGACCCCAGACAGGAACTCGTCTCCTACCTGCGGCGGCAGCTCGTCGGTCCGGTCCACGGCGACGACGAGACGCTCGACGCGCCGCCCGACCGGCAGTACCTCATGGGCACCCTCTACCCGCAGGAAGCCCACCTGCAGGGGCAGTTGGACCTCGCCAAGGAGGAGTTCGACGGGGCCGGCACCGAGCGGGGGGCCGAGGACACCGCACCGGCGGGCGACCCCGTGCCGGAGTCGAACTCCTGGTTGCCGTCCTCCCTGGGATTCAGCTTCTACACCGACGCCGAGACCCTTGAGGTCGAGTGCTCCGCCGCCCGCTACCTGACCCGGTCACGCAGCGGTCAGCGCGGCCGGACGTGGCAGCGGGTCGTGCTGCCGACGGAGACGCACCTCCTCGGCTCCGGCCGGGACCAGGTCTCCGTGCTGGACGGGCGGGCCGAAATCCGGCTCAGACGAAGGGACTTCGGCAACGGGAAGCTCGTCACCGTCGCCCTCGTCAACACGGCCCGGCACGACCCCGCCCTCGGCAGGAACGCCCACTGGGACGGAATGCTGTTCCAAGTGGAGCTGCGGGCACGGCCCGTCGACGGGCGAGTGCTCCAGTACCCGAGCGTCCGCCTGGCCAGCAGGGACCCGGAGGAGCAGGAACTGCGCCTGCAGTACCGGCATGTGCGCACCCACGCCGTCGGCCATGGATGCGCCGTCGAGGAACTGCGGGACGGCGACGGGCAGGTGGTGACGGGCCTGCGGGCGGCCGTCATGCCCGAAGCGGAGGTCACGGGCGTACGAGCCGCCGGACTCACCGACACCCCCGTGCTCAGCCTCGTCCACCTCGCCGACCCGGCCGTATCCGCCGACCAACTCCATGAAGAACTGGCCGGGTTCGCCTCCGCCTACCGAGCCTGGTACGTCGGTCAGCTCGACACCGGGGTGCCCGAGTGGGGGCGCGAGGCCGCGGAGCGCGTCCTCGGACGGATCGGCGCCGCCGTCTCCCGCATCGAGTCCGGCGTCCGCACGCTCTGCGACCCCCGGCGCCCAGAACTGCTGCACGCCTTCCGGGCCGCCAACCACGCCATGGCGCTGCAGATGCGGCACTCCGCCGCCGACCTGGCCGGCACCCGGCGTCCCCGCCGTGACGACGGCGTACCGCCGGACCCGCAGCCGTACGCGGACGCCCGATGGCGCCCCTTCCAGCTCGCGTTCTTCCTGCTGGCCGTCGACGGCGCCGTCGACCCCCGGCACCCGGACCGTGCCGTCACGGACCTCATCTGGTTCCCGACCGGTGGTGGCAAGACCGAGGCGTACCTGCTGCTGGCCGCGTTCGTGATGGTGCTGCGCCGGGGCGAGCCCGACGGCGCGGGCACCGCCGTGCTCAGCCGGTACACGCTCAGCCTGCTGACCACACAGCAGTTCCAGCGCGCCGCGACGACCGTGTGCGCCCTGGAGTCCATGCGCCGGGCCGACCCGGGCGCCTACGGTGAGGAGCCGTTCTCCATCGGGCTGTGGGTCGGCGAGGCGACGACCGCGAACAGCTACGAGAAGGCGCGCCGCGACTTCGCCGACGTGCGGCAGGCCGCGACCCCCGACGACGTGTTCATCCTGGACCGCTGCCCGTGGTGCGGCACGCGCATCCTGCCCGCCCACAAGTCGCCCGACATCGGCGACTACGGGGTGCGTGCCGCCGTCGACTCCTTCGCCTTCTTCTGCCCGAGGGACGCCTGCCTCTTCCACGACGAGCTGCCCGTGGCCGTCGTGGACGAGCAGCTGTACGACCGTCCGCCCACCTTCGTCCTCGGCACCGTCGACAAGTTCGCCCGCCTCGCCTGGGAGCAGCGGGCGGGACGGCTCTTCGGCGCCGGCACCGGGAACCGGCCGCCGTCCCTCGTCATCCAGGACGAGCTGCACCTGCTCACCGGCCCGCTCGGCACCACCGTCGGCCTCTACGAGGCCGCCGTCCTCGGGCTGTGCACCGCGCCGGACGGCACCGGGCCCAAGGTCGTGGCGTCCACCGCCACCATCCGCCGCTCCGGCGAGCAGGTCCGTGCCCTCTACGGGGGAGACGTCCAGCTCTTCCCGCCCGCCGGACTCGATGCCCGCCACTCCTACTTCGCCGAGCCCGACACCTCCCGGCCGGGCCGCCGCTACGTCGGCGTCATGGCCCAGGGGCACACCGCCGGCCGTGCCTCCGTCGCCACCGCCGCCGCCCTGCTCCAGGGGGCATGGGAACTGCCCGAGGAGCACCGGGACGCCTACTGGACCCTCGTCGCCTACCACCACAGCCTGCGCGAACTGGGCCGCACGGTCACGGCAGCCGCCGACGACATCCCCGCCCAGCTCGCCGGACTCGATTCCGGCAGCGGCGTGCGCCCCCTGCCGGACCAGCAGGTCGAGGAGCTCACCAGCAACCTGCCGCGCTCCGAACAGCCTGTGCTGCTGGACCGGCTGGAGAAGCGCTGGGACGACACGAAGACCGTGTCCTTCCTGCCCTGCACCAACATGTTGTCCGTGGGCGTCGACGTGAAGCGGCTCGCGCTGATGCTGATGCAGGGTCAGCCCAAGACGACCGCCGAGTACATCCAGGCCACCAGCCGCGTGGGCCGCCACGCCGTTCCCGGCCTGGTGGTGACCTTCTTCAACGCCACCCGGCCCAGGGACCGTTCGCACTACGAGACCTTCGACGTGTACCACCGGGCGCTGTACCGGCACGTCGAGCCGACCAGCGTCACCCCCTGGTCCGCGCCCTCCCGCCGCCGCGCCCTGCACGCCGTGCTCGTCGTCCTCGTACGGCACCGGCTCGGACTGGCGGCCGAGAACCAGGCCGGACGGATCCTCGAGCGGACGCACGAGACGGAAGCACTCGTGGACGAGTTGGCCGCCCGGGCCGAAACCGCCGAACCGGGATCCGGCGACGCGGTACGCGAGGAGCTCGCCGGGCTGCTCGGCGACTGGGAGGACCTCGCGCGCCAGGCCCGCAAGGACGGCCGCGAGCTGTACTACCGAAGTCAGGGCAAGGGCCAGACCAACCTCATCAAGAGCTTCGAGCAGGTCCACGGCCTGTGGGAGACACCCAACTCGATGCGCAACGTCGACCGGGAGTGCCAGGTGACAGTGAAGGGAGCCGACCTGTGAGCCGCACACTCCGGGTACGCCAGTCGCAGACCGTGGTGCCCTTCGGGGCCGGGGCCGTCTTCGACGTCCAGGGCGAGTCGTTCGTCGCCACCGGCATCGGCGACTGGCCGTCCCACGGCAGGCAGCCGGTCGAGGCGGCCCGGCTCGCGGACCGCCTCGGTGTCTCCGGCTTCTACGCCGCACCCGCCACGGCCAACGACCGTTTCGACGTCGCCGATGCGCCGGGAGCGCCGTACGTCCGCTTCCCCTCCTGGTTGTTCTGTGGGGCGTGCCGACGGATGAAGCGGTGGCGGATCGCCGACGAGAAGCGCGGCCAGGCACCCCGCTGCCCGTCCTGTTCGCCCGCACGGACGCTGGCGCCGATGCGGTTCGTGCAGATCTGCCAGGCCGGGCACCTCAGCGACGTCGACTGGTGGTTCTGGGCGCACTCACGGCGCGACGGAGGCGAGCGCCGGCAGTGCGGGGAGCGCGAGAAACTGCGGTTCCTCGTCTCCGAAAGGGCCTCCGGCCTCGAAGCGCTCTCCGTCGCCTGCACCGCGAAGGGCTGCGGCGCCGTCCGGGACCTGCTCGACGTGCTCGGCACCCACGGCATGCGCTGTTCGGGACGCAACCCGTGGCAGCGTGCGAGCGAGGCCGTTCAGTGCCCGCGCCCCGTGCAGATCGTGCAGCGCACGGCCGGCAACCTCTACTACCCGATCGTGCACTCGGCGCTCGACATCCCCGAGACCGACGTCCCCGCGCACGCCGACGACGCGCTCGCGGACCAGGTGCGTGAACACCACCTGTGGGTGTCGCTCTGCCGGGACGCGGCCTCACCGCGCGCCGCCCTGTTCCGGCAGATGATCCAGGAGGACACGGGAGCCGACGACGCACTGCTGGACGCACTCCTGGCCGAGGAGACGGGCGGCACGAGCCCGACCGCCACGACCGCCGCTCACGAGGGCTCCGCGCGGCCCGACCTGAGCCGGGAGGAGTGGGCCGCCTTCATGGCGCCCGCCCCGCCCGCCACCCGTGACTTCGCCCTGCGCGAGACCACGCTCGGCCTGGCGGGGGAGACTGCCGAACCGTGGGCGGGGCTCGCCCGCCGCTTCGGCCGCGTGGTCCTCGCCGACCGGCTCCGCGAGGTCCGCGCCCTGTCCGGCTTCACCCGGGTCTCCCCGGACGCCACCGTCGTCCCCGCCGACACCTCCCGGCGCCTGAAGTGGCTGCCCGCCGTCGAGGTCTTCGGCGAAGGCGTCCTCCTCACCCTCGACCGCGACGCGCTCGGGGAGTGGGAGGCGCACGCGGAGGTGCGCCGACGCGTCGCCGGCATGCGGGCGGACCTCGACCGCTCGTTCCAGAAGGACCGTCTGGAGAGCGTGACCGGGCCCGGGCTCGCCCCCCGCTTCGTCCTCCTGCACACCCTCGCCCACCTCCTCATCCGCCAGCTGTCCTTCGAGTCCGGGTACACGACCGCGAGCCTGCGCGAACGGATCTACGCACGCCCCGAGCAGGACCAGTACGGCATCCTCGTCTACACCGCCGCCGGGGACGCCGAGGGCACCCTGGGCGGACTCGTCCGCCAGGGCGAGCCCCCGCGACTGGCCGAGACGCTGCTGCGGATGACCGAGGCGGCCGCCTGGTGCTCCGCCGACCCCCTCTGCGCGGAACACTCCGGGCAGGGTTTCGGCAACCTCAACCGGGCCGCCTGCCACGCCTGCGCCCTGCTCCCGGAGACCAGCTGCGAGGCCGGCAACTCCCTCCTGGACCGCGTTCTCGTCGTCGGTGGTGAACACGTCCCCGGCTACCTGCAGTCCCTCGTCACCGCGGCCCGCGCCGCCGCGGCAACCGCCCTGGAGCAGTCGTGACCGTCACCTACCTCGACCTCGACCCCGACCAGCGGGCCGGCCTCGACGCCCTGCCCTTCGACGGCAACCACCTGGTCAGCGGCCCGCCGGGCAGCGGCAAGAGCGTCCTGGCCGCACAGCGGGCCGTCATGCTCGCCCTCACCGGAACACCGGTGGTCCTGCTGACCTACTCGAACCTGCTGCGCCAGTCGCTCGCCGGGACGGTGCACACTCTGGGGCCCGCGGACCGCTCGGTCCGCGTCACGACCGCCCACCGCTGGCTCGCCGAGTGGTACGGCGCCGCACCGCCCGGCGGCGGCGACGGCTGGTACGACTGGGACGCCCTCTTCAACCGCGCCGCGGACCCCGCGGCGGCCACCGGCCCGACCCTGGTCGTCGACGAGGGCCAGGACCTCCCCCCGGAGTTCTACCTGCTGGCGCGCATGCTGGGGGCCCGCACGACCGTCTTCGCGGACGAGTGCCAGCGGCTCACCGACACCAACTCCACCCTCGACGAGATCGCCCGCAACCTCGGCCGGTGCACCCGGCACGACCTCGGCGGCAACCACCGCAACACCGAGCAGATCGCGGCCTTCGCCGCGCACTTCCACACCGGCCCCGGCACACCCGCCCTGCCCGGCCGCCAGGGACCGCCGCCGCGCCTGCACCGCTTCCACGAGCGGGGCGTCGCGGACCTGCTGGTCCTGCTGGCCGAGACCCAGCCCAAGAAGAGCATCGGGGTGATCGCCGCTTCCAAGCACACCCAGTTCTCTCTGCTGGGCAGCATCCAGAGACGGGCGCCGCGCCTCAAGCCCCAGTTGTACACGTCGGAGTCGAAGGGCAGCCTGTACCGCAACCTCGACCTCGGCCGGCCCGGCATCGTGATCGTGCACCGCCGCAGCGCCAAGGGGCTGGGGTTCGACACGGTCGTCATCCCCGACACCCACGAGGACGCGGCGACCGACCCGAGCTCCGCCACGCTGCGGATGTCCTACTACGTCATGGCCACCCGGGCACGGCAGGAACTCCACCTCGGCCATGAGGGGGAGTCGGAGCCGCCGCTCCTGGCCCGGGTGAATCGCGGGGATCTGCAAAGGGGGTAGGAAGCAGGCAGGGGGTAGGGAGCAGACATGCGCCTTGGCACGTCCCGGGAGCCGGCTGGAAGTCGGCCGAGGGCCGGGCCCCGGTGCGTGGTTCAGTGCCCGGCGGACGCGGTCGTACCGCTCTCCCGCCGTGCCCAGGCAGTACTCACACCGTGCTCACCGCGTCGACCAGCTCCGCGAGCGCGTCGGCGAGGGTGTCCAGGCCGGGGCCGGCCGGGCCGCCCGGTTCGGTCATGTAGACGTCCCGGCGGATCTCGACCATCAGGGCGCCGACCCGCGGGTCCTTCCCGTAGTGCGCCAGCGGGACGTACGTGCCGGCGAAGGGGCTGTTGATCCCCGTACCGCCGAAGCCGGCGAACGCCCGCTCGGCGGCGAGCCGCAGCTCCTCGGGGGTGTGGAAGTCGTCGCTGCCCAGGCAGACGGGCGGGCGCGGGCCGTCTCCGTGCAGTTCGTAGGGCAGGGGCGCGGTCGGGTACGAGTGCACGTCGACGATCACCGCCCGCCCCACGGCCGCCAGCCGCTCCGTCACCGCGGCGGTCATGGCGGCGGCGTACGGCTCGAAGTACTGCTCCACGAGCGACCGCCCGTCGTACCCGGCGGGGCGCAGCTCCTCCCGGTGCGTGGTCCGCGTGTACACCGCTCCCATGCCGACCGACAGCATCTCCTCCCGCTCGTCCGGGAACCGCTCGGGGTCGACGACCAGCCGGGACAGCCGGTTGACGAACCGCCAGGGCGTGGTGGCGCAGCGCGCCGCGGCGGCCGCCGCGATCTCCGCCGTGTGCGAGTCGGTGATGTGGTCCAGCTCCTGCTCCAGGGCGGCGTCGTCGAGGACGATGCCCTGCCGCACCGGCGCCGGCACCGCCCGCGAGGAGTGCGGGACGTGGAGGATCACGGGGGAGCCGGGGGCTCCGGGGAGGAGCTGGTAGGAGGCTGTCGTGTCGTTCATCTGGAGTGTCCTCGCTGCGAGTTGCCGTGGATCGTGCGTCGGGGGCGAGCGCGCCTCCCGCCCGGTCGGCCGGACGCGGGAACCGCGCCGTCCGAACGCATATGATCATCGTGTACGCACCCTCTTCGCGTCAAGCTGTTAAACAACGCTTTCGCGTGAGGTTGGCCTTTCGGACCCCGACGCTCGCGGAACCGCCTCCGGGTACGGTGCCCGACGCACGGCACACGTACGTGGTGGGCCACGGGGGGACTCACCGGAGGACGTGGACGTGGAGCAGTCCGCTGCGGGCAGGATTCCGCGCGGCAGGTACCGGCAGGTACCGGCTGGAACGGATCCTGGGCCGAGGGGCGATGGGGCACCTCTGGCAGGGGTCGGAGACTTATCCGGAGCGCCCCGTGGCGGTCAAGACCGTCGCCGCGGACCTGCCGGCCCTGACCGACCGGCGCGGCACCGCCCTGGCGCGCTTCGAGCGGGAGGCCAAGGCCGCCGCCCGCCTGGCCACGCCAACATCACCACCGTATGCGACGCGGCCGTCACCGAGGACGTCTGCTGCCTGGTGATGCAGCTCGTCGACGGAACGACCCTCGACAACGTCGTCGACGGCGCCGACGACGGACGCCTGCCCGTGTCGGCCGCGGTCTCCGTGGCCGCGCAACTGTGTTCGGGACTGTCCGCCGCCCACGCGGCCGGCCTCGTGCACCGCGACCTCAAGCCCCAGAACGTCATGGTGTCCGCCGGCGGTCTGGTGAAGATCCTCGACTTCGGTCTGGTGAAGGTGCTCTCGGACACCGACCCGCGGCTCACCGTGACGGGTGAGACCCTCGGCAACGTCTCCTGCGCCTCGCCCGAACTCCTGGCCGGTGAACGGCCGTTAGACGACCGTTAGACGGCCGCAGCGATCTGTGCGCGGTGGGGTGCCTGCTGCACCACATGCTTACCGGCCACCCTTCCTTCCGCGGCGTGGGGCCTGCCGAGCTCATGACCCGGCACCTCACCGCACCCCCGCCCCGGTTCGCCGACAGCGGGGTCGAGGTCCCGGCCGCCCTTCAGGCCCTGTCGCACGCGCTGCTCGCCAAGCGTCCTGAGGACCGACCCGGCGACGCGGTTGGAGGTGTACGCGGCTCTCGCCCCGTACCTGCCCGCCCCCGGTGCGGCGCTCGCGACCCGCAGGATGCCGCCGGAGGATCCCCGGCGGCCGGTCCTCGGCCCGCTGGAGCAGCAGGTCGAGCATCTTGTAGTTGGTGATCAGCACGTCGGGTGGGGACAGCCGCATCTCCTCGCGCCGGGTCATCACTCGCCGGAAGTCGGTGTCCGGCTTGTCGCCGATGTAGAGGCCGGCTGTCACCTGGGCCAGTTCGGGCTGCGCGAGGGAGTCGCCGACGCGGCCGGCCCGGTCGGTGGCGAGCGCGTTCATCGGGTACAGCAGGACGGCCTTCACCCCGCGCCGGCCCAGCGCCTTCTGCCGCCGGCAGTGGTCGAGTACGGGGATCAGGAACGACTCGGTCTTGCCGGACCCCGTGCCGGTGGTCACGAGCGTCGGCTCGGCGGCACCCCGGTAGGTGCTCAGCCGCTGCCACGCCCTCGCCTGGTGCCGCCACGGCGTGAACGCCGGCTGCCACTCCAGCGCCGACCGCCAGGTGTCGTCGGCGGGGTGGAACGGTGTCCTGATCCGCAGGTACGGTCCCCGGAAGATGCCGGTCTCCGGGTCCCCGAGGAACCGCTCCAGCGCGAGGCGGGTGTCCTCGTCGGCCAGCGCGTACGTCGTCGTGAGGTACTGCGTCAGACTGCCGCGGAGCTGAGCGGCGGCCAGGGTGGGCTTCACGAGGACCTTTCGGACAGGACAACTGACGGGACCGCCGCGCGCCCCGCGCCGTGACGGGCGGCGAGGGCGTCGTGACGATCAGCGTCAAAAACAACGCCCACCTCGGACATCGGTACCCACCTGGTCGAATCCCGGACGCCGGACGCGCGGCACGGACGGGACGCGGGTGCCCGGTGACGCCCATGGCCGAAGATGCCGTGCCTGCCCGTCGACGGCTCTTCCACGGGCCCGCCGCCGGGCGTCGGCTCGGGAAGAGCGCGAGGTTGGGATCACCCTGCACACACGGTTTGCCATGCCGAAGTCGCGGGGGCGGAGGTACGAAGCATGGGTGTAGGGGGAGCAGGCGCGGGCCAGGAGGGCGGCGTCGATCTGAAGGTGTCGGGCCAGGACCTCACCCGACTGGCCGACGACCTCGACGACATGCAGGATCACCTGGACAAGCAGGTCAGGCGGATGGACGCGATCGTCGACCGCGTCGAAGCGGGTTGGCGAGGGCCGGCGGCCACGGCGTACCGGGAGTTCCACCGGGCGGCGGCCGAGGACGCCGTACGCATCCGTGAAGTGATCCGGCACATCGAGCAGGCCGTCCGTCTGAGCCGGGACGGCTTCACGGAACAGGAACTCGAGGTGATGGCCCAATTGCGGGCGATCACGGTGGACATCGACAGCGAGGTCGACAAGCTGTCGACACCGAACCCGGAGGCCACCGGGCCCGTCCCTCCGCGCAGCAGCCTCGACTCCTTCTGACGGCTCCTCCGACAGCCCCTACGGCGACCGCGACGACATCTGTGAAACGGGGAGCCATGACAACCGGGAGCGCGGACGACGGCCACATCACCGTCTCCTTCGCCACCCTCCGCGAGCTCGCCGCCGAGCTGGAGGACATCCTCAAGAAGCTCAACGACGGTCTGGACGACCTCCACGACCGGGTCGTGCCGGTCGTCCTGTCCTGGGAGGGAGAGGCCCGCGAGGTCTTCGTCGACAAACTCGACGAGTGGGACCGCTCGGCCCAGGACCTCCAGGCGGCCCAGAAGTGGCTGCACGAGTGCGCGACCACGAGCCACGTCAACTACGCGGCGGCACACCAGGCCGTGCTGCGCGGCTGGGGGGCCGGCTGATGGGGACGCCGCCGCCGGGCCAGAACGGCACCATCGACGTCAAGCCGGCCGACCTCCACCGCGTCTCCGCAGGTGTGGCGAGCCAGCAGACGGTGATGGACAAAGGCGCCAAGACCCTGCTCGAAGACCTGCACAAGTACCCGGACGCCGGCGGTTACGGCACCTCGCCCCAAGCTTTCGCGACGTCGTACGTCAAGGTGGGCAACCGCTTCCTCGAGGTGTGGGCCAGGAGCGTCGTCAGCATCGGCGGTGCCGCGGTCGGCTTCACCACGACGGCCAACACCTAAGCGAAAGCCGAGGCGGTCAACGATCCGACGGGGAAGGCGAAGCCGGTCGTCCAGCCGTTGCCGAAGGTCATCGAGAAGCCGCCCGCCTACGGCTCCGTGCCCGATCTGAAATGGGGCGACGACGACGGAGGCGACGATTTCATCCGCAGGGTCCTGGAGTGGGTGCCCGAGCCGGTCCGGGACGTGCTGAGGCCGGTGGTGAAGCACGCCTTCCGGATGGGCAAGGTCGCCGAGGTCTATCCGTTTCCCCAGCAGCACTATCTGAACTCGCTGTCGAAGGCGTGGACGGCGACGACCACCTCGCTCTCCATGGCGGAGAGCGGGCTGACCGGGAACGTCAGCAGCATCACGCAGCAGAGCAACAGCGAGTGGCACGACGCGATGCGTCATTTCTGCAGTTCGCTGTAGGGCACGACATCGTGGGGCACGAGCCGTGAGGGCTACGAGTGGAAACACGACAGCTCCTCCTCGCAGACCGCCACCCACCCCGTGATGACCGTGCTGTTCGACACGGCCCAGAAAGTCGGCGACCTCCTCTACGAGTTCGCCGAGGCGGCCCTCTACCTCAACCGCGAGGTGTGGGACGTCTACATCGAGGCCGTACGCGACGCGATCCCCAAGGTCGAGGTCAACCTCAAGGACGGCGTCGGCATGGACGACGTCAAGGGTTTCCTCAAAGGCGTGGCCAAGGGGGTCGCCAAGGGCGCGAGCCAGCTGGGCCAGGGCATCGTCCTGAACATGGACACCGCCAAGCTGAACGCGATCGTCAGCGAGTACAACCGACGGGTCGACGCGCTCGTCCCGAAACTCGACGCGCTCATGGGCCCCTTGGACGAGGCGCACCGGAGCGCCCCGAAGTTCGAGGCTCAGGAGGCACGGGCACAGGGCTTCGGGATGCGGGCCCTGGAGGAGTTCAAGGACTCACAGGTCTGGCTGAAGATCGACTCGGCGGGCAGGTACGACCTCGACCTCGCCGCCAACGAGTACCTGGAGCACGGTCACACCCTGGACAGGCACGTCGGCAAGACGGACGAGCAGCTCGCACAGCGCCTGCGGGACCAGCAGTCGAATCCGACGCCGACCCCGACCTGGCCGTACGGCAAGCCGTACCCCAGAGCCGCCTCGGCCTTCCCGGCCTACCGGCGGGCGGAGGAATTGACTGAGTACAACCTCAACCAGAACAAGGCTGCCATCGAGGCGTGGATCAAGGGCCCGCCACCGCCGGGAGAGGGGGAGGTCAGGGATTACCACTCGACCGCGCCGAACGGCGAGACCAGCGGCCGCAGCGTGTTCAAGCAGCCGCTGGACCCGAACGACCCGCTGTCCGGGTACAAACAGGGCGGCATGAACGCCAAGGCGTACGACGTGAACGGCATCGACACGCGGATCCGCTACGACAGCAGCCGCACCCCGCCGTTCACCGTCATGACGTCGATGCCCTCCAAGTCCTAGCGCCCCGCCGAGAAAGGCCGGCACCACATGCCCATTGACCAGACCTCCTGGGAAGCCGCGGTACGCCACCTGTTCGAGGACGCGTACCCGTACGACGCCACGGGCCCGCGCCGCCACGAGGACTGGGTCCTCGATGTCCTCGCGCTGATGGCGCGGGTCCCGGACCCACGGGGTTGGGCCGGTCTCGACGACGCGGCCCAGGCCCCGGAGCGTGAGGCCTCACCCACGTATCCCTTCGCCGTCCATCCTCCGGAGTACATCGCGCAACGTCTCCGCGAGATCGACCGTCCCAGCGCCGAAAACCTGCTCCTCGCTCTCACGGACGATTGCTGCACCCTGTCCAACCTGAAGCGTTTCACGGAGAGCGAGGAGGAACTGCGGGCGATGGCACGCACGATCCTCGCGCGGTACGGAGACGCGGCCACTTACCACACCAACGTCAACAGACGCGGCCCTGTGCCCGGCACACTCGACTTCACGACGTCGCACTGGGGATACGACCCGCTGAGCGACGTCTACTCGGAGGACTACGGCCTGATCGTCGTCTCCGACACCGAGGTGGGCATGTTCTGGAACTTCTCCGACTACTGACCCGCCGGGGCGCGGCCCTTGACCACGTTTTTCCGAGAGGATTTCCCCGTGCTGACCCGTTCCGCCTCCTACCCCGACCGGGAGACCGCCCACTGGGCCACCCAGCAGGTGGTGACCGCCAACGAGCAGGTCGTCCACCGCTGGCTCGCCCAGGGCACCCGGGCCCGCCTGACCATCGAGGCCGCCTGGCCGTCCCGTGAGGAGCCCGTGGGGCGGGTCCAGCTGGAGGGCGACCTGCTGGCCGGGCGCGGGCCCGTCGACGTCCGCGCGGCGCGCGTGGTGCTGCGCCGCGAGCCGTCGAGCCCCCACGGCTTCGTCGTCCGCACGACCGTTCCGTTCTACCTGTAGGGGCTGCCCGCACATGTCCATGAAGCCCCTCGAACACGACCGCCGGTACGGCGAGCTGGACCAGGTGATGCGCGCGTACCTGGGACAGCCGGCCGACGACACCCCGGAGCGGCGCAGCCGCGCGCTGGAGGCGTACCTCCGTCACACCTGGCACACCCGCCCCTGGGCCGTCGCGGAGGCGGAGCACCAGCTGCGCGAGTACAGCCGCAACCCTCCCGGTCGCCTCCGGCAGAAGCTGGGCGAGTTCTACGCGATCCCGGACACCGGGACGGCGGAGTCCGAGATCGGTGACTGGCTGTTGGTGCTGGCCGATCACCTGAGGAGGAGCGTCGAGGAAGGCGACGTCCCCGAACCGTCGCCCCCGCAGACGCACTGGGAGTGGCACGCGCGTTTCCCGGAGACCGCACAGCTGCTCGGCGGCTGGTTCTCGCAGGACGTCGTCGACGAGTTCCCCGACCACGACGCCGCCGTCGCCGACTACGCCGCCACCACCGATCTCCACCTGGTCACACGCCTGGTGGGGGAACTCCACGAGCTGCTCGCCCTCCCCCTGGACGAGGGCGACTACGCCTTGGCGGCCGCCGAACTCGGCATGGAGGTCGGCCCGCCGGAGCCGTTTTCCTACGGAGCCTGGTTCCGGTCGGTGGCGACAGTCCTGTCCGGCGTCTGATCCG
This sequence comes from Streptomyces sp. NPDC014882, assembly GCF_043081325.1. Taxonomy (NCBI): domain Bacteria; kingdom Bacillati; phylum Actinomycetota; class Actinomycetes; order Kitasatosporales; family Streptomycetaceae; genus Streptomyces; species Streptomyces sp. NPDC014882. The sequence goes on from NZ_JBIBWL010000020.1 coordinate 105,264, forward strand.
GCCCGCGGGCTTCCCGCACCGGTGGAGCGGAGGTGGGGCGGAGGTGGTCCGGAGGTCAGCTCCAGCCCGTGAGGTCCCCGACGAAGTCCGCGTACGAGCGGTTGCCGCCGCGCGGGGAGGGGATCAGCCGGTGCTTCAACGCCTCGCGGGCGACGGCGGGGCCGTCGCTCTCGTCCATGCCGGAGCCCGCTTCGGAAACGGCCACCTTGTCGGTTTCCCTGGGGTCGCAGCGGCGTGATCATCCTCAATCAGCTTGTGAATCAAGCAGGTTGATAGGTTCGACTCGACTTGAGTGACCCCAGCTGAGGGAGTGGGACGTGACCGGTGCGGTCAACCTGCGTCAGGTGCTGCGGGACATCGAGGTCTTCGCCGGCGAGCTTCCCGGGTTCGACCCGTCGACCGCGCCGGACACGCCGTTCGAGCTGTTCACCGAGTGGTTGCTCGAGGCGTTGAGCGCCGGGGTGCGGGAGCCGCACGCGATGACGCTGGCCACGGCGGACGCCGGCGGTGATCCGACCGCCCGCGTGCTCATCCTCAAGGACGTGAGCCCCGAGGGCTGGCAGTTCGCCTCGGACGCGAACAGCCTCAAGGGCCGCGATCTCGCTGCCCGCCCCTATGCGGCACTGACTTTCTACTGGGCACCGCTTGCCCGGCAGGTCCGGGTGCGGGGACCGGTTGTGCGAGAGGCCCCTGAACTGTGCGCTGTGGACTTCCTCGCCCGCAGCGCGGGGGCACGGGCGGAAGCCCTGCTCGGTCGGCAGTCGCAACCGCTCGCGGATCTGGCCGAGAGGGATGCGCACGTAGAGGCATCGCTCAAGCGGATCAGGAGCGAGCCGGACCTCGTGGCGCCGGATTGGACGCTGTACTCGGTGCGCCCGGAGTCGGTGGAATTCTGGCAGGGCGACAAGCAGCGCCGCCACACCCGGCTCGTATACCTGTCGTCACCCGCCGGGTGGACCAAGCAGATGCTGTGGCCTTGATTCCCGTCCGGTCCGCGACCACTGACAATTGCTCGCGAGGTGACCGGTGACGGCTCGGGCGGTAGTGAGACCGCCGGTGTGCTCCCTCGGTGAATTTCCGGGCAGGTGAACAAGTGGCCGCACATCGGGTGATGTGCGGCCACTCTTCGGTCGAACGGATAACCATCGGCGCGACAGGGACGCCGCCTCGGATGCCGCCTCAGATGGTCGGGGTGTCGTCGACGACCGGCTTGTGAACCTCCACGACCGGCTTCCACCCCGCGGAGAACTCGATGAAGTCCGCGCGGGTGGGGTAGGTGTCGATCGCGCGACGGTCCCGCTTGGGGCTGTCGCCCCCCTTGCGTCCCCGGGGAATCTGCTCCTCGAAGATGTCGACCTTCACGTCGGGAACCTCCTTGAGGCCCTGGCGCCAGATCTGCACGACGTCGGCGCCGAACGCCTGCCGGACCGCGGCGTAAAGGGCCGTGAGGGACCCCTTGTCCCCGCCGGGGACGAAGAGAGCCAGGTCCAGCACGACACCGGCGGACTGGAGGACCTCGATGGTCGCCGAGCCGTTCTCGTCGGCCACGTAGATTCCGGCTTCGTTCTCGTCGTCGGGAAGGCAGGAGACCTCTTCCTGGAATACGGTTCTCGCCGTGACCGAGCCGCCCTCGAAATTCCCGCCGGGCTTGGTCAGGAAAGCGGGGACATAGCAGTCGGGAAGCTTGAGTTCTGCCGTGCCGGCGGAAACGAAGATCCTGTCCTTCACGCTGAGCTTCGTCACCTCTTCCAGCGAGAGGCGGCGAGCGGCGATCTTCTCCGTGTTCACGATTTCCCTTTCAGGTTGCACTGTCCCTCCGGGCAGGAACGCTACCACGAAACCCCGAGGTCAACTGCCCAGTAATCCTTGGGTAAATGGCTTCCGGCGGCCTGTGTGGGAGGGTGTCGGAGCGAGTGCCGACCGGTCGGGAACGCGCATCCGCCGGGCAGTGTCCCTCGTCATGGTGTGGGGGATCAACCGCCGGCTGCATTTCGGTGCGTCGGGTGACGCGGAGGAAGTAAAAGAGAGTTTGCGGCAGATGTCGTCCATATCCCCTTCGGGGAGGTGGCGCCGAGGTGAGGCGGTCCATTCGTCGTGCATCTCGAAGCACGCAGCGGAAGCCGACCGGACGGCCCGACAACGCGGCAATGCGGCAACGGAGACCTTCGCCGGCAGCATCCGGAGGGAGTGCGAAGGGGATCCGTCCGCGACCGCGGGGGAGGGCACGCGGACTCCCGGCCCCACCCGCTGCTTCCCTCCCCGTTCGCGTCACGGGCGGTAGCACTCGCGGGCCGTGCCGTCGGCCGGCAGGAAACAGAGGCGCAGATCGGTTCGGTGGTCTCCGCCCAGCATCGGGGTGAAGCGGTAGACGCTCGTGTCGGCCGTGGTCCGCACGACGACCCGGCGCGGTGGTGCGCCGGGCGCCGAGACCTCGACCGCGTCCCCGACCCGCGTGTGCCAGACCCGCCCCCACGCCGCGGCGCACACCGTGCTGTACCGGATCTCCACGTTCGCGCCGGTACGGGTGCGGTGGGGCGGCCCGAGCGCGTCGGCCCGGCCGGGCAGTCCGCAGGACATGCGGGCGGGGTCCTTCCCGTCGCACGCCTCGCCCCGGCAGCCGGGGGCCGGATCCAGCGTCGAGGAGTCCGGCGTCGTCGGACGGCCGGAGGTCTGGTGCGGCAGCCACCACAGGGCGGCCGTCATCGCGGCGGCCGCCACTGCGGCTCCGGCGCCGAGGACCGGCAGGCGCCACCACCGGGCCTGCCGGGCGTGGGGAGCCGTCCGCCCGGCGTCCGGTGTCCCCGGCCTCGGGGTCGCCGACCCCGGGATGGCCGACCCCGGGGCGGCCGGCGCCGGAGCGGGGGAGCGGGCGCGTCCGCTCCACTCGGCGTCGGCCAGCTCCCAGAGTGCGAGCAGCCGCCCGGGATGTTCGCCCGCCATCGCGCAGAGCGCCTCGACGGCCTGCCGGGGGACCGGCAGCTTGCCGTTGAGATAGCGCTCCCAGGAGGACTTGCTGTACGGGGTGCGCTCGGCCAGGGCCGCCAGGCTCAGGCCCGTGCGGGCCCGCACCGCGCGGAGTCCCTCGGCCAGGGCCGCGCATTCGGGTGCGGGGGTGGTCATCCGCGCAGCACCTGCCAGGTGTGGGGGCCCACGATGCCGTCCGCCGGCAGCCCCGCCTCCTTCTGCAGCCGCATGACGGCCGCGATCGTCTGCTGTCCGTAGACCCCGTCGATGATGCCCGGGTCCATCTTGCGGTGCTTCAGCAGGCACTGGGCCTCCACCACGTCCCAGCCGGGTCCGGCGAGGACGGCGGTGCGCGTCGTGCTGTACCCCGCGACCAGGACACCGCCGTCCGGGCCGCCGGCCCTGTGCACCTCGCAGGGGTAGGACCTGCCCGGCTTGAAGACGTACCCCGATGGACCGTGCGCGGCGGGCGTGGCCTGGGCACGGGAACTCCGCTGTGCGGTCGGCGTGCCGAGCACGGTGCCCGCCCTCCCGCCGTCGGGGTCGCCGCCCGGTACCTCGCCCGTCAGCAGCCCCGCGCACAGCCCGGCGACCGCGGCGGCCGCGACGGCGACGGCGACGACGGGCCCGGGGACTCCCGGCCGGCGCCCGCCGTTCACCGGCGCGGGCTCCTCGATGGGCGGCGCCGCCGGTACGGCCGTACCGGCCTCGCCCCGCCGCTTCTCGCCCCGCCGCTCCTCGTCCTCCGCGTCGGCCGGCGGAGACGGCACGGACGACCGCTGCTGCCACGCCTTCTCGGCCACCTCGTGCAGGACCAGCAGCCGGATCGGTTCCGTCCCCGTGATCCGTGCCAGCTTCTCCACCGCGTGGCGCGGTGGCAGCGCCTTCCCGTTCAGGCAGCGCTCCCACGACGACCGGCTGTACTCCGTCCTGGCCGCGAGCGCGGTGAGGCTCAGCCCGCTGCGGTCCTTCAGTCTTCTCAGCTGGACCACCAGTTGCCGGACTCTCTGATCCAGCGAATCCGGCAGTTCCTTCCAACGCGGCATGGGGCGCTCCGTAAGGGTCAGGGCCCGGGGGTCTTCACCTTCTTCATGTTCCGACCGTGGGCAACCCCGGCGCAGGCTCCTGGTTACTGGTCCTCCCCCGCGCCCGTGTCGTGTCGGCCACCCCCACGGCGTCCCGGCGTCCCGTCGATCCGGCGTCCCGTCCCACGTCTTCGCAGGTCAACGCATGGGACGTCCCACGGTGTCCCAGCCGGCCCGACACCGCTGGCCCCGTTCCAGATTGGCCAGCAATCTCGGTAGGGCCGAGCCGGACGGTGCGGACCGGTCCACCGCTCGCACCGTCCGCCGGCCACCACCGACAACCATCACCATCGACAACCATCACCACCGACAAGGGGAAGTCATGCGCAGGATCACATCGGCCGTCGTCACCTCGGTCGCGGCAGCCGCTCTCACCCTCGGCATCACCGGCGGCGCCACGGCCGCCGACCGGGCCGACGCCGGCCAGGGCGTCAGGGCCGGGCAGGTCGCCGCCGCCGGAACCGCGCCCGCCTGTATCGAACGCACGAGCGTCACGAACAAGCCCGGCGGTGGGGTCCGGGTCCACCTCCGCAACTTCTGCGGCAGGACCATGCACGTCAAGGTGGTCGTCAAGAGCTGGTCGGACAGCGGGTGCAAGTCCATGCCCAAGGGATCCGGCTGGGTCTTCCAGACGGTCGGCGGCCGGTACGACCGGACCGTGGTGTGCTGAGCGGGAACGGGAGAGGACTCATGAACATCGTCACCAGGACGTTCCTCGTCGCGACGACGGCCCTGGCGGGACTGGCGGGACTGGCGGGCACGGCGCTGCCGTCCGCGTCGGCCGCGTCGGCCACCACCGGCGCGCCCGCGGCGGTCGCGGCGGCCCCGAAGCCGTGCCCGGTCAAGGCCTGGGGCTATCAGGGCCGCTACAAGTGCGGCACGAACCTGAAGGCCGGCTACATCGACTGGAACCGGGACGGGCGGACCGACGAGGTCTTCGTGGTCGCCCCGAACCGCACGATCTGGCACACGTGGAAGAACGCCGGCGGCTGGAAGCTGATGCCGGGCGGCGGCCGTGCCGACGACATGGAGGGGGACAACAGCACCGGCCCATCGCGTCGTTGCATCGTCGTCCGTGTGAACGGCGACCATCCCTACTGGCAGAACTGTCACTACAACGGCAAGTGGCACCGCTGGACCATCACCGGCTGAAGCGCCTTCCTCCCGCCGTGTCCCGCGAAGTGCCGGGCCCCGGGGACGCCATGACGGCCGCCCAGGGGTCCGGCGACCTGCCCGAGCACCCGGAGCGCGGGCCGTCGGGGTGCTCGCGGGCCGTGCCGGGCGGCGGTGACGGCGGGCCGGTGTTCCGCGCGGGTGTCGGAGACCCCCACGCGCAGCCGCCCGCCGTCCGCCTCGGCGGTCAGCCGGACGTGGAAGTCCCGGCCGGGAACGTGCCCGTGCCGTACGGCGTTGGCGCACGGCTCGGCGGCGGTGAGCGCCGGCGTCTCGTTGGCGTGGCCGTCGTGGGGGGTGGCCCCAGGAATCCAGGCAGTGCGCGACGAACGGCCGGGCCAGGCGGGCGCCCCGCGGGGGTGAGGTGAAGGACAGGGCGAGCCCGGTGGCCGCCGTGACGCCGGGGGAGGGCCGGTGCCGCTGGGAGGAGGGGCTGTGCATGCCGTCAGCGCGGCGGCCGCGCCGGGCGTGCCACCAGCAGCGACACCTGTACGGGAGGGGCTGTAAAGGAGACGGGGTGCTGGTGTCGGCACTGATGCGGTTCTCCTTCGCCAGGACCGTGACCCCGGCATCAGGGACTCCATGAAGCTCAGTACGGATCCCTTCGGCTGCGAGCAGCGGGCTCGGTCTGAATGACCGGGGGCGGGCGGCATGACACCGGGGTGCGCGAGTGTCCCCTCCCGGAACTCAGATCGAGTGCGGCTCGTGCAAGAAGACGACTCACGATGGGCGCAGACGGAGTCGCCGCCGTCTGCGCCCTGGTGTCATCCCGTCGCTGCTCGCTCCTTGGACGGCGCCCGGCTCGCCGCCGGGGTGTCCAGGTGGACGACGACGCCGGTGTAGAAGCGGTGCACGGCGTCGTCGACGCTGCGGATGAAGCCGGTTTCGGCGTTGCCGCGGCCGCTTCCCATGCTCTTGAGCAGGGACAGGCGGAACCCGGTGATCCTGGTGTTGTTGTCCTTGGGGAGCAGGTCCGCCGGTTCGGGGCGGAGCCGCTCCAGCGTTCCGCGCGGACCTCCGGCCTCGCTGTCGACGAGGGTTTCGACGTGCAGGTCCGCCGGTGCCTCGGCCAGGCGCCGGACGAGCCGCTTGGCCCAGCTCAGGGGATAGCCCTGCGCGGGGGCCGGTACGTCGATGCCGGTGCGCACTTTGCCGGTGCGCAGGTCGGCGCCGAGGGTCAGGACGCCGGGGGTGCCGTCGATGCGCAGCTCCGCCTGGAGTCGCCCGTCGAGGCAGAGATGGTCGGCGAGGCGGCTGCGGCGTTCCTTGGGATCCGTTCCGCGCTTGGCGCGCTGAACGGGGAGGACCTTCTGCCCGAGCTCGCCGCCCAGCCTGAGACAGACCTGGCGGATGAGCCGCTCCCAGCTCTCCACCACCTCCAGGGCCCGTGCGTCACCCTGGCAGAGGGTTTCCTCGTCGATCCCGTTGCGCACGGGGACCCAGGCCGGGCCCATGTTCTGGAAGCCGTGGCAGCCCGAGTTCTCGTGCTGCAGGTAGTGCAGCAGTTCCTGCAGCAGCCAGGCGTGTGCCGCGTTGCCCACTCCCTCGTGCCTGATCAGCATCTGCGCCTGGTACGCGACTTCCGCCCAGGACAGGTGCCAGAGCGCCACCTTGTGCTTGCGCCGCTTGTCGATCTTGACGTCGACGAGCGGACTGCCCTCCAGCGCGACGTCGTTCGTCAGCGTGATCACGGCCTCGTAACCGCGGCGCGCGGCGATGTCCATGTACGCCTGCACCTGGTCGGCCTTGAGCGCGTTGCCGTTGGTCTTCGTCTCGACCAGTGCGGTCCACAGCTTGCCGGCCCGCTCCACGCGGATCACCCCGTCCGGGCGCCGCGGACTCTCACCGTGGGGGAGGGAGACCTCCGTGAACGTCTCCATGCGCCCCGCCGGAGCCCCGAACCCGGCGGTCAGTCTCCTGCTGAACTCCGGGACCTGCGCCATCACCGCCAGGAGCACCGAGGTCGCGCGCGTCTCGCGGTCCCGGTCGGTCTTGAGAACCGACACCGGGAAGAGCCGGGCCTGTCTCCAGGAGTCGTTCTCCGCCAGGGTCTTCTTCGCCGTCCGGGGAAGGGTGACCTTCTTCTTCGCGGTGCGGGGACGAGGGGCCGGCTTCCCCGGCTCACCGGCCTCGTCCACCGGCCGGCGGGGAGCGGGAACGGCCTCCAGCGGTGCCCGCCCGGCCGGCTCCTCGGCCGGCGCCGGGACGGTCACCTCCGGGATCGTCGCCTCCGCCTGCTCGTCGGCTTCGGCGGCCTCGAACGCCGCTTCCGTCTCCGCGGCCGCGTCGTCCTCGACATCGACGCCGAAGTCCGCCGCCAGCCCTGCGAGACCGGTCTCGTAGCCCTGTCCGACGGCGCGGAACTTCCATCCCTCGCCCCGTCGGTACAGTTCGCCGAAGATGACCGCCGACACGGAACCGGCGTGATCGACGGCGAACCGCAGGAGGCTCTCACCGGCCGCGTCGGCCAGCGTGATCCTCACATCCTCCAGCTCACCGAAACGGGCCCCGTCGTACCTGCTCGCGGCGACGACGATCCGGTCGATCCCGGCCGGCACCGCGCTGAGGTCGAAACTGATCCGGTCCTCACTGCCGTCAGCCGTCGGCGTCTTGCCCAGGAGTTGCACGCTCCCGTCGGCGGCCACCGGATGGTTGTAGAAATAGAAGTCGCCGTCGCTGCGCACCTTGCCGTTCGAGTCCAGCAGCAGGACCGACACGTCCGCGTCGCCCTCGCCGGTGGGGCTGACCCAGCCCAGACTGACGATCACCGAACCGACGTCGTCGCTCAGATCCGCCAGGGCCACGTTCGAACCCATGATCATTTCCTGCACAAAGCCCCCCGACGGCATCCCTGGGCATGCGGAAGATTCCGCCCCATCTTTCTCTTGCGCGACACAAGGTGACGAGTCGCGCGGAGGAAACTGTAATACGCACCGAGCTCGATCGTGGAGGTTCCGTGAAGCCCGGTGCGCAACGGTGCTGTCCGGTGTCGGACCGCGCCTGCTTCCCATCCCGGCCCGGTCGCCCCGCAGCCGGGATCCGCCTCGCGGCCCGCTCCCCTCACCCCGCAGTCCGGCTGGGGCCCAGTGCCACCGGCCCCGCCCGTCCCGCCCGTCCCGCCGGCTCCCGTCGCGCTCGCGGCCCGCCGCAAGCAGCGGATCAAGTACGGAGCCACCGCCGCCGTCGCCCTGTTCGTCGGCGTCGGCGTCAGCGTCGGGGTCGGGGTCGGGGCCGGCGTCGGCCGACGCCAAGGCCGGCCCCCGCCCCCACGGTCACCGGGACGGTCACCGTCCAGCCGAAGAAGGCCGAGCCGGTCGGCCCCGCGACCACCTTCTCGGGCGAGGGCGAGTACCTCGTCGGCGAGGACGTGAAGCCGGGGACGTACAAGACGGCCGGCTCCGAGGGCGCGTTCGGCTGCTACTGGGGGCGAGCCGAGGGCGCCGGCGGCGAGTTCGAATCGATCATCGCCGACAGCGACCTGGAGGGGCCGGGACGGGTGACGCCCGACAAGGGGAAGCACTTCAAGGCCAACCGGTGCCGGGAGTGGAAGCGGGTGGGCTGACCGGCCGCCGGGCTGCTTCTCCGGTCTGCGGAACGCGCCCCGGTGGTGCCGGAGGGCTGGTCACACGTTCGGGTGAGGTCTCGCGGGGCGGGCACGTCGTGGGGCGGCGGTCCGTTTGATCCAGCGACGAGGACATCTCGGTCGCGTTCTTCGCGCTCGTCGCGTGCGACGCGTCCGTCGACGGCGAAGCTGACAAACGGGGGCACACATGAGTCTGGTCTTCCACCGCAACCCGGACGGCACGACCACCGGCCGGAACGAGGGGTCGGGTCTCACCGTGACCCACGCCGACGCGGAAGAGGTCAAGCGGCGGTTGTACGAGGACGCCGGGTGGGAGTACACGCCTCCGCCGGCCCCGGTTCCGCCCGGCTTCCACCGTTTCTCCCTGGTCCACGAGGAGTTCGAGGCCGTCGGATTCGCGGACGAGCGGTACGCGGACCTGCGGGCGCGTCCGCCGGAGGGGTGCGTACCGGTCGACCGGGGCTGCTTCGCCCTGGAGTGCGAGCGTCCGGGGCGGACGCTCCTGGACGCGGTCGCGGGGACCGTGGCGGAGATCCGCCGCGTGCACGGACTGGTGATGAACAGCCTGGGCGTCGAGAAACCGCAGGAGTGGCCCGGTGACGACCGGGACGGGCACCCCGGCGCGACCGTCGCGCACCTGCTGCTGACGGCCACTCACCGCGCCCGCCTGCTCGGGTACGGACGCAGAGACCTGATCCGGCTCGTCGACGCGACGGGAGTCGAGTAGCCGAGTGGCCCGGTAGGCGGACGGCCGGGCGGACGGGTCGGGGTGTGCCTCAGGCGCCGTGATGCCCTGATGGATCAAGGTGCTCGGCTTAATGCATATGATGTGCAAGTGCATGACTACTGCGTGAGGCCCGCGGGGCCCGACGACCTCGACGGTGCCCGAGCCGTCATGCTCGACACCGTCTACCGCGACTTCGGCACCGGCTACGTGCCCCGCTGGCACGGGGACATCGTCGACCCGGCCGCCGCCTACCTGGTGCCCGCCCGGCACACGCTGCTGGTCGCCGTGGACGGCGAGGGGCACGTCGTCGGCACCGGCGCACTCGATGCCCGCGGGCCCCTGCACCCGCCGAACCCGCGCCATGTCGCCGAGCGCTACCCCTCGGGCGCGACCGCCCAACTGCGCCGCGTCTACGTCCGCCCCGGACACCGGCGTCGCGGCCTCGCCCGGCGACTGGTCGCCGAACTGCTCGCCTTCGCCGCCGCCGACGGCGGATACCGGGCCGTCTACCTGCACACGGACCCGTCCGTGGAAGGTGCCGAAGCTTTCTGGCGGTCCCTCGGGCACGTCGTGCACGACGAGCGCCAGGAAGCGGAAGGAGGGCAGGGCATCGTGCACTTCGACATCCCCCTGAACGCCCGCACCCTCCACCTCACAGGCCGGTGACCCCTATGCGCTTCCCCCGCCGCCCACGGCGTCTCGCCGCCCTCCTGCTCACCCCGCTGCTCGTGCCGCCCCTCGCCGGCTGCTTCGCCTCCGGCGGCGGAGACGGCGGCGGCACGGCCGACGCGAAGGACGGCTCCCGGCTGCGCGTCGCCCTCGCCTTCCCGCCCGCCGAGAACCTCTCCCCGTACGGCGCCGACGCCACCATCCTCAGCCGGCTCGGCGTCACCGAGGGGCTCACCGCGCTCGACGCCAACGGCGCCGCCGCCCCCGCGCTCGCCGCGTCCTGGCGGCGCGAGAACGACCGCACCTGGCTGTTCACCCTGCGCGAGGCCGTCTTCCAGGACGGCACCGGCGTCACCCCGGCCGCCGTCGCCGCCTCCCTCGCCCACGCAGCCGAGGCCAGGCCCGCCCCGGCCGCCCTCTCCGGCGTGACCCTCACCGCCGAGGCCGACACCGGGACCGGCACCGGGGCCGGGGGCGCGGGCGCCGTCCGCGTCACCACGAAAGCGCCCGACCCCGTCCTCCCGTTGCGCCTGTCCAGTCCCAGCCTGGCGATCCTCTCCCCGAAGGCGTACGACGCGAAGGGCGCGGCCGACCCGGCCGGCACCGCCACCGGACCCTTCGAACTCACCGGCGTCGAGGGCAGCACCGGTGCCCGGCTCGACCGCTTCGACGACTACTGGGGCGGCCGCGCCCAGGCCTCCGGCATCGACGCCCGCTTCATCGCCGACGGCACCGCCCGCGCCAACGCCCTGCGCACCGGCCAGGTGGACGTCGCCGAGGCGATCCCCGTCGCCCAGGCCGCCGGCCTCGACGCGGACACGCGCCGCGAGACCGCCACCACCCGCACCACGAGCCTCCTCCTCAACGCCCGGTCCAAGGCCTTCGAGGACGCGTCGCTGCGTGCCGCCGCCCGCGCGGCCGTCGACACCTCCGTCCTGGCGAAGAACGTCTACGAAGGCCACGCGGACGCCGGCACCGGCATCTACGGCCCCGCCGTCACCTGGGCCGCGGGCAAGCGCACACCCCCCGCTGGGGCCGCCCGACCCGGCAAGCCCGCCGGCACCTCCATCACCCTCGCCACCTACGACAACCGGCCCGAACTCCCCGAAGTCGCCCAGGTGCTGAAGCAGCAGCTGGAGAAGGCCGGGTTCACGGTGAAGCTGACGGTGGGCGAGTACTCGCGGCTGGAGAGCGACGCCCTCGCCGGGAAGTTCGACGCCTTCGTGCTCGCCCGCAACACCCTCGTCGACACCGGTGACCCGGTCGCCGTCCTCGCCGGCGACCACACCTGCGCCGGCGGGTACAACCTCGCACAGCTCTGCGACAAGGCCGTCGACGCGGCGGTGGCCGGGGCCGAGCGCGCCGACGGCACCGCCGAGCGGCAGGACGCCGTCATGGCCGCCGAGGCCGCGATCCTGCGCACCGACACCGTCGTCCCCCTGGTGCACCAGCGCGTCATCACCGGCGTCGGTCCCCGGGTGAGCGGCGTACTCCTCGACCCGTACGAGCGCGTCCTCGTCGGCACCGGGACCCGGCGCTGATCCATGAGCGGCAAGGGGAGCGGAGCGAGCGGGGGAGACAGGGGAAGCAGGGCGGGCGCGCTGCTGTGGCGCGCCGCACTGGCCGCGCTGCTGGTGTGCGGGATCGGGCTGCTGCCCTGGCTCTCGCGCACCGACCCGGCGCTCACGGTCCTCAGGGCCCGGTCCGCCGACCGTGACCCCACCCCCGAGGTGCTCGCCGACATCCGGGCCCGACTCGGCCTCGACGAGGGCCCGTTGCGCCTGCTCGGCCGGTGGCTCGCCGGACTGCCGCGCGGGGACGCCGGACACTCGTGGACCTCCGGCTCCGCGGTCACGCCCGAGGCGCTCGGGGCGCTCGGCGTCTCCCTGCTGCTGATGGCGGTGGCCCTGCTCGTCGCCCTCGTCACGGCCGCCGCCGTGTGCGCCCGCACCCTCCGCCTCGGCGCCCGTCGCCGCCTCGACGGACGGCCGGCCGGAGGCTCGGGTCCGGCGGTGCTCGCCGCACTGCCGGAGTTCCTCACCGCGTCCGTGCTCGCCACCGTCGTCGGCGTGCAGTGGGGCTGGCTGCCGGCCCTCGGCTGGTACGGCCCGCAGTGGACGGTGCTGCCCGCGCTCGCCCTCGGCCTGCCCGCGGGCGCGGTCCTCGGCCGCCTCCTCGACGACCAGCTCCCCGGCGCCTTCGCCGAACCCTGGGCGCTGGCCGCCGCCGCCCGCGGACTGCCCGGCCGCGCCGTCGCCCGCCAGGCGCTGCGGCGCTGCGTGCCCGGACTGCTGCCCAACCTCGGACTGTTCGTCGTCGGCCTCACCGGTGGCTCGGTCGCCGTGGAACAGATCTTCGACATCCCCGGCCTCGGCCGCACCACCCTGCGGGCGGCCATCGCCCAGGACCTGCCCGTCCTCCAGGCCGGCACCCTCCTGCTGGTCGCCCTCGCGGCCGTCACCACGGCCGCCGCACGCCTGACCGCCCGCCGGCTCACCGGTCCCACGCTACGCGACGGCGCCCTCCAGAGCCTGCACCGGCCGCCCCCCGCACGGCCGTCGACCGCCCGCAGGATCCCGCTCCTCGCCTACGGCCTCCTGCTGACCGGCGTCATCACGGCCGGACTGCCCCGCGACCCCCTCGCCCTCGACACCGCCGCCCGCCTGCGGGCACCCTCCCTCACCCACCCCTTCGGCACCGACGCCCTCGGCCGGGACGTCCTCGCGCGGGTCGCCCACGGGGCCCTCGACACCCTGCTGCTCGCCCTCGCCGTCAGCGCGCTCGCCTGGCTCACCGGCGTTCTCCTCGGCTGCCTGCCCACGCTGTCCGGGCCGCTCGTCGACACCGTCAACGCCGTCCCGCCCGTCCTCGCCGCGCTCCTCGTCACCGCCGTCCAGGGCGGCGGCGCCGGCACGCCCGTCCTCGCGGTCGCCGCCGTGGCCTGGACGCCCCTGGCCGCACACACCTCCGCGCTGCTGCGGCAGGAGCGCGCCACCCTCCACCTGACCGCGACCCGCGCGCTGGGCGCCGGCCCCGTGTACCTGTGGAGAAGCGAACTCCTGCCCGCCGTCCTCCCGTCCGTCACCCGCCACGCCCTGCTGCGGCTGCCCGGCATCGCCCTCGCGCTGGCCTCCCTCGGCTTCCTCGGCCTCGGCGCCCAGCCCCCGTCCCCCGAGTGGGGGCTGCTCCTCGCCGAGAACCAGCCCTACGCCGAACGCGCCCCCTGGGCCGTCCTCGCCCCCGCCGCCGTCCTCGCCCTGCTGGGCGCGTTCGCGGTGACGGCGGCGGCAGGCGGGACGCGGGGGACCCGGCGCCGTACGGCTGCGACGGCTCGGGCGCGCGCCGACCAGCCGGGTGTCGCGTCCGGCCAGTCGGCTGTCGCATCCGACCAGCCGACCGCCGCGCCGGACCGGCCGGCAGGTGTCACGTGATCTCGCCGATGCTCCTGCGCGCTGCTCGGGAACGCACTCGGCTCCCGCCGTTCCCGCCGCTCCTGCGGCTCCTCGTCCTCACGCAACTCGCCTTCAACGTCGGCTTCTTCGCCGTGCTGCCCTTCCTCGCCGAACACCTCGGAGGGACGGTCGGGATGGCCGGCTGGACGGTCGGGTTCGTGCTGGGGCTGCGGACCTTCAGCCAGCAGGGGCTGTTCGTGGTGGGCGGTGCGCTCACCGACCGGTACGGCGTCCGGCCCGTGGTGCTCGCCGGCTGCGCACTGCGTGTCGCCGGGTTCTGGTGGCTCGGGTACGCCGAGCGGGCCTGGACGGTCGTCGGGGCGGTGCTCCTCATCGGGTTCGCCGCCGCGCTGTTCTCGCCCGCCGTCGAGTCGGAGGTGGTGCGGCAGGCCGTCGCGTGGGAGGAGTCGGGGGGCGGGCCCCGGACGAGGGTGCTGGCGTCGTTCACCGTCGCCGGGCAGGCCGGCGCGTTCGTCGGACCCCTGCTCGGCGCGCTGCTGCTGGCGGTCGACTTCCGCGCGGTGTGCCTGGCCGGAGCCGGCGTCTTCGTCGTGGTCCTCGCGGGCCACGCCCGGCTGCTGCCCCGGCACGTTCCCGGCCGTGCCCGCGCCCGGGTGCGCGGAGGCGTCGGACCGTTGCTGCGCAACCGACGCTTCCTGGCGCTGTGCTGCGCGTACGGTGCCCACCTCCTCGCCTACAACCAGCTCTACCTCGCGCTGCCCGCCGAGGTGGAACGCGCCACCGGTTCCCAGACGCCGCTGGCCTGGCTGTTCGCGCTGTCGTCCCTGCTGGTGGTGACCGCGCAGCTGCCGGTCACCCGGTGGGTGGGGGAGCGGCTCGCCCCGCGCCGCTCCATGGCGGCCGGACTGGCGGTGATCTCCGCCGGGTCCGGCGTCGTCGCCCTCACGGTGCCCTCCGGGGCGACCGGGACGACGGGGCTGCTGCCCGCCGCCGGGTTCGTCGTCCTCCTCACCCTCGGCCAGATGCTGGTGGCGCCCGCCGCGCGGGCCTGGCTTCCCGACCTCGCGGAGGAGGGGCGGCTCGGGCTGTACACGGGCGCGCTGTCGTCCGTCTCCGGCCTGATCGTGCTGGCCGGCAGCGCGGTCACGGGCGTCCTGCTCGACGGGGGCCTGCCGGCGGCCGCGCCGTGGGCCGTGCTGGCGGCCGTACCGGCGGGGGCGGTGCTGTTGCTGCCACGGCGGGGGTAGAGGGCTCCCGCCGGCTGCCCACCTTCCAGTTCCAGGGTTCCGCCCCTCCCTGAAGCAGGCCCTCCCCCGAGGGAAGACCGACTGCCGTGGCGCACCGCAGGTGTTCCGGCGTCCCGGACGTCCTCAGCGCGCCGCCAGCTCCAGCACCATCGGCTCGGTGGCCGACCCCTCGGCGACGGCCGCCCGCGACTCCCGCCACAGCCACACCACGTCCCGCCCGAAGGACCACAGCAGCAGGGCCAGGGCCAGCAGCGCCACCGCGAAGTTGCCGGCGTACGGCAGCAGGTCCGCGCCGGCGACCAGCAGGCAGACGCCCTGCAGCGCGGCGACCGTCTTGCGGGCGAAGGACGGGGGCAGCGGGGCGTTCAGCCACGGGGCCACGCGGGCCGCGGCGACGAAGGCGTAACGCATGCCGCCGATCAGGAGGACCCAGGGGCCCAGCTCCAGGGAGACGTACACGCTGAGCACCAGGATCAGGAACGCGTCGACCTCCATGTCGAAGCGCGCGCCCAGAGCCGTCGAGGTGCCCGTGCGGCGGGCCACCTTGCCGTCCACACCGTCCAGCAGCAGGGCCACGGCCGTCAGGCCGACCAGCAGGGACACCGGCGGCGCGCTCACGAAGGAGTCCGCCACCAGGGCCGTCACCCCGCCGACCAGGGTGGCCCGGCCGAGGGTGACCCGGTTCGCCGGGCCGAAGGTGCGCAGACCCGAGCGGTGCAGCGCCCGTGAGAGCACCGCCCAGGTGGCCGCGGCGAAGACGAGGCCGGTCACCCAGCCCGCCGGGCCCAGGCCGATCGCCGTGCCGAGCAGGGCCAGCACCAGGATCTGCACGCCCGCTCCCACAGCGGTCTCCTGCTGGACCGGCCTCGCGTCGTAAATGTCGTTCAGGGCCACCGCACATCCTCCGGCCAGGTGACAGAGTCGATCAAGGCCGCGTACTGTGCGCGACCTGTGCCACACCTCGGTACGTGAGCAAGTTCCCGAACGTTCAGGAGGACGCCGATGAACCGCACCGCACGTGCGTTCTGGATCGGTTCGCCCGGTCGCGGCGAGATCCGCGACGTGGCCCTGCCGGATCCGGCGGAGGGCGAGGTCGTCGTCCGTTCGCTGTACTCCGGGGTCAGCCGCGGCACGGAGACGCTCGTCTTCCGCGGCGGGGTCCCGGAGAGCCAGCACGCGGTGATGCGGGCGCCGTTCCAGGAGGGCGACTTCCCGGCGCCCGTGAAGTACGGCTACCTCAACGTGGGGGTGGTGGAGGAGGGGCCCCGGGAGCTGACCGGGCGCACCGTCTTCTCCCTGTTCCCGCACCAGACCCGCTTCGTCGTCCCGGCGGACGCGGTCACCGTCGTACCGGACCCGGTGCCCGCCGGACGGGCCGTCCTGGCCGGCACCGTCGAGACGGCCGTGAACGCCCTGTGGGACGCGGCGCCCCTGGTCGGCGACCGGATCGCGGTGGTCGGCGGCGGCATGGTCGGCTGCTCGGTGGCCGCGCTGCTGCGCCGCTTCCCGGGCGTGCGCGTGCAGTTGGTGGACGCCGATCCGGCACGGGCGAGGACCGCCGAGGCGCTGGGCGTCGACTTCGCCTCCCCCGAGGAGGCGTCGGGCGGCTGCGACCTGGTCGTGCACGCCAGCGCCACCGAGCAGGGACTCACCCGGTCCCTGGAACTGCTGAGCGCCGAGGGCACCGTCCTCGAACTGAGCTGGTACGGCGACCGGACGGTCTCCCTCCCGCTCGGCGAGGCCTTCCACTCCCGGCGGCTGGTGATCCGCAGCAGCCAGGTCGGCACCGTCTCCCCGCGCCGCGCGAACCGCAGTTACGCCGACCGGCTCGCCCTCGCGCTCGACCTGCTCGCCGATCCGGCGCTCGACGCCCTCGTCACCGGAGAGAGCGCGTTCGAGGAGCTGCCCGAGGTGATGCCGGCGCTCGCCGACGGCCGGATTCCGGCGCTGTGCCACCGCGTCAGGTACGACGCGAGCGCCTGACCTGAGAAAAGAGTGGGATCCGGCTGAACACGGGGAAGCGATGAGCCGTACTACACGGCATCCCCCGGCGGCCGATGGCCGGGGGACCAGACGCGCCGCACCTGGAGGGTCGTCCGTTGTTCAGTGTCACCGTTCGCGATCACATCATGATCGCCCACAGCTTCCGCGGTGAGGTCTTCGGACCCGCTCAGCGCCTGCACGGAGCGACGTTCCTCGTGGACGCCACCTTCCGCCGCGAGCAGCTCGACGACGACAACATCGTCGTCGACATCGGCCTGGCGACCCAGGAACTCGGCTCCGTAGTGAGCGAGTTGAACTACCGGAACCTCGACAACGAGCCCGACTTCGCCGGAGTCAACACCTCCACCGAGTTCCTCGCCAAGGTGATCGCCGACCGGCTCGCCGAGCGGATCCACCGGGGCGCGCTCGGCGAGGGCGCCCGGGGCATCGCCGCCCTCTCCGTCACCCTGCACGAGTCGCACGTCGCCTGGGCGAGTTACGAGCGTGCGCTGTGACCGACGTGACGATGGAAAAGGCCCCGCTCGCCTACCTGCCCGCGCAGCCGGCGGCCCCGAAGACCGGCCCGGCGGCCCCGAAGACCGGGGGGATCATCCCCATGTCCCTGCGTTCCGTGCACTTCGTCATGCCCGGCGGTGTCGACGACCCGGCGAACCCCAGCGGCGGCAACGCCTACGACCGCCGCGTCTGCCTGGACCTCCCCGGCTTCGGCTGGCAGGTCCACCAGCACCGGGTCGTCGGCGAATGGCCCCGCCCGGGAACCGCCGCCCGCACCGAACTGGCCCGCACACTCAGGCAGTTGCCCGACGACACGGTCGTCCTGCTGGACGGGCTGGTGGCCTGCGGCGTCCCGGAGATCGTCGTACCGGAGGCGGAACGGCTGCGGCTCGCCGTCCTGGTGCACCTGCCCCTCGGTGACGAGACCGGACTCGACCCGGTGCTCGCCGCCGAACTCGACGCCAGGGAACGGGCGGTGCTGCGCGCCGTCCCCGCGGTGATCGCCACCAGCGACTGGGCGGTACGCCGTCTCGTCTCGCACCACGGCCTCGCCCCGGACAAGGTGCACGAGGCCGCACCGGGCGCCGACATCGCCCCCCTCGCCTCCGGCACCGACGGCGTCTCCCGCCTGCTGTGCGTGGCCGCGGTGACCCCCCGCAAGGGCCAGCACCGGCTGATCGAGGCGCTGGCCTCGGTGACCGAACTGCCGTGGACCTGCTCCTGCGTCGGCGGCCTCGGCCAGGACCCGGAGTACGTCGCCCACCTGCGCGGCCTCATCCGCGAGCACGGCCTCCAGGACCGGCTGGAGCTGGCGGGCCCCAAGGCGGGCGCCCAGCTCGACGCCGCGTACGCCACCGCCGACCTGATGGTCCTCACCTCCTACGCCGAGACCTACGGCATGGCGGTCACCGAGGCCCTCGCCCGCGGCATCCCCGTCCTCGCGACCGACGTGGGCGGCGTGCCCGAGGCGGTCGGCCGCGCCCCCGACGGCGGCGTCCCCGGCATCCTCGTGCCCCCGGAGGACCCGGCCGCCTTCGCCGCCGAACTGCGCGGCTGGTTCGGCGAGGCGGACGTGCGGCGCCGGCTGAAGGCGGCCGCACGGAGCCGGCGGGCGGCTCTCGGCGGCTGGGCGAGCACCGCTCAGCGCCTGGCCGGCGTCCTCGGCCGGCTGCCCGGCGCACCCCGGAGGGCGGCATGAGGGAGACCACGGTGACCCCGGCCGACCCGGCAGGGCAGGACGGACAGGGCGGGCAGGACGTGCAGGGCGGACAGGACGTGCGGAGCGTGCAGGGCGGGCAGGGCGAGTGGGGCACGGCCCGGCCCGGCCCCCGCGGGACGTCCTCGGACGGGAACGCGCGGACCTCCGGCGTCATCGCGGGCGCCGGCCCGGTGACCCGCCCCGGTGAACGGCCGACCGTACGGCTGCGGGAGGGCGACGGGGACGACACGGCCCAGGAGCCGCCCCGCTACGCCCCCGAGTGGCTGCGGCTGCGCGAGCCCGCCGACGCCGCCGCGCGGGCGGCCGGCCTGCTGGACCCGCTGCGGATCCGGCTGGCCGACCTGCCCGGCCGCACCGGCGGACTCGTCGTGCACGACCTGGGCTGCGGCACCGGCTCGATGGGCCGCTGGCTCGCCCCCCGCCTGGACGGTCCGCAGCACTGGATCCTGCACGACCGCGACCCCTACCTGCTGCACTTCGCGGCCGTCGGCTCCGCGCGGACCGCCGCCGACGGCAGCCGGGTCACCGTCGAGACCCGGCGCGGCGACGTCGCCCGGCTGACCCCGGACGCCCTGGCCGGCGCCTCGCTGGTGACCGCGTCGGCGCTGCTGGACGTCCTCACCCGCGAGGAGGTCGACACCCTCGCCGCGGCCTGCGCGGGCGCCGGCTGCCCCGCCCTGCTGACCCTCTCCGTGGCGGGGCGCGTCGAACTGACCGCTCCCGACCCGATGGACGAGGAGATCGCCGCCGCCTTCAACGACCACCAGCGGCGCGGCGGCCTCCTCGGCCCCGACGCGGTCACCGCGGCCTGCGAGGCGTTCGCCGGCCACGGCGCGACCGTGCAGGTGCACCCCAGCGCCTGGCGGCTCGGCCCCGACGAGGCCGCGCTCACCGCCCAGTGGCTGCGCGGCTGGGTCGGCGCCGCCGTCGAGGAGCGCCCCGGCCTCGCGGCCCGCGCCGAGACCTACCTCGCGGCCCGGCTGGCGGCCTGCGCGGCCGGTGAACTCCACGTCACCGTCCACCACAGCGACCTCCTCGCCCTGGCCCGGCCCACGGACGGCGTCCGATGAACACGGAGACGGCGGGCGCACGCGTCCCGGCGCCGGCACCACCGGCGCGGTGCGAGCGGACGTCCCCGCGACGGCCCCGGCGCGACGACGTCGCACGGTCGGCCGCGCACCTGTCGGCGTCCCGCACGGCGACCGTGGAGGGGCCCCCGGTCGGCACGGCGACGGCGCACGCGCCCCTGGCCGGTACGGCGACCGTGGGCGTGTCCCCGGTGGGGACGGCGGCCGTGGAGGTGCTCCCGGTGGGTACGGCGACGGCGCACGAGCCCCTGGTCGGCACGGGTCCGGCGACCGGGCGCGTCCCCCTGCCCCGTACGCCGGCCGGGCACGTTCCCGGGGCCGGTGCGGTGACGGGAACGTGCCCGGTGCCTGACGCCCCCGACGGCCCCACCGGCCTTGCCGTCTCCGCAGGTCCCACCGGCCCCGCAGGTTCCACCGACCCCATCGGTCCCGCCGGCCTCGCAGGCTCCACCGGCCCCGCCGTCCCCGAGGACCGCACCGGCGTGATCGTGGCCGAACCGGCCCCGCGGCCGGCCGTGCCCTCCCGCTTCGCGGCACTGCGGGCCCACGGCGGCACCCTCGCCGGGGTCCTGATCCTCGGCGTCCTGCTGTGGCGGATGGGTACCGGCCCCGTCGTGGACGGACTGCGGCGCGTCGACGCCGCCACCCTGCTCCTCGGGCTCGGGATCGGCGCCGTCACCACCGTGTTCAGCGCGTGGCGCTGGGCGCTGGTGGCCCGCGGCCTGCGGATCCGGCTACCGCTCGGGCCCGCCGTCGCCGACTACTACCGCTCGCTGTTCCTCAACGCCGCCCTGCCCGGCGGCATCCTCGGCGACGTGCACCGCGCCGTGCGCCACGGGCGGAGCGCCGGCGACGTCGGACGCGGCGTGCGGGCCGTCGTCCTGGAGCGCACGGCGGGGCAACTCGCGCTGGCCCTGGCCGGAGTGACGATCCTGCTGACCCTGCCGTCCCCCGTCATGGCGGACGTACGGCACTTCGCGCCGGCCGTCGGCCTCGGCGCGGTCGGCGCGCTCGCCGTCGTCCTCGCCGTGCGGATGAACTCCCCGGCGGGCCGCCGGGGCGGCCGGCTGCGCAGGGCGCTCGGCGAGGCGCGCGAGGGACTGCTGTCCCGGCGCAACGGACCGGGTGTCGCCCTGTCCTCGGCGATCGTCCTGGCCGGACATCTGGCCACCTTCGTCGTGGCCGCCCGTGCGGCCGGCTCCGCCGCCCCCGTGCTCACGCTGCTGCCGCTGGCGGTCCTCGCGCTGCTCGCGATGGGAGTGCCGCTGAACGTCGGCGGCTGGGGGCCCCGCGAGGGCGTCACCGCCTGGGCGTTCGGCGCCGCCGGACTCGGCGCGAGCACCGGGCTGGCCGTCGCCGTCGTGTACGGGGTGCTCAGCTTCGCGGCCGCCCTGCCCGGCCTCGCCGTCCTCGTCGCCCGCCGGCGCACGGCCTCCGGCGCCGTCGCGCCGGAGGCGGAGCCCGGCGCCGCGCGTCACACGGGACCGCCCGCGGAATCCTCCGCCGTGGTCCCGGAGGTCAGTATCGAGAAATACGCCCCGAAGGAATCCGTCAGGCTCGACAGGAGTTCCTTCCCCTTTTCCGCGGACCCCAGGGAGGGACGGCCGATGACGCCCGAATCGGTATAGGCGGACATTCCCAGGGTGAGCAGATGGCGACGGTCGTCCGCGGTGAAATCGGCGGACTCGTAACCGGGCCGGACGAGTTCGGGATGGGTGTGCAGCAGGATCGAGGTCTCGATCTCCCCGGCGTGCATGTCGGTGAGCAGCGAGGTCGACACCCCGGACGCGGCCCGGGCCGTCTCCCAGTCCTCCGGGGCCGGGAAGAGCGCCATCCGCTCGCCGCGTGCGGAGGACTCCTGGACCGCGTTGCCCAGGACGTAGTTCCCGCCGTGTCCGTTGACGAGCACCAGGGCCTCGACGCCCGAGCGGCGCAGTGAGGCCGCGATGTCCTGTACCACCGCGTGAAGGGTGACGGCGGAGATGCTGACGGTTCCCGGCCAGTCCGCGTGCTCGTGCGAGCAGGCGATGGTCACCGGGGGGAGGAGGTGCACCGGATACGCGGCGGCCAACTCCCGTGCTATCGCGCACGCGACGAGCGTGTCGGTGGCCAGCGGCAGGTACGGCCCGTGCTGTTCGAAGCTCCCGACGGGCAGCACCGCCACCTGGACCGGGACGTCCGCGCCGCGCGAGCGCACGTCCTCGGTGGTGTCCGCGGGCACGATTCCGTACGCCTGCGCCGTCCGCATTCCCGAACCACTCATCTTTTCCCGGCCTTTCGTCTCTGCTTAGGAACCAGATCATGACAGACAAATTTGGCGTGCTCGGCAAGAAGTCCCCCCAGCGCACCGGTGTGGAACGCGTGGTGAATGCACCGCTGCCCACCGTGTACGGCAAATTCCAGGCGATCGGTTACCTCGACCACGACCGCGGCGACGAGCAGGTGGCCCTGGTGTACGGCGATCCCGGCACCGAGAACGTGCTGACCCGGCTGCACTCGGAGTGCCTCACCGGTGACGCGTTCGGCTCCCAGCACTGCGAGTGCGGCGACCAGCTCGATTCGGCGCTGCGGGCCGTCGTCGCCGAGGGCCGGGGCGTCGTCGTCTACCTGCGCGGGCACGAGGGCCGGGGCATCGGGCTGCTGGGCAAGCTGCGGGCGATGGCGCTCCAGGCGGAGGGCCTGGACACCGTCGAGGCGAACGTGGCGCTGGGCTTCCCGGTGGACGCGCGGGACTACAAGGTGGCCGCCGAGATCCTGCGCGACCTGGGCGTGCGCTCCGTCCGCCTGATGTCGAACAACCCGCGCAAGCGGGAGGCGCTGGTGGACCACGGCATCCAGGTCGCCGAGGAGGTGCCGCTGCTGATCGAGCCGTGCGAGAACAACATCACGTACCTGCGCACCAAGCGCGAGCGGCTGGACCACCGCCTGCCCCACCTGGACGCGGTCGCGCACTGGTCCTGAGCGGAGCGGTCCCGGGCACAGCGGCCTTGACCGAGCCGGTCCCGACCACGGCGGCCGTGACCGAGCGGGCCGTGAGTGTGCCGGTCCTGACCACGGCGGCCGTGATCGAGCGGGCCGTGACCGAGCCGGTCGCGAGCGCGCCGGCCGTGACCGTGCGGGTCACGACCGAGCCGGCGTGACCGTGCGGGCCGTGACCGTGCCGGTCGTGGGCGCCCGCGTCCCGAGCACGTGACGCGGGCCGCCGCGACGCCCGGTGGTCACGGCGGCCCGCCCGGGCCCGCCGGTCAGTCCCTGACCGCTTCGTGGACCAGCCGCTTGAGGTCGGGGTAGAGCTTCAGCGACCTCCTCGGCCGCACCTGCGTGAGGAACTGGACGGTGAGGTCGCGGCCCGGGTCGACCCAGAACGTCGTCGTGGCCACCCCGCTCCAGCCGTAGGTGCCGGGTCCGCAGGGCGCCTCGGTGCGTTCCGGGTCGATCACCACGGAGACCCCGAGGCCGAAGCCGACGCCGTCGTTGCCGGGCACGTCGTGGGCGGGACGGCTGCCGACCGTGCGCAGGTCGGCGCCGCCGGGCAGCTGGTTGCGGGTCATCAGGTCCACCGTCGCGGGCTCCAGCAGGCGGGTGCCGTCGAGTTCGCCGCCACGGCGCAGCAACTCCGTGAAGCGGTGGACGTCGTACGCGGTCGCCACCATGCCGCCGCTCCCGGACAGGAAGCGGGGCCGCCCGGACAGGGGCAGTCCCGGGATCGGCTCGATCCCGCCGTCCTCGGTGTCGCCGTACAACTCGGCGAGCCGCCCGGCCTGTTCGCCGGTGACCTGGAAACCGGCGTCGGGCATGCCGAGGGGACGGAAGATCCGTTCGGCGAGGAACTCGTCGAGGGGGCGGCCGGAGACGACCTCGATGACGCGCCCCAGGACGTTGGTGGCCACCGAGTAGTTCCACTGCGTGCCGGGCTCGAACTGGAGCGGCAGGCGCGCGTACGCCTCGACGGTCCCGGCCAGGTCCGAGCCCGGCAGCACCGCCGACTCCAGCCCGGCCTCGCGGTACAGGGCGTCGACCGGGTGGCAGCGGTAGAAGGCGAAGGTCAGGCCCGCGGTGTGGGTCATCAGGTGCCGTACGAGCATCGGCTGCGCGGCCGGGCGGGTCTCGAGGTCCGCGCCGGAGCCCCGGACGTACACGCGCTGGTCGGTGAAGACCGGCAGATGCGCGGCGACCGGGTCGTCGAGCGAGAGCCGGCCCTCCTCCACCAGCATCAGCGCGGCGACCGAGGTGACCGGCTTGGTCATCGAGTAGATCCGCCACAGGGTGTCGGACTCGACGGGGAGTCCCGCGGCGACGTCGCGCCGGCCGTGGGTGGTGAGGTGCGCGACCCGGCCGCCGCGGGTGACGGCCAGGAGGAAACCGGGCAGGCGCCCCTCGTCGACGTAGCGGGCGACGTGCCGGTCGAGGCGGTCCAGCGCCTTCCCGTCCAGCCCCACCTCGCCCGGGTCGACCTGTTGTCGCAGCTGTGCCATCGCTGTCCTCCGGTGCGTTCGGTCAAAGCGGGTTCCGGCCTACCCCGTCGGAACGGCCCCAGACCTCATCGTCGCCCAGGGACGGCCGGAAAGGACCCCTTTCCGCGGCGTGAACGGGGCGCCCCGCGTCCCCCGGGCCGCGGGCTCCCGGCCAGCGGCGGTGAGGGCGAGTGTGCCGAAGAACAGCGCCGGCACCACGTCCGGCAGGAACACGGTCCACCCCCCGGAAGCCCAGCACGCCCACCGCGAACGTACGCCGGTGGCCGTACCGGCCGCCGAACCCTCCGGCGAACACCGGCAGGCCCACCACGGCGACGAGATACCCGGCGCCGGTCCACCGGACCCGGGGGAGGGCCGGGGAATGCGGACGCGTCCCGCACCGGTTGTGCGGACATGACTCAGGACTCCACGCAGCACGCCCTGCTCGCACTGGTCTCCGACGACCGGGGCGGGGTGCTGGTCACCCTCAAGCGGGACGGACGCCCGCAGCTGTCGAACGTCAGCCACCACTACGACCCGGACGAGGGCGTCATCCGGATCTCCGTCACCGACGGCCGGGCGAAGACCCGCAACCTGCGCCGCGACCCGCGCGTCTCCTACCACGTCTCCACGCCCGACCGCCGTGCCTACACGGTCGTCGAGGGCACCGCCGACCTCTCACCGGTGGCCGGGCACCCCTACGACGACACGGTCGAGGAACTCGTCCGGCTCTACCGCGACGTCCAGGGCGAGCACCCCGACTGGGAGGACTACCGCGCCGCCATGGTCCGCGACCGCCGCCTCGTGGTCCGCGTGCGCGTGGAACGGGCCTACGGCATCCCCAGGGGAGGCGCCGACGGGTAGCGGGTCCCTGACCGCGCGGGCACGTCCGCGCCCCCGGCACCTCCGGGCGTTGCTCGGCGTGCGGCACCACCACGCCCGGCTTCAGCCGGGAGCGCACCTCAAGGGCGGCTGACCGTCCTCGTCACACCGGCGACCACGGTCGTGGCCAGGAGCCAGCCGGTCAGGATCAGGACGTACGACAGGCCCCGGTGCCAGCCGGACGGGGCGAACGCGGTCTCCTGGCCGAACGAGACGACCGGCAGGAGCAGGTCGAGCGTGTAGAAGACCGGGTCGAAGTCGGGGGCCTCGGACGCCTTCAGCGCACGCGGGTGCTCCAGCGCGAACGCCACCGACCCGGCCGCCAGCAGCGACAGCAGCCAGCCGGCGGCCCGCAGCGGGCGGAAGCCGTAGCCGACGGCGGCGTCCTGCAGGTGCCCCCACAGCCGGCCGTACCAGGGGAGCGTGCCCCGGTGCCGGCGCAGCTTGGCGAGCTGCACCAGCCGGGCGGCCCGGTCGTCCCCGGTGCGGCGGTAGGCGGCGGTGAGCTGCTCGTAGGCGTGCGGGTCGAACGCGCCGTCGTCGCGTTCCAGCATGGGCAGCCGGCGTTCGGCGGGCTCGTGCGGGGTGAGGAAGGTGTAGGTGAGGTCGAGCAGCCGCACCTGGCCGGGCAGCATCTCCGGCTCGACGTGGAGCTGGCTGATCTCGGCGCGCCGCAGGTTGAGCCTGCCCTCGACCGGAGGGCCCCCGCGCAGCCACAGCTCGCCGATCGAGCAGCTGCCGGCCCGCAGGGCGGTGCCGCCGGGGCAGGAGAGCGTCGCGTACAGCAGGTCGATCCGGCCGGGTACGCGCGCGCCGCGCAGGTCGATCCGGCCGCGGGCGCGCATGCGGCGGCCGATGAGGTGGGCGCCGACCTCGAGGGACTCCCCGTCCAGGACGTGCGCCCCCGGGTTGCTCAGCTCGGCTTCCTCCAGGTCGATCGAGCCGGCCACGCTCGCGCCGTCGAGCCGGATCAGGCCGCGGGTGCGCAGCCCGCGGGCGCAGAGGTCGTCGTCGACGGAGATCCGGTTGAGCTGGAGCACGGTCCGCGCCGGACCGCCCGCACCGGCCTGCCCGCCGATCTCCGCGTCGTCGAGGTACAGGGCCCCCGAGATCTGGGCCCTGCCGAGGCTCACCGCGCCGTCGACGCGGCAGTGGGTCAGGCGCAGTCCGCCGTCGATCCGGCAGTGCTCCGCCGACAGGCCCGGCAGTACGGAGCCGCGCAGGGTGACGTAGCCGAGCCGGGCGCCGGAGAGGCGGGGCGCCTCGTCGAAGCGGCAGTGGTGGAGGCGGATGACGCTGTCGACGGTCGCGTACCGCAGGTCGAGCACACCGGTGATGCGGGCCCCGACGACCATGAGGGCCGCCACTTCCCCCGGCTCGCGGGGGCCGTCGAGGAGCAGCGCCCGCAACACGGCCGCCCGCAGGGTCCGTTCGGGCCCGTCCTGCTCGTCCGCGGCACCCGCGGTGCTCCCAGTACTCCCGGTGCTCCCGGTGCGGAAGTCGACGGTCCGTGCCCTGGCGAAGGCCCGCCAGACGCGCCGCTCGGCAGGTGTCAGATCGTCGATCTCCATCAGCGGCGACTCTGGCCGGTCCTCCGTACGGTGTCAACCGGTATCCGACGGACCGTCAGCATCCTTGGCACGCACGGGGAGCGGGGCGGATCCGGCCGGACCCGCCCCGCTCATGGGGCGGAAGCGCCCCGCGGCCGGACCTACGGCTTGGCCGACTCGACCGCGTGGCCGCCGAACTGGTTGCGCAGGGCGGCGATCATCTTCATCTGGGGCGAGTCCTCCTGGCGGGAGGCGAACCGCGCGAACAGCGAGGCCGTGATGGCCGGGAGCGGCACCGCGTTGTCGATGGCGGCCTCGACGGTCCA
>NZ_JBIBWL010000021.1:0-69086 GCF_043081325.1 Streptomyces sp. NPDC014882
CAGTCGAAGTCCTCGAGCGTGCCCAGGTCGGGGTGCACCGCGTCGTGCCCGCCCTCCGGCGAGCCGATCGCCCACGGCACCCCCACGTCCTCGGGCCCGGGGTCGAGGGTGTTGTTGCGGCCCTTGCGGAACGTCGTGCCGATGGGGTGGACGGGCGGCAGGTAGACCACGTCGAAACCCATCGCCGCGATCGCCGGCAACCGCCGCGCCGCCGTGCGGAACGTCCCGTGCGGCCGCTCGGCAGTGCCCTCCGACCGCGGGAAGAACTCGTACCACGACCCGTACAACGCCCGCTCCCGCTCCACCAGCAGCGGCATGGCGGCACTCGCGGAGACGAACTCCCGGAAGGGATGGCGGGCCAGCACCTCGACCACCTCGGGCGCCAGCGCCGCCGCGTAGCGCTCGGCGACCGGGAGCGAGTCGTCGAGCAGCAGGCGCGCCGCCTCCCGCACCACGGTCCGCGCCGGGCCGCGCGGCACCCGGGCCGCCGCCCGCTCGTGGAGGTGCCCGCCCTCCTCCAGCACCAGCCCCGTGTCGATGCCCGCGGGCACCTTGATCTCCGCGTGCCGGCGCCAGGTCGTGACGGGATCGCTCCAGGCCTCCACGGTGTACGTCCAGCGGCCCACCTCGTCGAGCGTCACCTCGGCACCCCAGCGGTCGGTGCCCGGCGCGAGTTCCCGCATCGGCGTCCACGGCCCACGGCGACCGCCCGGGCCCTTGAGGACCACGTTCGCGCCGATCGCGTCGTGGCCCTCGCGGAACACCGTCGCGGTGATCTCGAACGCCTCGCCGCTCACGGACTTCGCCGGACGCCGGCCGCACTCCACGCGCGGATGGACGTCCCGCACCGGAATACGGCCGATCGTTCTGGTGGACCTCACGCTGCACCTCCGCTGTACCGATGTACCGAAAAAGGTTTCTGTCGCCCGCTGCCGATGCCCCGGCCGAAGCGGCCGGGGCGTTACCGCTCCAGGGCCAGCCGCAGGGTCGGCCGGGTCGCCGCGAGCCGCGCGGCGCCGCTCCTGCGGGACGCCCCGCCCCGCAGGAGACGGGTGTCCGCGCCCGCGCGCAGGTACTGCTCCGCGGCGTCCGCGGCCTCCCGCGCGCAACGCTTGCCCATCAGCACGCACAGGGTGTATCCGCAGTCCTCGAAGGTGGCCCGCACCGCGCGGTCGCCCGGGCGCGCGAGCATGACGCGTTCCCAGGCGCGGTAACTGCGCAGACGTCTGGCGACTTCGGTCTTCGCTGGTAGCAGCATGGCGCTGTTCACCTTCCGGGAGTTCGAGAGGTACGTCGCCCCGCGGCGAGCGGGTCGGCCATGTAAGCAGAGGTGCGAAACCGTCAAACCTCCCGAGGCCTTCACTTATGGTGCACGGCCCACCACCCAACGTCCTGTTGGATCTTGGTTGTGGTGCGCTCGTGTTGCACGAATGGCGTAGCAGCCCCACTGTGGTTGTGACTCAGGAGCGACCAACGCTCACGCTTCGTGTTCGGGGCTCGGCCCGCCGGGCCGAGAAGGAGCGGAGCCTCGCCGGTGAGGAGACGAACGACGATGAAGACCGCAGTCCCCTGCTACTACCACCTCGACGTGTACGTGAGCCCGGACCGGGTCGGACAGGTCAAGCGCATCCTGGCCGCACACCTGAGGTACTGGGACCTCGAAACGCTCGTCGAGCCTGTCTGCGGTGGAACCGAGATGCTGCTCAACGCCATAGACGAGCACGCCACGGACAAGCACACCTCCATCGAGCTGTGGTGGAACGGCCAGCACCTGATCACGGCGGTCGGCGGCGACGACCGGGACCTGCGCCCGGACCAGGACCTGCGCGCCTGCCTCGAGAGCATCGCCGCCATGAGCGACGGCTGGGGCTGCTGCGCCACCGACACCGGCAGCAAGGTCATCTGGTTCTCGCAGCGCGCCCGCGCCGGCGAACGCGTCCCGCTCGTGCCGACCCTCCCCGAGCGGAACCTGCGCGAGATGCTCCAGGTGCCGCGCGAGCTGCCCGTGGCGGCCCTCGCCGCCGTGCAGGACACGCACGGCGTCCTGGAGGGCGCCCGGTGACCTCCCGGCCGTACCGGAGTGCAGGGGTGCCCGCCTGGAGCGGGCGCCCCTACCCGTTGGGCGCCGACTTCGACGGCAACGGCACCAACTTCGCCCTGTTCAGCGAGGTCGCGCACCGCGTCGACCTGGTCCTCCTCGACGACGACGGCGGCAGCCGCGACGTGCCGCTGACCGAGGTCGACGGCTTCGTCTGGCACGCCTACCTGCCCGGCGTCGGCCCCGGGCAGCGCTACGGCTACCGGGTCCACGGCCCCTGGGACCCGGCCGCCGGCCACCGCTGCAACCCGGCCAAGCTCCTCCTCGACCCCTACGCCCGGGCCGTCGACGGACAGATCGACAACCACGCCTCGCTGTTCGAGCGGGCCGGGGACCGCCCCGACCCCGGCGACAGCGCCGGACACACCCTGCTCGGCGTGGTCACCGACCCGGCCTTCGACTGGGGCGGGGACCGGCCTCCCCAGCGCTCCTACGCCGACACGGTGATCTACGAGGCCCACGTGAAGGGCCTGACCCGCACCCACCCCGACGTCCCGCCCGCGCTGCGCGGCACCTACGCCGGCCTCGCCCACCCCGCGGTCACCGGGCACCTCACCTCGCTGGGCGTGACCGCGATCGAGCTGATGCCCGTCCACCAGTACGTGCAGGACGGCGTCCTGACGGACCGGGGCCTGTCCAACTACTGGGGCTACAACACCATCGGCTTCTTCGCCCCGCACAACGCCTACGCCGCCCACGGCACCCGCGGCCGGCAGGTCGCCGAGTTCAAGACGATGGTGAGGGAACTGCACGCGGCCGGCCTCGAAGTCATCCTCGACGTCGTCTACAACCACACCGCAGAGGGCAACGAGAGGGGCCCCACCCTCTCCTTCCGCGGCATCGACAACGCCTCGTACTACCGCCTGGTCGACGGGGACTGGTCGCACTACTACGACACCACCGGCACCGGCAACAGCCTGCTGATGCGCCACCCCCACGTCCTGCAGCTCATCATGGACTCGCTGCGGTACTGGGTGACCGAGATGCACGTCGACGGGTTCCGCTTCGACCTCGCGGCCACCCTGGCACGCCAGTTCCACGAGGTGGACCGGCTCTCGGCGTTCTTCGACCTGATCCAGCAGGACCCGGTGACCAACCGCGTGAAGCTGATCGCCGAGCCGTGGGACGTCGGTGAGGGCGGCTACCACGTGGGCAACTTCCCGCCCCTGTGGTCGGAGTGGAACGGCCGCTACCGCGACACCGTACGGGACTTCTGGCGGACCGAACCGGGATCGCTCGCGGAGTTCGCCTCCCGCCTGACCGGCTCCGCCGACCTGTACGCCCACAGCCGGCGCCGTCCCCGCGCCAGCGTCAACTTCGTCACCGCGCACGACGGGTTCACCCTGCGCGACCTCGTCTCCTACAACGACAAGCACAACGAGGCCAACGGCGAGGACAACCAGGACGGCGAGAGCGACAACCGGTCCTGGAACTGCGGCACCGAGGGCGACACCGACGACCCGGCCGTGCGGGAACTGCGCGCCCGCCAGCAGCGCAACCTCCTCGCCACCCTGCTGCTGTCCCAGGGCATCCCGATGATCTGCCACGGCGACGAACTCGGCCGCACCCAGCGCGGCAACAACAACGCCTACTGCCAGGACAACGAGGTCTCCTGGATCGACTGGCGGCCCACCCGGGAGCGGCGCGACCTCGTCGACTTCACCCGGTCCCTCATCGCCCTGCGCTCGGCCCACCCCGTGCTGCGGCGGCGCCGCTTCTTCCGCGGCGAGACCGTCACCCACGCCGGGCAGCCGCTGCCCGACCTGGTGTGGCTGCTGCCGGACGCCCGCGAGATGACCGACCGCGACTGGCAGCGCTCCGACGCGCACTGCGTGGGCGTGTTCCTGAACGGCGACGCCATCGCCGAACCCGACCCGCGCGGCCGGCCCGTCGTCGACGACTCGTTCCTGCTGCTGCTCAACAGCTACTGGGAGCCCGTCGTCTTCCGGCTGCCCGGGGCCGGGTACGGGGAGCGCTGGACGGTCTGCGTCGACACGGTGGAACCGGACGGCGGTCCGGACGGGACGGAGTACAAGGCGGGCGCCGAGGTGACGGTGCAGGCCCGCAGCCTCGTCGTGCTCTCGAGGCCGCCGCGCCGCTCGGAGTAGGCGGCCGCCCGGGGTGCTCAGCGGCCGCGGCGCGCGGTCACCGTGAACTGGGCGCCGTCGGGGTCGCGCAGGACGACCTCGTCGGCGCCCTTGGCCAGCACGCTGCCGCCGTGCCGTTCGGCGTCCCGTGCGCAGGCCGCCACGTCCGGCACCGCGAAGTGGACCTGCCAGTGCGGCCGGATCGTCGGGTCGGGGGCCGCCTCCAGGGCGCCCGACTCGATCCGGGCCACGACGTCGCCCCGGCTGCGCAGCACCACCTCGCCGCCCTCGTAGTGCACCTCGCAGCAGCCCGGCCGGTCGCTCGCCCAGTCGAGGATCCCGCCGTAGAAGATGGCGGAGTCGAAGGCGTCGCGGGTGTGCAGCCGGATGAACGCGGGGGCGGCCTGCCGCCAGGCCTCCCAGTTGCCGACCAGGGAGCCCTCCCAGACGCCGAAGGTCGCGCCGTCCCGGTCGGCCAGCAGCGCCGCCCGGCCCGGCGGCAGCGAGATCGGTCCGACGGCGACCGTGCCGCCCCGCTCCCGCGTGCGGGAGGCCGCCACGTCCGCGCTCGGCACGGCGAAGTACGGCGTCCAGGCCACCGCCATCTGCCACACCGAGGCGACGCCGGCGATGCCGGCCACGGGGACGCCGTCGACCAGGGCCGTACGGAAGTGGTCGCCGAGGCTGCCCCGGCGCCAGTCCCACCCGAGGACGGCCCCGTAGAACCTCTGGGTGGCCTCCATGTCCCGGCTGGTCAGGCTCACCCAGCAGGGCGCACCGAACACGGAGTGCGTGGAGACGACCTCCGTGGCACCGGGGGCGGCAGGGGGACGGTGAGGGTTCATGGCACTCGCGTTCCTGGTCGATCGGCGGCCGACGGCATGGCACCAGTGTCCCGCCGGACCCTTCCGCGGCGCCTGCCGAGCGCCCCGGTGGCACGATGGAGACGTGCGCCGAGTACCGAGCGAACCCCGTGGTGAAACGGACCGCATCGCCGAACTCCAGCGGGAGGTCGGCCAGCTCAAGGACGCCGTGGCCTCGCACGCCGTGGTGGACCAGGCGATCGGGGTGATCGTCGGCCTGGGACGGATGACGCCGGACGGGGGATGGACGGTGCTGAGGGAGGTCTCCCAGCACACGAACATCAAGCTGCGCAACGTCGCGGAGCTGATCCTCCTCTGGGGCCGCAGCGGGCGGATGCCCGACGAGATCCGCGCGGAGCTGGAGGACGCGGTGGACCGCCACGGCCCCACCCAGATCCCCGGCGCGCCACCGCTGGAGCGCCACCCACCGGAATGACGCCCGGCCCGCGCGCGTCCGGCCCGGCCCGCGCCGGCTCCGACCGGCCTGTGCGCGCCCGCTTGACTCGTGCCCCCGTCCGGCCTGCGCGTTCCGCCTGGCTTGCGCCGGCTCCGACCGGCCTGTGCGCCTTCCCGCCCGGCCTGTGTCGGCCCCGCCCGGTCTGTGCCCGGCCCGTGCGCGCCCGGCCGTCGTCCGTCGGCGTGACGGGCGCGCACCGCCGCGTCAGCGGGTGCCGGTGGCGATCTCCTCGCGCAGCCGCTCGAAGCAGCCGCTCAGCAGCCGGGAGACGTGCATCTGCGAGATGCCGAGCTGCTCGGCGATGCTGCTCTGGGTCATGCCGCCGAAGAAGCGCAGGTACAGGATGGTCCGCTCGCGTTCCGGCAGGGCCCGCAGGCACGGGGCGACGGCCACCCGGTCGAGGACGGTGTCGTACCCCGGGTCGGGGTCTCCCAGGGCGTCCTCCAGGGCGTAGCCGTCGGTGCCGGGCATCTCGGCCTCCAGCGACAGCGCGGAGAAGCACTCGAGGGCCTCCATGCCGGTGCGGACCTCGTCCTCGGTCAGCTGCGCGTACTCGGCGATCTCGGCGAGGGTCGGAGCCCGTCCCGACGTGGTCTGGGCGAGGTCCTTCGCGGCGTGCCGCACCCGGTTGCGCAGGTCCTGGACGCGGCGCGGGACGTGCAGCGTCCACATGTGGTCGCGGAAGTGGCGCTTGATCTCGCCGGTGATCGTCGGCACCGCGTACGCCTCGAAGGCGCGGCCGCGGTCGGGGTCGTAGTGGTCGACGGCCTTGACGAGGCCGAGGGCCGCCACCTGGTAGAGGTCCTCGAGGGACTCGCCGCGCCCGCGGAAGCGGACGGCTATGCGTTCGGCCATGGGCAGCCAGAGGCGGACCAGTTCGTCACGGAGCGACCGGCGCTCGGGACCGTCGGGGAGCCGGGCGAGCCTGGCGAACGTCCCGGCGGTGTCCGGTGCGTCGTCGTGGGGGTGCTGCTTGGTTCTGACGGTGGTACGCATCAGGCGTGCCTCCCTCAGGCGGGTGCCGGTGGATGGACGGACACCGTGGGACGCACGCTCGCTCGGACCTTGGGGAGGTCCCCCGGGGCCGGCCTGTCGGCGGGCTCCCACGGAGGTGCCTCCTGTCCGAAGCACTTCTGAGCTGATGCCCGTCTTGTAGGGATATAAAACAAATAATCCCATTCACTCTGGCCGGATGCACCCGCTCCGTCGCCCGGGCCGTCCGCGGACTCCTCGGCCGTCCCCGCGGCGCGTGTCCGCCGGCGTCCGCCGGTCCCGTCCGCGACGTGATGTGCGGCACGCCCGCCGAGCCGCCCGCGCCGCCCGGAACGGGATTCTTCCTGCGCACGGCTTGATCACCGATCAAAAGGGGTGAAGGCCCTGGCCACACCGCATTCCGCTCATTTGACAGTGCGCTGAGCCCACGGATAGGAAGCAGCCCGTAGAAGTCGAGAGGTGGACTGTGTACGAGCCGAACGTGGTCGGGGACTGGCACGAGTACGACGAGCATGCCGGTCTGCGGGTCCGCGTCCACCGTCTGGAGCGGGCGGAGCCGCCCCGGGGACGCGACGACGCGGCCGAGGGGCTGACGTATTTCACCCTGCGGGTGACCGTCGAGAACCGCGGCGAGCAGAGCCTGGGCGTCCACCTGGAGGACGGGCAGATCGACGTGCGGATCGGACCCGACGGCGAGAGCGCCTTCATCGACTGGCGCAACTCGCAGTTCATCGAGGGGTTCGACGTCTACCCGCTGCGCCGCGCCACCGCCGTGCTGTACGCCGCCGGGCCCGAGGCCGCGCTGGGCCAGGTCGACGTGCAGATCCAGCTGCGCGTCGACGAGGAGTGGGCCGGGCGGCGGATGTGGGCCGGCGGCGTCGGCCTGCACGAGGGGCCCGCCGGGGCCCCCGCCGCGGTCCGCGACAGCCTGGCGCGCCAGGTGAGCAACTTCCTGCGCGACCAGGCCGAAGAGGGCACCGCCTGACGCCCCGCCCGGCGCCCCGTCCCGCTCAGTGCGGGATGCCGTCGATGATCTCGCGGGCGCCCTGACGCAGCAGCGCGACGGCCACCGACGTGCCGAGCGTGGCCGGGTCGAGGCGGCCCGCCCACTCGTGGGCGTTCAGCCTGGTCTTGCCGTCCGGGGTGAACACGCAGGCCCGCAGGGAGAGTTCGCCGCCGCGGTCCACCCGCGCGTAACCGGCGATGGGACTGTTGCAGTGGCCCTGCAGGACGTGCAGGAACATCCGCTCGGCGGTGGCCTCCCGGTGGGTCACCGGATCACCGAGCCCGCTGACCGCGTCGATCAGGTCACCGTCGCCCGCACGGCACTGGAGGGCGAGGATGCCCGCGCCGATGGGCGGCATCATCGTCTCCGGCGAGAGGATCTCGCTGATCACGTCCGTCCGGCCGATGCGCTCCAGGCCCGACACCGCGAGCAGCAGCGCGTCCGCCTCGCCCGCCGCGAGCTTCGCCAGCCGCCGGTTGGCGTTGCCGCGGAACGGCACGCACTCCAGATGCGGGTGGCTGGTGGCCAGTTGGGCGACCCGGCGCACCGAGGAGGTGCCGATCCGGGTCCCCGCCGGGAGTTCGTCGAGGGTGAGCCCGCCCGGGTGCACGAGGGCGTCCCGGATGTCGTCCCGCTTCAGGAACGCCGCGAAGACCGTGCCGGCCGGCAGGGGCCGGTCCGCGGGGACGTCCTTGACGCAGTGGACCGCGAGGTCGGCCTCGCCGGCCAGCAGGGCCGCGTCGACCTCCTTGGTGAACGCGCCCTTCCCCTCGACCTGGGACAGGTCCCCCAGCCACTTGTCGCCGGTGGTCCTCACGGGGACGACCTCGGTGCGCACACCGGGACGCAGGGCGGCCAACTCCGCGCGGACGCGCTCCACCTGGGCCAGGGCCATGGGCGAGTCGCGGGAGACGATGCGGATCAGTTCCGGAACGGACATGCGGGACACCATAGACCCTGGGAGGGTCACCGCGCGCCGCCCGGGACACAGCGCGTTCCGCCCGGGCGCGGGACCGCGCCAGGAGCCGGCCCGTCCGGTTCCGGGGCGCGGACCCGGTCTCCCGGGGCCGGCCCCGCGGCGGGACCCGCGCCCCGCTCGGGTCCGCGCCCCGGGGCCGGCCCGGTCACCGGGTCACGCGTACGCGTCGAAGGTGATCCCGGACGGCTTGGCCGAGTCGAGGTGGTTGCCGAAGCTGTCGTCCCGCAGGCCGAAGTGGGCGCTGCCGAAGTCGTAGGTGCTCAACTTCTCGCGCACGCCCGCCGGGTAGCCGTTCCAGCCGACCAGCGGCGGGTACTGCCAGGTGCCCTTGTGGTTCTCCGGCGGCTCGTCGCCCGGGCCAGCGAGCCGGAAGCAGTGCGTGCTGATGCCGTCCTTGTGGTAGACGACCTTCGCGTGGGTGCCGTCGAAGCGGACCCCGGAGGCGGCCGTGACGGTGAACGAGCCGTGGTTGGACGTCGAGACGTACTTCACCGCGTCGTTCTGGACCCACACCACGACGTGCTCCCAGTCGTGCCGGTGCCCGCCGATGCTGGTGCCCGCCAGCGCCTGGTCCTTCTCGAAGTACAGGCCGTACAGGTAGGCGCACCAGCCGTTGTCGCACTTGTAGCGGGAGTAGCTGTTGGTGTTGTCGAGGTCCGAGGCGTCACGGCAGTTGCCGTTGAGGGCGCCGGTCGGCTTGAGGCCGCCGTTGACGGTTCCGTCGGGGCCGATCGCGGAGGTCGAGTAGCAGCCGTCCGTGTCGTAGTCGAAGGCGGGCTGGTACGCGCGCTCACCCGCCTCGGCGTTGGCCGGCAGGGCCGCGGGCGAAGCGGCGTGGGCGATCGTGGGGACGGCGACGACGAGCGCGGCGGCACCGGCGAGCCCGGTGAGCCATCTCCTGCCGTGCTTCTTGAACGTGGGTGACGACACTGCGTCCTCCTCAGGACCGGGCGCAGCCGAACGGCTGTGGGGGAAAAGGAAGTTCAGCTTCCCCGATCCTCACTTCCGCGCCAAGGGGCCGCGGGCGTCCCGGTGGTGAAGCGCAGCCCAACACCTGTCTCCTGACGTCGCGTCAGGAGAGGCGGGATGTGCGGGAGGCGGGCCGGCGGGCCGGTCCCGTCGGTCAGAGGTGGTGGCCCGGCGGCAGCGGCGGGGCCTGGACCAGACCCGTCTGGTAGGCGATGACGACCAGTTGGGCACGGTCGCGGGCGCCCAGCTTGGTCATGGCGCGGTGGACGTGGGTGCGTACGGTCAGCGGGCTCAGGAACAGCCTCTCCGCGATCTCGTCGTTGGAGTGGCCCTCGGCCACCCAGGACATCACCTCGCGCTCGCGTGCGGTGAGCACGGACAGGTCGTCGGGCGCGGCCGGCCGGGCGCCCTCGGCGGGGGAGGTGAGGAAACGGGTGATCAGGGCGCGGGTGGCGAGCGGCGACAGCAGGGCCTCGCCGGAGGCCACGGTCCGGATGCCGTCGAGGAGGGCGTCGGCGGTGACGTCCTTGCCGAGGAAGCCGCTCGCGCCGGAGCGCAGCGCGGCGGCGACGTACTCGTCGATCTCGAAGGTCGTCAGGATCAGCACGCGCGTGGCGGACAGGTCCGGGTCGGCGCAGACGGCGGCGGTGGCGGCGAGGCCGTCGGTCCCGGGCATGCGGATGTCCATCAGGACGACGTCCGGCCGGTGCTCACGGGTCAGTTCGACCGCCTCGGCGCCGTCGGCCGCCTCGGCGACGACCTCCATGTCGTCGCAGGAGTCGATGAGGATCCGGAAGGTGGCCCGCAGCAGGGCCTGGTCGTCGGCGAGCAGTACGCGGATGGTCATGACGTCCGTTCTCGGGGTCCGCGCCGCGGACCGGTCGGGGCACCCGGCCGTGGTCCGGGAGGGAACTGCTCCCATGGTGAGGGACGGGGCGCCCCCGTGTCGTCGTGCGGCCGCCGCACATCCGGCGTACTCGTCCCGCCGTACGTCCCGCCGCGCCCGTCCGCCGCGAGGGGGACCGGCGGCGCGTGCGGGAGAGGAGCCCGGCGGGCCCGTACGGACCCGCCGGAGCACGCCGTCGTCGGGCCGGCCCGCCGACCGTCGTCGGGCCGCCGCCGTTCTCGCCGGCGCCGCGCCCGTCGACCACGGGGCGGCGCCGGCGGCGGTCGCCACGCGGCCGGGGCGCTTGCCGGTCCTCCCGTCCACCGCGAGGATCGCGAGATCGCGATCTCGTGGGCGTACGGGCGTACGGGGCGCGGGCGTCCCCGGGACCCCGCCGGGGGAGCGGTTTCTACTCTCCGGTAATCTCGCGCGCCAGGCCGTCAGAGGAGAGAGCCGTGCCCCGGTCCCACCGTTCACCCCTGTTGCTCGCGGGCCTCCTGGCCTCCGCGGGCGTCGCCCACTTCGCCGCGCCGCGCACCTTCGACGCGATCGTGCCGCGCGCCCTGCCGGGTCCGCCGCGGGCCTGGACGTACGCGAGCGGCGCCGTCGAACTGGCCCTGGCCGCCGGTGTCGCCCTGCCCGCGACCCGCAGGAGGACCGCGCTGGCGACGGCCGCGTTCTTCGTCGGCGTCTTCCCCGCCAACGTCAAGATGGCCGTGGACTGGCGCCACCGCCCGGCCCCGTTCAGGGCCGCCGCCGTCGGCCGGCTGCCCCTCCAGGTGCCCCTCGTCCTGTGGGCCCGCAACGTCGCACGGAACACGCGGAAGAAGGAAGGAACCCCATGAGCAAGGCACTCGAGACCGGTGACCTGGTCGAGGACTTCGCGCTGCCGGACGAGACCGGCACCGTCCGCAGGCTCACCGAACTGCTCGCGGAGGGGCCCGTCGTCCTGTTCTTCTACCCCGCCGCCCTCACCGCCGGCTGCACCGCGGAGGCCTGCTACTTCCGCGACCTCGCCGCCGAGTTCGCCGCCGTCGGCGCGCGTCCCGTCGGTGTCAGCGGCGACTCCGTCGACCGGCAGCAGGAGTTCGCCGGCCGCCACTCGCTCGGCATGCCGCTGCTGTCCGACGCCGACGGCACCGTGCGGGAACGGTTCGGCGTGAAACGCGGCTTCTCCCTGGCCCCCACCAAACGCGTCACCTTCGTCATCGGCCGGGACCGCACCGTCCTGGCGGCCGTCCGCAGCGAGCTGCGGATGAACACCCACGCCGACCGCGCCCTGGAGGTGCTGCGCGCCCACCGCGCCTGAGAGGCGCACGGGCCCGTACCTTCCGGCCCGGCATCCGCCGGCCCCGCACCCGCCGGTCCGGCGGCCGTCCTCAGACGTTCGGTTGCCATCCGAGCGCCGGTCCCAGCGCGGTCGCCATGTCGGTGAGGATCTGTACGTAGTCCTCGTGGTCGAAGCTGAACGGGAGGGCGAAGGCGACCTCGTCGATCTCGCGGAACGCCGCGTGCGCGCGCAGGCGTTCGGCGAGTTCGGCGGAGGGGCCGACCAGGTCCGGGGCGAACACCAGCCGGGCCGGGCCCTGCGGGGACGCGGTGCGCGGGAGGCGCTCGGCGGCGAACCGCTCGTACTTCGCGCGCTGCCGGGGCGTCGCGGAGTCGGTGGGGACGACGACGAGGCCCTGCGAGACGCGGGCCGCGTCCCCGTCCGGGTGCGCGGCGCGGAAGGCGCGCACCTGGTCGAGCTGGATGTCGGCGAAGTCCCGTGCCCCGTCGGGGCCTTCGGCCTTCACCACGCTGCTGGTGAGGAGGTTCACGCCGTTCTCCCCGGCCCACCGCGCCGAGCCGAGGCTGCCGCCGCCGTACCACAGGCGACCGGCCAGGCCGGGGGAGTGCGGCTGTACGCGGTCGGAGAACACCTCGAAGCCCTCGGTGCCGCTGAAACCGGTGGCGGGCTCGCCGCGCACCAGGTCGAGCAGCCGCCGCGCCCTCCCGTACCCGAAGTCCTCGGCGTCGCCGGTGTCCGGGTACAGGGCCTGCCTGACCCGGTCGTAGTGCATCGGCGGGCCGACGCTCACCCCCGGATTGAGCCGGCCCCCCGACAGGACGTCGACGGTCGCGAGGTCCTCCGCCAGCCGCAGCGGGTTCTCCCAGCCCAGCGGGATCACCGCGGTCCCCAGCTCGATGCGGCTGGTGCGCTGCGAGGCGGCCGCCAGGACGGCGACGGGGGAGGAGATGCCGTACTGGAGGTGCCGGTGACGCACCCAGGCGCTGTCGAAGCCCAGCCGCTCGCCCAGCTCGACGACCTCCAGGGTGGCCTCGTGCCCGCGGCGCGGGTCGGCCCCGTCGAACAGGCCGATGGTGAGGAAGCCCAGCTTGCGCAGGGGGCGGGGAGCGGTCGGCATCGTTTCCTCCCTCGTCGGCGGCGGGCACCGCGTACACACCGTGCTCATACGATTGTCGCAGCGAAGGGTCAGGTCAGCGGGATGACGACCTCGTCCTCGACCGGCGGGTCCAGCTCCTGCGCGCGGTTGCCGGTGGCCGCGAAACACCGCAGCCGTACGCTCTCGGGGCTCACGTCCAGTCGCAGGAAGCACTTGAAGAACGGCGGACTGTACGTCGCCGAGCTCGGTGAGAACAGCGAGGTGTAGATCTTGCGCACGGGCAGCCGGAACCGCGCCCCGCGGTCCGGCCGGCGGGCGGTGCCCAGCAGGGTGGCGACCAGCCGGACGCGCCGGGTGATCCGCACCGGGCCGCCCGGGCCCCGGGTCGGCGGGATGCCCAGCCGCTCGGCGACCACCGCGGTCGCCTCGGCCTCGGTGATCTCGAACAGCCGGCGCAGCCGCAGCCGCCGGCCGTACAGGCGGCTGTAGAAGGCGAGGGAGTCGCCGCGCAGCGGGTAGCAGCG
This sequence comes from Streptomyces sp. NPDC014882, assembly GCF_043081325.1. Lineage (NCBI taxonomy): Bacteria > Bacillati > Actinomycetota > Actinomycetes > Kitasatosporales > Streptomycetaceae > Streptomyces > Streptomyces sp. NPDC014882. Next base: position 13,250 of record NZ_JBIBWL010000021.1, read on the forward strand.
GAAGGCGGCCTCCGTGACCCCGCCGACGGCGACCCGCGGGATGGTGTGCGTGGCGTGCATGAACGCGCCGCCGCCGCCCGCGACGACGTACTGGAGCGTGCGGCCGTCCGCCAGGGGCACCGGATAACGCTGGTAGTTGTGGATGTCGCCGCCGATCGCCGCGACGAACCGGTGCGCGGGGTCGCGCACGATCTCGTCGACCGTGCCGCCGCCCTCGATCGGGCAGGGGTGGTGCCCGCCGTCCACGTACAGCGGCGAGCCGGTGATCAGGATCTTCGGGCGCGGCCCGCGCGCCACCTCCCGCAGCCAGGCGCCCTGTTCGGCGTCCAGGGTGCCGAGCAGGCCGGTGTCGATGCCGACGATCCGTACCGGCCCGGAGTCGATCGCCCAGTACGGGCCGGGCTGCACGGCCTGTTGGGACGGATGGCTCCGCAACGCCCTTGCGGGGGCGAGCCGTTCGCCGTCACCGCGGCGCGGGCGGTGCCAGAGCCGGGAACGCAGCCAGGCCCGGCCGAACGGCCGGGGCGCGGGCTCCTCGGGCAGCGGCGGGGCGTCGCCGCAGAAGACCCGCATGAAGGCGCCGAGGTCCTCGTACCAGTCGTGGTTGCCGGGTATCGCGTAGATCGGCGCCCGGTAGTCGCGGTACGGGCGGAAGAACTTGCCGGCGTAGTCGTCCGCGCCGCCCACGGGATAGATGACGTCGCTGGCCAGGACGGCGAAGCTGCTCCCCCGACCGGCCTTCAGGAACCCCGGCACGACGGCGTACTGGGGGTCGTCGCCCTCGCCCGTGTCGCCGATCACCATGAAGGAGAAGCGGTCCGGGTCCGGGCGCCGGACCACCTTGTCCGCCGGCGCCCCGGCCGCCGCCCGCTGGGCGACCCACCGGCCGCGCGTACGGCCGGTGGGGTCCCCGAACCAGGACGCCAGGACGCCGTTGCGCGCGGCCCACAGCGTCCTGGGGTCGAGCCACGAGATCCTGCGGACCTCGGAGGGCATCAACTGCTTGTAGGTGCCGGGGTCTTCGGCGCCCCAGCCGGCGCCTTCGGCGGTGTCGCGTGAGGAGTCGGGCACCGGTGCACCGTAACAACGTTCCGGGGCGGGGCGGCGGGGAGGGGGACCGGATTCCGGGGCCGGGTCCGGGTCCGGTTCGCCCGCCCCGCTTCTCGCGCCCGGCCCGCGGAGGGTCTTCCCGCGCCCGGCCACAGCCGGTGCACAGGCGCTCCCCGAGGACTCCTCCCTCCGGACCGGCTTCGTCGTGGACGACACCGCCCTGGCGGCCGGCTGACCGGCTTTCCGCCCCGGGGGGGGAGCCCCGGGGGGAGCCCCGGGGGGAGACGTCCCGCACGCGGGTTTCCCGCGCGTGCGGGACGTCCGCCGTCCTCAGCTCAGCGGGTCGAGGGTCAGGTACGCCTGGAGCGGCGACCCGTCGTGCACGAGCGACTCGTGGTGGCCGACGTCGTCGAAGGCGAACGCGTACGCCTTCCCGTCGGCCATCTGCGCGTGGATCGCGCGGGCGTAGTGGTCGGTCACCGCGTCCTGGTAGAAGCCCGCCGACGTGGTGTCCGGCTGGTTCGGGTTGACCAGCAGGGTGGAGCGGTGGAACCCGGCGCACAGGGTGCGGGAGATCGGCCCGCGCACGGCGTCGTTGGGGGCGTCCAGCAGGCGGTGGCAGCCGAACACGCTGTCCGCGTCGGGCTTCTGGAAGCCGGTGACCACGGCGCCCGAGCCGTTGGTGAAGTTCATGACGCCGCCGGAGACCCGGCCGTAGTACTTCGTGCCCGGCTGGTCCGCGAACGGCGTCACCGTCAGCGTCGAGGTCGTGTACTTCTGCCAGACCCGGTTGATGTAGTCGTCCAGCACGGTACGGGGCAGCGCCCCGGTCTCGACGCCGTACAACGGGGACAGCGCCCGCAGGACGGTGCCGTCGGAACGGGTCTGGATCAGGTTCGCCCAGCCGCCGGCCTGTCCGCGCAGGGCGTTGAAGACGCCGTTGTAGCCGCCCGCCTTGAGGCGGCCGGTGCTCACCGTGCTCCCGTCGGCGCGCTGCACACCGACCGAGTAGGGCGCGGAGAACATGTCGACCTGGGTGCTGTTGAGCCACAGCCCCGCGTCGTTGAGCGTGTACTCCGACCAGTTGAACAGGATGTTCCGGTTGGGGTCGGCGGGGTTCTGCACGGCCGGCTGCACGAGCCCGCCCGTGGTCAGCCTGAACACCAGCTTCTGGCCGTACGAGAAGTAGATGCGGCCGGAGAACTTGGGGATCCGGATGGTCGCCGACCGCCCGGCCGCCGGGCCCGTGATCGAGGCGTCCGGCGCCGGAGTGGGCGGGTTGCCGCCGGCGGGCCACGCGTGGAAGGTGCCGTTCGCGTCGGCCCAGCCCTGCTGACCCGTCGTCAGGAGGGTGCCGAGGTTGTAGACGTAGAGGGGTTCGCCGCGCCCGGAGTTGTTGGTGATCTTGAGTGGGACGGTGGCCGGGACGGCCGCCTGGGCCGGCGGCCCCAGGGTGAGCAACGTGCCGACGAGTGCGGCGGCTCCTGCCGCAGCCGCCAGCCGGGACCTGAGTGTGCGAAGCACTCTCCACCTCCTGCGGGTAGGCCTGTGGGGTTGGTCCGTACCTGTTGAGAGCGCTCTCAAGATCGCATCAGGGTGTGGGCATGTCAATGACTGCGTGCGAGACGTGCACGAGATCCGCACGAAGGGGCGCCCGCGACGTGCCCGCCGCGGGCGCCCCTTCGTGCGGGCGGCGGTCCCGGCGGGACCCGTGCCGTGGGGGCCGCCGCCGTGGACGCCGCGGGCGTCATGGCCGGGGTTTGTGCGCGAACACCCACCGGTTCCCCTCCAGCGCGTCGTTCGGCTCGGGGAGGGGGCCGCGTCCGTGCCGGCGGGTGAAGTCGAAGGGGGTGTGCACCGAGGTGGACCAGCCCCTGGCCGCCAGATCGCCCGCGGAGTCGGGTCGTGGTCCCTTGTCGAAGAGGTGCAGCAGGTCGATGCCGATCTGTTCTCGTGTCGCCGTGTAGATCGTGCTGTCGCGGTACGCCAGCAGGTCCTTCTCCAGCTTGGCCTCGAACGCCAGCGCGCTGCCCCCGGCGGTCAGCCGGTCCACCGTGTCGACGAGGTACGTCTCGGCGTGGGCCGGCAGGTAGAAGAGCAGTCCCTCGGCCAGCCAGACGCTCGGTGCGGCGGGGTCGAAACCGGCGGCGGTGAGCACCGCGACCCAGTCGGCGCGCAGGTCGGCCGGTACGGGGACGCGCTTCGCCTTCGGGTCGGCCGACAGGTCCGTGAGCACCCGGTGCTTGAACGCCAGCACGCCCGCCCTGTCGACCTCGAAGACCGTGCAGTCGGACGGCCAGTCCAGCCGGAAGGCCCGGGTGTCCAGCCCCGCCCCCAGCAGGACCACTTGGCGGGCGCCGGTGCGGACGGACCGGAGGAGGAAGTCGTCGAGGACCCTGGTCCGCAGGCCGAAGTAGCGGGCGAACCGCCCCCACAGCGGGTTGCCGTCCCCGTCCGGGACCTGCTGGATGCGCACCGGCCAGCGCGCGCACGCCGGGGCGGCGCGCACGAAGTGTTCCGCGTGGACGTCCCGGGCCAGGTTGTCGTGGCGGTGGGTCTCGATCGCCCGGGCCGCGGCGACCAGGAGAGCGGTCAGGCCCACGCCCGCGTCCACGCCGTCCCCGTCCGTGTGCTGCGACGCCGTACCGGTCATGTTTCCTCCGTGGGCGGGAGTGGGGGCTGTCGGGTGCCTGCTCGTCGAGTGCGGTGAGTTCGCGGTGCCGCATGTCCCGTTCACCGGCTTCTTCCCTCCGGGAGCAGGACGGGCTTGACCACACGGCCCGCCTCGCAGTCGCGTTCGGCCTCGTTGACGTCGCTCAGCGGGTAGGTGCGGATCAGCTGGTCGAAGGGGAAGCGTCCGGCCTGCCACAGCCCGGTCAGCCGGGGTATCAGCAGTCCGGGTACGGCGTCCCCCTCGCAGATGTGACGGATGCCGCGGCCCCTGTCCAGCGTGCCCGGTTCGAGTGGCAGCGCCGTGTGGAGCCGTGCCACCAGGCCGAGGGTGCCGGTGGGGCGCAGCGCGTGGAGCGCGTCGTTGACGAGCGGGGGCGAGGCCGTGGTGTCCAGCGCGTACTGCGTGCCGCCGTCGGTCAGCCGCCGGATGCGCTCGGGCAGTCCGGCCGCCGCGGCGGGCAGCGGGACCGCACCGAACCGCTCGGCCAGGGCCAGCCGCCCGGGATGCCGGTCGACGGCCACCACCAGCGCGCCGGCGGCGGTGGCCGCCATCACCGCGGCCAGGCCCACCGCTCCCGCGCCGAAGACCGCGAGGGTGTCGCCGGGGCCGGCGCCGAAGGTGTTCAGCACGGCTCCGGCGCCGGTGAGGAAGCCGCAGCCGAGCGGTCCGAGCAGTTCCACGGGCAGTGCGGGGTCGACCCGGACGGCGTTGCGGGCCGGGACGAGGGCGTACCGGGCGAACGAGGACTGGCCGAACCACCGGGGTGCCAGTGCCCGCCCGGTCGCGTCGGTGAGGCGCGGCGCGTCCTCCTCGCGTCCTCCGAAGAGGTTGAGGGAGGCGAAGGAGTCGCAGTAGGCGGGGGCCGCGCCGCGGCAGTTCCGGCATCGCCCGCAGGAGTCGAAGCTCAGCACGACGTGGTCGCCGACGCCGATCCCGGTGTCCGGGCCGCCGCCCGCGCGCACCACCCCCGCCCCTTCGTGGCCGAGCACCGCCGGCAGCGGGCTGCGGCCGGCCGACCGCCGGACCGCGAGATCGGTCCGGCACATCCCGCACCCCGCGATCTCGACCAGGATCTCGCCGTCGGCGGGTTCCGTGCGCAGGGTCACCTCCTCGACCGCGAACGGGGCCTCGTAGGAGCGCAGTACGGCCGCCTGGAACCTCATCGCCGTTCCTCCCGAGGGCGGTGGACGACGAACGGCCGGAGGTTGCCGTAGAGCCCCCACGGTCCGCCCGCGACGCCGACACCACTGTTCTTGACGCCCGCGAAGGGCTGGGCCAGGGACAGTTCGGCGTGGTGGTTGATCCAGGCCGTGCCGCATTCGAGCCGGTCGGCCACCGCCTCGGCCCGGTCGAGATCGGTGCCCCATACGGAGCCGCCCAGTCCGAAGGCGGTGCCGTTGGCCGCGTCGACGGCTTCGTCGAGGCTCCGGTACGGCAGCACCGGCAGGACCGGTCCGAACTGTTCCTCGGTCACCACGGGGCTTTCGGGCGGGACGTCGGTGAGGATCGTGGGAGCGAAGAAGTAGCCCGGCCGGTCCAGCCGCCGCCCGCCGGCCGCCGCCCGGGCACCGTCCGCCAGGGCCCGCTTCGTGACCTGCTCGACCCGGGCCAGCTGAGCGGCGTTGTTGACCGGACCCAGCCGGGTGCCCGGATCGAGGCCGGCCCCGACGGTGACGCTCTTCGCGCGCTGGGCGAGGGCTTCGACGACCTCGGCGTGGAGCCGGGCCGGGGCGTAGACGCGTTTGACCGCCATGCAGACCTGCCCGCAGTTGCGGAACGCGGCCCAGAACAGCCGGTCCGCGATCCGGTCCACCTCGACGTCGTCCAGCAGGACGGCGGCGTCGTTGCCGCCCAGTTCCAGGGTGACCCGGGCGAGCGAGGCCGCGGCCGCTTCGGCGACGGCCCGCCCGGTGGGCACCGAGCCGGTGAAGGTGACGTGGCGGACGCCCGGGTGGGAGGCGAGGCGGGCACCGAGGGGTTCGCGGCCCGTGACGACGGTCAGGACGTCCTCGGGCAGGGCCGCGGAGAGGACGGAGCCGAGCAGCCGGGTGGCGAGAGGGGTGAACGGGGACGGTTTGAGGACCACGGTGTTGCCCGCCGCGAGCGCGGGCGCGAACTTCGCCGCCGCGAGCTGGAGGGGAAAGTTCCACGGCACGATCGCGGCGACGGGACCGAGGGACCGCCAGCGGATCTCGCTGTGCACGGGCCGGCCGTCGGTGATCCGCCGGGTTCTGGGTGCCAGGTCCGCGAAGTGGCGCAGGCGGGCCGCCGTACGGGTGACCTCCGCGGACGACTCGGCCAGGGGCTTGCCCTGTTCCCGGGTGAGCAGCCGGGCGAGGTCGTCGCCGGCCGCCTCCACGGCGTCGGCCGCCACGCGCAACGCGACGGTGCGGGCGGCGGGGTCGGCGCGCCAGCCGTGCCAGGCCCGGCGGGCCCGGTCGACCACGGCGTCCAACGCGTCCGGCCGCTGGTCCGGGGCCTCGTCTAAGGTCTCTCCGGTGGCCGGGTCGACGACGGCGAGACGCGCGGCCCGGCGTCCGGGGGCGCGGTCGGGATCGGAGGTCGGCACGGGATCGGTCAGTTCACGGCGGGGACGCCGGCCGCGTGCTCCCGGGCCTGGCGGTCCATCTCCGCCCGGAAGGCGGCCACCAGGTGCGGCCGGATCCTTCCCGTCGTGCGATCGCCGCCCTCGCAGACCGCTCCGCGCACGCCCACGATGTCCGTGCCGATGCGGGTCAGCGGACCGAGGTCGGTCTGCCGGACACTGCCCGCGAGGGCGGCGAGCAGACCGGACGCGTGGGCCAGCCGGACGAACTCGGCGCAGACGTCCGGGGGAACGTGGTCGAACAGCCGTGTCCCGTCCTTGACGGCGGTGTCGAGCATGGCCGCGTCGGCGCCGGAGCGGGCGGCGATGTCGGGCACGGCGAGCGGGTTGACGCAGCCGATCCGGTGGGCGTCGGCGTAGCCGGAGGCGACGACGAGCGCTTCGGGGCGGTGTTCCTTCACCGCCCGGACGACCGCGCGCATGACCTCGACGCCCTGATCGGGCGTCGTGCACCCGTAGAGACCGACCTTGACGTACCTGGCGCCCGAGACGACCGCGCCGAGCGCGGCCTGGGCCACCGTGCCGGGCTTGTACGGGACGTCTCCCACGGTGGCGGACACCGGTTTGTCCGCCGGGACCGCGTCGCGGATCTCCCTGATGACCCAGGGGAAGTTGGCGCCGAGCGAGCCCTCGTCGGGCTTCTTGACGTCGACGATGTCGAGGTGCTCCGCCGCCTTCGCACAGTCGAGGGCCTCCTCGACACCGTCCGGGGAGATGAGAAGCAACACCGTGGGCTCCTTCCGCCGCACGTCCGCCTGGCCGAGGCACAGGGGTGCGGATCACCTGGTTCGTGTGCGGCGTGCTCATCATTTCCACCGCCCGTGGGCACCGGTAGAGCGTGTGGAGTTGCTCGTGAGGCGCTCGTGCCCGCACCCGGTGCGCTGCGTGCACCGGCGTGAACCGGCCCCGGCGGCCGTTCGGCACGAGCCGGCTCGAGCCCTCGGCCGGCGTTCTTCACCGGCTTCCCGCCCGAGCGGCCGACCCGCCCCGGGGAATGCCGTTCGCCCGCCGTCGAGCGGGTGCCGCCCGGCACGTTCCTGTTCGTCGCACGGGGCCGGGGCCCCGCCGGACCTTCGCGTACACGACGGCACCCGGGACGGGTGCCGCAGCCGGCGGCGCGGAGGGCAGCGCGGCAGACGGATCGGCGTGCGGACCGCCCGCGGGGGCACCGGGGCCGGCGAACGACGGGGGTGCCGTCGAAGTCGTCGAACGGGCGATGTCCCGGCTGTCCGGCCACCGCCGGCCCGGCCCTCGCCACCGGCGCGGTCCCCGCGGCCACCGGGCCTTCTACCGGTCCCCTCGGCGCCCCGCCGCTGCGAGCGGGCCTTCTCCCGGTCCCCTCGGCGCCCCGCCGCTGCGAGCGGCTCGTCCGCCTCACCGTGCAGGCACGGTCCGAGGCCGACAGAGCATGCCGAAGGCGGCCGAGTCCGGTCGGAGGTCGGCCGAGTCCGGTCGGAGTCCGGTCGGAGGCCGGTCGGCGTCAGAAGGTGCGCTCGAGCAGGTCCAGCAGCGCCGCCCAGTGCCGCTCGGAGGCCGCCTCCCGGTAGGCGGCGGTGTCGGCCTGGGTGAAGCCGTGGGGAGCGCCCTCGTAGACCTCGCAGCGATGGCGGACACCGGCCGCCGTCAGGGCCTTCTCCAGCCGCTCCTGCTGCTCGGGCGGGAGCGAGGGGTCGCCGTCGGCGTGGCCGAAGTACAGCTCGGCGGTCACCCGGCCGGCCACCAGGTGCGGGCTGTCCGGCGCCTCGGTCGCCAGCCGCCCGCCGTGGAACCCGGCCGCCGCCGCGACCCGCTCGGGGTGGGTGCCCGCGGTCAGCAGGGAGAGGCGGGCGCCCATGCAGTACCCGGTCACCGCCACCGGCCCCGCCGCCACCAGCGGGCTCTCCGCCAGCCAGCGCAGCCAGACGCCGGCGTCCCGCATCGCCAGGTCGTCGGTCAGGGACCGGATCACCGGGCCCAGCTTCTCGAAGATCTCCGGGCGGGCCGCCGGGTCGATGAAGTCGGGCATCTCCACGACGGGGCTGCGCCCGTGACGGTGGAAGACGTTCGGCACCAGCACCGCGTACCCGGCCCCGGCCAGCCGGTCGGCCATCGCCCGCAGCTGCGGACGCAGCCCGAAGGCGTCCTGGTACAGCAGCACACCCGGACGGGGCGCGCCGTCGGCGGGGTGGGAGAAGTAGGCGTCCGCGACGCCGTCCCCGGTGGGGACGTCGACGGCTGTTCCCTGTACGGAGGTCATGCGGGGTGCCTCTCTGCGCGGTTCACGGCGGGCGGTCGGGCGGTCGGGCGGTCCGGCGGCGGTCCGGCCCGCCGGTATCGTTGCATGAGCCATCGACATCGGCCGCGCCGGGACCCGCCGCCTTCGTCCTCCGCCGCCCGGGCCTACTCGAAGCGCGAGGCGTCGCCCGCTCCGTAGCGGACGATCTCCGCCTCGCCCCCCGAGAAGTCGATGACCGTGGTCGGCTCGGTGCCGCACTCCCCGGAGTCGAGCACCCCGTCCACGGAGTGGTCGAGCCGGTCCTTGATCTCCCAGCCCTGGGTCATCGGCTCCTCCTCGCCCGGCAGCAGCAGCGTGCTGGACAGCAGGGGCCCGCCGAGCTCGGTCAGCAGCGCCTGGGTGACGACGTGGTCGGGGATGCGCACGCCCACCGTCTTCTTCTTCGGGTGCTGGAGCATGCGCGGCACCTCCTTCGTCGCCGGGAGGATGAAGGTGTAACTGCCGGGCGTGGAGGCCTTGATCGCGCGGAACACGTCGTTGTCGACGTGCACGAACTGTCCGAGCTGCGCGAAGTCCTGGCAGACCAGGGTGAAATGGTGCTTGTCGTCCAGTTCGCGGATGGCCCGGATCCGGTCGACGCCGTCCCGGCTGCCGATCCGGCAGCCGAGCGCGTAGCAGGAGTCCGTCGGGTACGCGATCAGCGCGTCCGCCCGGATGGCCGCCGCGACCTGGGCGATGGTGCGCGGCTGCGGGTTGTCGGGGTGAACGTCGTAGTACTTGGCCATTGGGGGAGCTTATGCCGTGCGGCGGGGAACCGGCCTTTTTCGACATGGGTATGTGGGCATACCCACCCCGGTCGTCATGTCCGACACCAACGCGCCCTCCGGGGGCACCGACCGCACGGCCTCCGGGCCGGCGGCCTGCCTCCCCGCGCTGCACCGGGCCCTGGACCGCCGGGTGGCCTCCGCCTGCCCGCACCCCAAGCCGCCCGGGGGACAGCTCCCGCTGCCGGGGTTCGTCGCGCGGCACGAGGGCACCACCGTGCGCGAGGCCGCCGACGCCCTGCTGATGAAGCCCGACGACGCCAGCGCCCTGGTCTCCCGGACGACCGGGCCGGGCATGCTGGAACGCCGCCAGGACAGCACCGACGGACGCGTCGCCCGCCGGTACCCGACGGCGACCTCCCGGCGGCGCCTCGCCGAGGTCCGCGGGCTGGAGACCGGCTGCCTCTCCGAGGCCCCGCTCTCCCTGACCGGCGGCGAGAGGGACGCCCTCGGCTCCGTGACCGGCGCCCTCACCTCCCTGACGCGCCACCTGCACGCCGCCGCGCACCGAACCGGGGCACGCCCTCCGGGTCCGCACCCCGGACCCCGGGCGTGCGCCGCCCCGGACCCCGGGCACCGCGTCCCGGGGCGCCGCCGCTCGCGGGGCGCGCCGCCCGCCGTCCCGCCGCCCGCCGCGCCCGGGCGGAGTCGGAGCCGACCAGGGCGGGGCGTCCGCTCGGCGGTGCGGACGGCGGACGGCGGGGCGCGTCGCCCTTCGGACGCCTGTTCACGCCGTCCGGCCGGACGGCTCGGCTCTCGATGGTGCGCTGCCCCGCCCCTGCCGGGCGGGTCCTCACCGGACCGGCGACCGCGTCCGGCCGTCCGGCGAGCCGGGGCGCGGGCCGGGGCGCGGGCCGGGTGTGCCCGCCCCGCCGGGGGCTCCGTCCGTCCCGTCGCGGGCGGGGCCGCACGCGGTTCGGGCCGGTGCCGGCACCGGTGCGGTAACGTCCCTGACCGATATGACGGGTTCGGCCCGGAGGGGCCCCGAGGGACGAGGAGCGCGCCGACATGACCGGCCGGGACGACGGGCGCCGTCACACGGACGTGACGGCGCCGGGGCACACCGACTCGACGTGGGCGCGGGAACTGCTGGACCACCTGCGTCCCACCGGACGCGACGTCGCCAGGATCGTCGACTGGCTCGGCGTCACCGTCGACGCGGCCGTCTCCCTGCGGGACGGGAACGGCACGCCCCTCGCGGGAGCCCCCACACCGCTCGACGAGGGCCTGGTGACGGACCTCGCCACCGGCCGTCTCGCCTCCGCCTCCTGGGAGGGCGACGGCCGCCACCTGCGGATGATCCGCGTCGAACTGCCGCCGCCCGCCGCGGCCGGCGTGCTCGCCGTCGCCCGGACCGCGCCCTTCGACCGGCGCACCGCCGACATCGTGGCCCACACGGCCGCCGCCCTCGAACTCCTGCTGCGCGCCCAGCGCACCGCCGCCACCGGACACCGCCTCGCGCGCGCCACCTCCGACCTGCGCCTGGCCATCCTCCAGCTGCTCATGGTCGAGGACACCAGTGCGGCCCGCAGGGTCGCCGCGGGCCTGTGGCCCGGCCTCCTCGACACCGACACCGCGTGCGTCTACGTCGTCGAGAGCAGCCCCGCGGACCGGGACCGGCTGGCCGAGGCCTGCATCGAGGCCACCCGCGAACAGAGCCTGGTGGTGCGCTGCCCGGCCGTGGACGCCCACGTCATCGTGGTGACCCCGCGCGACACCGCGGGCGCCGACCTGCGCGCCCTGTGCCACCGGCGGCACGACACCTTCCTCGGCGGCAGCGCCCGCCAGAGCCTGGCCCACACCGCCGCCGCCTACGGGCAGGCCGTCAGCGCGCTCGCCGTCGCCCGCTTCCGCCCCGACAAGACGGCCGTCTACGCCGAACGCACCCACCCCGAACGGCTGATGGACCCCGCCGCGCTGGGCGCCTGGACGAGCCGCCTGCTGCGCCCCCTCGACGCCCTCGCCCACCACACCCGCGCCGAGCTCCTCGCCACCACCCGGCTCGGCCTGGAGTTCACCGCCGTCAGTGCGGCGAAGGTGCTCGGCGTCAGCCGCAACACCGTCCGCGCGCGCATGGAACGCGTGGAGAACCTCCTCGGCGCGGACTTCTCCGACCTGGCCGCCCGCGCCGCCGTGCACCTCGCCCTGAACACCGAGGCCTGCCTGACCGAGGCCTGCCCGGCCGGGGACCGCCGCTCCCCGGCCGCCACGCCCGCCCGCCTCGTCGACCTGCTCACCGGACCCGCGCTGCGCACCTGGGCGCACGACCTGCTCGCCCGCCTCGACGCCGACGGCCGCGACCTGCGCGGAACCCTGCGCGCCTGGATCGCCGCCGGCGGCAACGCCGAACGGGCCGCCCAGCTCCTGGGCGTGCACGCCCAGACGGTCCGCGAACACGTACGCGGCGCCGAACCCGTCCTCGAACGCCGGCTCCTCGCCGCGGGCAGCGACCTCTACGAGGTCGTCCTGGCCCACCTCGTGACCGGGGCCCTCGGTCCGCCCGGCCTGCACGCCGACCCGCGCCCCGGCCCGTCCCCCGGCCCGCGTCCCGATCCGCCTCCCCGCCCCGACGGCCACCAGGCGTAATCGGGCCATCCGGACGCACCTGTGCACAGGTGAGCCCCCGAGCCCCGGGAGCGGGCACGGGCACGATTCACAAGCGGTACGCCCGGCACGTAGGTTCGACGTGCCGCGGGGGTCCGACCGGAACGGGGGACCGGTCGCACCCCCGCGCGCCGGGAGCGAGGTCAGCCGCGCAGCCGGACCGGGATCTCCTGCCAGCCGCCCGCGATGAACGACGGCACCTGCGCCGGCTTCCCGGCGGCCCCGTCCAGCCGCAGCCCGGGGAACCGGTCGAACAGGGCGGGCAGCGCGGTGAGCGCCTCCATCCGGGCCAGCGGAGCACCGATGCACCGGTGCACGCCGATCCCGAAGGACAGGTGGTCGTCCGCCCGGCGCGCCGCGTCGAAGACCTCCGCGTCCGCCCCGTAGTGCGCCGGGTCCACGCCGGCCGCCGCGTACGTCGTCACGATGGCGTCCCCGGCCGGGATCGTCACGCCGCCCACCTCCAGGTCGCCGACGGCGAACCGCAGCGGCAGCGTGGCGATCGACGGGTGCAGCCGCAGGGTCTCGTCGACCACCGCGTCCCAGCCGACGTCCCCGCGCCGCACGGCCGCCAGCTGCCCGGGCGCGCCCAGCAGCGCCACCACGGCGTTCCCGATGAGGTTCACGGTCGTCTCGAACCCGGCGCCGATCACCAGCAGCAGCGTGTACAGCAGCTCCTCGTCGCTGAGCCGGTCGCCCTCCTCGTCGCGCACCCGGATCAGCTCGGTGGTCATGTCGTCGCCGGGGTGCGCGCTCTTGTACGCGATGAGCCCGCCGAGGACCGAGCCGATCCGCTCCTGGACGCGCGCGGCGTGCTCCGGGGTGGGGTCGGTGGTGTCCATGATCGAGGCGACCAGCCGGACGTGGTCCTCGCGCATGCCGTCGGGCACGCCGAACAGTTCGCAGATGATCCGCATCGGCAGGGGGTGGGCGAACGAGGCCTTGAGGTCGACCGCGTCCCCGCCCCGGTCGAGGTCGTCCAGCAGCTCCGCCGTGACCGCCTCCACCCGCCGCCGCAGCGACTCGGTGCGCCGGTGCGTGAAGCTCGGCGCGACCAGGCGCCGCAGCCGGGCGTGGTCGGCGCCGTAGGTGGAGAGCATGTTGATCACCCCGACCCAGCCGAGGATCCAGCCCCAGGAGGGGTGCTCGCCCAGTTCCGGCCACAACCGCCAGTGCCGGCGCGGGTCCTTGCTGACCTGCGGGTCGAGGATCAGCTCCTTGAGGGTGTCGTACCCGGTGGGCGCCCAGGCGGGGATGCCGCCGGGCAGTTCGACGGGCACGACCGGGCCGAGCGCGCGCAGCCGGGCGCTCTCCGCGTGCGGGTCGGAGCCGAACGGGTCGAGGACGATGCGGTCGGTCACGGTCACGAGGGGACTCCCGGATGGTCGGTGGCGCGGGGGCTGAAGCGGACGGGCAGCGCGGCCAGGGAACGGTGGAAGGGCCCCGGCCGCCAGGAGAGCCGCTCGCGGGGCAGCAGCGGGTCGAGGTCGGGCAGCCACTGGGTGAGCCGCTCGATCGCCTCGGTGACGATCAGCAGCGTGTGCTGCTTCACCGGACAGGCGTGCGGTCCGGCGCCCCACGACAGGTGCGAGGCGTCGTGGGGGTGGCGGTCCGCGCCCGCCTCCCGCTCGGCGAACAGGCCGAGCGCCCCGTACGACACCACCACCGGCACGGCGTCGCGCAGCCACACCCCGTGGAAGGAGACGGGCCGGCGCGCGTAGTAGATGCCGTAGTTGGCCAGGGGCGTCTCGTGGCGCAGCACCTCGACCACCGCGTCCATGACGGGACGGGCGCCGCTGGTGAGGGTGGAGTAGTAGAGCGGGTTGCCCAGGATCCGCGACAGGGTGTTGGACAGCAGGTTCGCGGTCGGCTCGTAGCCGGCGCCGAGGGTGAGGAACACCTGCCAGGTGACCTCCTCGCCGGTGAGCCCGGCGGGATGGCCGAGGAGCCGGCTGGGCAGGTCGTCGCCGGGCCGCCCGGTCTTGGCGGCGATCAGTTCCAGGACGTACCGGGCGTACTCCGCCTCGCCCTCGGCGGCCTGCGCACCGCCCTCCATCATCTTGCCCAGACCCGCCTCCAGCCGGTCGCCCGCGCTGTCCGGCAGCCCGAACAGGTCGTTGAACACCAGCGCCATCAGCGGCCGCGAGAAGTCCGCGACGAGATCGGCCCCGCCGTGCGGACCGATCCGGTCCACCAGCAGGCGCACCGCGCGGTGCACCCGCGCCCGCAGGTCGTGCGGCTCCACCAGGTCGAACACGTCGATGAGGGTGGTCCGGTAGCGGACGTGCGCGGCGCCGTCGGCGAACAGGGCGTTGGGCCGCCACCGCATCATGCCGAGCACCGGGGAGTCCGCGGGGACGGTCTCCTCCCAGGCGCGCGGGTCGTGCGAGAACGTCTCCTCGTCGTGCAGCACGTCCAGCGCGGCCCGCCGGTCCGTGACCAGGTACGCCGGCACGCCGGGCGCCAACTCGGCCCAGCCGATGGGGCCCTGGGCCCTCAGCGCGGCGTAGTGGCGCCGCGGGTCCGACGCGAAGTCGTCCTCCCACAGCCGTACGGGAGCCGAGCGCGAGAAGTCGTGACGGTCGGGGGGATAGGTGGTCACCGGGCCTCCGCCGGGTCGCGGGCGATCAGGTGGTCGACCAGCGCGAGCAGTGCGTCGACGGAGGAGTTCGCGTCCCGCGCGTCACAGGTCACCAAGGGGGTGGACGGCTCCAGGTCCAGGGCGCGCCGCAGCCGCTCCTCGCCGTGGTGCCGGGGCGCGTCCGGGAAGGCGTTGAAGGCGACGGCGTACGGCAGTCCGCTCTCCTCCACCAGGCCCAGCACGTCGAACGACGCGTCGAGCCGGCGGCCGTCGACGAGGACGAGCGCACCGAGCGCCCCGTGGGCGATGTCGTCCCACAGCGACCGGAACCGCTCCTGTCCCGGGGTGCCGAACAGGTAGAGGACCACCCCGCCGGGCAGGCTGATCCGGCCGAAGTCGATGGCGACGGTCGTGGTGACCTTGTCCCGTACCCCCGCCAGGTCGTCCACCCGCGCGGAGGCCTCGCTGAGGGGTTCCTCGGTGTGCAGCGGGCGGATCTCGGACACCGAGTCGATCAGGGTCGTCTTGCCCACCCCGAACGGTCCGGCGACCAGGATCTTCACCAGGTCGCGGGCGGCGTCGGGCCGGTGGACCGCGCCGGGGGCGCCGGAGCCGGGACCCGTGTCCTCGGCGTGGTCCGCCGGACGGGCGTCAGGCGTGTTTGAGGGCACGGAGGCCATCGGCCACTCTCTTCAGCAGGTCGGGGTCGAAGCGGTCGGCGGGCGGAATCGGCGCGCGGGTGTGGATCAGGTCCCGGTCGGCGAGCCCGGCCGCCAGCACCCGCACCGCGGAGACCGGCAGCCGGAGCAGCGCCGCCGCCTCCACCAACGCCAGCGAGCCCTCCTCCAGGGCGTCCAGCAGGGCGAGTTGGGCGGCGGGCAGGCCGGGCGGCGCCTTCTCGCCGGTGCGGGCGAGCACCGAGAGCCGCTCCAGCCGCGGGTGGCCGGTACCGGCCACCCCGCCGGTCGACAGGTATGCGGGAACCAGGGGACGGCCGGCCGGGCGAGCGGTCACGCCGGGGTGTGGTCGTCGGCTCCCCGGGGCGCGGCCGTCATGGCCTTCTCGCCCAGCCGCGCCACCTGCGAGTGCACCCGGTGCGCCAGCAGGTCCAGACGCACCTCGCCGTCGCCGTACGCGGCGACGCAGGTGCCGTGGTCCGTCGGCACGATCAGCACGTAGCCGTGGTCGGACTCGATGACGACCTGGCGCACCTCGGCCTTCTCCCGGTCGGCGAACGCCGCCGCCGCGGTCCGGCAGGCCCCCTGCACGGTGCTGGTGATCGCGGCCACCCGCTCCGCCGACGGCTGCGACAGCGCGTCGGTGTATCCCGTCACGAGCCCGTCGCGGGTCAGCATGACGGCGGCCACCACGTGCGGCACCTGCAGGATCGGCTCCAGCACCCATGCCGTGTCGCCCGTGTCGCGGCTGGTCATGCCGCACCCCCTTCGTGGTCGGTGTGGTGGGTGTGGTCGGTGTGGTGGGTGTGGTCGGTGTGTTGGGTGTCGCGGGCCGTCGGCCGGGCGGCGTCCCCGGGTGCGGCCCCGGTACCGGCGCGCGCCGCCGCGGTGCCCGTCTGGAGCGCGCCGAGTGCGGCCGCGGCCTCCTCCGGCCGCCGGACCGGCCGCGTCGGCCCGGGCACCGTCGGCGGCCCGGCCCCGGCGACCGCGGCGGGGCGGGGACGGCGGCGCCGCTGCGGCAGCCCGTCCTCGTCCGTGGGCGCGCGGTGCCCGGGGGCGTCCGGTACGGCGTCCTCCGTACCGTAGGCGTGCGCCGGGGCCGGGGCGGGCGGGGCCTGAGCCGGGGCGGGTGCGGCGGGGGCGGACCTGCGGGTGGTGCGCGGCGCGCTCGGGGCCGGGGGCCGGTCGGCCGGGTCGAGGCGGCTCAGCAGGTGGCTGCCGACCCGCAGGACCGCGCGCACCCCGCCGTAGGGGGAGGCCGACGAGACGTCGACGGCCAGGTCGAACTGGCGGGTGAGCCGGCCGATCGCGGCCAGTCCCATGCGCGGCGGGTCGCCCAGGTCGGTCAGGAGGATGGGGGTGTCGCCGGCCACCAGCCGCTGGGCGCGGTCGCGTTCGTCGCGGGTCATGCCGAGGCCCGCGTCGTCGACGGTGACGCACACGCCGTGGTGGACGTGCTCCAGGCTCACCACCACCTCGGTGTCGGGCGCGGAGTGCCGCAGCGCGTTGTCGAGGAGTTCGGCGACGATGATGGCGACCGGCTCCACGGCGTGCGAGACCAGGGCCGTGCCGGGCTCCAGGTGGTTGTGGACCTCGACCCGCTGGTAGCCCGCGAGCCGCGCCTGGCCGCCGGTGACCGCGTCCACCAGGTGCGACTCCTCGCGGGCGAGCCCCACCCAGGCCCCGCACACCACCGCGGCGACCTGGGCGCGCCGCAGCGACTGCTCGTTCTCGTGGTCGAGCCGGAACAGGGTCTGCGCCAACTCCGGGTCGTCGTAGCGTTGCTGGAGTTGCCGCAGGGCGTCCTGGAGCCGGTACAGGGCCGCCTGGATCTCCCGGGTGGCGCCGCGCATCCCGGCCTGAGCGGCCGCGTCGACCCGGGTGCGCTGGGAGGCCACCTCGGACCGGAGCGCCAGGAGCACGTTCTCCAGGGCGATGCCGAGCGGGGTACCGGCCGTCAGCGGCTGGAGCGGGCCGGGCACCGCCAGGTGCGGATGCGCCACCTGCTGGGCGGCGGCGGGCACCCGGCGGGCCGCGAGATGCTCGACCTCGGCGGTGAACGCCCTTGACGATCCTTCGAGTTGCGTGCGCAGGGCGGCTGTCTCCGCCCGTTGCCGGGCCTGTTGCCGGCGCAACCGCAGCAGCCCGCCGCCGAGGGCGAGCGCGGACAGCGTGCCGGCGGCGAGACCACCGGCCACCAGGTCCGGTAATTCGATCATCGATTCGGTTCCAGGGAGGGTCGGCGTTCCGGGGAAGGGCGGGCGGACGAAGGGCGGGCAGGGGTGGACCCGGCAGACGCGGACCGGGCACCCGGAGCACAGTACACACCGTCATCGTTCGATCTCGCACGGTTGGGCGAGTCTCCGTGCGGAAAGTGCCCGCTGTCTGTTCGCTTCTGCGTCGACTGCCGCAATTGTCTTGCGCGGCAGACGAGTTGACCTCCGCCCGAAGTGGCAGGATGCTGCCCCGCGTCCGGTCGGCCGTTCGGCGGGATCACCGCGCGACCGTCGATCCGTCCGGCGTGCGGCCGCTCGTACGCCGGGGGCGCCTCGTCGAGGGAGAGCGTCCCGGTGTGCGCCGACACCGCTCCCGCCCGGACCGGTGCGAGCACCTCCACCAGCTCGCCGCGGCTGCCCCGGTACGGCGCGCGCACCGACACCTCGAAGCGCAGGCCGCCGAAACCGACCGGCAGCGCGCCACCGCCGATGCCGACGATCGCCACCCCGCCACCCCGCCACCCCGCCACCTCGCCACCGCGCCCCCCGCGGCCGCGTCCGCCCGCCGGGGACCGCGCGTCCGGCCTCCTCCACGCCCGCCGGGCGGTGGCACCCTCCTGCCGCGTGCCGGTCTGCGCCCGCCTCGTCGCGGAGCGGCGCGCCCGCGGCCGGACCGTGCCCGCCCGCCCCGACGCGCAGTGGGTTTCCCTCGCCGGGCCACCGCCGCGGGCCCGGCCCGACGGGAGCCCGCCCCCGGGCCCGCGACGCGCTACGCGCCGCGCGGCGGAGCGAGGACCGCCATGGTGCCGTTGGCCTGCCGCAGCGCGATTTCCAGGGCACCGGGGGAGTGCAGCGCACCCGTTCCGTCCGGGGGTACCAGCCACTCCAGGAACCGGGCCGGACGGTACGGCGGGGGCACCGCGACCCAGGAGCCCCGGCCCGCCTGCCGCAGCCCCTCGCCGACCCAGCGGCTCGCCGGATCCGGCGGCAGGAAGAAGCCGACCCGGCGGGCCGCGGTGTCCACGAGGGTCGGTCCCGGTACGGGCATCGCCGGCTGCCACAGCAGGTCCAGGGTGAGCAGGCCCAAGCGGTCGGGCACGCTCAGCACGTCCCAGTAGCGGCCCGCCTCCAGGAGAGTGACGCCGTGACCCTGGTCCCACTCCCGTTTGCAGGTCCGCGGGTCCGTCGAGGCGGCGGCCAGCCACTCCACACCGCGCGCCCACATCACATAGCTCATCGTCCGGCTCCGTCTGAGTTCGCCCGGTGACCGGCGCGCGCGAGGACGCCGCCGGCGCCGGGACCCGGCCGTCGGCCGCACGCCGACTCGGCACATGCATGCTGGTGGATGTTCCTCCGTGGCGGAAGGGGTGGCGGACGGTGGCGTTTGGGTCTGGTCCGTTCGAGGCTCGCGCGCCTGTTCGGCCGGGCGGCCGGCGCTGCGCTGCGGCCGGGCCGGTGTCCGGCGCGGCGCCCGGACCGAGTGCCCGATCCCGTGTGTGCGGCCGGCCCGGGGGGTACCCGGCAGCGGCAACGACCACGTCGACAGCACAAGGGGAGGAGGCCCCCATGGCCACTGGCACCGAGACCGGTGACGTGACCGGCACACGGGACAAGGACTACAACCTCATCTGGTACGTCGAGGCGTGCCTGGACAACGCGCTGCGGCTGGAGACCTACATCCAGGACGCCGAACGCGAGAAGGACACCGAGGTCGCCGAACTGTTCCGCAAGGCCCAGGCCGACAGCCGCAAGGGCGCGGAGATGGGCAAGGAGCTTCTGCGCGCCCGCCTGAGCGGCGGCTGAACCGCGCGGCCCACGGGCCCGGACGCCGTACGACCGTGGTCACGGCGACCGGGCCCGTGCCGTATGCACCGGGCCCCGTCGTCGTCTTCCCGTCCTCCGTCTCACGGGTGGACGACGGGAAGGCGACGACGGGGCCCGGGTGCTCCGCCGCTCGGTCCCGGCCGCCGTCAGGGCAGCCGCGATCCGCCCTGCGGAACGGACAGCGGCCGCGCCGACGGAACCGTCGGCGCCGGCGGATCCGTCGGCACCGATGACGCCGACGGCACGGATGACGCCGAGGGCGCCGACGGGTCCGACTGGCGCAGCTCGGCGAGCAACTCGTTCCGTCCGGCCAGCAGTTCGGTCAGGATCCGGCGGGCCGCGCGAAGCAGTTCGGCGACGTCACCGCCGGCCAGCGCGTAGCTGACCGTCGAGCCCTCCCGGATCGACACGACGATCCCGGACCGTCGCAGCACGGCCAACTGCTGGGAGAGACTGGACGGTTCGACCTCGATCTCGCTGAGCAGGTCCCGCACGGCGACGGGCCCGCCCTGGAGCAGTTCGAGGACCCTGATCCGCACCGGGTGCCCCAGCATGCGGAAGAACTCGGCCTTGGCCTGGTAGAGGGGGACCTGCATGGTCAATCGCTCGCTCCCTGCCGCTCTCTGGGTCCTGCGTCCGTCACGATCCTGGCGACTGCGGGCTCCGCACGCCCCGGTGATGCACTGATGTGGATGTGTCGAGATGAAGAAATTTTCAATTCGTGGGCGTGCGAAGCCGTGGGTCGTCCGGTGGGCTACACCTCGAGGTCCGTCTCGATCCGCTTCAGCTGGTGACGCGCCATCGCGAGGTTGGAGCGATCGCGGTCCAGGACGAGGTAGAGGAACAGTCCGCTGCCCTGCCGCCCCTTCAGCAGCCGGATGAGGTGGTACTGGCTCCCGAGGGTGATCAGGATGTCCTCGATCTCGCCCTTCAGCCCGAGGTGCTCCATCGTGCGGACCTTGGCCCGGATCACATCGGTGTTGCCCGCGGCGGCGACGGCCAGGTCGAGGTCCTTGCCGCCGCCCATGGTGCCCAGGGCCATGCCGCTGGTGTAGTCCACCACGGCCGCGCCCAGCGCCCCCTCGATCGAGGTCATCGTCTCCTTGAGGGAGATTTCCACATTCGCCACGGCGGTCCTCCTGCCGGTTGCACGGGACCGGGCTCCTCCGGCCCCGCTCGTGTTCCGACCGTACGGAGAGGGTCGCCCGGAAGGGTGACGCCTTTTGGGACTGGCGCAGAGAGAACCGGAACGCGTGGAAGCGTGCCGCACTTTGATCACGCAAGGGGTGAAACCTGACCGTTTCGCGAGTCCAGGGCGTTCAGGGCGTCTGGGGTGCCCGGGGTGCCGAGTCGGTCCAGAGGCGAGGGAGCCGGGTCAGGCGCGCGAGGGGCGCCCCGGGGACGCGCGGTCCCGTTCCGGTCCCGTCGGCACCGCGGTCGCCGTACCGGCGGGACGGCCTGCGGGGACGCCGCTTGCGGCGGGCCCTCCGAGCGGGCAGGGTTCGATGCCGTGGCCACTTTGCTGATCGTCCATCACACGCCCTCACCGAACTGCCAGGCGATGCTGGAAGCGGTCGTCCGGGGGGCGACGACGCCGGAGATCGAGGGGGTCCGCGTCGTCCGCCGGGCCGCCCTCGCCGCCACCGCCTCCGACGTCCTGGCCGCCGACGGCTACCTGCTGGGCACGCCGGCCAACCTCGGCTACATGTCCGGCGCCCTCAAGCATTTCTTCGACCAGGTGTACTACCCGTGCCTGGACGCCACCCGGGGCCGCCCCTTCGGCTACTACGTGCACGGCGGCAACGACGTCACCGGTGCCGTGCGCGGCATCGAGGCCGTCACGACCGGCCTCGGCTGGCGGCGCGCCGCCGAACCCGTGACCGTCACCGGGGAGCCCGGCAAGGCGGACGTGGAGGCCTGCTGGGAACTCGGCGCGACGACGGCCGCGGGCCTCGCCGCACCCGGGTGAAGGCCACCGCGCCGGTCGGCTCCCCGGCCGGGAGAGGGACACCCCGAGCGGCCCGCCGGCGGCCGGGAGGACCGGAGACCCCGGCCGGAAGGACCGGAGCCCAACCGGGAGGACCGGAGACCCGGGCCGGGTCGAGGACAGGGAACCCGGCCGTCTCGGCCTCCTGAGGGCGGCCGCGGCCGTCCCGTGCGGTACCCCGCTCAGTCCCACAGCGGGTAGGTCATCACCTTCGTGAACTGTTCGGGCCGCTGGGCCGGGTACTCCAGCGTGATGCGGCCGTAGCGCTCCGTCTGCGGGTCCTTCTTCCAGGGCTGCGCCCTGTCGAGCCGCACGATCACCGGGTACGAGTGGAAGGTGCCGGCCGCGCAGTAGGGCTTGCAGTCGTTGACGACGTTGACGCCCGTGGCCTTCGCGGACCTGGCGTCCCACCGGACCCACTTCAGCGAGGCGAGACGGCTGTTGCCGTCGCCGCAGGCGAGGATGAAGTCGTCGGGCCGCACCTGCGGGTGCCACAGGCAGTCGACCAGGACGGGCGGTGCGCTCTGGCGTGCGACGGGCCGGTCGGCGGGTGGTGACGCGGCGGGCGCGGCCGAGGCCGTCCCGACCGCCGCGGTGAGTCCCAGCGCCGCACAGAGCAGCGCCGCCGTCCTCGTCGTCCTGTGTCCGCGCATGACCGCTCCCGCCCGTCTCGGGACCAGGGCCGCTCCCCGCGCCCGTGAAGGTTCTCCACCGACGCTACGACGACGAGCCGACCAGGACCACTCGAACGGCCCAGCGGCGGCGCGAGGACGCCGCCACCGCCGACGACGCCGCCACCGTCGCCGACCAGGCCTTCGACGCCGACGCCGATGCCCCCGCCCAGCCCGTGGACGGCACGCGGGGGCCGCGCGTGCGGGACCTCGCGGCGATCGGCGTCGGCCTCATCCTCGCCGGCACCCCCTCCGCGCCCCGCAGCCGCCGACTGGTGCACCCCCTCAGGGACGCCTTCGCGGCGATCTTCTTCCTCGCCTTCGGACCGGCCATCGACCCCGGTGACTTCGCGGTCGTCCTCGTCCCGGTGGCCGTCGCCGTCACGCTGACCGTCGTCATGGACGTGGCGGCCGGCCGCATCGCCGCCCGCCCGTACGGCCAGGCGGTTCGGCCGGCGGCGGCTCGACGGGCCGTTGTCAGTGCCGGGTGCGAAGCTGCTGGTCATGGACGAGGCTGACTTCATGCGGGGCCGGGTCTACGGCGCCGACCACGAGGATGCGGCACCCCGCCCGGACCGCGAGTACGCGGAGCTGGTGGGCGGCCCGCTGGACGGGCTGCTCCTGGACGTCACGGACCGCCCGGACGGCGACCTGCACGAGGTGGCGCTGACGACCGAGATAGGCCGCTACGGCCCCGGCGGCTGGGCGCTGTACCAGGAACGCCCCGGAGGCGCCCGCCGCTTCGACTGGCGGGGGGACGCGCCGGCCGCCCCCTGAGGCTCATCGGGCGACAAGGCGACAAGGCGACAGGCTGACGGAACGGCGGGGCGGCGGCCGGCGAGTGGCGGGGCCGGCAGGCGGCGGGGCGGCGGGGCGGCGAGCCGGGGCTTGTCCGATCGCACGAACCTTCTTCCGCGAGGGTTACCTCCCGCGGCCGCACTTGGTAGGAAACCTTCCTGTCAGTTGCACGCGGCTCCACCTCCGTCCACCCCCCCACTTCCCGACGGGAGTCACCTGTGGTGCACACGCCCCCCGGCGCGCAGGACCCGACCACCGCCACGAGCGCCGGCCCGCCCGGCGCCTCCCGCCGCACGGTCCTCGCCCTCCTCACCGCGGTGACGGCGGCGCCCCTCCTGGTTCCGCCACCCGCGTCCGCCGCCCCCCGACTCCGCGCGGCCGTCGGGCTCGACGACCCGGCGAAGAAGGAGATCGCCATGAAACTGGTGTCGAGCGCGGAGAACTCCTCGCTCGACTGGAAGGCCCAGTACCGGTACATCGAGGACATCGGCGACGGCCGCGGCTACACCGCCGGCATCATCGGCTTCTGCTCCGGAACCGGCGACATGCTCGACCTCGTCGCGCTGTACGCCGCCCGCGCACCCGGCAACGTGCTCGCCGGGTACCTTCCCGCCCTGCGGGCGGTCGACGGCACCGACTCCCACGCCGGCCTCGACCCGGACTACCCGCGGGACTGGCGCACGGCGGCCCGGGACCCGGCGTTCCGGCAGGCGCAGGACGACGAACGCGACCGCGTCTACTTCGACCCGGCCGTCCGCCGCGCCAAGGCCGACGGCCTGCGCGCCCTGGGCCAGTTCGCCTACTACGACGCCATGGTCATGCACGGCGAGGGCGGCGACGCCGGCTTCGACAGCATCCGCCGGCGCGCACTGGCCGGGGCCAGGACCCCGGCCCGGGGCGGCGACGAGACGGCGTACCTCGACGCCTTCCTCGACGCGCGCGTGTGGGCCATGAGGCAGGAGGAGGCGCACAGCGACACCAGCCGCGTCGACACCGCCCAGCGCGTCTTCCTCCGCGAGGGCAACCTCGACCTCCGAACGCCCCTGGACTGGAAGGTGTACGGCGACAGCTACCACCTCGGCTGACCACGGCGCGCCCGTCCCGGCCGGCGTCACCGCCGTCCCGCGGTGGCGCCGGCCGGGACGGGACGCACGGCACCGGACGCCGGGACCGGGGCCGCCGCGGCACCGGGCGAAAGAGTGGTGCGGCTGGGGCGTAGGAGTCGGATTCAGGGGTATGCGCGCGGTCATGAACGGGGTAATGAAGGCGGTCCGCATGGAACCTGTCCCTCCCGACGAGGGTCTCCCGGGTCCCGCGCGGAGCCGGATCGAGAAGACGGTGGCCCTCGACGGGCAGAGCGGCTGCATCGCCGGCGCGCGGGAACTGACGGGTGATTTCCTCGCGCGCGCGCAGCGTGAGCACGGGGTGCCGGTCTCGGCCCGCACCCTGGACCTCTCGCAGCTCGTGGTGAGCGAACTGGTGACCAACGCCCTGCGGTACGCGCCCGGCCCGGTCCTGCTGCACCTGCGCATCGTGGAGGCCTCCGTGGAGATCGCCGTCTGGGACAGCGACCCGGCGCTGCCGGTGCCGCGCGGGGCGGATCCGACGCGGGTGGGTCAGCACGGCCTGGAGATCGTGATGGCCGTGGCCGAGGCCGTCGACGTCGTACCGGAGCCGGTCGGCAAGCGGATCGTCGCCCGGCTCGGCCTGCTCGACGGCCTGTAGGCGGCGGTCGGGCGCGGGCCCCGGGGAGGTCCGGGAGGAGGAGCCGGGGGAGGTCCGGGGCGACCGTGGTGCGCGGTTGCCGGGCCCCGACCGCGGTGATCTACTCGAAGAGGCAGGTCACCCGAACGGAGCAGCCCGCCGGGTCACCCGGCGAGGCGCGGTGCGCGGAGCCGCCCGTCGGCCCCCGGGAGATCCGGCGGTGCGTCAGCAGCGGTTGCCGGCTCTCCCCGCCGGCGGGTGGTCGGGCGACGTGCCGCCCGACCACCCCTCCAGAGGGAAGGAGCGCGGTGATGGCGACCGCGACCACCGACAGTCCCACCCGGCCACCGGGCCACGACTGGCGTCAGGAATACGCCTACACCCTCGGTGAACAGGCCTTCGTCTACGGCTTCCCCTACCTCTACAACGCCCGGCTCCGGCACGGCTGGATGACACAGGAGCCGGCGACGGAGATGACGCCGCACTCGGCGGTCGGCCACTTCTGGCACGGGCGCCACCTCTTCGACGCCTCCGACCGGGAAGGCCGGGCCCCCAACAACGACACGCTCTATTCGGTCGCCTGGGTCGACCTGAGCGAGGAACCGGTCGTCCTCTCGCACCCGGAGATGGGCGACCGCTACTTCACCTTCGAACTGGCCGCCGTCACCTCCGACAACTACGACTACGTCGGCCGGCGCGTCACCGGACCGCACGCCGGTTCCTTCGCCCTCGTCGGCCCGGGGTGGCAGGGCGACCTCCCCGCGGGAGTGCGCCGCACGGCGACCTCCCCCAGCCCCTGGATCATCGTCCTCGGCCGCACCCTCGTCGAGGGCGAGCACGACCTGCCCGCCGTGCACGCGCTGCAGGACCGCTACCGGCTCACCCCGCTCCACCTCTTCGGCCGTGCGGACGCCGACCTGCCGGAGCGCCGCGACGTGCTGGTGCCCGCCGACCCCGCGCGGGATCCGCTGGCGGCGTGGAAGACCCTCAACGCGATGCTTGCCGAGAACCCGCCGCCGGCACACCACGAGATCCTGCTCCGGCAGTTCGCGGAGATAGGCGTGGGGCCCGGCCTTGACGTCGAGGCACAGCCCGAGCCGGTCAAGCAGGGGCTCGTCCGCGCCGCCGACGCGGGCATGGCCCTGCTCGAGGAGCAGTTCCGCAGCGGCGACTGGGCCCGGACGATCAACGGGTGGCGTTATCCGCCCGCGGAGCTGGGCCGCTTCGGCGACGACTTCGTCAAGCGGGCCGCGGAGCAGGCCCTGTTCGGTGTCGCCGCCAACGACGTCGAGGAGACGGTGTACCTCGTCGCCTTCGAGGACGACGAAGGCCGGAAACTGTCCGCGGGGCGCTACGAGATCCGCTTCGAGCCGGGGAGGCTGCCTCCCGTCGACGCGTTCTGGTCCCTGACCGTGTACGACGCGGACCGGAACCTGGTCGCCAACCCGATCGACCGCTACTCCGTCGGCGACCGCACCCCCGGACTGCTCACCGACCCCGACGGCGGCCTGACCCTCTTCCTGCGGCCCGACCCGCCGGGCCCGGAGCGGGCGGCCAACTGGCTGCCCGTACCGGAGCGGGGCGAGTGGTTCTCCATGCTGCGCATGTACCTGCCGCGCCCGGACGTCGTCGACGCACGCTGGCAGTGCCCGCCGTTCCGCCGCGTCCCCTGACGTCCGCCGGCCCGCCCCGGGGCGCTCGCCGCCGGGGTGCTTCCCCGGCGGCGAGCGGCCGAACGGACATGACCGCGGGGGCCCTTCAGGCGCTTCCTCAGGGCTTGTAGGGAAGCACCGCGCAGTCGGAGCCCGCGGGCCGGCCCTCGAGGCGGTCGGTCAGCCAGGAGATCGCGTCGCCCTGGTCGGCGAGCAGCGGGGCGAAGTGGTTGAGCAGGGCGTTGCCCAGCGGCAGCAGGACGACGGGCTTGTAGGTGACGTCCGCCCCCTTCGCGCACCACGCCACGGCCAACCCGCGGGCCTGTCCGTGCGGTACGAGGTTGTCGGCGGTGCCGGTCGCCACCCGCACCGGGGACGCGGGCCTGAGCCCGCCGATGCGCTGGTCGGCCAGGAACGACTCGAGCGCGGGCTCCTCCTCGATGATGGCGCCCAGGGGGCGCCCGTCGGTGGTCCAGGCGCTGCTGCGCGCCGAGTTGTAGGCGAGGAGGGCGTCCCCCACGCACATGGTGGACAGGTCCTTCAGGGCCGCCTTGCCGGCGGCGCTCAGGTGCGCCTCCGCGATCGGCCTCAGCTCCGGGTCGGACTCCAGGAAGCCGTTGACCGACCAGCCGAGCGCCCCGGCGAGGTCGCTGCCGTCGATGGCCGCGGTGACGGCCACCAGGTCGGCGGGCGGCGCTCCGGAGTAGGTGCCGGCGAGCGGGACGTCGGGAGCGTACGCGGGCTGGAGCTCGGCGGCGGCCGCGGTGGCCCCGCCGCCCTGGCTGTAGCCGAACAGCGCCACCCGCGAGCCCGCGGTGAGGGACGTCCCGTCGAGGGAACGGGCGGCGCGGACGGCGTCCAGCACGGCGTGGGCCTCGTCGACCCGGTTGACGTAGGTGTGCAGCCGGTCCGTGGCGCCGAGGCCGGTGTAGTCGGTGACCACGACGGCGACCCCGCGGGCGAGCAGCCGGTAGACGGCCAGGTTCTCGTAACCGACCGACACCGTCCGACCGTTGAGGACGAGCGGGCGTTCCAGGCCGAGGGACGCGGCGCACTGGTCGCCCTGCCCCATGGTGCCGGGCGCCACGACGACCAGCGGCCGCGCCCCCGTGCCCTTCCAGGCGGCCGCGGGTTCGATGTAGGCGCCGGTGACGGCCGTCGGCCGGCCCGCCGAGTCCGTGGACCGGTACATCAGGCGGGTCGCCCGCCCGGGCAGCGGGCCGTCGATGCCGGGCAGGCTCAGGGCGAGGGGGAGCCGTTCGGTGCGGATCAGCGCGCCGTCGGCGGCCGGCAGCGAGGCGGGCGGGGTGTAGAAGGCGGGAAGGGTGACGCCGCGGGAGACCACGGGTTCGGCCGGTGTCGCGGCGGAGGCCGGGACGGCTGTCGTGCCGAGGCAGGCGGCGGCCGTGACGGCCGCGGCGAGCAGACGGGCGGGGGCGGGCATGGCAGACCTCCGGTGGGGAGCGGGGAGGCCGAGCCTGACGCTGCGGCTCGGGTGGCACACGGCCCGGTGAGGACGGACCGCCCGGCACGCGGCGCCGGTCGTCCACCGCCGCCGCGTGCCGTGCTCGGAACATGCGCGGAGCATTCCCGGAACGTTCTTGGACGAGTTGTCAGGACGGTAGCGGCGCGGGGGTTACCCGGGGTAGCAGTCAGGAGGTTACGGTTCGGTAATATGGCGTCGGAGGACGGGAACGCCCCCGCCGCGCTCGCGCCGGGGCCCGCCGACCCCCCCAACGTCCCCGGTCACCGGTGTGATTGACTGCGCGCGTGGTGCACGAGTCGGTCTTCCGGACCCAGGACCTCCCGGCGGCCGACCGGTTCGAGGCCTGGATCCAGCGCATGGGCCGCACCCACGCGCCGATGCGGCTGAGCAGCGAGCGCGCCGCGGACTACGACGGCTCCCAGCGGGCGATCCTCCTCGGTGACGTCACCGTGTGGCCCGCCACCTTCGACCCGCTCGTCTTCCACCGGACCCCGCGGCTCATCCGCGCCTCCGACCCCGAGCTCTACCACCTCTCCCTGCTCCTCAAGGGCGAGGGGGCGGCCAGCTGGGGCAGCAGCCGGCAGGCGGTCTACACGATGAACGACTTCCACATCAGCACCTCCTCGCGCCCCTTCGAGATCCACACCGGCGCCGACCCCGTCACCATCGTCGGGGTGGAGATCCCCCGCGCCCAGGTGCCGCTGCCCGGCCGGCACGCCGACCAGGTGAGGGGACGCCGCATCTCGGCCACGGAAGGCATCGGCGCGCTGCTGGCGCAGTTCCTGCTCCGGCTCGCCGCGGACACCTCCTGCTACCGGCCCGCCGACGGACCCCGCCTCGCCACCGTCGTCACCGACCTGGTCTCGGCGGCCTTCGCGCACGCCCTCGACGCCGACCCGGACCTGCCGCCGGAGAGCCGCGACCGGACCCTCGCCCTGCGCGTCAAGGCGTTCGTCCGCCACCACCTCGGCGACCCCGAGCTGACCCCCGCGACGATCGCCGCCGCCCACCACGTCTCCCGCAGCCACCTGTACCGCCTCTTCCGGGCCGAAGGCCTCACCGTCGCCTCGTACATCAGGGACCAGCGGCTGGAACACGCCCGCCGCGACCTCCTCGACCCCGCCCGCAGCACGACGCCGATCCACGCCGTCGCCGCGCGCTGGGGCTTCCCGCGGGCCGCCGAGTTCACCCGCGCCTTCCGCACCGCCTACGGCCTCCCGCCCAGCGAACTGCGCGCCCGCGAACACCCGCGGCCCGGCCCGCCCGGAGACGCTCCGCCAAGCGAGCGGGGACGCCTCGCCAACGACACGGCCCCCGGCCCCGGCGCATCCTGGTGACCCCACGGCGGCGGACCGCCGCCGGAGCCGGGGGAGGCGTGCCAGGACCACGGGGGAGTCCTGGCACGCCGGTGCCCGGTGCCCGGTGCCCGGTGCCCGGTGCCCGGCGCACGGGCCCGCGCCGGCGGGCCGGGCAACGGCCCGGCGGGCGGCCCCCGGTGATCGAGTGGTGACGGTCCGGGCGGCGGCGTACGGTCGAACGGTGAACACGACGGTGGGCGCGCTCGTCCACCGACCCCCAGGGGCCCGCCCCGTGCGGGCGACACGCCATGAGTTCCTCTCCGCAACCCACTTCCGCGTCCCGGACCTCCGCCCGCCCCGCGGGCGGTGACGGAAACGCGATGGCGCTGTTCGTCATCGCCTCGTGCCAGCTGATGGTGGTCCTCGACATCACCATCGTGAACATCGCGCTCCCGGACATCCAGCGCTCCCTGGACTTCTCCACCACCAACCTGTCGTGGGTGGTCAACGCCTACACGCTCACCTTCGGCGGACTGCTGCTGCTCGGCGGCCGGGTCGGGGACATCCTCGGACGGCGGCGGGTCTTCGTCTTCGGCGTGCTGCTGTTCGCCCTCGCCTCGCTCCTCGGCGGGCTCGCCCAGGGTCCCGGCCAACTCCTGGCCGCCCGGGCCCTCCAGGGCGTCGGCGGGGCCATCGCCTCCCCGACCGCCCTCGCGCTGATCAGCACCACCTTCCGCGAAGGACCCGAACGCAACCGGGCGTTCGGCGTGTTCGCCGCGGTCTCGGCGGGCGGTGGCGCGATCGGACTGCTCGCCGGCGGCATCCTCGTCGAGTGGCTGGACTGGCGCTGGGTCCTCTTCGTCAACGTCCCCATCGGTCTGCTCATCGCCCTCGCGGCACCCCGCTGGATCAGGGAATCCGCACGCCACCCCGGCCACTTCGACATCGCCGGCGCGGCGACCTCCACCGCGGGCATGGTCCTGCTGGTGTACGGCTTCATCCGGGCCGCCCAGGACGGCTGGCGCGACGCGCTCACCCTGGCCTCCTTCGCCGGGGCCGTCGTCCTCCTCGCCGTGTTCGTCACGGTGGAGAAGCGTTCCCGGCAGCCGATCACACCGCTGCGCATGTTCGCCGACCGCAACCGCGCGGGCACCTACGGCATCATGCTCTGCCTGGCCGCCGCCATCTTCGGCATGTTCTTCTTCCTCACCCTGTTCGTGCAGAACGTGCTGGACTTCAGCCCCCTCCGCGCGGGCCTCGCCTTCCTCCCGGTGAGCGCGGTCATCGCGGTCGGCGCGGGACTGGCCTCCCGGTTCCTGCCGACGTACGGCCCCAAACCGTTCATGGTGGCCGGCGCGATCCTGGCCGCGGCGGGACTGGGCTGGCTGACCCTGACCGACGTCCACTCCACCTACGCGGGCAGCGTGCTCGGCCCGATGCTCGTCTTCAGCCTGGGCATGGGCATGGAGTTCGTCTCCCTGACCCTGATGGCGCTGTCCAACGTGCCCGCCCGGGAGACCGGCGCGGCCTCCGGGCTGCTCAACGCCACCCAGCAGGTGGGCGGTTCGCTCGGCCTGTCCATCCTGGTCACCGTGTTCGGCACGGCCAGCGGCAACGAGGCGGACACCCAGGTCCCGGCGTTCCTGTCCCAGGCCACCCCGGCGGAACGCCTGGGCTTCCGGCGCACCGGCGAACTCCCGCCGCCCTGGGGCGACGAGGTCCTGACCGCGGGCGTCTCCGCGGCTTTCGTGACGGCGGCCGTCTTCGCGCTGGTCGCCGCCCTGATCGCCCTCGTCGTGATCCAGGTCCGCCCCTCGGACCTCGAACGCCTCAAAGGCGACGGAGCGGGGCCGCCCGGCGGATGAGGCACGGCCCCGCGGCGCGGCCGCACGCCGGCCGAGTGCCCGCGCCGGGTGCCCGCGCCGCGGGGCCGGCTTCGCCGAGGCCGCCGCGGAGACCTTCGCGCGCTGGGAGGCGCACAAGGACGACGGAACGGTGACCGGCGCCCGGCTGATCGCCGACCTGCGCCGGACCGGCCCGGGCCGAACCGGGCGGCGCGCGGAGCCCGACGCGCCGTGAAAGGCCCGGGTGCGGCGGGACGGGAGCCCCGTCCCGCCGCACCCGGGCGTCGGCTCAGTCGTCGAGCGCCGTCAGGACCTCGCGCAGGTCGACGAACTTGAAGTTCGTCGCCGGGCGGCCGTCGGCCCGTCCGGCGTCGTCGTGACCGTCCTGCACGACGAGCAGACCGCCCGGGAACCTGCGGCCCAGCGGGGCGGCGAGCGCCGCGGCGCCGTCGCACTCCTCCGAACCGTCGGGGCCCGCGGCGGTGGCGGCGACCCGGAAGCCGCCCTCGTACTCGTTGTCGTCGCCGCGCTCGCGGTCGTAGGCGGCGAAGGTGTCGTCGCCCTGGCTGGAGGCCAGCAGGTAGCCGTCGCCGTCCGCCTCGGCGACCAGGGTCAGGCCCTCGACGTCCGCCGTGATCCGCGTGCCGCCGTACCCGGGATCGGCGCCGCTCACGCACTCCTCGGCTGCCTCGTCGTAGGTGCCGGGGACGCCGTACTCCCGCACGGTGTCGACGAGTCGGGGCGTTCCGGTGAGCGTGGCGGGCATCCGCCAGACGCCGACGTCCTCCTGGCCCGCGTACAGCGTGCCGTTCGCCGGGTCGACGACCATGCCCTCGACCTGCGGCAGTTCGCCGGGCTCCGCGCACGGCGACCAGGACGTGCCGTTCGGCAGGCGGAAGGAGGACGGCAGGTCCAGGGTGCGGACCTTGTGGTAGCCGACCCGGCCGCCGGCCTCCGGCGTCAGCTCGAGCAGGGCGATGGTGGTGCGTTCGCGCCGGCTGACGAGCGCGTAGGTGCGGCCGCTCGCCCTGTCGGTCCAGGTGGCGAGGCCGTACGCGGTGCGCTGCTCGTTGATCTCCGCCTGGCCGGCGGAGAAGACCGGCGCGGCCGCCGGGTCCGTGACGTCCGAGAGGGGACGGCCGGGCGAGGAGGGGTCGATGCGGTAGATCCGCAGCCGGTCGTTGCCCCGGTCGGTGGTGACCGCGAGGTCGGCGCGCCCGGTGGACAGCTTCAGGCCCCGCACCACGTCCACGTTGTTGTAGCGGCCGGGCGCGTCCTCGGGACCCGGTCCGGCCGGCGCGGCGAGCGACTGCACGAGCCGGGCGCCGAGGTCGTACACCCTCAGACCGCCCTCCTTGGCGGTGGCGACGACCAGGCTGGCGTCCGGGTCGGCGGCGTTGCGCCAGATCGCCGGATCGTCCGCGTCGGAGTTGCCGCCCGCCTCGTCGTCGTACAGGGCGGGCGTCTCGACGCGCGGGAGGACGGCCGGGAGGGCGTCGTCGTCCTCGGCGGAGGCGGGAAGTGCGGCGGTCAGGGCGAGCGACGCCGTGAGGAGGCACACGGCGAAAGCCCTCGGAAGCGATCCGGCCACGTCGGCCTTCCTTCGATGGGGGACGGGGCAAACGTGACGATCTTGGTGGTGCGGGGGGACGGCGGGGCGGCGCGGGGGTGAAGGGCGGACGCCGACGAGGGGAACAACCGCCGTGCGCGGCCCGCCGGAGCCGCCGGGCCGGGGGCACCCCCTCTGGAGGAGGGGCTTTCGAAACACCCCTACGCCGGGGAGTGGGCGAGCAGGTGGTCCACGGCCCGCGGGACGTCGGCGACGCGCTGGTGGGGGACGGTGAGTCCCTCGGGCCAGGGCCGCCCCGTCACCCAGATCGTCCGCAGGCCCGCCCGGTGGCCGCCGCGGATGTCGGTCTCCGGGTTGTCTCCCGTCATCCAGTCGCCCGCGCCGATCTGGGTGCCGCAGCGTGCCGCCGCCAGTTCGAAGAGGCGCGGGTCGGGCTTGCGGACGGCGATGTCCCCGGAGGCGGCGATCCCGTCGACGAGGTCGGCGAGTCCCGTGGCCCTGATCTTGGCGCGCTGGATGTCGGAGGACCCGTTCGTGGCGACACCGACGCTCCAGCCGCGCTCGCGCAGCCGGGCCAGGCCGTCCAGCACCTCGGGACGACAGGTGACGGCGGCCGCCATGCGGTCGACGTACACCCGCCACAGGTGGTCCGCCGACTCGCCCAGCCCGAACGCGGCGCGCAGCCGCGCGAAGTCCGACCGCTCGGCGCGGTCGGCGAGTTCGGTCAGCAGCCACCGCTCGATCTCGGGCCCGTACGCGTGGTCGTGGCAGAGGTCGGCTATGGCGTCGGCGAAGGCGGACGTACGGTCCACCAGGGTGCCGTCCAGGTCGAAGAGGGCGAGGCGCATGAACGGGACCCTACCCAGGCGCGGGCCCCGCCCGGTCTCGCCCGCCGCTGCCCCACCTCGTCCGGCCCCGTCCGGCCCCGCCGCGGGCGGCACGCGGGCGCCGTGGCGGGTTTGCGGTGTGAGGGAGCGGCAACGCGAAGTCCATGACTGAAGCGAACACCGACACGAACGAAGAGCGCGCCGCCAAGCGCGCGACCGCGACCAAGGCCCAGCGCGCGGCGGACAAGGCGACCGCCCCCGCCGAGCGCGCCGCAAAGGGCGCCGCCGGCAAGGCGGATGACGCCGCGTCGGCCGCCGGCTCCGGGGCCGGGCGCGCCGCCGGGAAGGCGGCCGGTGCGGCGCAGGGCGCGGCCCGTGGCGTCGAGGCGGGCCGTCAGGCGCTCGTGGCGAGGACCGGTCAGGTCGCGGCCACGGCCAAGTCCGCCACCGGTCAGGTCGCGGCCACGGCCAGGACGGCCACCGGGCAGGTCGCCGCCACCGCCAAGACGGCCTGGACGGTGATCGCCCACCGCAAGCTGATCGCGGCCGGGGTGGGCGCGGGTGTGACCGCGCTCACGGCCGCGTCGTACGCGGTGGGCCGCCGCTCCGGCCGCCAGACCTTCGGCCCGATCACCCGGCTCACCGGCGGCCGCATCTGACGCCCCGCACGCGCGGTGGGTCACACCCCGGCACGTCCGGGCCCACCGCGCGGAGCCGGGGACGACGCCACCGGCCCGTCCCGGCGGACCTCTGCGACCGGTCGTCCCGCGGTCCCGGCGGACCTCTGCGACCGGTCGTGCCGCCGTCCTCCTGGACTTCGGCGGCCGGTCGTGCCGCCGTCCCCGTGAACCCCGTTGACCGGTCGCGCCCTCCTCGGGCGCGGCCCGGGTGACCGGTCGCGTCGTCGCCCGCGCGCACCCGGTCGCCACACCCGCGCACCGGACCGGGGACCGGTCACGATGAACCGCCCCAGCCGGGGCACAAGCCCCGAGTGATCTTCACCGAAGGCCGCTTGGGAGGAACCACCGCCGTGACCGTACCCACCCGCCCGATACGCCCCGTGCGTCGCCGCCGCCGCTTCGACCTCCGCACGACGGCCCTGTTCTTCGTCCTCCTCGCGCTCCTCCTGACGCTCGGGGGCATGATCGCCCGCACCGCCGCCGCCGCGGCGGAACGCCGGCCCGCGTGGGCCGTGACCCTGCTCGTCCTCGGCGTCGCCGCGACCGTCGCCTGCTACCGGGGCCGACGCCGCTGGTCGGCGCGCAGACTCGTACGGCACGCCACCGAGGCCCTCGAGGAAGCGGCCGAGACGGCCGTCGACGCGCTCGCCGAGCCGCCGGCCGCGGCCGTCCCGGCGGGCGTCGTCGAACCGGCGGGCATCGCCGGCCGGCCGGGGATCTCCGACCCGGCCCCGCCGTCCGGCGCCGACGGCACGGCGCGCACCCTCGTCATCGGGACGGCCCCCGTCGCGGACGCCGCGTGCGTCACGGACTACTACGCCCTGGATCCCGACGAGTTCGAACAGGCGATAGCCGGCCTGTGCGCCCGCGACCACTGCACGGACGTCGAAGTCGTGGGCGGCGCGGGCGACTTGGGAGCCGACGTGCTGGCGGTGGCACCGGACGGGCGCCGACTCGTCCTCCAGTGCAAGCGCTACGGCGACGGCAACAAGGTCGGTTCACAGGATCTGCAGCGCTTCGGCGGCACCTGCTTCACCGTCCACGAGGCCGACGTCGCCATCGTCGTCACCACCAACGACTTCACGGCGCCCGCCGTCGAGTACGCGCAGCAGTGCGGCATCGTGTGCGTGGACGCCGAGGCACTGCTCGCCTGGCACTCCGGCACGGGGCCCCGCCCGTGGGAACAGGTCGGCCGGGGCTGAGGCCCGGAGCCCCGAGGGCCGCGGCACCGGGGCCACGAGTCGGCACCGGGACCCCGAGGGCCGGCACCGGAGCCCACGTGCCGGCACCCGCGGCTTCACGGACGTATCGGAAATTCCTCGCCGTCATCCCGGTTCGCCGTCCCCGGCGTGGGCACTTGGCGGTGAGCGAAGGACGAGCAACAGGAGGTCGTCGTGGCGGTCCGGCATCGGCTCATCAAGACATCCCCGCGGCGGGTGTGGACCGTCCTCTCGGACGGTGACCGGTACGCCGACTGGGTGGTGGGCACCGCGGAGTCCACCCCGGTGCGGGGCCAGTGGCCCCAGGTGGGCGCGGAGATCGGCTACGAGGTCCGGATCGGACCCGTCCGCCTGGGCAACCGGACCGTCGTGCGGCGCTGCGAGGAGGGCACCGCCCTGGAGCTCGAGGCCCGGGCGGGCGCGCTCGGCACGGCGCGGATCGCCATCGAGCTGCGGCCCTGGGGGGAGCACTGCCTGGTGATCGTGGACGAACACCCCCTGCAAGGGGTGGGCGGGGCCCTGCACAACGTGGGCGTGGAGGCGCTGATCCAGCTCCGGCACCGCGCGATGCTCGCCCGGCTGGCCGACGTGTGCGAGAACGACGCGCGGGACACCGGACCGGGGCCGGTGCCGGTGCGGGCGCACGGCGGCGCCGATGCCTGACGCCGTGGTGATCGGGGCCGGGCCCAACGGACTGGTGGCCGCCAACCTGCTGGCCGACGCCGGCTGGAGCGTGACGGTCCTGGAGGAGCAGCCCGGACCCGGCGGAGCGGTGCGCCACGACCGGGAGGTGGACCCGGACTTCGTCAACGACCTCTTCAGCTCCTTCTACCCGCTGGCCGCCGCCTCCCCGGTGGTGTCGGGCCTGCGTCTGGAGGAGCACGGCCTGCGGTGGAGCCACGCCCCCCACGTCCTGGCGCATCCGCTGAGCGACGGCAGGTGCGCGGTCCTCGACCGGCGGATCGACGTCACCGCCGCCTCCCTCGACGCCTTCCACGACGGGGACGGCGCCGCCTGGCGCCGGCTCCACGACATCTGGGAACGGCTGCGCCCCGACGTCCTCGACGCCCTGTTCACCCCCTTCCCGCCGCTCAAGGCCACCAGGCGGCTCGCCCTGCGACTGCGCGCGGCGGGCGGCCTGCGGCTGGCCCGCACCCTGGTGCTCCCGGTGCGGCGCATGGGCGCCGAGGAGTTCCGCGGCGAAGGCGGCGGGCTCCTCCTCGCCGGGAACGCGCTGCACGCCGACCTCGCCCCGGAGGCCGCCGGCAGCGGCGGCTTCGGCTGGCTGATGTCCATGCTGGGCCAGACGTACGGCTTCCCCGTCCCGGCCGGTGGCGCCGGCGCCCTCACCGACGCGCTGGTCCGCCGGCTGCGCGCCCGCGGCGGCACGCTGCGCTGCGGACTCCGGGTGGACCGGGTCGTCGTCCGCGACGGACGGGCGGTGGGCGTGCGCACCGCCGACGGCGGCACCGTCCCCGCCCGCCGCGCCGTCCTCGCGGACGTCTCCGTCCCCGCCCTCTACGGCGAGCTGGTCGAGCCCGAGCACCTTCCGGGCCAGGTGCTGGCCGACCTGAGGCGGTTCCAGTGGGACTTCGCCACCTTCAAGGTCGACTGGGCCCTCGACGGCCCCGTGCCCTGGCGCGCCGAGCAGGCCGCGCGGGCCGGCACCGTCCACCTGGCCGACGGGATCGACGAACTCACCCGCTTCGCCGCCCAGGTCGCGATGCGGCAGGTCCCCGACCGCCCGTTCTGCCTGTTCGGCCAGATGACGACGGCCGACCCGTCGCGGTCGCCCGGCGGCACCGAGTCGGCCTGGGCCTACACCCACGTACCGCACGAGGTGGCCGCCGACGCGGGGGACGAGGGCCTCACCGGCGCCTGGGACCCCGGGGAGCAGGAGCTGATGGCCGACCGGGTGGAGCGCCAGGTCGAACGGTTCGCGCCGGGCTTCCGGGCGCTGATCCGCGCCCGCCGCGTCCTCGCCCCGCCCACGCTCCAGGCGCTCGACGGCAATCTCCACGCGGGCGCCATCAACGGCGGCACCGCGGGCATGCACCAGCAGCTCCTCTTCCGCCCCCTGCCCGGCACCGGACGGCCGGAGACACCCGTGCGCGGACTGTTCCTCGCCTCCGCGGGCGCCCATCCGGGCGGCGGCGTGCACGGCGCCCCGGGTGCCAACGCCGCCCGCGCGGCGCTGCGGCGGCGCCGGTCGCCGGGCCTGTCCGGGCTCCAGCGCGCCCTCACCCACCGGGACCGCACGGGACACGCACGACCCGACTGAGGACGACAGGCAGCCGACGAACGGAGCACGCCGTGGCGCACAGCCACCGGAAGACCGCGGCCCACGACACCGTGACCCGCGAGGGCGTGGCGCACCGCGCCGTGGCGCACAGCCCCCTGGAGAACCGCACCGTCGTCGTCACGGGCGCCGCGCGGGGCGTGGGCGCGGCCCTCGCCCGTGCCCTCGCCCGCCGCGGCGCGCGCCTGGCCCTGCTCGGCCACGAGCGGCCGGCCCTGGAGGCGGTCGCCGCCTCGCTGCCCGGGCCGGCCCTCGCCGTGGAGGTGGACGTCACCGACGAGGCGGCCCTGCTGGAGGCCGCCGAGACCGTCCGCGCCCGGCTGGGCCCGCCGTCGGCCGTCGTCGCGAACGCGGGCATCGCCGAGGGCGGCCCCTTCGGCGGCACCGGCATGGCCTCCTGGCGCCGCGTCGTCGACGTGAACCTCGGCGGCAGCGCCCTCACGGCCCACGCGTTCCTGCCCGACCTGCGCGAGACGGCGGGCTACCACCTCCAGATCGCCTCCCTGGCCTCCCTCGGCGCCGCCCCGCTGATGAGCGCCTACTGCGCGTCCAAGGCCGGCGTGGAGGCCTTCGCGCACGCGCTGGGGGCCGAGGAGGCGCACCACGGCGTGGCGGTCGGCATCGCCTATCTGAACTGGACCGACACCGACATGATCCGGGACGCCGACCGGCACGCCGTGCTGCGCGAACTGCGCGCCCACATGCCCGCCCCCGCCCGGCGCGTGTATCCCGCCGAGACCGTCGCCGAGGTCCTCGCCCGCGCCGTGGAACGCCGCAGCACCGCGGTCTACGTGCCCGCCTGGCTGCGCCTCGCGCAGATCGCGAGGGCCGCGCTGCCGCCGCTGGTGCTGCGCGTCGCCCGGCGCGAACTGCCCCGGCTGGAGGCCGAGGAGCCCTTCCGCCCCACGGGGCTGCTGGGCGCCGGCGGCCGCGCCGACCGGGACGCCCGCCCCCTCTCCTGACCCCCTCGGCCACCCCTCCGCGACCGTGTGACCGGTGCGGCTCGGCTTGGCCCGGTCCGGCGCGCCGTCGCTCGCCCCGGTCCGGCGCGGCCCGGTCCGGCTCGGCGTGGCTTGGTCCGGCTCGGCGTGGCTTGGTCCGGCCCGGCGTGGCTTGGTCCGGCGCGGCCCGGTCCGGTCCGGCTCGGCCCCACCCGGTCGGCCCGGCCGGACCCGGCCCCGTTCAGAAGGCGTAGCGGATGCGCAGCCACGGTGCGTGGGCGCCGATCAGGTCGCGCAGGGCGTCCAGCGCCTCGGCCTTGACCTGGTTGCGGTAGCGGACGTTCAGCGCGCCGTTCTCGGAGCGCTTCGCCTGCTGGAGATCCGGCCGCCACAGCACCTGCTCGGCACGGGGATGCCAGCCCAGGTTCACCTCGTGCAGCTCACGGTTGTGGGTGAGCATGATGACCTCGGCGGCCGCCTGCCGCTTGACCCGCTCGGGCAGTACGTCGTCCAGCCGCCGGAGCAGTTCGGCCCAGTCCTCCCGCCAGCCCGGCCGCAGCACGACGGGGGAGAAGTTGAAGTGGACCTCGTAACCGGCGTCCAGGAAGTCGGCCGCGGCGGCGATCCGGGCGGCGACCGGCGAGGTGCGCACGTCCAGGAGACGGGCGTCGGCCTCGGGCATCAGGGAGAACCGGATCCGGGTCCGGCCCCGCGGCTCCAGGGCGAGCAGGTCGGGGTTCACGAACTTCGTCGCGAAGGACGCCTTCGCGGTGGGCCAGCGGCGGAAGGCGCGCACCAGGTCGGCGGTGTTGTCGCAGACGAGGGCGTCCACCGAGCAGTCGCCGTTCTCCCCGATGTCGTACACCCACGCCGTGGGGTCGCACTGGTTGGGCTCCCGCTTGGGGCCCTGCCGCGCGATGTGCCGGCCGAGGTGGGCGATGGTCCGGTCGACGTTGGTGAACACGGTGATGGGGTTGGCGTAGCCCTTGCGGCGCGGCACGTAGCAGTACGCGCACGCCAGGGCGCAGCCGTTGGACGGGCCGGGCGCGATCCAGTCCGCC
Source organism: Streptomyces sp. NPDC014882 (assembly GCF_043081325.1). Taxonomy (NCBI): domain Bacteria; kingdom Bacillati; phylum Actinomycetota; class Actinomycetes; order Kitasatosporales; family Streptomycetaceae; genus Streptomyces; species Streptomyces sp. NPDC014882. Next base: position 52,558 of record NZ_JBIBWL010000021.1, read on the forward strand.
GAGCGCCCGTTGGGGCGGGTGGTGAACGTCTTGCGCTCGCCCAGCACGAGGGTCTCGCCCTTGACGCGCACCCACCGCTCGACGTTCCCCTCGTTGCCGTGCAGCCCGGGAACGCGCCAGTGGGAGTCGATCTCGACCAGACGGGCGCCGGGGAAGCGGGCGATGATCTCGCGGCCGCGCGCGGAGGCCGCGGCGGCCGGTTCGGCGTGGATCTCCCGCACGGGCAGCAGCCGGCGCGCCGTTCCGGAGTCGCGAAACGATGAGGGGGCGTGGGGGTGGGCGCGGGCGGAGGGCGGGGGCGGTTCGAGGGCGTCGAGTCCGAACAGCGCGTCGGGATCGCCGTCCGGGCCGACCGGCGGGGCGGGCATGCGGGCTCCGAAGGGGTGACGTGCGACCACGGGCGTACCACTCTACGCATTCCGGGCGGAGGCCCGCCGTGCGGCGGACGCCCGCCGGGGCGGAGCTCCTCGGGGTCCGTCAGCCGGCCCCGGTGCCCGGCCGCCTCCGCAGCACCAGCAGCGCCGTGTCGTCGCCCGGCGTGCCCGCCGTGTGCCGGCGCAGGTCTTGGTGGACGGCCGCCGGCAGGTCACCGGGGCGGACGTCGTCCCAGGCCGCGGTCCGGTCCTCCAGCGGGTAGAAGACCCCCGACGGATCGCGGGCCTCGGTGACGCCGTCCGTGCACAGCAACAGCGTGCCGTCCCGCGGGAAGGTGAACCACTCGACCGTGCGGGGCCGCGGGGACAGGGCGTCGAGACCCAGCGGGACGCACGGCTCGCCCTTGAGCACCGGACCGTTCCGGTCGCTGTGCAGCATCAGCGGCGCGACGTGGCCGCAGTTGATCGCCTGGACCTCCGGGTCCGGGCCGATGCCGAGGACCAGCGCCGTCACGAACCGCTCGTTCTCGCCGGCCTGCGCCGCGAAGGAGTTGTGCCGCAGCACCGCGTCCTCCAGGGCGTCGACGACGGCGGTCAGCGTGGGCTCGGCGACGGCCGCCTCCCGGAAGGCGCTGAGCACGGAGAAGGCCGCGCTGATGGCGGGCAGTCCCTTGCCCTGGACGTCGGCGATGAAGACCCGGCTGCCGTACGGCGAGGACACCACCTCGTACACGTCGCCGCCCACCCGGCTGTCCTCCTCCACCGGCTGGTAGAGGCCGTGCACGATGAGCTGGTCCGTCATCAGCGGGAACGGGCGCAGCAACTGCCGCTGGAGCGCGGCCGCGGCGGACCGCAGCCGGGCGATCTCCCGGTCGCTGCGGATCCGCTGGGCGGCCCGCGCGACGCTCAGCCCGTTGAAGACGAGGGCGAAGACGACGGTCGCCGCCACCGCGCCGACCGTGTCGTCCGCGGTGTCGAGCAGGGCCGCGGCGATCATCACCGTGACCCAGGCGGAGGCGACGGCGGTCTGGCGCACGCTGCCCCGCCCGGCGATCAGGGCGGGCAGCACCACGAGGAAGGGCGCGAGCCTGGTCTCGCGGTCCAGGAAGACCCCGATGACCGCGAGCAGCACCGTGACCGCGACGAGCCAGAACAGCACGACCCGCCACCGCAGCGGCGGCGGCGCGCCACGGCGCTCCCCGCCGGCCGCCCACGCCCCGCCCGGTTCTCTCGACGCGCTCACCGTCTCCCCCGCTCCGTGCCCGGCCTCCGGCGTCCCGCCCGGCACCGGCGGCGGGAACACCCTTCCCTTCAATATCCGCCTCCCGCGCCGAGCCCGCCGGTCGCGGCACGGCGACCGCACGAGCACGCCCGCCGTCCCGCCCGCGGTGCCCGGCGCCCCGCCGACGCCGGCAACGACGTCGGCAACGCCGTGGGGACGGCGTCGTCGGCGCGAGGCCGTCGTCGCGGTGCCGCGCGGTGGCGGCCCGCGATTGCCGCGCCCCGGTCCGGCGGCCCGCCCGGGCGGTCGGTGTCGCCGGTGTCGTCCAGCAGGCCGGGCACCCCGCCCCCCGACCGGAGGCCGCCCCGGTCGGGCAGGATGTGCACCGGGGGCGTCCGGTCGGCGGAGCCGGGGAAGGAGCGGTGCGTGAGCGAGGAGCCGGGCCGCGCGTGGACGGCCATGACACCGGGGGACTTCGACCGGGAGGCGCCGCTGCGGCTGAACGTCCGCACCGGCGGCGCCGCCGTCCCCGCCGAGCCGGACGAGTGCGGGACGGCGCCCCTCTTCGGCGACGAGACGCCCGCCCGGCGGCCCCCGGCCCGGCCCCGGCGGCGCGACGCCACGACCCACGAGCAGGAACCCCTGTTCTGACCGGTCGGCCCGTACGGCCTCCCCGGCCGGTCGGCCGTGGGTTCCGGACCGGCGGCCGTCCGGTCCCGCCGTCGCGTTCCCGCCCGCCCCGCGACGCCGTGCGCGCCTCACCGGAGGGGAGGGCCCCCTCCGGCAGCCCGGGCGGCAGCCCGGGCCCCGGCCCGAGCGCGTCCGGCCGGTACGAGGGCTTCGGGCGGCCGGCCCCCTCACCCGGGTGAACGACGCCGCGGGTCAGTACGCCCGGGGGCGGTCCGTGAACCGCAGGACCAGGAGGGCCACGTCGTCGGTGCGCTGCCCGGCCGTGCCGGACGTCCGCAGCAGGGTGTCGACGAGCTCGTCCAGGTCCCGGTCGTCGGCGCGGTCCAGGTCCCCGGCGAGCCGGTTCACGGAGTCCTCGAAGTCGACGCCCGGGGTTTCGATGAGACCGTCCGTGTAGAAGGCGAGCGTCATCCCCGGTACGAGCGGGATCCGCGTGACGGGGAACTCGGCGTCGGGGTCGATCCCCAGGGGCGGGCCCGGCGGCACGTCCAGGGGCCGGGTGGCGCGGCCCGGCAGCCGCAGCAGGGGCGGCGGGTGCCCGGCGCTGGCCAGCGAGACGCACCCCCCGCCGAAGTCGAGACAGGCGTAGAGGCAGCTGGTGAACAGGTCGGGGGAGAGGTCGGTGAGGAGCCGGTTGGCTCCGGCGAGGACCCGGTCCGGGGAAGCGCCGAGGGCCGTGTGGGCGTGCACGCCGATGCGGACCTGTCCCATCAGCGCGGCGGCGGCGACGTTGTGGCCCTGGACGTCGCCGATGACGGCGGCCGCGGCGGCGCCGTCCAGGCGGATCAGGTCGTAGAAGTCCCCGCCGATGTCCATGCCGCGGGTGGCGGGCAGGTAGCGGGCCGCCACCCGCAGACCGTCGACCGAGGGCAGCGCGCGCGGGAGCAGCGCCTGCTGGAGACCGTGCGCGACGTCGTGCTTGGTGTCGTACAGCCGGGCCCGGTCCAGGGCCTGGGCGACGAGTCCGGCGAGCGAGGTCAGCACGGCGCGCTCCGCGGCCGGGAAGTCGTGCGGGTGTTCGTAGGACAGGACGCAGACGCCGACCGCGCGGCCCGAGAGGGTCAGCGGCAGGAAGGCCCAGGCCTGTTTGCCGCTGATGCCCGGCGCCTCCGGGTAGACGCGCCGCATGTCCTCCGTGTTCGGGAAGAACGCCGGGATGCCGCTGTCCAGGGCGTGCCCCGCCGGGGTGAGCCCCGTGTCCAGCGGCAGCGCGTCGAGATGCTCGACGGTCTCCTGCGGGTAGCCGCGGTGCCCGATGATCCGCAGCCGGCCGGCCTCGGCGGTGGACAGCACCATTCCCTGGGCGCCGAAGGCGGGCATGATCTGGTGGGCGACCAGGTCGACCACGTCCTGGACGCCGACGACCTCGGTGAGCGCGGCCGCCAGATGCGTGAGCTGGTAGAGCTGCCCCATCCGGGCCGGCGCGCCGCTCACCGGCCGGCGGGGCGCCGACAGGGCCGGAGCCTGCTCGCCGCTGGGGACGATCCGGACGCTGATGCCGCTGTCGTCCGGGTAGAGGTGGAACTCCAGCCACTGCCCCGGCGGCCGGCAGGCGGTGAAGGACACGGGGGCACGGCTGAGCACCGCGGCGCGGTAGCGGTCCTCGTGGACGGGGTCGTCGAGCCAGCGCAGCGACTGCCACGGCAGGGTGCCCAGCAGTTCGCCGGCGTCGTGCCCGAGCAGTTCGCACGCTCCGGAGCTGAGGTAGGTGAAGCGGCCCTCCAGGTCCAGGGCACAGCTGCCGCCGGGCAGCCGCTCCACGAAGTCGGCCGCCGCCATCGCGGGTCCGGCGTCCCGGCGCCCGGTCCCCGCGGGCAGCACCCGCGGCCGGCCGGCGGCGGCCCGCGGCCTGCCGCGCCCGGCGGCCTCCTCGAGCAGCCGCGCCAGCCGCCGGCAGCTCGACATGATGTTCCCCCGCTCGCGCCCGGTCACGTACGGGGGGCGGGTGGTCGGCCACATCAGCAGCAGGGCTCCCCAGCGGCGCACACCGGTGACCGGCGCGGCGGCCAGCGCCAGCGGGTAGGGGAGCGCCATCGCGGTGCGCGGATAGGACCGGGCCATCTCGCTCTGGCCGCCCACCCACACCATGCGCTCCTCACGGACCGCGTCGGCCACCGGCGCCGGAGCCGTCGTCGACACGTGCGTCCACGGTTCGGCCAGCCCGACGGGTGCCCCGTACAGCGCGTCGAGGGAGAGCACCTGCTCGTCGGGGGAGAGCAGGTAGAGGGCGCCGATCGACGCGCCGGTGCGGCGTACGGTCTCGGCGAACGCGGCGTCCAGGCCGTCGACGGCCGGGTCACCCGGGTCGGTCACGAGGCACCTCCGGCAGGGCAGGGGAGCCTCCCGCACGGCCGCAGGCGGCTGCCGGTTCCCCGCACGGCGCGGCACACCCCCGCGGGACGTGCCGCACCCCTCCCACCGAGGACGCTACGCCGATCCGGGCCGCTCGGCACGCCCCCCGGGGCTCACCCGAGGAGGGCGAGCGCCTCCAGCAGCCGGTCCACGTCCTCGGCGGAGCTGTACGGCGCCAGTCCCACCCGTACGCCGCCCTCGGCACCCAGCCCGAGGTGGCGGGACGCCTCCAGCGCGTAGAACGAACCGGCCGGCGCCTCCACCCCGTGCCCGGCGAGATGCCGGGAGACGTCCGCCGGGCGGTGACCCGCCACCGTGAACAGCAGCGTCGGGGTGCGCCGCGCGGCCCGCGAGTACACCGTCACCCCGCCGATCTCCGAGAGCCCGGCCTCCAGGCGCTCCCGCAGCGCCTCCTCGTGGACCTCCACCGCCGCGAAGGAGGCGGCCAGCCGCGCCCGGCGGTCGCCGTCCCCGGCGTCCGGCACCAGCGCGGCGAGGACGTCCACGGCGGCCCGGACCCCGGCCAGCAGCTCGTACGGCAGCGTGCCCAGCTCGAAGCGCTCGGGGACGGTGTCGGCGGACGGCAGCAGCTTGTCCGGCCGCAGGGACTCCAGCAGGGCCGCCCGGCCGGTGAGGACGCCGAGGTGCGGACCGAGGAACTTGTACGGCGAGCACACCAGCGTGTCCGCGCCGAGCGCGGCGAGGTCGACCGTGGCGTGCGAGGCGTAGTGCACGGCGTCGACGTGCAGCAGCGCGCCCGCCCGGTGGGCGAGCTCGGCGACGGCCGGGATGTCGGGGCGGGTGCCCAGGAGGTTGGACGCCGCGGTGACCGCCACCAGCCGGGTGCGCGGGGACAGGACCTCCCCGATCCGCTCCGGGGCCAGTTCACCGGTGCCCGGGTCGAAGTCCGCCCGGCGCACGGTCGCGCCCACCGCCTCGGCGGCCTGGATCCAGGGCCGTATGTTGGCGTCGTGGTCGAGCCGGGTGACCACGACCTCGTCGCCGGGGCCCCAGGTCCCGGCCAGGGTGCGGGCGAGGTCGTAGGTGAGCTGGGTGGCGCTGCGGCCGAACACGACGGTGCCCGGGTCGGTGCCGAGCAGGTCGCCCATCGCCCGGCGGGCCGCCAGCACGATGTCCTCGGCGTTGCGCTCGCCCTGCGTGACGTGCCCCCGGTTGGCCAGCGGGCGCGCCAAGGCCTCGGCGATGGCGTCGATCACCGGCTGCGGGGTCTGGGTGCCGCCGGGCGCGTCGAAGCGGGCCGTGCCGGATGTCAGGGCGGGGATCAGCGCGCGGATCGCGTCGACGTCGAGGGGCATGCGTACTCCTGCGGGGCGAGGGGGTGGACCGGACCGGGGCGCGTTCCCGGCCGGACCGGGAACGCCCAGGCATGATCGCAGCCCTCCCCGGCGCGGGGTGCGGGCACCCGCCACGGGACCGGGCACGACCGGGGTGTGCGGAACCGTTTCGTGGGCACACGTGGTCCGTGCGAGGCGGGGCGGTGCGCCTGGGGAGGTCGGCACCGCCCCGCCCGACTCGTCCGGACCGACTCGCTCCACCCGTTCCGTCCGGTCCCGCCCACCGCGTGTCCCGGTCCCGCCCACCGCGTCGGCGGGTCCCGGCCACCGTTCCGTCCGGTCCTGCCCACCGCGTGGCCGGGTCCCGCCCACCGCGTCGGCGGGTCCCGGCCACCACGTCGGTGGCACCCGCCCACCGTTCCGTCCCGTCCCGCTCACCGTGCCGCCCGGTTCCGCCCCCGCGGTGCGTCGCGGGGGCGGCCGTGGTCCGGCGGGGTCAGCCGGGGAAGCGGCCCGTGGAACGCAGGTGCCAGCGGCGTTCCGCGTAGGCCAGGTCGTCGCGCCACAGGCGTCCCGCGGCCGCCCGCATGAAGGGCCGCAGCAGCGGCGTCACCGTACGGGCCACGGCGAATCCCGGCCGGTCCGAGGCCGCCACGATCGCCTCGACGACCGCGGTGCGCGGCCGGCCCCGGTCGTCCGGGCCCAGCGGCGTCGCGTGCGTCTCGACGACCGACCCCCGGCCCTCGCCCTCCGTGATGTGCATGACGACCGTGCGCGGCTCGGGCGCCGTGAACACCGCCCGGACCGGCACGACGAGCCGTCCGGCGAGCTTGAAGGAGACGTCCACGGTGAAACCGTCGCCGTCCGCCGCCGCGCCCGCGCTGCCCGCGCCACCGGAGTCGTCGGCCACGGTCAGGTCGACGAACGAGTACGGGTGGAACCAGGCCCCGTGCCACGGGTCCAGCCGGTTGGCCACCACGTCCTCCGGCTCGCACGTGCCGACGCCCACGTAGACCGCGGACACGGCGCCCGACAGGGCCGGCCGGACCGGCACCACCGGCGCCGCCAACGGCGGCTCGCCGCCCACGTCGTCCAGCCGCACCCACACCAGCACGCCGTCGTCGTGCACGGGCAGCGGCTCCCAGCCCGCGAACGGACCGCCCCGCAGCGCGAGCCCGTGCCAGTGGCAGACCAGGGTGCCGCAGCGCACCGGACTGTCCCGCAGCGGTGCGCCCAGGTGGGGGCAGACGCCCGGCCCGGCGACCAGCCGGCCTCCGGCGTCGCGCCAGACGACCAGCTCCCGTCCGGCGACCGTGCGCGCGAGGGGGCGGTCGTCGCGGACGTCCCGGGCGGCGCCCACGACGTACCAGTTGCCGGACGGGCGCGCCTGCGCCCGTTTCAGCGCCCCGGCGATCACGGCGGGCCGCGCCGCGCGCCAGGTCGGGCGCTGCCGCTCCCAGGACACCGGGTTCCTGCGCAGCGACAGCGGGTACCGGCGGCGCCCGCCGGAACGCTCGGGACTCATGCGACCTCCTCGTGCTCACGCTCGCGCGCGGGCGGCGTGCCGTGCGCGCCGGGCAGCTCGGCGGGCGGCCGCGGCGCACCGGACGGAGCGCTCCACCGTGCGGCGGCACGGGCGGACGCCACGCGGACCAGGCCGTCGAGCGCCACCGCGGCACGCCGCCGGCGGGGCACCACGGCACGGCGGTGGACCACCGCGTACCCGTCGTCGGCGACGGCGTCCAGGATCCCGCCGTACAGCACGAACGCCGTGCGGATGCACGGGCGGGCCACCGGGTCGAGCATCGCGAGCCCCGGCGCCGCCTCGCGGTACACGCCCCGCGTCAGGTCCTCGAACGCCCTGAGCGCCTCGGTGATCCGGGGGTCCCGGCTCCCGGTGCGGCGGGACCACAGCAGCAGGTCCCGGTCGACGCCGTGGCCGCGCAGCAGGTCGGCGGGCAGGTAGACGCGGCCCCGGTCGAGGTCCTCGCCCACGTCGCGCAGGAAGTTGGTCAGCTGGAAGGCGACGCCGAGGGCGGCCGCGTGCGGGGCCGCCTCCTCGCGCGGGACGACGGTCCCCAGCACCGGCAGCATCTGCAGCCCGATCACCGCCGCCGAGCCGTGCATGTACGCGCGCAGGTCGTCGTAGGCCGGATAGTCGGTGACCGTGAGGTCGCTGCGCATGGCGGCCATGAAGTCGCGGAAGTGCCCGTGGGGGATGCCGTACCGGCGGGCCGTGTCGGCGAGGGCGAGGACGACCGGGTCGCCGCCGCCACCGCCGCGCAGCCCCTGTTCCAGCCCCTCCTGGAGGGTGGCGAGGGCGGCCGCGCGGCGGTGCGGCGGGACGTCGCCCTCCAGCGAGTCGACGATGTCGTCGGCCCAGCGCGCGAAACCGTACAGGGCGTGCACGGCCGGACGCCGCTCCACCGGCAGCAGCCGGGTGGCCAGGAAGTACGTCTTGCCGTGCCGGGCGTTGAGCGCGCGGCAGCGCGTGTAGGCGGCGCGCAGGGCCGGGTCGGTGATGCCCGCCGCGTCCAGTTCGCGGGCGGTCATGAGGGGGTCCCTTCCGGGGTGACGAGCGCGGAGTGCCCGCGCCGGGCGGCCGGTGACGCGGCCGTGCGGCCGGTGACGCGGGCCGCGGCGAGCTTGCCCGACAGCAGGACGGTCGGCACGCCGACGCCCGGCGTGGTGCCGCAGCCCGCGAGCACGGCGTTGTCGGTGCCGCGGACGAGGTTGCGCGGACGGAACGGGCCGGTCTGGGCGAAGGTGTGGGCGGCCGAGAAGGGCGTGCCCGCCGCGTGCCCCTGGCCGTGCCAGTCGGCCGGGGTGACGAGGGTCTCGTCCTCGACGGCCGTCGCGATCCCGTCGAACCCGCGCCGCTCCAGTTCCCGCAGCACGCTGTCGCGGTAGCGCGGGCCCAGCTCGCCCCAGGCGGCGGCGTCCGGTCCGATGTCCGTGTTCGGGCAGGGGGCCAGGACGTAGTGCAGGTGGCGGCCGGGCGGGGCGAGCGTCGGGTCGGTGGCGGTGGGCCTGGTGATCAGCAGCGACGGGTCGCTCATCAGCTCGCCCGAGCGGGTGAGCTCGTCGAAGGTGCTGTGCCAGGCGGCGCCGAAGGAGAGCGTGTGGTGCGCGAGCGCGGGCCACGTCCGGTCCGTCCCGGCGTGCAGCACGACGGCCGACGGGGCGTGCCGGATCCGCAGGGGACGGCGCGGGGCGCGGCCGAGGAGGCGGTGGACGACCGGCAGGTCCGGGGTGAGGACGACGGCGTCGCAGGCGATGCGCTCGTCGGCGGTGACGACGGCGGTGACCCGGTTGCCGGACCGCTCCAGCCGGACGACGTCCCGTCCGAACCGCAGGTCGGCGCCCGCGCGCGCGGCGGCGTCCGCCATGGCCCGCGGCAGCGCGTGCATGCCGCCGCGCGGGAAGTACACCCCGGCGACGGTGTCCATGTAGGCGATGACCGCGTACGCGGCGAGGGCGCGGGCCGGCGGGACGCCCGCGTACAGCGACTGGAAGGAGAAGACGCGGCGCAGCCGTTCGTCGCGCAGGTGGCGGCCGATGCGGGCGTCGAGCCGCCCGAAGCCGCCCAGCGCGGCGAGCCGGGCCAGATCGGGCGTCAGCAACTGGAGGGGCGAGTCGAAGTTGGTGTCGATGAACCGCCGCATCTGCGCCCGGTAGAGCTGCTCCAGCCAGTGGCGCAGCCCGCGGTACCCCGCGGCCTCCGCCGGCCCCGCGAAGCGCTCGACCTCCGCTTCCATCGCGTCCGCGTCGGTGTGCACGTCGATCCTGCTGCCGTCGGCGAACAGTGCCCGGTAGGCGGGGTGCAGGGGGATCAGGTCGACGTTGTCGCGCAGGTTCTCGCCGACCGCGGCGAAGGCCTCGTCGGCCAGGTCCGGCATGGTCAGCACGGTCGGACCGGTGTCGATGCGGTAGCCGTCGCGCTCCAGGAGCCCCGCGCGTCCGCCGGGCAGCGCGTCGCGCTCGACGACCGTGACGCGGCGGCCGGCGCCCAGCAGGTGGAGCGCGGCCGACAGGCCGGAGAGTCCGGCGCCGACCACGACGACGTGGTCGGTGCGTCCGGGAACAGTCCTCATCGCGGGGCCCCTTCGGTGAGCAGCAGCGGGACGGACAGGCCCCCGTCGGGGGGAGGGGGTACGCCGTCGTCCGGGGCGGCCGGGCCGTCCCACGGACCGGCCGGGTCGCCCCAGGGAGCGGTCGGAGCGGGTGCAGTGGGTGCGGCGGGTGCGGCGGGTGTGGGGGGAGCGGCCGGGGACGTGCCGGCGGTGGCGTGGAACAGCCCCACCAGCCGCCGCCGCGCCACCGGGTCGAGCACGGCCGAGTCCAGGTGGCGCATGCCCTGCGCCACCAGCCGCTCGATCTTCGCCTCGACGACGTCGCGCGCCCCGACGCCGACGAGCACGTCGCGCACCTCGGCCAGGCCGCTGTCGGGCAGGTCCGCCCGGCCGACGGACCGGTTCAGCACCGCGAGGGCGCCGCGGTCGCGGTCGGCCTCCGCGCGGGCCCGGGCCACGGCCATGAGGTAGGTGGGCCGGCCCGTCCGGATGTCGCCCCCGGCCGGCTTGCCGGTCCGGCGGTCGCCGCCGAACGCGTCGAGGAGGTCGTCGCGCAGCTGGAAGGCGATGCCCACGCAGCGGCCCGCCGAGCACAGCGCCCCGGTCCGCGCGGAGTCGGCGCCCGCCAGGGCGGCGCCCAGGGCCAGCGGACGCTCCACCGAGTACAGGGCGCTCTTGAGGCACGCGGCGCGGACGGCGCGCGCCAGGGAACGCGAGGACGTCGCCTGCCCCTGCACGTCCAGGTACTGGCCGGCCACCATCTCGGTGCGCATCGCGCTCCACACCTCGCGCACGGTGCGGGAGGTGGCCGCGGGCGCCTCGGTCGCCGCGACGACGTCGTCCGCCCACGCCAGGGCCAGGTCCCCGGCGAGGATCGCGGCGGCCTCGCCGAACCGGGGGCCGTGGGCGGCGGACACGGCGCCGGCGTACTGGGCGGTCACGTCCGCGTGCAGGGCGGGCCGGCCGCGGCGCAGCGCCGAGCCGTCCATCACGTCGTCGTGGATCAGCGCGCACGTCTGGATCAGCTCGAGCGCGGCGCCGAGCCGCAACGCGCCCTCCGCCTCGGCAGGCCCCCCGCCGCAGGCGCGCAGGGCCCACCACACGAACCGGGGCCGCATCCGCTTGCCGCCGTCCAGGGTGAAGCGCCTGACGCGTTCGGCCAGGTCCCGCGCGAACACGGGGTCCAGCGCGGCGGCCTGCTCCGCGCGCTCTGCCAGGAGGTCGTCGAGGAGGCGTCCGACGGCTCCGGGTACATCGTCGTCGAGGGCGGACAGGTCGCTGACGTCCAGGGGGAAACGGGCGGGCATGGCGCCTTCCGGTCGGCTGTCGGGGGAGGGGCCGCGATCGGCGGACGACGGCGGCGCCCCGATCGGACCCGGTCGGGGCGCGTGGGAAGGAGCCGGCGGGGTGTCCGTCCCGGGGTCGTGTCTCGCCGTGCTGGGGCGCATGCCGACTCCTCCCGTCGTGATCGCAGTGGGCCCTGACTGAAGGCATTCCGCGCCGGGGGCCGCCACGGATGCGCCAGACGAGCGACTGCGGGCCGTTTCCTGCTCCGACGGGGGGACCGGAGGGGATCGCACCGGCGAGGCGAACGCGGAAAACGACGCAAAGACGCTGCGAGTTGTCGCGGAGGTGCGTCGCTTCGCATGGTGAGGAGACCAAGGTCGCGCCGAGCGACCCCGAGTCCCCGGCTTCGACGGGCGCGGCCGGCCACCACCGGCCGCCCGGACGAGAAGCGGACGACCGCCCGCACGAGGAGCAGCCACCATGACGGCACAGCAGGTCACCGAGCGGACCCTCCCGACCGCGGCAGCGGGCCCCGGCGAGGCGGCCCTCACCGACGAAGAACTGGCCGCGGGCTTCGTCAGGGGCGACGAAGCCTGCCTGGCGGCCGCCTACCACCGCTGGGGACTGCTGGTCCACACGCTGGCGCGCCGCAGCCTGGGCGACGCCAGGGAGGCGGAGGACGTGACGCAGACGGTGTTCCTGGCCGCCTGGCGCGGCCGCTCCGGCTTCCGGCCCGAGCGCGGCCCGCTGTCGGCATGGCTGGTCGGCATCACCCGGCGCAAGATCGCCGACGCCCTGGCGGCGCGGACCCGGCGGGCCGACCTCGTCGCGGCGGCGGGAGCACGGCTGTCCGTCACCGCCGACGACCGGCACGCCCAACCCGACGCCGTGCTCGACCGCGTCGTGCTCACCCACGAACTGGCGAGGCTGCCCGCTCCGCAGCGCCGCGTCCTCACCCTCGCCTTCTACTGCGACCTCACCCAGACCCAGATCGCCGAGCTGACGGGCTGGCCCCTGGGCACCGTCAAGAGCCACGCGCGCCGCGGGCTGCACCGGCTCGGCACGCGCGTACGGGACGGAGGCCCGCACGCCCACGCCGGCTGACGCGCCGCGCGGCCGGCCGATACGCTGCACGATCGATGCGACCCCGCGAACCCGCTCCGGAAAGCGACCCGTGACCGTGTGAACGCCCCGCGGCCGCCGGGCCCCGCGACCGTCCGCGCCTCGCGCTCCGCGGGCCGCACCCCGCTCCGCCGGGCCGCCCGCGGTGCGCCGCACGGCGGACGGCCCGGCCCGGCCTGCATCCGCCGGGCGGTCCGGAGGGGAATGCTGGTCACGGCGCCGGGACGACGGACCGGGACCCGGGGCCGGGGCACAGGACCGGCACACCGGGCCGAGCCGGCCGAGCCGGACGAACAGGGCTGACGGGATGGGGAGGGTGCGACACGTGCGGGACGCGGACGTCGCCATCGTGGGCGCCGGAGCTGCCGGGCTGTCCCTCGCGTACCGGCTGGCGCGCGCCGCACCGGCCCGCCGGCCGTCGGTGCTGCTGTTCGAACCCCCGCCCGGCCCGCTGCGCCCGCCGAGCCGCACCTGGTGCTTCTGGGAGCCGGGTCCGGGCCCCTACGACGCCGTCCTGACCGCCGCGTGGCAGCACCTGCGGGTCCACACCCCCGAGGGGCGCCGCATCGAGGACGGCATCGCGCCGCTGCGCTACAAGATGATCCGCTCCGACGACTTCGAGGCGTTCGTCGGACGCGAACTGGCGCGCCGCGACCACGTCCGCCGCGTCGAGGCGACGGTCGAGACGGTGGACGGGGTCGCCGGCGGGGCGGAGATCCGGGCCCGCACCGCCGACGGCCGCCCGCTCACCGCGCGCGCCCGCTGGGTCTTCGACTCCCGGCCGCTCGGGAGCCTGCCGGCGGCCCGCACCACCCTGCTCCAGCACTTCCACGGCTGGTTCGTCCGCACGTCCCGGCCGGTGTTCGACCCCCGCCGCGTCGACCTCATGGACTTCAGGGTCCCGCAGCCCGCGCACGGACTGGCCTTCGGCTACGTCCTGCCCACCAGCGCGCGCGAGGCCCTCGTCGAGTACACGGAGTTCTCCGGCGCCCCCCTGTCCCGGACGGCCTACGAGGCCGCGCTCGACCGGTACACCCACGGCGTGCTGGGGCTCGGGCCGTTCGAGGTGACCGCCACGGAGACCGGGGTGATCCCCATGACGGACGCGCGCTTCGCGCGCCGTACCGCGCCCTCGGTCTTCCGGATCGGCGCGGCGGGCGGCGCCACCCGGCCCTCGACCGGTTACACCTTCGCCGCCGTCCAGCGCCAGACGCGGGCCGTCGCGGCGGCGCTGGCCGCCGGCCGCCGCCCGCTGCCCCCCGCCCCCCACTCGGCCCGCTCCCGCGCCATGGACGCGGTGCTGCTGCGCGCTCTGGACAGCGGACGCGTCGGCGGCGCCGAGGTCTTCTCGGCACTCTTCTCCCAGGTCCCGGCGGAGCGGCTGCTGCGCTTCCTGGACGGCCGCACCCGCCTGACCGAGGACCTCTCCGTCGGCGCGCGCACCCCCGTGCTGCCCATGCTCCGCTCCGTCATGGACCTGCCCCGCCTGCCCCGCAGACCCTTCCCCCGCCCCTGACTGCCCCCGCCCCTGACCGCCCGCCCGGCGGGGCGCCCGCGCCACAGCCCGAGCCATGCCCACCGAGGAGACCCGATGACCCTGCTGCGCGACGCGGACCTGGCCGCCGCGTTCGACCGTGCCGCCCGCAGCTACGACACCCTGGTGGCCGCCAACCCCGGCTACCACGCCCACCTGCGGCGCTCCGCGCGCCGCCTCGGCCTGCCGCACGGCGGGGCCGGCCTGCGCGTCCTGGACCTGGGCTGCGGCACCGGCGCCTCCACGGCCGCCCTGGCCGCCGTGTACCCCGGGGCGCGGATCACCGCCGTGGACGCCTCCGCCGGCATGCTGGAACGGGCGGCCCGCAAACGGTGGCGGCAGGACGTGAGATTCGTGCACACCCCGGCGGAACGCCTGGCGGAGGCAGGGGCCGGGGGACCCTTCGACGCGGTCTTCGCCGCCTACCTCTTCCGCAACGCCACCGACCCCGACGCGGTGCTCGCCGCGGTGCGCGAGGCGCTCGCGCCGCGGGGCCGGCTCGCCGTCCACGAGTACCTCCTCAGCGGCCGGACCGCCCACCGCGCGATGTGGACGGCGGTGTGCCGGGGCTTCGTGCAGCCCGTCGCCACCGCCCTCGGCGACGGCGAGCTGTACCGCCACCTCTGGCACAGCGTCCTCGCCTTCGACACGGTGGACGCCTTCACCGGGAGGGTCCGCTCCGCCGGCTTCGGGGAGGTGCGGGCACTGCCCCTGCCCGGATGGCAGACCGGTATCACGCACACCGTCGTCGCCCGCCGTCCCGGCTCCGACACGGCGGCCGGCCGATGACGGCGGCCCGCCGGTCCGGGACGGCCCAAGGATCCGGGACGGCTCGCCGGTCCGGGACGGCCCGCCGCGGCAGGGACCGCCTGGCCCGCACGATCCGCCCCCGGCCCGGCGCGCCCGCGCTCACCGGTGACCACCGGCCGACCACCGCCGTGGTGGGCGGCGGCATCGCCGGCCTGGCGGCGGCTACGGCCCTGGCCGAACGGGGCGTACGCGTCACGCTCCACGAACGCGAACCGGCCCTCGGCGGACGCCTCGCCGGCTGGCCGACCGCACTGGCCGACGGCAGCACCGTCACCATGAGCCGCGGCTTCCACGCGTTCTTCCGTCAGTACTACAACCTGCGCGGACTGCTGCGGCGCACCGATCCGGGGCTCCGCCGCCTCACGGGCCTGCCCGACTACCCGCTGCGCCACAGCGGCGGCGCGCACGACAGCTTCCGGCACGTTCCGCGCACCCCGCCGTGGAGCGCGCTGGGCTTCGTCGCGCTGAGCCCCACCTTCGGCCTGCGCGACCTCGCCCGCATGAACCCGGTCGCCGCGCTGCCCCTGCTGGACGTGCGGGTGCCGGACGTCTACACGCGCCTCGACGACATCAGCGCCCACGACTTCCTGGAGTCGGTCCGCTTCCCCGAGGCCGCGCACCACCTCGCGTTCGAGGTGTTCTCCCGGAGCTTCTTCGCCGATCCCCGCGGCCTGTCGGCGGCGGAGATGGTGCTGATGTTCCACATCTACTTCCTCGGCTCCTCGGAGGGGCTGCTCTTCGACGTGCCCGACGAGCCCTTCCCCGCCGCGCTCTGGGACCCCCTGGCCGGCTACCTGGAGGGCCACGGCGCCGAACTGCGGACCGGCACCTCCGTCGAGGCGGTCGAACCCACCGGGGACGGCGGCTTCCGCGTGGCCGCCGCGGGCGAGGAGCGGCGGTACGACACCGTGGTCCTCGCCCTGGACACGGCCGGCCTGCGGTCCGTCGTCGCCGGTTCCCCGCGGCTGGCCGACGCCGCGTGGCGCGCACGTGTGGCCGGGCTCCGCACCGCCCCGCCCTTCCTGGTCTCGCGCCTGTGGCTGGACCGTCCCGTCGCCTCCGACCGGCCCGGCTTCCTCGGCACCGGCGGCTACGGCTCCCTCGACAACGTCAGCGTGCTGGAACGCTGGGAGGGCGAGGCGGCGCGCTGGGCCGCCCGCACCGGCGGCTCCGTCGTGGAACTGCACGCGTACGCCCTGCCGGAGAGGGCCTCCCACGACGCCGAACAGCGCCGTCTGCTGGAGCAGCTGCACCGGGTGTACCCGGAGACGCGCGCGGCGAGGGTCGTCGACGCCCGCCACGAGTGGCGGGCCGACTGCCCGCTGTTCCCCGTCGGGGGCTACGGCGGCCGACCCACCGTGCGCACCACCGACCCCGGGCTGGTCGTCGCCGGCGACCTGGTCCGCACCGACCTGCCGGTGGCCCTCATGGAACGGGCGGCCACGAGCGGCTTCCTCGCCGCCAACGCCCTCCTGGAACGCTGGGGGGTCGCGGGCCAGACCCTGTGGACCGTGCCCGACCGCGGGCGCGGTGCGCTGCTGCGCGGGCTCGCACGGGCGGGCGGGGACCGGCGGCGGGAGTCCGCGCGCGCCGTGCCGACCGAGTGACGGCCGCCGAAAGGCGACATCTCCCCTTCATGAGAAGGCGGTGGGGCGCGCCCCCCCCCGCCCCCCCCCCCGGGACGGCCCCACGGGGGGCCGCCCCAGCCCACCGGCGGGCCGGGCGGGGCCGCGCCACGGGGGACTCCCGCCCCCCCCCTGCTCGGAGGGG
>NZ_JBIBWL010000021.1:69096-112985 GCF_043081325.1 Streptomyces sp. NPDC014882
GGGGGGGCCGCGCGGCGGGGCCCCGCGGGGGCCCCCGCCCCCCCCCGCCCACCCCCCCCACTCTGCGGGGGGGGGGGGGCCCCCCCCCCGCCCCCCCACCGCCCGTGATCTCCCCACCGGGTCCCCGCCCGTCCCCACGGTGGCGCCGGCGGTGCCGGCGCCACGTGGAACGACGCCCCACCCGGTTCTCGTCGGGAGACGCGGGGCGACGTCGTCGGGATCGACCGAGCCGCCCCGCCGCACACCGACGGCATCACCGAGGCCCGCGGCGATTCCCCGGGCGACCGGATGTACGGTGAACACCGGTTGTGCGCGTCCCCGGCCGGATGCGCGAGAATGCCGACGGAAGCGGTGGCCGAACGCGTGCGGACGCCCACCGCACAGCGGCCGGGCGGGAGCAGGCACGACGACACGGCGGCCCCGGCCACCACCCGTCCGACGACCGGCCGAGGACGGCTCCACCCCGTGGACGGACCCACCGCCCGGAGCCGGGCCGCGCAGGACCGGACGGAGGAGGAGGGCGCATGACCGATCTGTGGGAGCTGTCCCCGGTGCCGCGGTCGCACACTCCGCACCAGCGGGACCGCCCGGCCGAGGACGTCCGGCACGTCATCGGGTCCCCGGCCACGGCCTGCCGCCTCGACGATCCGGACCTCTTCACCCGGTCCGTCGGCCGTACCACCGGTATCCTCACCGCGCGAGGCGTCCCCGTCGGGTCGCTCCGCCTCGACCCGACGGTCCTCGCCGCCCACCCGTACGACTTCCCCCGCGCACGGCGCTTCCCGAACGAGACGACGCCGGGCCCCGACTCGTTCGCCACCGTCCTTTCCGCCACCGGCACAGGAACCCCCGCATGAGCACGCACGTCCCTTTCCAGATGACCACCGCGGCCTCCGGCCCGAGCACCCTCACCATGGAGGTCGTGGGTGAACTCGACCACGACGCCGGGCACTTCCCGACCCTGCTCACGTACGCCATCGAGGAGCACCAGCGGGAGCACGGGGCGACGCTGCGGGACCTGCACCTGGACTGCGCCCGCCTCACCCTGATCGACTCGACGGGGCTGGCCATGCTGCTCATGCTCCGCCGGCGGACCTATCCGGCCGGGATCACCCTGCACCTCGACAACCGGCCCGCCCACCTGGAGCGCATGCTCCAGCTCACCGGCACCGCCGAGTACCTCACCGAGCCCCAGCCCGGCGCCGGGCGGCACACCGAGGAGCCGGACGGCGCTCCCGCGCCCTGAGACCGACCGCCCGTCCACCGCCCGCGCCGCACGCCGTCGACCGCTCGCACCGTCCACCGCCCGCGCCGCCGTCCGCCCCGGGCGACCCGCCCGCACGACAGTCGGCGGGCGGGCGGCCCCGATCGTCCCCGCGAGCGGTCCGCCGCGGTCGGTCCGGTGCGATCAGTCCAGTGCGGCGCCGCGCGCCGCGGCCTCGCGCTCGGTGTCGGCGTCGGCCGTCACCAGGGTGCCGTTCGCGCTCTCGAGGTGGGCGCGGACGAACCACTGGAACTGCTCCAGGTCCCGCAACTGCTCGATCAGCAGGTCCTCGGTGGCGGGGTCGAGGTCGCCGACCTCCTTGATCGAGTTCCGCACGCCCTCGATCAGGCCGGTGTAGACCACGTCAAGAGCGCCGAGGTGCGCGATCGCGCCCTCCCGTCCGATGGAGTAGTCCTGCCACGACCGCTCCTCGACCAGCGCGCCGGGCGTGCCCTGCGCGACCCCGCCCAGGGCCGCGATGCGCTCGGCCACGTCGTCGGCCATCTCACGCACCCGGTCGACCTGGGGGTCGATCATCTCGTGCACGGAGATGAAGTGGGGCCCCACCACGTTCCAGTGGACGTGCTTGAGGGTGAGGTGCAGATCGTTCAGGGCGTGCAGCCGCAGGCGCAGCGCGCCGATGAGCCGGCCGGCGGCCTCCCGCTCGATGCCCGGAACGGTGTACTGGGGAGTCAGGTCCTTCGCCATCTGCGCAGCTCCTTCAGGTCATGGGGTGTTCGGTGCCCTGGTGCCCCGCACCCGGTGCGACAGGCCTGTGAACCGCGTCGCTCCACCGATCGGACCACCGGTTCGGCCGCGGCGCGGGCCGGAGACCGCCGTACGGGTGTCGGCACGGTCGCCGGCACGGGGGCCGCGCCGGACGGACCCGGCGCGCCCGGGCCGGCGACCGGGCGGGGCACCGCGAGCGGTGCCGGTGACATTCCGGGCCCGCCGGCCGTCCGGATGCGCACGGGGTTCCACCAGGGCCGAGGCCTGGGCCAGTAGGGTGAAAGGGTGAACGAGGGGAGACCGGTGAGAGCGGCGCGTAGCCTGGCGACGCTGGACGACGTGGAGAGCGGCGACCACGTCTGTCAGTTCCTGGACCCGGCCGAGAACGGCGTGGAGCGCAGCCGCGCCTTCGTGGCCGACGGCGCGCTCTTCGGCGACAAGCTCGTCATCGTCGGCACCGACGACCGTCCCGCTCCGGAGATCGCCGACACGCCGGCCCGCGTCGTCCTGGACCCGGCCCGGCTGGACGGTTCCGCCCTGCTGGCCGCGGTGCGCAGGGAGGCCGCGACCGCCGGACGCGAGGGTTTCCGGGCCCTGCGCATCCTGCGGCACGTGACGGCCGACCACCGGGACGCCCAGCGCGACACCATGCTGCAGAGCGAGCTGGACCTGGAGGAGTTCGCCGCGGACAGCGGTGCGATGGTGCTGTGCACCTACCGGCCCGCGGACTGGGACCCGCCGACACTCGACCAAGTCAGGTGTGTGCATCCGCACCATGTGGGCAGCAGACCGGCGGCGCCTGAGTTCCGGGTGTACACAACCGGAGAGGGCCGTTGGAGGGTGAGCGGAGTAATCGATTCCGAGGGTGCCGCGGCGTTCGGCGCGGTACTGCGCAGCCTGGTCGCGCACGCGACGACCCTGCGCCTGACCTGTCACGACCTCGAGTTCTTCGACGCGGCCGGCATGCGTGCCCTGGCCGACGCCGCCAGACTCCTGCCGGAGCGAGTGGTGATCGTCGAGGGGGCCAACGAGACCGTGCGCCTGAGCTGGGGGCTCTCGGGATACGCCGTACCGGAGGTACCCGTGGTGATGGTGCCATGACCATGTCGTCCTCGCGTGAGTCCGCGACCGCCCCCGGCGGATACCGGCACGAGCTGTATCCCTACCGGGGACGTCAGGAGTTCCTCGACGGCACCCTGGACTTCATCCACGAGGCGCTCGACGGGGGCGAGGCCGTCGTCGTGGCCGTGCCGAACGACAAGGTGACGCTGCTGCGCGCGGAGCTTCCCCGGCTGTCGGCGGTCCGCTTCGTCGACACCGCCGCCGTCGCCCACCATCCCGGCCGCCTCATCGCCGCCTGGCAGCGGTGGATCGGGGAGCACACCGCCGAGGGCCGGCCGGTGCGGGGCATCGGCGAGTCGCCGTGGGACACCGTCCGCAGCCGCGCCGAGGTGCGCGAACTGCAGTACTACGAGTGGCTGTTGAACAAGGCCTTCGCCCACAGCCCCGCCTGGTGGCTGCTGTGTCCGTACGACGCCGACGGCGGGCACGCCGACCTGAAGGCGATGGCGCGCTGCCATCCCCAGGTACGCCGTGACGGCCGCTCGCAGACGAGCGACGACTACGACGCCGAGGCGGCCTACCGGTTCGAGCCCCTCGACCGGCCGTGCGACCCGTACGAGGAGATGCGCTACGCCGGCGGGGAGCTGTCCGCGGTGCGCGCGAAGATCGCCGAGTGCGCCCGGCGGCACGGCCTGGACGGCTCGCGGCTGAGGGAACTCTCCCTCGCCGCCACGGAGATCGCGGGCAACAGCATCAAGCACGGCGGCGGCCACGGAGTGCTCCGGACCTGGGTGGAGGACGACCGCATGATCTGCGAGTTCCGCGACCGCGGCTATCTGGCCGACCCCCTCGTGGGGCGGACCGGGCCGGACGCCGCGCAGGTCGGCGGCCGGGGACTGTGGCTGGCGCACCATCTCTGCGACCTCGTCGAGATCCGGTCCACCCCCGAGGAGGGGACGACCGTCCGCCTGCACACCGCACTGCGCGGCTGAGGACGGCCGAAGGCCCCGGACGGCCCGGATCCCGCTCGGCCCGGGCTCCGCCCGCCCGGGCCTTCTCGCCGGTCGCGGTCAGGGCAGCGGGGTGCCCCCGGTCGCGTTGAGGATCTCCGCGGTGATGAAACCGGCCTCCTGCGAGGCGAGGTAGACGTAGGCGGGCGCCAGTTCGGCCGGTTGCGCCGGACGCCCCATCGGGCTCTGCTTGCCGAACTCCGCGGTGTCGGGCATCGTCGCCGGGATCAGCGGCGTCCACACCGGGCCCGGCGCGACCGCGTTGACGCGGATGCCGCGCTCCGCGACCATCTGCGCCAGCCCCTGCGTGAAGGTGACGATCGCGCCCTTCGTCATCGCGTAGTCGAGCAGGTGCGGACTGGGCTTGTACGCCTGCACGGACGTGGAGTTGATGACGCAGGCGCCCTCCGGCAGGTGCGGCAGCGCGAACTTGGTGAGCCAGAACATGCCGTAGAGGTTGGTGCGCAGGACGCGGTCGAACTGCTCGGTGGTGATCGCCTCGATGCCGTCCGGCTGGGACATCTGGTACGCCGCGTTGTTGACCAGGATGTCGATCCCTCCGAACTCCGCGACCGCCCGGTCGATCAGCGCCCTGCACTGGCTCTCCTCGCGGATGTCGCACGGGACGGCGACGGCCTTGCGCCCGGCGTCCTCGACCAGCCGGGCCGTCTCGCGCGCGTCGTCCGCCTCCTCCGCGAGGTGGGTGAACAGCACGTCGGCGCCCTCGCGGGCGTAGGCGAGGGCGACCGCCCGCCCGATGCCGGAGTCCCCGCCCGTGATGACCGCCCTGCGGTTCTCCAGCCGGCCGGAACCGCGGTAGGACTCCTCGCCGTGGTCGGGCGGCGGATCCATCGGTCCGGTCCAGCCGGGGTGCGGCTGCTCCTGGGAGGGGAAGTCGGGCCGCGGATACCGGGTGGTGGGGTCCTGCTGCCTGCGGTGCTCGTCCGTCACGTGGAACTCCTCGTCCTCGGGGGAGGGGTGGGCAGGCCGGGTTCCCCTTCGTGACCGGCCGAAAAGCGCCCTCCACAAGCCGGTCCGGAAGCGGTTCGAATGTTTCGGGGTCGACGTCTCTCGCCAATGGATCTCCCTTCCCGCTTCTCGTCGTGCTCGTGTGCGGAGATCGCCCTGGTGGGAGCCCTGGTCTGCTGAAATCCCGGCCGTGAACGCCCGAATTCCCCTTCGAACGTTTCGAAATGACGACCGAAACTGTTGACTGCCGACGGGGACGGCTCAACACTTTCGCCATTCCCGTCCCCGCAGGAAGAGGAGCGTGCGGGAGCACCTGGGCCGTCGCCCCGGCCCACGGCCTCCCGCACCCCGAGCCGACCCCGCAGTCCCCGACTGGAGGACCGATCCGCATGAGCACCAGAGCACGTCTCGCGACGCGCCGGCCGGGCACGGCCCTGGCCGTCCTCGCGCTGGCCGCCGCCGGCACCCTCACCGTCCAGGCCGCCCCGGCGGAGGCCGCCGCCTGCAACGGGTACGTCGGCCTCACCTTCGACGACGGCCCGTCCGGGAGCACCCCGGGCCTGCTCAACGCCCTGAAGCAGAACGGGCTCCGGGCCACCATGTTCAACCAGGGCCAGAACGCCGCCGCCAACCCCGCCCAGGTGCGGGCCCAGGTCGACGCCGGCATGTGGGTGGGCAACCACAGCTACACCCACCCGCACCTGCCGCAGCTCTCCTCGTCGCAGATCGACTCGGAGATCTCCCGCACCCAACAGGCGATCGCGGCCGCGGGCGGAGGCACCCCGAAGCTGTTCCGGCCGCCGTACGGCGAGACCAACGCGACGGTGAAGTCGGTCGAGGCCAAGTACGGCCTCACCGAGGTCATCTGGGACGTCGACTCCCAGGACTGGAACGGCGCGAGCACCGACGCGATCGTCCAGGCCGCCGCACGGCTCACCGACGGCCAGACCATCCTCATGCACGACTGGTCCGCCAACACCCTCGCCGCCATCCCCCGCATCGCGCAGAACCTGGCGGGCCGCGGCCTGTGCGCCGGCATGATCTCCCCCCTGACCGGCCGGGCCGTGGCCCCCGACGGCAGCGGGGGCGGCGGTGGCGGGGGAGGCGGCGGTACCGGTTGTACGGCGACCCTGTCGGCGGGCCAGCGGTGGGGTGACCGCTACAACCTGAACGTCTCGGTGAGCGGGTCGAGCAGCTGGACGGTGACGATGAACGTCCCGTCGCCGGCGAGGATCCTCTCCACCTGGAACGTCAGCGCGTCCTACCCCAGCAGCCAGGTGCTGACCGCGAAGCCCAACGGCAGCGGCGACACCTGGGGCGTCACCGTCCAGCCCAACGGCAACTGGACCTGGCCCACGGTCTCCTGCGCCACCGGCTGACCGCACGCCCGGAGCGGGTTCGAGGCGGGGCGTCCGGTCCGGGCCGGATGCCCCGTCGTGGTGCACGGCAGCCTTGGCCCGCCTCGCCGCCCCGCTCGCCCTGTCCGGGGGCGCGCCCCCGGCTGGAGGGCGCCGTCGCCTGGTCCGCGCCCGGCGACCTCACCCGGCGGGGCGCGGACTCGCCGGAGGCGCTGCCCCTCGGAGCCGCCCCCGCCGACGTGCCGCGACCCGCCCGTGAGACAAGCCCCTCGGCGCAGGTCCGGCCCGGCGCGCCGCCCTTCCCGCTGGTCCACGGTGAGGACGACTCCATGGTCGGCCGCGACCACGGCCGCGACCACGGCCGCGACCACGGCCGCGACCCCGGCCGCCCGGGCGGCGGAGGCGGGCGCCCCGGTCGGCCTGCGGACGGTCCCCGGCGCCGACCACGTCGGGTACGGCCTGCCCGACGAGCGGGTCGACGACCTCTTCGTCCGCACGCCCGACTGGATCCGGAGCCGCCCCCGCCGGTGACCGGGAGCGCGCCCGTCAGGCCCGTGAGGCCCGTGAGGCCGACCGTGCCGGACCTCTTGACCTGATCCGGCCGGCGGTTTAGCGTTCCCGCGTCGATCATGATTGAAACGATTCAATCATGGGTTGTTCTCCCGGACTCGAGGCGCACCATGGATGAAGGCACGACGCAGAGCGGCGGCATACCCCGGCGGACGGCCCTGGCCGCGGGACTGGCGGCGGGGGCCGGGGCGACGGTCCTCGGCGCCCTGCCCGGCGCGGCGGCCGCCGCCCCCGCGACCGCGGTCCCCGCGACCGGAGCCACGGCGCCCGGAGCCGGGGGCGGCGCGGCCGCGGAGGCCGCGCCCGGTGCCGACTGGTTCGCGAAGCCCCCGCGGTCCGTGCGCCCCAGGTTCCGCTGGTGGTGGCCGGACGGGCTGGTCGACCCGGACGAGATCGCCCGTGAGGTCGACCAGATCGCGGACGCCGGCTTCGGCGGCATGGAGATCGCCGCCGTCCACCACAGCGTCAAGGACAAGTCCGTCCTGGACACCGTCCGGCACGGCTGGGGCGGCGGAGCCTGGCGGGACGGCGTCGAGGCGGCCCTGGGCAGAGCCGCCAGGCGCGGCGTCGCCATCGACCTCACCCTGGGCCCCGCCTGGCCCGTCGCGGTCCCCGGCGTCAGCCCCGACGACGAGGCGGCCGCGCAGGAACTCGCCCACGGCCGGGCCGCCGTGGCCGCCGGAGCGGTGTACGAGGGCCCGGTGCCCCCGCCCGTCCACGCGCCCGCCCCCGGCGTCACCCGGCAGCGGCTCCTCGCCGTGCAGGCGGCCCGTGTCGACACCGCCCACTCCACCCGCAAGGAGACCGGCCTCGACCCCGCGAGCGTCCGCGACCTGACCTCCCTGGTCACCGACGGCGCCCTCTCCTGGACGGCCCCGCAGGACGGCGACTGGGTGCTGATCTCCTACTGGCGGCGCGGCTCGGGACAGCAGCCCGAGTCCGGGCCGCACTCCTCGCCGGCGGCCCACGTCGTCGACCACTTCAGCGCCGCGGGCACCGGGGCCGTCACCGGCTTCTGGGAACGCGAGATCCTGACGCCCCGGCTGCGCGGGCTGCTGAAGGCGGCGGGCGGCGCCTTCTTCGAGGACTCCGTGGAACTGGAGACCGACGGCCTGTGCTGGACCTCCGCGCTGCCGGAGGCCTTCGAGGAGCGCACCGGACGGCCGCTCCTGCCGTATCTGCCGGCGGTCGTGCTCGACAACGGCAACCAGGTCTTCGCGTTCGGGGCCCAGCTCACCCGGCAGATCCGGCACGACTTCTGGGCGACCGTGTCCGACCTGTTCAACCGGCACCACGTCCGCGCCCTGCGGGACTGGGCGCACTCCCTCGGCATGGAACTGCGCGCCCAGCCCTACGGCCTGCGGACCGACGCCATCGCCTCGGCCGCCCTCCTCGACATCGCCGAGGGCGAGTCCCTCGGCTTCAAGAACCTCGACGACTACCGCTGCCTGGCCGGCGGCCGGGACATGGCCGGGCACACCGTCCTGTCCTGCGAGGCCGGCGCCTACAACGGCTCCGCGTACAGCACGACCTGGGACCGCTTCCTGCGCACCATGGGCGGCGCCTACGCGGCCGGCGTCAACCAGACGGTCCTGCACGGCTTCTCCTACGCCACCGCACCCCAGGTGAGCTGGCCCGGCTTCGCCGCGTTCAGCCCGTACAACGGCACCGCCGGTTACGGCGAGTCCTGGGGGCCGCGGCAGCCGACCTGGCGGCACGTGGCCGACGTCGCCGACTACCTCGGCCGGGTGCACCGGGTGCTCCAGGCGGGCACCGTCCGGGCCGACGTGGCGATCCTGCGGCAGACCGGCTACACCGCCACCGGCATCGGCGCCTCCTGGTTCACCGCGACGGGCGTCCCGCTCGGCTGGACCCACCAGTTCCTCAGCGGCCCGCTGCTCGACCTGCCCTCCGCCACCGTGCGCGACGGCCGCCTCGCGCCCGACGGCCCGGCCTACAAGGCCCTCTTCGTCGAGGGCGACTTCTTCTACGGCTCCACGCCCACCCTCGCCCTCGACGACGCCCGCAAGGTGCTCGCCCTCGCCGGGGCCGGACTGCCCGTGGTGCTGCTCGGCGCCTTCGACCAGGCCCTGACGCCGGGCGTGCCCGCGGACGGCGAGACCGACCGGCTCCGGGACGTCCTCGCCCGGCTGCTCGCCCTGCCGAACGTCGCCCGCGTCACCGACAAGGCGCTCGTCGGCGACGCCCTGAACCGGCTCGGCGTCACGCCCGACGTCCGCCACAGCACCCCCTCCACCCTCCTCAACGCCCACCGGGCGACCCCCGAGGCGGACTTCTACTACCTCTGCAACGGCAAGCACGCGGAGACCGTGAAGCCGGCCGTCACGGCCGTCGACCACGAGGTGACGCTGCGCCGCACCGGGACCGGGGAGGCGGTGCCCTACCTCCTGGACCCCTGGTCGGGCCGGGCCGTCCGGCTCGCCCGCTACACCCGCGACGGCGACGACCTCACCCTGCGGATCGCCCTTCTGCCGGGGGAGACGGCCGTCGTCGCGCTGGGCCGGCCCGGACTCTTCGGGGACCGCCACGGCGCCCGCCCGCACGTCGTCGCCACCGACGCCGACGAGGCCCTGTTCACCGACGAGGGGCTCGTCGTACGGGCGGGCGCGCCGGGCACGTACACCACCCGGTCGGACCGCGGGCGGCCGGTCACCACGACGATCCGCGCCGTCCCCGCGGTGATCACCCCGGGCCGGTGGCGGCTCGACGTCGAGGACTGGCGGCCCGGCACCGGCGCGACCCGCACCGAACGGGTCGAGGTCACCGTCACCCTGGACGCGCTGCTGCCCTGGTCGCGCATTCCCGAACTGGCGGACAGCGCGGGGATCGGCCGCTACCGCACGACCCTCGACCTCCCCGCCGACTGGACCGCCTCCCACGGCGCCCGTCTGGAACTCGGCCAGGTCAGCGACACGTGCCGGGTGAGCGTCAACGGCGTGCGGCTCGGCCCGGTGGACCGGCTGCACCCCGTCGTCGACCTGGGCACCGCCCTGCTGCGGCCCGGCGCCAACGTCGTCGAGGTGGAGGTGGCGACCCCGTTGATCAACCGTCTCCGGGTGGCGCAGCCCGCCGTGTTCGGCGGCGCCGCCCGCCAGGACCACGGCCTGGTCGGGCCGGTGCGCCTGGTGCCGTACGCGCAGGCACGCGTCTCCTGACCCCCGGGGTTCCCGGATCCCCGGGGTTCCCGGATCCCCGGGGTTCCCGGATCCCCGGGGTTCCCGGGGATCGCCGGGGCGTGCGTGGGCGCGGGAGCGGGGCGGCGGGCTTCGGCTCCGCCGTCCCGCTCCCCGGGCGGGGGCCGGTCGGTCCGCCTGCCCGCCCGTCTCCCCTCCGGTCGTCACCCGCGCACTCGTGTCCGTCCGCTCGCGTCCGTCCGGCCGTCCGCGCCCCGGCGTCTCCCGTCAGTCCGTGCGGACCAGGTGGACGGCCGTGCTCGACCAGTCGCCCCGCGGCAGGTCCAGGTGCAGGCCGTACCCGGCGAGGACGGCGGCGTGGTGCACGGCGCCGGTGCGGGTGTCCCGGTAGCGGGCGCCGGGCGTGAGCGCCGGCAGGCGCACGGGCAGGCGCGGGGTGCCGTGCCGGGGCCCGCGCTGCCAGGCCAGCACGAGCAGCTCGGCGGCGTCCTCGGCGACGTACTGCACCACCGTCGGACGGTCCTCGCCGAGCGGTTCGGACAGCCGGTACAGCGCGCCGTGCTGCACGAGGTGGCGCACCTTCTTGTACTCGGCCACCAGCGTCGCGCCCTCGGCCAGCTCCTCCTGCGACCAGTGGGCGAGGTCGCCGCCGATGCCCAGCAGCCCGGCCATCGCGGAGTGGAAGCGGAACCGCAACGGCACCGTGCGGCCGGTCAGCTGGTTCGGCACGTCGGTGACCCAGGCGGACATCGTGCGGGCGGGGTAGACCTGGCCGAAGCCGTGCTGGATGACCAGGCGGTCGACGGCGTCGGTGTTGTCCGACGCCCAGGCCTGGTCGGTGCGCGCGAGGATGCCGAGGTCGACGCGCCCGCCGCCCCCGCTGCACGTCTCGATCCGCAGCCCCGGGTGGTCGGCGCGCAGCCGGTCCAGGACGCCGTACAGGTTGGTGACGTACGCGCTCCACAGCCGGTCGCCGTCCGGGGCGGCGCCGGGCCAGCCCGCCTCGCTGAAGGCGCGGTTCATGTCCCACTTCAGGAAGTCGACGGCGTGGTCGGCGACCAGGGCGGTGAGCCACCGGTACGCCCAGTCGGCCACGTCGTCGCGGGCGAAGTTGAGGACGAGCTGGTTGCGCAGCTCGCTGCGGGCCCGGCCGGGGACGTGCAGCACCCAGTCGGGGTGCGCGCGGTACAGGTCGCTGTCGGGGTTGACCATCTCCGGCTCCACCCAGATCCCGAACCGCATGCCGAGCCCGTGCACGGCGTCGGACAGCGGGCCCAGGCCGTCGGGGAAGCGCTCGGGCGCCGGCGTCCAGTCCCCGAGGCCGGCGCGGTCGCTGCGGCGCGCGCCGAACCAGCCGTCGTCGACGACGTACAGCTCGACGCCCAGCGCGGCGGCCCGTTCGGCGAGGGCCTTCTGGCTCGCCTCGTCGACGTCGAAGCCGGTGGCCTCCCACGAGTTGTAGAGCACCGGCGCGATCTCGCGGCCGCGCGGCAGGACGTGCGCGAGCGTGTACGCGTGCCAGGCGCGGCTCGCGGCGCCGAACCCGCCGTCGGTGCACAGCCCGGCGAACACGGGGGTGACGTGCTCCTCGCCCGGCGCGAGCGGCAGGCTCACGCCCTCGTGACCGGCGCCGCCGGTCCAGCCGGCCCGCCCGTCGGGGGTGCGCTGCACGGTGACCCGCCAGGTCCCGGACCAGGCGAGGGCGGCGCTCCACACCCGCCCGTGGTCCTCGTCGGCGTCGCCCGCGTCGAGCATCACCCACGGGTTGGCGTGGTGGCTGGTGATCCCGCGCCTGCTGGTCAGCACGGTCTCGCCGTAGGGAAGGGCGTCCCGGCGCAGCCGGCTCTCGGCGGACCACTGCCCGGTGACGTGGCTGAGCCGGTAGTCGGGCAGCACGGGCAGCGTCCAGGCGGCGGAGTCGGCCCGCAGGAGCTCGACGCGCTGCTCCCCGGCGTTGCGCAGCACGGTCCGGCGCTCGATGACGTCGGTGTCCTCGCGCACCCGGTAGTGGAGCGCCACGTACAGGGGGTGGAGGCGGTCGCGGAACTCCAGGACGAGTTCGGCGCTGCCGGGCGCGGGCTCGTCCACCCGGTGCCCGACGGGCTCCCACTCGAAGGCGCGGGAGCCGTCGGCGTGGCGGACCTGGAGGGAGGGCGGGCCGAAGCGGGTGCCCCCGTCGACGGGGAGTTCCTCGCCGACCGCCGGCCGCCCCTCGAAGCTGTCGCCCGCCGGTCCGGCGGGCACGAGGAGCCCCTCCGCCTCGGCGAGGGTCAGCCGCGGCCCCCACGCCAGGTGGCAGGGAGCCCCCGTCTCGTCGATCCGCAGGGCGTACGACGTCCGCGGGGTGGTCAGCAGCCAGATCCCGGTGTCCGGGGAGAAGGAGATCATCGGTTTCGGGCCTCACGTGGATGAACGGACGAAGGAGGGGCGAAGTGACGCAGAGCCCAGCGTGACCTTCGATCACCTGCAAAGACTCCGCCCTCCTCGCGGCTTCCAAAGGAGATCACAGGTCCCGTCGGCCGTTCAAGGCTTCACGGGTTCTTTTATTGACAGCGGAAAATAAGGGGCCTAGGTTCCCGGCCATGCCCTCGTCCCCCGGCACCGAGACGTTCCCCGCCGCCACCCCGGCCGCCTCGCTCGTCTTCACCACCGTCCTCTCCCACGGTCCCCTCACCCGGCTGGAGGCGGCCCGGCGGGCCGGCCTGTCCCCGGCCGCGGTCACCAAGGCCGTCCGTCCCCTGATCGCCTCGGGCTATCTGGTGGAGGACGCGGGCGCGGAGGCCCGTCCGGCGCTCGGGCGGCCCGCCAACCCGGTGCGCGTCGACGGCGGCCGCGCGCTGTTCGTCGGCGTGAAGCTGACCGGTGACGAGATCATCGGCGTGCTCACCGACCTGTGCTGCCGCACCCTCGTCGACCGTCGCGTACCGCTGGCCGACCGCGCCCCCGGGGCGGTCCTCGCCGCGACCGCGGACCTCGTGCGGGAACTGCTCACCGAGGCGGACGGCTACGGCGTCCGCGTGGCCGGACTGGGCATCGCCGTCTCCGGCGACGTCGACCGCGCCGAGGGCGTGGTGCGGTACTCGCCGTTCCTGGAGTGGCGCGAGGTCCCGCTGGCCGAACTCGCCACCGCCGCCACCGGGTTGCCGGTGACCGTCGACAACGACGTACGGGCCCTCACCGTCGCCGAGCAGTGGTTCGGCGCCGGCGTGGGCCTGTCGGACTTCGCGGTGGTCACCGTCGGCGCGGGCATCGGGTGCGGCCTGGTGGTGCACGGCCGGGTGGTCGCGGGGGCGTACGGCGTGGCCGGCGAGATCGGCCACGTGACCGTCGACCCGGACGGGCCGCCCTGCCACTGCGGCAACCGCGGCTGCGTGGAGGCCGTCGCCGCGGACGCGGCGATCCTCGCCCGCATCCGCGAGACGGGCGGAACCGAGGTCGCGGACACCGCCGAGGCCGTGGAACGGGCGCGCCGCGGGGATACCGGGGCACGCGAGGCGTACGCCAGGGCCGGGAACGCCATCGGCCGCGGCATCGCCACCGTCGCCAACCTGCTCGGACCCTCCCGCGTGATCATCTCCGGCGAGGGGCTGGCCGCCTACGACCTGTTCGCCGAGCACGTCCGCGAGGCGTTCACGGCCGCCGCGTTCGGTTCGGCCGCGCGGTGCGACGTGCGGACCAGGCCGCTGCCCTTCGAGGAATGGGCGCGCGGGGCCGCGGCCACGGCGATCCAGTCCTTCATCACCGCGCCCCACTGAGGGGTGACCGGCCGGAACGTGCTAAAGGTCATCAATCGGTCGAAGTCGCCCCGAACGGGTCGGAGTCGAACGAGGGCCGGAGTGCGGGGCCGAAGGCCGGGTACCCGGACCGCGTGACAGCTCCGACTTCCCGCATCCCCGCGACAGGGGAGCGCGTGCCCGCACATCCCCGGCCGCCGGTGGCGGAACGCCCCCGCGAAGGGCGGGTGCTGGCGGGCCGTTACCGGCTGGGCCCCCTGGTCGGGCGGGGCGGCGCCGCCGACGTCCACGCCGGCTTCGACCTCCGGCTCAGGCGGCGGGTCGCGGTCAAGGTGTTCCGGGGCGGCGCGGCGCAGTCGGAGGAGAGCTTCACCGACGAGGCCGTACTGCTCGCCGGGCTCCAGCACCCCGGCCTCGTCACCGTCTACGACTCCGGCCGGGACGGGGACCTGCCCTTCCTGGTCATGCAGTTCCTCGAGGGGCCGACCCTGCGCGCCCGCATAACGGCCGGAGCCCTGCCCCCGGCCACCGTCCGCGAACTCGGCTCCGCCCTCGCCGAAGCACTCGCGTACGTGCACGCCGCGGGCGTGGTGCACCGCGACGTCAAACCGTCCAACATCCTCCTGGACACCGCCGGCGCGCCCCACCTGTCCGACTTCGGCATCTCCCGCCCGGCCGACGGCACCGGGCGGACGGCCCCCGACGTGCTGGAGGGCACCGCCGCCTACCTGGCGCCCGAGCAGGTCATGTCCCGTCAGGTCGGACCCGCCGCCGACGTCTACGCCCTCGGCCTGACCCTGCTGGAATGCGTCAAGGGCGAACTGGAGTACCCCGGCGCGCCGCTCCAGGCGGCGATCGCCCGGCTGCACCGTCCGCCGGTGCTGCCCCGCTTCCTCGACGACGAACTGACCGGCCTGCTGGCGGCCATGACCGCGGAGGACCCGCAGGCCCGCCCCGGTGCCGCCGCGTGCGCCCGCGCGCTGGCCGACATGAGCACGCGCGACGCCGCCGACGCCGCCGGCGCGGCCGGGACGTCCGGCGTCGGCGGCGCGGTCCTCGGCCGCACCGGCCGGCCCCGCGCCGCGGCCGGGCCGGCGGCCCCCGCCGCCCGCCGGCCGGGCGGACGCACCCTCGCGGTGGCGGGCGCCGCGCTGGCCGCGGTGCTCGGCGTCACCCTGACCGGATCGATCGGAGCGGCGCCCGACGACGGTCCCTCGCGCGCCGAGGGCTCCGGCACGCCGCCCGTCACCGGATCGGTGAACCCACCCGCGACCACCCCGGACACACCGGCCGGCCCGGCCTCCGGCGGCCCCTCCGCGGCCCCGGAGAAGACCGTCCCCACGACCCCCGCCGCCCGTACCCCGTCGTCCGGGCGGGACGACGGGGCCGGCGACCGCGCACAGGGACACCCGGCGGCCGACGCTCCCCAGGAGCACGGCAAGCCGGACAAGACCCGGGCCCCGGCGGCGACGGCCAAGGGCAACGGCACCGGCAACGGCAACGGCAACGGCAACGGGCAGGCCGGCGACAGGCAGAACCGAGCCGCCGCACGGTGACGGCCGACCGCCCGCACCCGGCACCGGCAGGCACCGGCGGGTGGGGCCGGGGCGGAACGGACAGGAGCGGTGGGCGATGAAGGGCGGACGGTGACGAACTGACGGGCTGACAGGCTGACGTGCTGACGGACCGGTGGACCGCCGCCGGCCGGCGTGCGGGTCCGCCGCCGCGGCCCGCACCGCCTCCGCCCCGACGCCGTCCCCACCCTGCCGCCGGTGCCGACGGCGCACCCCACGGCCGGGCGCGGCGACGGCACCGGACCGGACGGGGTCGACGGCGGTCGGGGCAGGGGCCGGAGCAGCCCGCGGGCCCGGCCGCCCGGTCGGCCGGGGGCCCCTCGCCGGGCCTCCGGGGGCGAGCGGCCCCGGACCGGCCCCGGCGGTGGCGCCGTACCGCGGCCGCGGTGGACACCCCCCCGCGGCGCACGCCGGCCCCGGGCCGTCGGCCGGTGTACTGCACATGGCAGCCCCGGGCGTCCCCCGAAGCCGCTAAACCCTCCCGCCTCCCGCATCTCTTCGCGCACCACGGGCAAGGCCTCGCGTCGACCGACCCCGACCCGAGGAGACACCCCGCATGGTTGCCAGACCCCCCGCCGGCGGACGCCGCGCCGCCCTGACCGCCGTCGGCGCCCTCGTCCTGGCGGCCGTCCCGGCGGTCGCGGCCGCCGGGCCGCCGCACTCCGCACGGCCCGCACCCGCCGTCCGCGCACCCGGAGCGGAGCAACCCCCGCGGGAGGTGCTGGACGCCCTCCGACGCGACCTGCGCCTGACGCCCGAGCAGGTCACCGCGCGCCTGGCCAACGAAGCGGAGGCGGGCCCCCGGGCAGGCCGGCTCCACAACGCGCTGGGCGCGCGCTTCGCCGGGGCGTGGGTGACCGGCCCGACCTCCGACGCCCTCACGGTCGCCACCACCGACGCGGCCGACGTGCCAGCGATCCGCGCCGAGGGCGCGCGGGCCGCCGTCGTCACCACCCCCCTCAGCGGTCTGCTCTCCCTCAAGAACGCCCTCGACGAGGCGGCCGGCCGGGTCCGGACCGCGCAGACGCCCGTCTGGTACGTCGACGTCCGGGCGAACCGGGTCGTGGTCCAGGCGACCAGCCGGTCGGCCGCGACCGCCTTCATCGAGGAGGCCGGTGCCCGGGAGGGCGAGGGCCTCGGCATCCGGGTGGCGGCCGAGCGCCCGCGCCTGATGGCGGACGTCGTCGGCGGCGACGCCTACTACATCGACGACACCGCCCGCTGCTCCGTGGGCTTCTCCGTCACCAGGGCGGAACAGCAGGGCTTCGCCACGGCGGGTCACTGCGGCAGGGCGGGGGCCACGACGACGGGCTCCGACGGGACCGACCAGGGCTCGTTCCAGGCGTCCGTCTTCCCGGGCGAGGACATGGCCTGGGTGGGCGTGAACGGCAACTGGACCGCCACCCCCGACGTCAGGGGGGAGGGCGGCACGAAGGTCCAGGTCTCCGGTTCGGTCCGGGCGCTCGTCGGCGCGTCGGTGTGCCGCTCCGGCTCGACGAGCGGCTGGCACTGCGGCACGGTCGAGCAGCACGACGTGAGCGTCACCTACGCGGAGGGCACCGTCGACGGACTGTCCCGTACGACGGTGTGTGCCGAACCCGGCGACTCCGGGGGGCCGTTCCTGGCGGGGACCCAGGCCCAGGGCGTCACCTCGGGCGGCTCGGGGGACTGCACGCGCGGCGGCACCACGTTCTTCCAGCCGGTCAACCCCCTCCTGAGCCGGTACGGGCTGACCCTGAAGACCGCGGGCGGGACCGTCACGCCCGCTCCGCGGCCCGGCACCTCCACCGACACCTGGGCACCCGGCCGGGTCTACGAGGTGGGGCAGACCGTCTCCTTCGGCGGTGTGGACTACCGGTGCCTCCAGGACCACCAGGCGCAGGGCGCGGGATCGCCGGAGGCCGCCCCGGCCCTGTGGCAGCGCTCCTGACCCCGCCGGACCGCGTGGATCGCGCCGGTCCGGCGGCGGAGTCCGTTCCGCCGCCGGAGCCGCCCGCTCGTCCCCGCCCGCGCCTCGTTTCCGCGCTCCGCCCCGCAGCCCCCGCAGGCCCCGCCGTCCCGGTGTCTCGTCGCCGGGTGCCGCCCCCGCGGGTCATGCCCGGGCGAGGAGCGCGTAGGCGGTGGCCACGAAGGGATCGTGGGCGCGGAACCGGCGGGTGCACAACGCCACCAGTGCCGTGCCGGTGTCGGGCCGGAAACCGAGGAAAGCCTGCTGGCCCAGCGTCGCGCCGCTGTGGAAGTACATCGGCCCCCGGTCGGTGGGGTGACGGAACCAGCCCACCGTGTGCACGTGCCGGTGGCCGAGGCCGCGTCGCAGGACGGGGGTGCGCACCGACAGCAGGGCGTCGGCCGGCGGAGCCCCGCGCGGGTCGAGGTGGGCCTCCAGGAAGGTCAGCAGGTCGTGCGGTGTGGCCCGGACGGCGCCGGCCGCCGGGAAGCCGCCCGCGTCGAAGGGCGGGACGGGGGTGAGGCCGTCCTTGCCGTGCCCGACGGCGTCACCGCCCGGCCCCGGCCGCGTACCCGTCGAGTCCAGGGCCAGGGGTCCCAGGACGTGCTCGGCGAGCAGTTCCTCCCAGGGGGTACGGGTGGCCGCGGCGACGGCGTGGCCGAGTACCGCGACGCCGAAGTTGGAGTAGTGCCACCGCGTCCCGGGCCGGCGCCGGGGCCGGTGCCGCAGGAAGGCGTCGACCACGCGCGGGCCCGGGTAGCGGGCGTAGGGGTTGGTGCGCCAGGCGGGCAGGGCCCGGACGAAGAAGTCGGCGGGCAGGGCGGGCAGTCCGGACGTGTGGGTGACGAGATGCGCGAGGGTGACGGGGGACGCGCCCGGTGCCCGGCCCGGGTGCAGACAGGTGACGGCCGGTTCGCCGCCGGTCAGCGGGCCGTGCTGGATCAGCTGGGTGAGGGCCAGCGCCGTGAACGCCTTGGAGGCGGAGCCCAGTTCGTAGCGCAGGTCCGGGCGGGGCACGGCGGGTGGCGGCGCGGTGCCGCCGCTGCGGAGGGTGCGGCGGCCGTGCCGGGAGACGGCGAAGACGGCGTCGGGCGCCTCGACGGCGTCGACCGCCTCGGCCAGCAGCTCCGGCCAGTCCCGTTCACCCGGCCGGTCGGGCGGGGGAGTCCGGTCGTCCGCGCGGACGGCGTCGTCCGCGGGGAGGCCCGGCCAGAGCGCGGCGCGGGCGCTCATGACGCGGCGGCGTGCGTCAGCTCGGACAGGGCACGGGACGTGGCCAGGGCCGAGGCGAAGGCGGCGACCAGCGTGGGGTGGTAGACGAGGTCGAAGACCTCGTCGGGATCGCCGTCGGGCATGGAGCGCAGCGCGGGCATCGCGCCGTCGGCCTGCTGCGCCGCGGCGAAACCCGCCCAGGCCCGCTCGTCGAGGGTGGGCCGCGGCAGGCACGCGTCGACGACCAGCAGTTCGCCCAGCAGGTCCCAGCGCCGCAGGTCCAGCCAGTCGTCCAGCCACACGGGCAGCCAGTCGGCCAGGTAGGCGGCGACGCGGGGCGGCAGGCCGTCGGGACGCCCGCCCCAGTCGGTCAGGTGGAACACGGTGTGCGTGACGTCGTAGGCGATGTGCCCCTCCACCGTCCACGGCTCCGGGGTGCGCGCCAGCCAGGTCCCGGCGAGGGCGTCGGCCTCGGACGGGCGGGGGGACAGCCCGAACCGCCGCTGGAACGCGGACAGGCCCAGCCGCCGGGTCGGTGTCGTCTCGAACGCCGACCAGCTGCCGACGCGGTGGTTCAGGACGGTGGCGCGCTCGATCTCGGGCAGGCTGTGGCCCAGTTCCCTGAACGGCAGGTACACCTCGAACGGGACGGGCGAGATCGGCTCGATGCGCTGGGCGCGCACCAGCACGGTTCCGCCGTCGAGCGTCTCCCGCCAGACGTGGTCGAGGAGCCGGCGCGCCAGCCGGGCCTGCCGCGCCCCGGCCACCCCCTCACGGAACAACACCTTGCAGACCAGGGCGAGTTCCCCCACCGGCTTGAGCCGGTCCAGGAAGCCCACCTCGGGGTCCACGTCCGGCTCCATGCGGAAGCCCTCGCGGTGGGCCCACAGCCACTCCAGGGCGCGGACGCCGACGGTGTGGACCAGCCGGGTGTCGGTCATCCCAGGGCTCCTTCCGGACGGACGTACGGTGCGGGCCCACCGTTGCCGCGGTGGTGCTGTCCGACGGTCAGGGCCGCGGCGAAGGCGGCCATGAGCGTGGAGTGGTAGCAGTGCGGGAAGTCCGGTGCGGGACCGGACGCCGCGGGTTCGGACCGCGCGGGTTCGAACGGCACGGGTTCGAACGGCACGGGTTCGGATCGCACGGGTTCGGACGGTGCGCCGGGGGGCGCCGGGTCCGCCGTACCGGACCCGCGTTGCTCCGGGAGCGCGCCGCCGGCGTGCCGGGCCGCCGCGATCCGGTCCCAGGCGTGGCCCGCCGCGGCGGGGGAGAGGGGCTCGGGCAGGCTCGCCGCCACGGCGAGCAGTTCGCAGCCGAGATCCCACATCCCCGCGTCCAGACAGGTGTCGAGCCACGCGGGCAGCCAGTCGGCCAGATACTCCCTCAGATCCGCGGGAACGCCCGCCGGGCGACGGCCCCAGTCGGTCAGGTGGAACACCACGTGGGTGAGCGCGTACCCGGAGAAGCGCTCGAAGGCCCAGGGTTCCGGGAGCCCGCCCAGCCAGGTCCGGCCCAGCGACCGGCGGACGCCGTCGTGGGGACGGACCCCGTCGTGGGGGCGGACCCCGTCGTGGCCGGGGGCATCGTGGCCGTGGGCATCGTGGTGTCTGCGGTCGTCCCCGTGGCGGCCGTGGTCGTCCCCGTGGCGGTGGAGGCCGATGCGCCGCTCCGCCGCGAGCACGCCGAGCCGCCGGGTCGGGTCCTGTTCGGCGAGCTGCCAGCCGCGCGAGCGGGCCACCGTGGCGGCCGCCGCCTCGTAGCCCGGGTGCCGCAGCCCCGCCGAGGCGAACGCGGCGTACACCTCCAGGGGATAGGTGGCGAAGGGCTCCAACCGTTGCAGACGGGCGAAGAGTTCGCCCTCCCCGGTCTGCCGCCAGGCATACGCCAGGAGGTCGCGCACGGGCGCGTGCAGGGGGTCGCGGGGCGGAGTGAGCGGGGAGAGGCTCGCACAGACCCGCGCCAGTTCCCCCAGGGGCTTCCAACTGCCGTTCACGGCACCGTCCGGCGCCAACGCGTCCGCCCCGAGGGCGAAGTGCTCGCGGTGCGCGGACACCCAGGCGAGGGCGCCCTCCTCCACCCGGCGGGCCGTACGGACGTGGGCGGGCGTCCCGCCCGGGCCCGTCCCCCCGGCGGGCGGCGTCACGCGGACACCCCGGTCCGCAGCGACCGGGCCGCCTGCACCTGGAGGCCGACGCGCGGGTCGGTGCCGCCCATGAGGTCCACGAAGTTGAGTCCGGCTTCGAGTCCGAGCGTCGGGGGCACCCCGTCCAGCAGGGTCAGCCAGCGTCCCGCTCCGGCGGCCTGCCGCCAGTCCCTGCGCCGTACCGCCCGGACGAAACCCCGGGCGACGTCCACGGGCCGGCGGCGGGCGGCGCGGGCCACCGCGCAGTCCTCGCCGGGCAGCGCGAGGGGCGCGAGGACGGCGAGCTGGTGCGTCAGGGTCTGCCAGGACGCGTCGTCGAGCCAGGACGCGTCCGGCTCCGGTGGTGTGCCGCCGCCGGAACGGCCCGGCAGGGAGGACGCGTACCGGTGGAGCGCGCGGGTCATCGCCCAGTGGCTCCAGCGGATGGCCGGGGCGGTGTCCGCGCGGGGCGGGAAGGCGTCCACGGCCGCGCGGAACAGGGTGAGTTCCGCTTCGTCGGGCCGGGTGCGCAGCAGGACGTGCGGCAGGAGGAGATCGGCTCCCGTCACGCGCACGGCTGCCGGCAGGAGTTGCCCGCCGCCGTCGCCGACGGCCGTAGGGCCCGCCGACGGAGCATGGCCCCCGCCGCGAAGGGCGGAGACCACACCGGCAGCGAGGTCCTGCACCGTACCCAGCAGAAGGGGTGAAGTGCCTGACTGCTCCATTGCCTGCTCCTGTCGTTCCCGTCAGCCCTTCTTGGGCCGCGGGGTGGGCGGGGACAGCAGGAGCGAGCCCCCGCCGGAGGACAGCGCCAGCGCGGCGCACTCCCTGCTGTCGCGGAAGACCCCGTCGGGCTCGGCGGGGTCGAGCACGGCCTCGAGGTCGTCGGCACGCAGGCCGGTGAGCTCGTCGGTGCGGTGGTCGGTGGTTGTCATACCCACCATCTCCCTCTGTTTCTGGACCGAAATGCTTCCGCTGCCGAGTTGACCGCATCGCCCGAAATGATGCGTAAATCCCATAAGTTCCGAAAGTAACTTGTTCAATGTCTCGGGCTTCGAGGCGGTGGGTTGCCGGACGCGGAAGGGACCGGGCGTCGTCGGGGCAGCGGGGGCGCCGGATCGGCGCGGGGCGGATCCCTGACGCACCGTCGACTACACGGTCCGGGCGACGAGAAGGGCGACGTCGTCGTGGTCCTCGGGATGACGCAGGCCGTGCAGGAGCAGGTCGCAGGTCTCCTCCAGGGGGCGCCCCGGTTCGTCGAGGAAGCCGAGCAGCACGTCGAGGCGGTCGTCGATGGAGTGGTGACGGGTCTCCACGAGGCCGTCCGTGTAGAGGACCAGCAGATCGCCGGGGACCAGGTCGGTCGTGGTGGTCTCGAAGGGCACGCCGCCGACGCCCAGCGGGGCCCCGGTGGGCAGGTCGAGCAGCCGGGGTTCGTGACCGGGGCCGCTCAGCGCGGGCGGCATGTGGCCGGCGTTGGCGATCCGGCACCGGCCCGTACGGGGGTCGTAGACGGCGTAGAGGCAGGTGACGATGTAGTGCTCCAGGCCGCGGGTGATCTTGTCGAGGTGCTGGAGCACCGAGCCGGGGTCGAGTTCGAGGTCCGCGTACGCGCAGGTGGCGGTGCGCAGCCGGCCCATGGTGGCGGCCGCGTCGATGCCGTTGCCCATCACGTCGCCGACGACCAGCGCCGTCTTGTCGTCGGAGAGGGGGATGACGTCGTACCAGTCGCCGCCCACCTCGCTGGTGGCCTGCGCGGGCTGGTAGCGCGAGGCCAGCTCCAGGCCGGGGTGCCGGGGCGGGTGGTCGGGCAGCAGGCTGCGCTGGAGGGTCAGGGCGGTGTTGCGCACGCTCTGGAACCAGCGCGCGTTGTCGATGGCCACGGCGGCGCGGCCGGCCAGCTCGGCGGCGAGGACGACGTCGTCCTCGTCGAAGGGGAGCGGGTTGCGGGTGCGCTTCAGGTCCAGGGCGCCCAGCACCTCGCCGTGGGCGATCAGCGGGACGGCCAGGTACGAGTGCACCCCGGCCTCCGCCAGGAGCGCGCAGGCCTCGGCGCTGCGGGCGATGCGCGGCAGATCACGCTCGCCCACGTGCCGTACCAGGACCGGCCGGCCGCTGTGCACGCACAGGGTGACCAGACGGTCGCCCTCGTACCGGGTGAGGTCGCCCGGCGGGTCGGCGGCACGCTCCGCCGCGGTGGGGTGGGACGCCTTGAGCGCGAGGGCGCGGAAGAGCTCGGGCCCCTCGTCCGGCCGGCGCCCGCGGCGGCAGGCCAGCGCCGAGTCGAGGATGTCGACGGCGACCACGTCGGCGAGCTGCGGCGCGGCGACCTCGGCGAGCTCCCGGGCGGTCCGCTCCACCTCCAGCGTGGTGCCCACCCGCGCGGACGCGTCGGCGATGAGCGCCAGGCGTCTGCGGGCCCGGTCGGCCTCGGCGGCCGCGCGGTGGCGTTCGGTGACGTCGACCAGCGAGAGGGCCGCGCCGAGGACCTTGCCGCCCGGATCCTCCAGCCGGTAGAAGGACAGCGACCACGCGTGCTCGCGGTCCGGGTCGGTGGGCGGCCGGCCCACGTGGAACTGGTCGAGCAGCGGGGTGCCGGTGGCGATCACCTGGCGCAGCGCCGACTCGACGGTGTCGATGTCGGGCAGGGGCAGCGCCTCCCGCAGCCGACGCGCGACGTGATCGCCGGCGGGAATGCCGTCGATGCGCTCCAGCGCCGGGTTGACGAGCAGGTACCGCAGCTCGGTGTCGACGAGGGCCAGACCGATCGGGGACTGGTCGATGAGCCGCTCGCACAGCGCGAGGTCCGTCTCGACGCGCTGGAGGACCTGGTGGTCGGCCACGATGCCCAGGGCGTAGACGTCCCCCAGGTCGTCCTGCAGCCGGATGTTGCGGAACTCCACCAGACGGCTGCTGCCGTCCTTGCGCCGGACGGGGAACGCGCCGGCCCAGCCGCGGCCGGTCTCCAGGACCTCCGCGAACAGCCGTACGACGGACTGCAGGTGCTCGGGGTCGATGAACAGCCGCGCCGCGTGCGTGCCCAGGGCCTCCGCCGCGGTGTAACCGAACAGTTCCTCGGCCTGCGGCGTCCAGAAGACGATGCGCCCCTCGGTGTCGAGGACCACCGCCGCCACGCTCAGCAGGTCCAGCAGGCCGGTGGTGCGGGGCTGCCCGGAACCGTACGGGTCGTCGCCGGACCGGAAGGAATCGGACGTCATCCCTGAGCCTCCTCCACCGGTAGGCGGGACGGGGCGGCGACGGCCGGTACCGCCGCACACCCGGATCGCGGGCACCGGCCCCTCCATGCTCCCCCCGCACGGCGGTTCCCGGAAGCCGGGCCGCCGCCGGCACCGGCCGGTCCGGCCGGTGCCGTGCGCATCGGCCGGACTAGCAGGACCATGGTCGTGAAGAGGATGGCAGCCATGGAATCTGCTCGAGGTACTCCCGAGGGTCCGCCGCCCGACGGACCCCGACACGTGCCCGACGGACCG
Organism: Streptomyces sp. NPDC014882; assembly: GCF_043081325.1. NCBI lineage: Bacteria > Bacillati > Actinomycetota > Actinomycetes > Kitasatosporales > Streptomycetaceae > Streptomyces > Streptomyces sp. NPDC014882. The sequence continues at coordinate 93,295 of NZ_JBIBWL010000021.1, forward strand.
CCGGCCGGTGAGCCCGGTGGCGTGCCCGGTGTGCCGCTGCGCGCCGAGTCCGGGCAGGTCTCCGGGGGGCCGCTGCCCGCCGGGCCCGGCCGGAGCCCTGCCGGGCCGGCGTCCGGTCGTGCCGACGGCGGTCCCGGGGGGCCGGAGGCCGGTGCGTCCGGTGGCCGTTCCGGCGGGGCGGAGGCCGGTGCGTCCGGTGGCGTTCCCGGCGCGGTGCCGGTCGTGAGGGCCGGCGGGCCGGCGGCCGGGGGTGCCGAGGGGGTTCTCGACGCGTCCACCGACGCGGCGGCCGTCGTCACCGCCGCCGGCGTCGTCGTGGGCTGGACCCGGGCGGCCGAGGCGCTGCTCGGCCGCCCGGCGGCCGAGGTGGTCGGCGGGCCCGCCGCGCGTCTGGTGGCGATGCCCGCGGACCCGGCGCGGGTGGCCGCCGTCGCCGAGCACTGCCGCGCCGGCATGGGGTGGAACGGACACGTCTCCGTACGCCACCGCGACGGCCGGTCCCTGGACGTCGACCTGCGCGTCTCCGCGTCCTTCCGCCTGGGCGACGACGAGTGCTTCCTGCTCTCGGCCCGTGAGCGGCGGACGCGGTGGACGGTGGGCCAGTCCGTCCTCGACGGGTTCCTGACCCGCTCGCCGATCGGCATGGCGGTGATGGACCCGGACCTGCGGTACGTGTGGCTGAACGACACCCTGGAGCGCTTCGGCGGCGTCCCCCGCGAGCAGCGCCTGGGACACCGGCTGAGCGAGCTGCTCCCCGGCCTCCAGGCGGAGACGCTCGAAGGCCTCATGCGCAAGGTCCTGGAGACGGGCGCCCCGATCACCGACTACGAGTACGTGGGCTGGAGCTGGGCCGACCCGCACCGGCAGCACGCCTACTCGACCTCGTTCTTCCCGCTGGTGGACGCCCGCGACGCGGTCACCGGGGTCTGCTACATGGTCCTGGACGTCACCGAGCGGTGGAACGCGCGCCGCCTGCTGACGATGGTCAACGAGGCCGGAACCCGCGTCGGCACCACCCTGAACGTGATGCGGACGGCCCAGGAACTCGCCGACTTCGCCGTTCCGGGCCTCGCCGACTTCGTCATCGTCGACCTCCTGGAGCCGGTCCTCAGCACCGAGGGCCATGGCACGTGGCTGACCGACGCGGGCCCGGCGCCCGCCAGACCGGTGATGCGCCGCGCCGCGCTGAGGTCGGTGCGCGAGGGCTGCCCGGAGGCGGTGGCGCAGATCGGCGACCGGGTGGGCTTCCTCCCGCCCCCGCACGGGATGCGCCTGCTCATGGCCGGGGACGCGATCCTCATCCCGGTCCTCGACCCCTCCGAGAGCCTGTGGGTGGCGGAGGAGCCCGCGCGCGCGGAGCGGATCCGGGAGTTCGGCCTGCACTCGCTGATCTCCGTGCCGATGCGGGCGCGGAACACCGTCCTGGGCGTCACCACGTTCGTCCGCTCGCTCAACCCGGTCTCCTTCCAGTCCGACGACGTGCTGCTGGCCCGGGAACTGGTCGCGCGGGCGGCCCTGTGCGTCGACAACGCGCGGCGCTACACCCGGGAGCACACGGCCGCCGTCACCTTGCAGCGCAGCCTGCTGCCGGACGTCCTGACCGGCGGTTCCGCGCTGGAGGTCGCCTCCAGCTACCTGCCGGCCGACCCGACGGACGGCGTGGGCGGCGACTGGTTCGACGTCATCCCGCTCTCCGGGGCACGCGTCGGCCTGGTCGTCGGGGACGTGGTGGGGCACGGCATCACCGCCGCGGCGACGATGGGCCGCCTGCGCACCGCCGTGCAGACCCTCGCCGACATGGAGATGCCCCCCGACGAACTGCTGGCCCACCTCGACGACCTCGTGCTCCGGCTGAGCGCGGAGGACGGCGGCGACGAGGCGGCCCGCACGACGGCGGCCACCTTCCTCGGCGCGACGTGCCTCTACGCCGTCTACGACCCCGTCACCCGGCGGTGCTCGATCGCCCGGGCCGGACACCCGCCCCCCGTCGTGGTCTCGCCCGACGGGCGGGCCTCCTTCCCCGAGGTTCCCGCCGGGCCGCCGCTCGGGCTCGGTGGCATGGGCTTCGAGACCACCGAGATCGAACTCGCCGAGAACAGCCTTCTGGGCCTCTACACCGACGGCCTCGTCGAAGGGGCCGACCGCGACATGGAACGGGGCATGACCCGGCTCGGCGAACTGCTGGCCCACCCGGACGGCGACCTCGACACGCTGTGCTCGACGGCGGTACGGCACCTCGTGCCCGCGCCCCGGCCCGACGACGTCGCCCTGCTCCTGGTCCGCACCCGCGCCCTGGGCGCCGACGACGTCGTGTCCTGGGAGGTCCCCGTGGACCCGGCCGCCGTCGCCGACGCCCGGGCCCGCGCGACCCGCCAGGTGGAGGCGTGGGGGCTGGACGACCTGGTGATGACGACCGAACTCGTCGTGAGCGAGCTGGTCACCAACGCGATCCGGCACGCCGTTCCCCCCATCCGGCTCCGCCTGCTCCGCGACGCCCGGCTGACCTGCGAGGTCTGCGACGCCAGCAGCACGGCCCCCCGTCTCCGGCACGCCCGCAGCACCGACGAGGGGGGCCGGGGCCTGTTCCTCGTCGCCCAGCTCGCGCACCGCTGGGGAGCGCGCTACACGCCCGGCGGCAAGATCATCTGGGCCGAACAGGAGATCCCGGCGCCCTCGTGACCGGGGGCGCCGGGAGGACCGGGCGCGGGTGCTCAGGCGCAGCCCCAGGCGTTCATGCCCTGCATCGCCGCGAGCCGGCGGGCGACGGCGATCTGCGACTCCCTGCTCGCCAGGTCGGCTCGCGGCGCGTGTCTGAGTCCGCCTGCGGCGACCCAGCTGCGCTGCGAGAACTGCAGGCCGCCGTAGTAGCCGTTCCCGGTGTTGGCCCGCCAGTTGCCGCTGGACTCGCAGCGGGCGATGGCGTCCCAGTCGGCCTCCGCCGGGGCGCCCGGGGCCGCCCCGGCGGCGGGGGCCATGACGGTCAGGAGGGCGGCGACGGGCAGGCCGAGCCACAGGGCGGGGCGGGCCGACCGGAGCGGTCCGTGCGCGTGACGGCACGTCAGGTGTTTCTGAAGTGAAAACATGACAAGTGACATTAAGTGCAGGAATTCGCCGCCACCTGCCGTCGCGTCCGTACGTGGCCCGTCGTACGGCCTTCCGGGTGACGGCCCGTCAGTCCGTCCCGCCCCCGGCGGCGGTCCCGTGCCGTCCCCCCCCCCTGGTGGTCGGCCCGTCCCGCCCTGGCGGCCGTCCCGTCCCGCTCTCCGGCGGTCGTCACCTCCCGCCCTCCGGCGGTCGGCCTTCGGCGCCCGCGGCCGTCGCTCCTCGCCGCCCGAGGGGCGTCCCCCGGCCGAGGGTCGCCGTCCGCCGTCCGGGTACGGCCGGCCACCGTCCGCGGGCGGGTCCGCCGGAGCGGCTCCGGCCGATCGGGGAGGGCGGCGGAAGGTCCCCCCTCGCACCCGTCTACGATGTCCTGGCCCCTGCCCGACCGGCGTGGGAGCGAGTCGGCGTCCGGTGACCCGGTCCGACTCGGTGGACAGGGGTCGACACCGGTGTCGGACCGCCCGTCGACCGTGGCTGTCCGCCGGCCCAACTGGCCCTGCCGGGGCCGCCGTCTGCCGAAAGTGACGTGCCTACGTGTTCCAGGAAACGCCGATCTTCCATCGTCTCGTCGCCGAACGGGGCGACATCCCGACCCAGGTGCGGGGCGAGGCCGAACGGATCCAGCGCGATCTCGCCGCGGTCATCCCCTCCCCGTCCGCCGCCGGCAACCTGCCCGCGCAGCACTTCCTCGCCGTGCGGGGCCGCTCCGAGTGAACCGCTCCCGCCGGTCCCGGCACCGGGCCGGATGGCAGGAATTGCAGACCTCGCACCCGTGCTGAGCAGTCGCTTTGCTTCACGGTTGGACGACGTCTGAAAACATCTTCATCCCTTTGCGCAAGAGGTGAGGAGTCGTGAGGATGGCGCGTCAGGACGCCCCACCGTCATCCGTCCGTCCACCCTCACCTCTTGGGGAGAAGACATGCCGCATCTCCTTGCACGGGCCGCGGCCACGGCCGCCGCCGCACTCACCGTCCTGCTGACGAGCCCGGCGGTCTCCCGCGCCGCGATCGCCGATCCGCCCGGGACGCCGGCCCCCGACTGCGTGCACCACTACGCCGACCGGCGCCACACCACCGTCGTCAACGACTGCGACACCACCGTGAGCGTGACCGTCGACCACGCCGACGGCCAGTGGGCCCCCTGCCGCACCCTCGCACCGCACGACGTCGCCACCTTCGCCGGCTACGGCTTCGGCGAGAACCGGGTCACCGGTCTCCGTACCTGCCTGCCGGGGACCGTCTGACCGCACCACCCGCACCCGCCCTCTTTGCCCGCACCCGCACCCGCGTTCCCGTTCCCACCCGCACCCGCACCCGCACCCGCACTCGCACCTCCCGACCGGCCGGCGGGGCGCTTCCGGCCCCGCCGGCCGGTATCGGCGTGTGTGCCTCGCGGGCATCGGGTACTCGGCCCGCGACTTGTTCGACGTGCGCGGAAGGGGCGGCCGTGATGACGGTGCCGGAAGAGAACCGGAAGAAGACCCGTACGACCGACGAGGTGATCGGCGGGGGCACCGGTTCCGGGGGCTCCTCCCGTCCCGTCCCGGCGTCGGGCCGCACGATGCGCGAGGCGATGGAGGAGGCCGGTGTCCGCTCCGAGGACTACCGGGCCCCCGCGGATCCGAAGGGGGCGTAGCGCCGCGCCCGCCCGGTGCGTCCGTCCGCGGCGCGCGACCCGCTCCGGTTCCGCCCGGGTCCCGCCGCCGCTCACCCGGCTGGTGGACGAGCCACTGCGGCGGACTCCCGACCGTGCCAGATTGATGCGCGGAACCACCTTTTCGTAGGCCCCTGTGTGCCTTTGACGCCGTGGTCCCCTGGTCCGCCGCCACCCGCGAGCAGGTGGCGGCGGGTGTCGTAAGCCCTCCGCTGCCGTCGGCAGCCGGACCGCCGCGCGGACCCGGCACACATCCGCTCCACGAGTGAGAAGCGAAGGAAGCGATGAGCGAGAGCAATCCCATCAAGCGGGCGGCGGAGAAGGTCGTCGACACCCTGCGCGCCGACGGGGCGGGGCCGGAGGACGGGATCCCCGGGAAGCCGGGGCCCCAGTCCCCTCCGGTCGCCGAGCCGACCCGGCCGACGGACCCCCTGCCGCCCAAGCCGGACCAGAGCGGGCCCGACACCGTCTCCCCGACGGGACAGCCCACGGGAGCCGACCAGGCCCGCGTCGCGCAGTCCGGCAGCTACCTGACGAACGCCCAGGGAACCCGCCTCCACGACACCGACCACTCGCTCAAGGCCGGACCCCGCGGCCCCGTGCTGCTCCAGGACCACCACCTGCGCGAGAAGGTCATGCACTTCGACCACGAGCGCATCCCGGAGCGGGTGGTGCACGCCCGGGGCGCGGCGGCCCACGGGGTGTTCCAGAGCTACGGCACGGCGGCCTCCGTGACCAAGGCCGCCTTCCTCGCGGAGGACGAGGAGACGCCCGTCTTCGTGCGGTTCTCCACGGTGCTGGGGTCGCGCGGCTCGTCCGACACCGTGCGGGACACCCGCGGTTTCGCGACGAAGTTCTACACCAGCGAGGGCGTCTTCGACCTGGTCGGGAACAACATGCCGGTCTTCTTCATCCAGGACGCCATCAAGTTCCCGGACGTCATCCACGCCGGAAAACCGCACCCGGACCGCGAGATCCCGCAGGCCCAGAGCGCCCACGACACCTTCTGGGACTTCGTCACCCTGCACACCGAGGCCACCCACCACACCCTGTGGAACATGTCCGACCGGGGCATCCCGCGCTCGTACCGCACGATGGAGGGCTTCGGCGTCCACACCTTCCGCCTGGTCGCCGCCGACGGTGGCACGACGCTGGTGAAGTTCCACTGGAAGCCCAAGCTGGGTGTGCACTCCCTGGTGTGGGAGGAGGCGCAGATCATCAACGGCGTCGACCCGGACTTCCACCGCCGGGACCTCGCCGACGCCATCGAGGCGGGTGCGTACCCCCAGTGGGAGCTGGGCATCCAGACCTTCCCCGACACCCCCGACCAGACCTTCGAGGGCATCGACCTGCTGGATCCGACCAACCTCGTCCCCGAGGAGCTGGCCCCCGTGCGGCCGGTCGGGCTGCTGACCCTCAACCGCAACCCGTCGAACTTCTTCGCCGAGACCGAGCAGGTCGCCTTCCACGTCGGCCATCTCGTACCGGGCGTCGACGTCACCGACGACCCGTTGCTGGCCGGGCGCCTGTTCTCCTACCTCGACACCCAGATCACCCGGCTCGGCGGCCCCAACTTCCCCCAGCTGCCCATCAACCGGCCGCACGCGCCGGTCAACGACATGCTGCGCGACGGCATGCACCAGACGGCCGTGCACCGGGGTGTCGCCCCCTACCGGCCCAACTCCCTCGACGGCGGCTGCCCGTTCACCGCCGGCGCGGACACCGGCGCCTACATCGAGACACCGGTGCCGCTGCCCGCGTCCACCAAGGTGCGTGAGGCGCCCGAGTCGTTCGCGGACCACTTCAGCCAGCCGCGCCGGTTCTGGCTCAGCATGAGCCCGGTGGAGCGCGAGCACATCATCGGCGCCTACACCTTCGAACTCTCCAAGTGCTACGAACAGGCCATCAGGGAAAGGGCGTTGCAGGTCCTGGCCAACATCGACCCGGAGCTGTGCGGCGAGGTGGCGAAGGGCCTCGGTCTGCCGGCGCCGCAGCCGACCGTGCCGCTCGCGGACGTCGAGCCCAGTCCGGCCCTGTCGCAGGTGGGACGCACCTGGCCCACGGACGGCCGGATCATCGGCATCGTCGCGGGACCGGACGGCGACCTCGACGGGGTGCGCGCCGTGCGCGACGCCGTCCTCGAAGGCGGCATGGTCCCCCTGGTGATCGGCCCGGTCGGCGGCACCCTGGGTCCCCTGACGGTGCAGCGCACCTACGCCACCGCGCGGTCCGTCGAGTTCGACGCGCTGCTGCTGGCGGGAACCCCCGCCGTGGGCGGCGACGCCTACGGCGCCCGTGACGCCAAGGGGCTCCCCGCCGCCGCGGGCCCGGCACCCGTGGACCCGCGCGTCGGCCTGCTGGTGTCGGAGGCCTTCCGGCACGGCAAGGCCCTCGGCGCCTGGGCGGGAGGCGAGGCCGTCCTCGACGCGTCCGGGGTGCCCGCCGTCGCACCGGGCGTCGTCGCCGGCGCCTCGGGCACGGCCGTCCTGGAACAGCTCACCCGTCTCCTGGGCGAGCACCGCGCGTGGGACAGGTTCGCCGCCGCCTGACCGACCGGGCCACGGCCCGCCGGCCACGACGGCTCGACCGGCTGACCGGCCAGGACGGTCCGATCGGCTGACCGGCCACGACGGCTCGACAGGCTGACCGGCCAGGACGGTCTGACCGGCTGACCGGCTGACCTGCCGACCGGCCACGACGGCCCGTCCGCCCGACCGGCCGTCGGCCGCACGCTCCCGCGGCGTGCGGCCGACGGCCGGTCGCTTCTCCCACGCGCTCCGCGTTCTTCCGCGTTCTCCCGCCAGGGGCGGCCCGTGCAGACCTTCCTCCCTCACACCGACTTCACCGCGTCCGCCGCGGTCCTCGACCCGCGCCGGCTGGGAAAGCAGCGCGTCGAGACCCTCCAGGTGCTGCGCGGTCTGACCGTCCCCGGCTACGGCTGGCGGCACCATCCGGCGGTCCGCATGTGGACCGGCTACGAGGAGGCGCTGGTCCGCTACGGCCTGGAGATCTGCGGAACGTGGACCGCGGCCGGCCGCGCCGACACCTGCGCCGTCTCCCTCATGACCGGCTTCGCCGGCAGCTGCGGCGACACCGGCGTCCGCACCCAGCCGGAGCTGGCCGACGCCGGTGAACTGCCGCCGTGGCTGGGGGACCCGGACTTCCACCGCAGCCACCGGTCCGCGCTCGTGCGCAAGGATCCGGACTTCTACGGCCCCCTCTTCCCGGACGTGCCCGACGACCTGCCCTACGTGTGGCCCGCCTCGGACCGGACGCCCTGACGCCCCGCCCCGAAGCAGGCGGGACGGGGCGTCAGGGCATTCGGTGGCCCGGCGTGAAACGCCGGAAGCGGTGGATCAGTTGTTCACGTCCCGGTCGAAGTCCTTCGCGCACTGCTCGCGTTCGGCCTGCGTGCCGGCGTGCTCGACGCAGTCGGAGTAGTTCTTGAACTCGTCCGAGTTGAGCATCGACACGCCCGCGGCGAGGATGACCGACGAGCCGATCAGACCGAGGGCGCCCGTCACCGCGCCGACGATGGCCATGACGCCGTTGGTGGCCGTGCCGCGCCGGGCGCGGCGGTGCCCCAGGACGCCGAAGACCACGGCGAGCAGCCCGAGGACGATGCCGCCGAAGACGGTCCAGAAGAGCACGACGGCCACGATGCCCAGCACGAGCGCCGCGATCCCGAATCCGTTGCGCCGCTCGGGCGGCGTGCCGTACGAGGGCATGGGCTGTCCGTGCGAGGGCGAGGGCGTGGACTGCCCGTACGGGGGTGTGGGCTGTCCGTACGGGCCTTGGGCCGAGGTCATGACGGTGACTCCCTCCGGTACGCGGACCGCGGTCGCGGTGCCGTCCGCCGCCGCGCGGTCGCGGGCGGCGGGTGCACGTCGGTTGCCCCCTCCTTCCCGTCCCATGCCCGCGGCCGGCGCACCGCCCCGCGAGGCCCGGACCCGCCCACCGGCCGGACCCCTCGGGCCTGATCGGCGCCCGGCCGGGTAGGCGGACGGGGACAGCGACCGATCCGACCGGAGGAGGACGACGATGGCCACCGTCATCCAGCGCATCAAGGAGTTCAGCAGGAGCCCCCAGGGCCGCCGCACCATGGAGCAGGTGCGCCGCACGGCGTCCGACCCGCGCCGGCGGGCCCAGGCGCGCCGGCTGCTGGACCGGCTGCGCACCCGGCGGTGACCGGCCGGGCGGGCCGGTGACCGGCTGTTCTAAAGTGACTGCCGTCAGTCAGTTCCGGATGACCTGGGACGGAGAGGTAGTCACCCATCATGCCGACCGAAACGTTTGAGTTCCGCGTAGAGGCCCGTCAGCTCCTGCAGCTGATGATCCACTCGATCTACTCGAACAAGGACGTCTTCCTGCGGGAACTCGTCTCCAACGCCTCGGACGCGTTGGACAAGCTGCGCCTGGCGGCGCTGCGCGACGACGCGCCGGACGCCGACGTGTCCGATCTGCACATCGACATCGAGACCGACAGCGAGGCCCGCACCCTGACCGTGCGGGACAACGGCATCGGCATGTCGTACGACGAGGTGGCGGAGCTGATCGGCACCATCGCCAACTCCGGCACGGCGAAGTTCCTCGAACAGCTGCGGCAGGCCGACGACGAGGCCGGCGCCGAGAACCTCATCGGGCAGTTCGGCGTCGGCTTCTACTCCAGCTTCATGGTGGCCGACGAGGTCACCCTGGTGACCCGGCGGGCCGGCGAGGCGCACGGTACGCGCTGGTCGTCGCGCGGCGAGGGCACCTACACGCTGGAGACCGTCGACGAGGCGCCGCAGGGCACCACGATCACCCTCCACCTCAAGCCCGCCGACCCCGAGAACCAGCTCCACGACTACACCTCGCCCTGGAAGCTGCGGGAGATCGTCAAGCGGTACTCGGACTTCATCACCTGGCCGATCCGGCTGGCCCCGCAGGCCCCGGCGGGCGACGACGACGGCGACGGCGCCGCCCGCGAACCCGAGACGCTGAACTCGATGAAGGCCCTCTGGGCGCGCTCGCGCGACGAGGTCGAGGAAGCGGAGTACCACGAGCTCTACAAGCACATCAGCCACGACTGGAACGACCCGCTGGAGACCATCCGGCTCCAGGCGGAGGGCACCTTCGAGTACCAGGCGCTGCTGTTCATCCCCGCGCATGCCCCGCACGACCTGTTCACCCAGGGCTACAAGCGCGGCATCCAGCTCTACGTCAAGCGCGTCTTCATCATGGACGACTGCGAGGCGCTCCTCCCGCCGTACCTGCGGTTCGTGAAGGGCGTCGTCGACGCCCAGGACCTCTCGCTCAACGTCTCCCGCGAGATCCTCCAGCAGGACCGCCACATCCAGCTGATGCACCGGCGGCTGGCCAAGAAGGTCCTGTCCTCGGTGAAGGACATGATGAACACCGCCCCCGACCGGTACGCCACGTTCTGGCGGGAGTTCGGCCCCGTCCTGAAGGAGGGGCTCATCACCGACGCGGACAACCGCGACGCCCTCCTCGCCGTCTCGTCGTTCGCCACCACGCACGACGCCTCCGAGCCGACGACGCTCAAGCAGTACGCGGAGCGGATGAAGGAGGGACAGGACGCCGTCTACTACATGACCGGCGACTCCCGCGAGGCCATCGAGAACTCGCCGCACATGGAGGCCTTCCGGGACCGCGGCATCGAGGTCCTGCTGCTGACCGACCCGGTCGACGAGGTGTGGACCGACGCGGTCGCCGAGTTCGACGGCAAGCCGCTGCGGTCCGTGGCCAAGGGCGAGCTCGCCCTCGACGGCGACGGCGGCGAGGAGAAGCCCGCGGAGGACCGCGAGAAGCAGAACGAGGAGTACGCCGACCTGCTCACCTGGATGAAGGAGCAGCTCGACGAGGACGTCAAGGAGGTCCGGCTGTCCTCCCGGCTCACGGTCTCCCCGGCCTGCCTGGTCTCCGACACCGACGACCTGACCCCGGCACTGGAGAACCTCTACCGCGCCATGGGCCAGGACGTCCCGCGCGCCCGGCGCATCCTCGAACTCAACCCCGACCACACGCTCGTGAAGGGCCTCAACCGGGCCCTGCGCGACCGGGCGGACCGGGCCGCGCTCGCCGAGGACGCCCAACTCCTGCACGGCCTCGCGGTGCTCGCGGAGGGCGGCCGGCCGAAGGAGCCCGCCCGCTTCACGCAGCTCCTCGCGGAACGCCTGGAACGCGCCCTGTAACAGGGGGACTTGAGAAGGGGGCGACGCCACGCCCGGGGCGTCGCCCCCCGACGCGTTGTCAGCGGTATGTTGAAGAATGCGCGAAAGCGAGATCAACTCCTGGCAAGACGGGGTAGGCGGTCTCGAGTCCCTGTCTGAAAGAGGTCACCGCTGATGCCGCTCACCGCGATACGGCCGCAGTCCGCCGACACGCCTCGCACCCCGGCCACGGCCGACATCCTGCGCATCGTCTCGGACGCCCGCACGCCGGTCTTCGTCACCGTGCACGCCAACGGCCGCCGCAGGTACAGCTATTGGCGCCCGCTGGACTCCGCGACCGGCAGAGGCGGCTGCTACGTCGCCCTCCCCACCGCCGAGTGCGACGAACTGCAGGCCGCCGGCCGCATCATCCTCGGCGACCCCCTCACCGACCCCACGAAGACCACCTACCGGGTCCGGCCGCAGCGCGCCGCCCAGACCACCACCCGCCGCATCCCCTCGGCCCCCCGCCGCCCGGTCCCGGTCCCGGTCCCGAACCGGTCCCGGGACCGCATCCGGGCGGCGTGAGGCGGCACGCCCGGCACCACCCCCGTCAGACCGGCGGCGCGACCACCGCACGCCGGGCCGGCGCCATCGCCCAGCGGATCGCCGCCGTCATCGCGGCGCCCAGCGGCCGTACGCACAGGTGGTCGACCACGGCGAACCGGGGCAGGCGCAGCTCGGCGGCGGCCCACTCGGGGAGCAGCGACACGGCGTTGGCGGCCAGCACGCCGTAGGGCAGGCGGGCGACCAGGGGAACCGGCGGGTTCAGCAGGAGGAAGCGGGCGGTGTCCCGGGCCTCGGGGGTGGCGCGCAGCTCCGGGCGGTACGCGGACAGCCGCGCCGTGAGCGCCTCCCTGCTGCGCGGCGGATCGGGGATGCCGAGGGCGACGGCGATCCGCGCCGTGTCCTCGACGTATCCGTCGCACTCCGCGTCCGACAGGGGCCGCAGACCGTAGCGCTGGTGCGCGCGGAGGAAGCTGTCGACCTCGGCGACGTGCACCCAGGCCAGCAGGTGCGGGTCCGAGGCGCGGTACGGCTCCCCGCTCGCGGTGACCCCGCGGACGCGTTCGTGGACGGCACGGACCTGCTCGCAGGCCTCCGCGGCCGCGTCGGCGGTGCCGTACGTCGTCGTGGCGAGGAAGGTGCTGGTGCGCTGGAGCCGGCCCCACGGGTCGCCCCGGAAACCCGAGTGCGCGGCCACGGCGGCCATGGCGAGCGGGTGCAGGGACTGGAGCAGCAGGGCGGACAGCCCGCCGACGAACATCGAGGCGTCGCCGTGCACCCGGCGGACGGGACGCTCCGGTCCGAACCAGCGCGGGCCCGGCGTGCCGTGGATGCGGGCGCGGTTGCGCACCCCGTCGGGCCCGGCGACGCGCGCGAAGAGGCCCTGTCCCAGCCGCTCGCGCGGACTCGTGCCCCCTGTTCCGATCGTCCTCATGGCTGCCGTGGCCTCCTCTCGGCCCACCGGGAAGCGCGGGCCCGTGGCGTCCGTTCCTTTCTACCGCTCCCGTCGACCGAGCGGGAGCGCACCCTCCCCGGCCGCACGGCCCGAACGCTCCCGGGCGCTTCCCCCGTCGTCTTGAGGGCGCGGCGGGTTCCCCGGGTCGCCCGCGTACCCGGCCCCGGGGCGGCGACACGGATCCCGCCCGCGCTCCGCCCCCGGGAGGCCGGCTCCCGCACCCCAGGCCGGGTGCGGCCGGCGGCGACGGGCGGCCACGCACCGTCACTTGGGTGGAACGGGGGCCCCGCACACCGACACCGGGCCCGACGTCCCGGATCGCCTCCTCACCGTGGTCCGGACGGCCCGGGACATCACAAGCCCGAACGCCGGCCGTCGCACGACCGGGCCGGACCACCCGGGTGCGCCCGCCCCGGCGAGCGGTCGACGCCCCCCGTCGGGGCGCACGGGGCGGCACACCGACGGCACCCGTGGCGGACGGTGATCAGGGGCAGTCGTACACGAACCGGACCTCGGCCGACCGCCGCTCGGGCGACAGCACCCGCAGCTCGGCCACCGCCGCGTGCCGGCCGGGACCCTCGAAGGTCCACAGCAGCTGGAGCCGCACCTGATGCTGTCCCCGCGCGACCGCGGCGTGCCGTACGGCGGAGGAGGTGCCGTCGCCGCGCACCCACCGGTAGGAGAGCGTGCCGGGCCGGCCGTCGGTGCGGACGACCCCGACCACGACGGCGGTCGTGTCACAGCCCTGGAGCTCCCGCGCGACCCCCACCGACACCTCGCGCACGCCCACCGCGGGCGCGGTGTGCTCGCGCCAGAACAGGAACAGCACGGCGGCGGCCAGTACCAGGGCGGGCAGTGCGTGGCGCCGCAGCCGGCGGCGCGGCGGCGGGGGAGGCACGGGCGCGGGCGGCGTCGCACGCGGGTGCCGGGTCAGGGCCGCCGTCGTCACGCCGGGACCGAAGCGCAGCACGGTCCCGTCGCCGGGAGCGGCCACCGTGGGGGCCGACGGGGTGGGGGCGGGGACGGAAGCGGGGCGGGAGCCGGATCCGGGTTCGGGTTCGGGCAGCTGGACCCAGTGGCTGGCCAGCACGGTCGCGCTGTAGTCGTCGTCCCCGGCCGCGGGGTTCGCCGGGGGGAGGGAGCCGGGCGCGGGCGCCGCGTCGTCGGGGGTGGTCATCGGAGTTCACACCGCCTGGTCAGGAGCTGCTGGGAGGCGTCGCCACCGGCGGCGGCGGGGCCGGTGCCGACCCGGACCGTCCAGTAGCAGCCGGTGCCCTCGAAGGCGTGGTCGACGGTGAAGGAGTACCGCGTGGCACCACTGCGCCGCTGCGTCGCCGGTGCCCCGTCGGCGGTCCCCGGCCGGCCGCCGACGTCGCCGGTGAACCAGCCGACGGTGACGGAGAACGGACCGGTGCCGTCCGTGGTGACGGTGACCGTCGCCGTGGCCGTGCCGGGCCCGGTCTGCCGGAAGCCGGTCACGGTGACGCCCTCGACCGCGGGCGGGCCCGGGGGGACGGAGGCGCCGGTCGTCGCGCTCGCAGGGGCCGTCACCGTGGGCTCCGCCGTGGCCGGTCCCGCGCTGGGGACGGCCTGCGACGCGGAGGGCGACGGGGGCGGGGACGGTGCAGCCGGGCTGCCGGACGAGGCGGTGGCGGACGAGGCGGTGGCGGACGGCGCGTCGGAAGGCGTCGCCGCGGCCGTCGGCGACGCGGCGCCCGGCGGGACCGTGCCCGTGGGCGAGGCGGGCGCGACGGGTGCGGCGCTCGTGGTGGCCAGGTCCTGCGCCGCCTGGCGGGAGTCGGCGACGGTGTCCGCGCCGGTGCCGCGCGCCGCCAGGACCGCCACGAGCACGACGGCCACGGACACCGCGAGCCCCGGCCAGGTGGGCCGCCACGGCCGCAGCCTGCCGCCCGCGCCCCGGCCGAACACCGTACGGGCCGTGTCGGTGGCGGTCGTCGGCATCTCCCGGCCGGACGGACGGGGGAACAGGAACAGCGCGACCAGCGCGGCCAGCCGGCCCCGCCCCCGCTCCTCCCAGTCGCCCCCGTACGCCGCCGCGGCGACGCCCTCCAGCTCCGCGACGAACGCCGCCGCGTCGCGGGGCCGGTGCTCCGGCGACTTGGCCAGCCCCCGGCCGACCAGCGACCGCACCGCCTCGGGCACCTCCGCGACCGGGATCGCGCCCTCGACGTGCTGCAGCGCCAGTTCGGCCAGGTGGTCGCCCGTGTAGGGCCGGTGTCCGGTGAGGCACTCGAAGAAGACGGCCGTGGCGGCGTACACGTCACCGGCGGGCGAGGCCGGGGCGCCGGTCCACTGCTCCGGGGCCATGTAGGCGGGCGTCCCCGCGGCACCGGCCCGCACACCGGCGTCCACGGCGATGCCGAAGTCGACCAGTTTGGACACGCCCTCGGGCGAGACCAGGACGTTCTCCGGTTTGTAGTCCCGGTGGACCACACCGACCCGGTGCGCGTCGGCGAGACCGAGCAGGGAGCCCTTGAGGACGGCCAGCGCGGCCTCGGGCGACAGCGGGCCCTGCCGCGTCAGCGCGGCCCGCAGCGAGACGCCGTCCACCAGCTCCATCACGATGGCGGCGCCGTCCGTGGCCTCGACGTACTCGTAGAGACCCGCCACGTGCGGGCTGCTCAGCCCGGCGAGCAGCTGCGCCTCCGCGCGGAACCCGTGCACGAAGCCCGGCCGCGTCCGCAGCGACTCGCTGAGGTACTTCACCGCGACCGGCACCCCCGTCGGCTCGTGGACGGCCAGCACCACCCGCCCGCTCGCCCCGGACCCGAGTTCGAGCGACTCGGAGTACCCCGGTACAGCCCATGTGTTCATCGCCGTCCCCCAGCCCGTGCTACGCCCGTGTCACCGCGCCCCGGCACATCGGGCCACGCCGACGAAGACACGTTTTCGGCCAGAGCGGTTGCAGGCCGGCCGGGGACGGTCGCACCCGGCCCGCGGACGGCAGGCGGCGTACGCCGGAGCGTGCGCGGCGGACGGCGGACGGCGGACGGGGGAGGGCGGACGGCGGACCGTGGCGGCTGGCCGCCAGAGGTCACGCATCAGGACGGGCGGGCTCGGCCCGGACATCGCCGTCCGGGTGAGCAGGACGCTCACCGTTCCGCCGGCCCGCCGGTGCGCGGGCCGGCCGCGCACCGTGGAGACCGGGACGGCCGCCGGAACCCGCCGGAACCCGTCGGTCCCCGCCGGAACGCGCGGCGGGAACCGGGCGGGCGTGCGCCGGCAGGCCGCCCCCCGGGGCCGCGTCCCCCCGGGGTCAGGGGCGCCGGAGGGCGGCCTGCCGGTGCCGGTCCTCTCCGGTGCCCCCGCCCGGCCGGGCTGCTCCCCGGCGCGCGGCGGCGAGTCCGGCGGCGGCGAGTCCGGCGGCGGCGAGGAGGGCGCTCAGGGCGGTGAGGATCGTGCCCCGCCAGCCGACCGCGTCGAGGAGGGGGCCGGTGAGGGCCGCGCCCAGCGCGCCGACGGCGAAGTAGAGCACGAGGTAGACGCCGGTGAGGCTGCCGGCGCGGTCGGGATCGACGGCGACGACGACGCTCTGGTTGGCGGCCTGCGCGGCGAAACAGCCCGCGTCGAACAGGGCCAGCCCCGTCACGGTCGCCAGCGGGTGCGGGAAACCCGCGGCCAGGACCGCCGTGCCGAGCGCGGCGACCGTCACGGCCCCCACGGTGACGCGGCCCGGCGTGTACCGGTCGACCAGGCGGCCGGTGAACGGCAGCGCCACGAACCCCAGGAGGCCGGCCAGGCTGTACAGGCCGATGGCGGTGGCGTCGAGGGAGTACGGCGGACGCGCCAGCGTCAGGGAGAGGGCCACCCAGACGACGTTGAAGGCGAAGTACCACAGGCCGCCCAGGGCCACGGCGCGGCGCAGCGGGCGGTGCCGGAGCAGCAGGGGCGCCATGGCCGCGAGCGCGGCGGGATAACCCTCCCCGGGCCGCGGGCGCTCGCGGGGCAGGAACCGCGAGGTGGCCAGCGCGCCGAGGAGGGCGAGGCCGGCGAAGACGAGCAGCATGCGGCGCCAGCCGAGCAGGTCGGCCAGGCTCCCGCCGGCCCAGCGGCCCAGCAGGATGCCGGCGGACAGACCGGTGGCGACCGTGGCCATGGCCCGGCCGCGCCGGCCGGGTGCGGCGTACCGGCCCGCGATGGCGCCGGCCTGCGCCGCGACCCCGGCCGTCGCGCCGACGAGCAGACAGGCGGTCAGCAGGACCGGCGCGTTCGGCGCGACGGCGGCCAGCACGAGCCCCGCGGCCAGGGCGCACAGCTGGACGCCGACCAGCCGGTGCGGGGCGACCCGGTCGGTGAGCGGCAGCAGCAGCGCGAACCCCGCCGTGCAGCCGACGAGAGTGGCCGTCGGGACCAGCCCCGCCGTGGCGGGGGACAGGCCGAGGTCGGCGGCCACGTCGGTGAGGGAGGGCTGGAGGACGTGGTTGTCGGCGATCGCCGTCGCCGCGGTGCCCGCGAGCAGCAGGGTGCCGTACCGGGGGAGGCCCGGGCCGCTCACGGCCGCTCGGCCTGGGCGCGGATGACGACGTACCGGCACTCGGCGGCGCCCTCGTTGGCGAAGGTGCAGGGCGCGGGCTCGCCGAGTTCCACGGTGTCGCCGGGGCCGAGGTCGTGGACGGTGGTCCCCTCGTGGAAGGTCAGCCGTCCGTCCAGCACCCACACCACCTGCCGGGCGAACGCGAAGGACGCCGCCGGGTACGACACCGCCGCCCCGGCGGGCAGCCGGATCTCCGCCGTCTCCGCGGGGAAGCGCGGTCCGGTGATCTGACGGCGCCGGTAGCCGGTGTCCGGATCCCGCCACTCGGTCGCGTCCCCCGACCGCCGCACCCCGGCCGTGCCGTCGGGCCCGGGCGCCTCGCCCTCGGCGAGCGCCAGCAGCGAGGAGACGCTGAGCCGGAAGGCGGCGGACAGCTTGCCGAGCACGACGGCCGTGGGGCTGCTCTCGCCCCGTTCGATCCGGTGGATCATGGCGCGGGAGACCCCGGAGGCCTCGGCCAGCTCGTTGAGGGTCCAGCCGCGCCGCTCGCGCTCGGCGCGGACGCGGACGGCGATCCGCCCCACCAGGGGATCTACTATGTTGGACATGGTGACAATATATGAGAAGCGTGAGGTGGTGCGGGTCCGTCCGGCGACCGCGGCCGACGGCGAGGCCATCCGCGTCATCCGCAACCACGCCGTCGCCACCTCGACGGCCCTGTGGACCGACACCCGGCAGTCGCCGGCCGACGCCGCGGTCTGGCTCGCCGCGCACCTCGCGCGGGGCTCGGCGCTCGTCGCGGAGTCCGGCGGCGAGGTCGTCGGGTTCGCGGTCTACGGCCCCTGGCGCGACCTCGACGGCTACCGCCACACCGTGGAGAACTCCGTCTACGTCCGCGAGGGCAGCCAGGGGCTGGGGATCGGCGGCGCGCTGCTGGGCGCCCTCGTCGAGGCGGCGCGCGCGGCCGGGCACCACAGCATGATCGCCGGGATCGAGTCGGGCAACGCCACGTCGATCCGGCTGCACCGGCGGTTCGGGTTCACGGAGGTGGGCACGGTGCGCGAGGCGGGACTGAAGTTCGGCCGGTGGTTCGACCTCACGCTCATGCGGCTGGCGCTGGAGGGCTGACTCCCGCGCGCGGCCACGGGGGCGGGGCCGGGGGCGCCTGTGCACGGGCCCGTGGTGCCGGCGTACGGGCCCGGGGGCGCCGGCGCACGGGTCCCGTGCGCCGGCGGACGGACCCGGGGGCGTGACCGGCCCGCCGGCCGGAGCTTCCGGAGCCCCCGGGTCCGCCGCGGATCAGGCCGTGTGCAGGGTCAGCCCGTAGCGGTTGAGGATCTCGTTGACCGGCTGGAACCAGGTCTCCCCGCCGCTGCCGCAGTTGCCCCAGCCGCCCGAGGTGACGCCCTGCGCCTGGTCACCGCTGAGGAACGAGCCGCCCGAGTCGCCGGGTTCCGCGCACACGCTGGTCTTCGTCATCTGGTGCACCGCGCCCTGGCTGTAGTTCACCGTCTCGTTCTTGGCCAGCACCCTGCCGCAGTGCCAGTGCGTCGTCGAGCCCGACCGGCAGATCGAGCTGCCGACCGGCGCCTCGGCCGAACCGCGCACCAGCTGGTCGGGGATGGTTCCCCAGCCGAGCACGACCGGTACGGTCCACCAGCCGCTGCCGACGTTCACCCAGGCGTAGTCGTTGTCCGGGAACGACGAGCCCTGGAAGGCGCCGACGTAGGAGCCGTCCCAGCCGCTGACACCGGCGCCCGCCCGGCCGCAGTGCCCCGCGGTGACGAACCCGCCGTGCACCGAGAAGCCTATGGAGCAGCGGACGTTGCCCGTGTAGTACGGGTCACCGCCGACCGTGCCCGCCGCGAAGGTGCGCGGCGCGGCGGCGACCGTCTCGACACTGACGGGACCGGCCGCGCGGGCCCGGGAGACGAACCGGCGGACATCGTTGTCGGCGGCCCTGTCCCGGACCACCTCGACCACCAGCGCGTTGGCCTCGGGGTCGACGTGCCAGCTGCTCACCCCCCGTGGGGCGGGCAGCCGGTCCACCCGCTCCTTGGCCGCGTCGAGTTCACGCGCGCTGTGCTCGACGGTGCGCACGGCGGCGCCGGTGGAGCGGACCGCGCGCAGGGTCGTGGGGGAGGCGTCGGAGGTGACGGCCACGGTCAGCCGTCCTTCCTCCGCGTCGAACCACGCACCGCCGTAGGAGGCTCCGGCGGCGGTGCGGGCCCGCGGCTCCACGGCGGTGGCGGTGCGCTCGGCCGCGAGCCGCTCCTCGGCCTGACGCCGCGTCAGTCCGAGGTCGCGCTGCATCGCGGCCAGCAGTCCGGTGGAGACCGGCCGGGAGTCCGCGGCGGCCGGTGCGGGGGAGTCGTCCGCCGCCGCGGGCAGGGCGGAGCCGGCGGTCCAGCTGCCGGCCAGGAGCAGGACGGCGAGTCCGGCGTACTTGAGTCTGCGGTGTCGCAAGGGAGTTGCCCTTCGTCGTTCCAACAGGGTGGGGGTGGAACAACCGCGTCTGAGAGCGCTCTCGTACGGATGGATAGAGGGTAGCCACTCGTGATGGACAGGTCCATGCCAATGGCGGACTTCGGTTCTCCGGAGGCCCGCGGCGCACGCCGGCCCGGCGTGGGGGGGCGGGGCGGGGGGGGGGGGGCGGGGGGGGGGGGGGGGCGCGCCCCCCCCCGCCCCCCCGCCGCCCCCGGGGGGGGGGGGGGGGCCCGGCACCAACACCCCCCCCCGGCCGCACCCCACGCCCCCCCCCCCCCCC
>NZ_JBIBWL010000022.1:0-109297 GCF_043081325.1 Streptomyces sp. NPDC014882
CGCCCGGCTCCACAACCTCGCCTTGACCGGATAGT
Organism: Streptomyces sp. NPDC014882; assembly: GCF_043081325.1. NCBI lineage: Bacteria > Bacillati > Actinomycetota > Actinomycetes > Kitasatosporales > Streptomycetaceae > Streptomyces > Streptomyces sp. NPDC014882. The sequence continues at coordinate 36 of NZ_JBIBWL010000022.1, forward strand.
GGATCTATGACGACGACTGCTGAGGAGCACATCTGAGATCACTTGCGGGACAGCCCTTAGCGACGGCCATGATGTCGGGGCTTACCCGCGAGAGAAATCGAGTTCTTGGCCGCCGATTCGTCGGCTGCTGATGCAGCCGGTTCAGTCGCGCTTGACCAGGGTGGCCGGGCAGCTTGTCCGGTCCTCGTCCACGTGTGACGGGACAGGGCGAGGGGCTAGGGCGTGTTTCGAAAGTCCCTCCCCCAGAGGGGGTGCCCCCAGCCCGGCGACGCCTGGCACGCACTCCCCCCGAGGGGGACCCCCAGCCGCGTTGTCGGGATCACCCCGATACAACCAGTATCGGGGCGACCCTCCGCCTTGCGATCGCACGCACCAGACGCCGGACGAGTTCGAGTGCTGGCCCTGCGGTGGGGAGAGCACGAGCCCGCCTCCGCCCTGGACGCCGGCTGATTGACTGTCGTAGCCGGAGCGGGGTTTTACAGACCGCGGGCGTCGGCGAGGCCGGCAGCTTGGTCGAGCATGCGCAGCGGGATCCGGCCGGTGCCGTGGGCGTCGTTGAAGGCGGGCACGGATTCGACGTGGTCGCCGAAGCGGCGGCGGATGGCGTCCAGGACGACGGCCGCGGCGTCGGCTTCCAGGCCGCGGTCGCCGCCGGCTTCCTTGCGGATGGCGCCGAGCAGGCAGACCGCGCCGGACTCGTCGGTCAGTGCTCCCGCGCACCATCCGTCGGCTTCCATCCGGGTGCGGGCCCGCTCGAGGAGAGCGGCCACCGGGGTGGCGGGGAGCCGCTGCGGTGGCTGGAGGGTCGGTGTGAGCGGCACCGTGATGACGTCGGCGAGGTCGACGGGGTCGGTGTGGATATGCGCGATGCGTACTTCGTGGGCGACGGCGGCTTCGTCGAGCCGGACGGTCATGGCCGCCTCTACAGCGGCCAGCCGGGCGTCCAGGCTGAGGCGGCCTCCGTCGGCGGGTGCTGCTGCCGGGGGCGTCTGGACGGGCGTGGCGGCGGGTGCGGTGGGCAGTGAGGCGGCCATGGTGGTGCTCCCGTCAGCCCAGCGACACGAGGCCGGCCACGGCGGCCAGGAACTCCGTGGTGGCGGGGGCGATGCCGGTGGAGGCGAGGCAGAAGCCGAGCGCACCGCGGGCGAGGGCGGAGCCGGTGCCGACGGTGCGCCGGCGCAGCAGGACGGCCACGACGACGGCCAGGAGCAGGACGGCGGAGACGGAGACGATCACAGGGTGATTCCTTCCATGGGGTGGGGCGGGAGGGTGTGGGCCGTGCGGGTACGGCTGTGGCCCCGGGCGGGTGCCGGGGCCACAGCGCAGTAGGACGGAGGTTGGTCAGTCGTCCTGCGGGCCGGCGGGAGCCGGGGCGGGTGCGCAGATGCCGTGGTCGACCTGGTGCAGGCGTCCTTCGGCGACGAGGTCGGACAGGGCGTTGCGGACGGTGCCGGCGGCGGCGTCGACCTTGCTGCGGATTTCCTTGGCCGTCATCTGGCCGGTGACCGCGGCCAGGACTTTGTCCTTGACCGTGATCTTGGGCTGCTTCTGGGTGGGAGGGGCGGCGGGGCGAACGTGGCGACGTCGTCGAACTGGCCGCTGTCGGCGCCATGGCTGTCGTCGTCCTTGCCGGAGGGCGGTGGCACGGTCCAGTCGTGCCACAGGCCCTGTGCTTCCAGGGCGGCGGTCTCCCGGTCGGTGAGGCAGTTGATGGAGCCGTCCTCGGGGAGGATCTCGTCCAGTCCGTCGGGGGGCCGTCTTTGGGCAGGTGGACGTACAGGGAGCGCATCATGGTCGCTCCGGAGCCGGTGACGGTGCGGCCGACGCCCTGGGTGGGGTCGCCGCGTTCGTCGACGGTGGGGCCGCCCAGGTGCCGTTGATGAGGGCGTAGTCCGCGCACGTACCCCGGCCGGGGCCGCCCACTATCCTGCTTCCGTCACGGGGTGAGGTGACCAAGGGGAGGCGTACGTGCAGTCGTTGGAGAGCACGGACCCGGCCACGATCGGCGGCTATCCGCTGCTGGCGCGGCTCGGCGCGGGCGGTATGGGGCAGGTCTACCTGTCGCGCACGCCGACCGGCCGCCCTCTGGCGCTGAAGACGGTCCGGCCCGGCCTCACCGCCGCCCCGGACTTCGAGCGGCGCTTCGCCCGGGAGATCCGCACCAGCGACCGCGTCCGCTCCCCGTGGACCGTTTCGGTGGTGGACTTCAGTCCGCCCGGCCACCGCCCGCTGTGGCTGGCCATCGAGTACGTCGCCGCGCCTGCCCTCTCCGACTGGGTCGCCGGGCACGGGCCGCTGCCGCCCGCCGCCCTGCGCGCCCTGGCCGCCGAACTCGCCGCGGCGCTGGCCGCCGTGCACGCCTGCGGGCTCACCCACCGGGACGTCAAACCGTCCAACGTCCTGCTCGGCCGCGACCGGCCCATGCTCATCGACTTCGGCATCGCCCGAGCCGCCGATGACTCCCACCACACCAGCACCGGCGGTGTCATCGGCTCGCCCGGCTACCTCGCTCCCGAACAGGCCGCCGGGGGAACCGTCACCGAGGCGGGCGACATCTTCTCCCTGGGCGCGGTCCTGGTGTTCGCCGCGACCGGCACCGGTCCCTTCGAGTATCCCGGTGAGCAGCCCTCGGCCGCCTCCCTGCTCTACCGCATCGTCCACGAGCCGCCCCGCCTGGACGGCGTGCCGGCCGAACTGGCCCCGCTGATCCGCGACTGCCTGGCGAAGCGGCCCAAGGACCGGCCGGACAGCGTCGAGTTGGCGGCCCGGCTGCGCCGGGGGCGGGTCGCGGACGACCCGCGGACGGCCGCTCACGAGGGCGGGCCCGCTCCGGTGGCCGACGCGTGGAAGAGCGCGCTCCCGCCCGGACTCGGCGCCGACCTCGCGGCCCGCGAGGAGGAGGTCGCACACCGGTGCGCGGTACCGCAGCACGGCCAGGGGCAGGCGCCGTCGGACACGGTGACGCCCGCCGGCGGGAGACCGCCCGTGCCGACGGCCGCCGGGGCGGTGTCCCTGGCCCCGTCCCTCGAATACCCGACCCCCGCCACGCCGTACGCGCCGCCGCCCGGCGCCCCGGCCCCGTATGGCCAGTCGGCCACAGACACCCCCGGCCCGTTCGCCCCCGGCACCGCCGGGCCGGCCGGGTTCGGGCCGCACGGCGCCTGCACCCCCCACGGGGAGGGGGCCGCACGCCGCCGCGTCCGCTGGACCGCCGCCGGTTCCGTTCTCGCGGTGGCCGCCCTGGTGACCGGCGTCCTGCTGTGGAACCCGTTCGGCAAGGAGGCGGCCGGCGGAGGCTCCACGGCCTCCCCGACCCCGTCGTCCTCCACGCCCGCCCTCTCCGCCGCATGGGCGGGCGTCTGGACCGGCACGGGGCCGGGCAACCCTGACGCGGACGGCCGACAGCACCCGCGCACCGAGTCGTTCACCGTGACCCTCACCCTGCACACCGCCGCGGTGGGCGAACTGGCCGGCAAACAGGTCAGCAACATCAAGGAAACTGGCACCGGCCGCGAGGTCGGCTGCACGGAAGCCCTGGAACTACGGTCGGTGCGCGGCACGACAGCCACGTTCGTCGCGGCCACCAGCCACGCGACCAACCGCTCGGACACCTCGCTGCAGTGCGAGAGCGGCCACCTGTACGTGGTCCAGCTGACCGCTGCCGACACCATCAGCCTCGGTGATGAGGGCAGCCAGTCCGCCGGTGCGCCCACGGCCCTGTACCACAGCCGCGGCACGTCCTGAGCTTGTTCTTTGTCTACCGGGGTCTACCGGGCTTGCCGATGGCTTTGAGGGTCTCGGGGCGTTTGACGGTCTTGCCGACGTCGTAGCGGGGTGCCCAGTGCTTGTTCTTGGCGCCGGGTGGCCCTCACGGCCTTTGTCGTGATCACGTACACCTTGGTCGGAGCACATGACCAGACGAAGAAGGACTGCGCCCAGGTGACCGCTGTCCGCGCGGATGACACAGGTGACAACGCCGCCGGCCGGCCCACGATCACCCCCCTCGGCCCGTTCACCGGGGAGGAGAAGTGCGTGCGCGGCCACATCCCCGGAAGCCTCGACTCCGACCTGGGCGGTGCCTACGGAAACTTCGTCCAGAGCGCGCGTCTGGCTGACAATGACGGCTTCCGGCTGAGGGTGACTTTCTGACCGGCGGCCGCTGCAGTCCGGTCAGTCGGCCCGTAAGGGAACGACGACCGTCGGCAGCGGCCCCGCCACCTCCTGCGGGTTCACCGCCAGGCCGAACTCGCTCTCCACCGCCTCCAGAGCGGCAGCCGGGTCGGAGAAGTCGTCATCCGGCTCGTCCAGGAAGAAGCCGACCCGTTCCAGGGCTCGGTTGAGCCGGTCCGGCTCCTTCCCAGAAGCCGGGTCGAACCTCCACGAGTCGAACAGGGCGAGAATCTCCCCGTCGCGGGCGTGCGCCACGCGAGTGGTGCCGCCGAGGAACTTCCACACGGACACCGCTTCCGTGCTCCTGGACAGCTCCTTGAGCACCGGCTTCCTGAACGGGACACCCATCTGCGGGAGCGCATCGAACACATACGCCCAACCCGGCCCCTCCGGGCAGTGGACCCGCACCGCCCAGCTGTCCAGGCTGAAGTGCTCAGCCACACCGTCGATGGGATACCGGGGCAGCGGATCCGAGCCGGCAGCACCCAGCCGGGCCACTACGTCCGCCTCCCCCAGCCCCCGGACCGCGGTCACGCAGAACCACTCGTCCCCCAGCACATCGAACAACGTGGAAGCCATCACGACCCGCGCCTTCCCGGTCAGCATCCGCGTGGCGACCGCCAACACTACGACACGCACCTGAACTCCCGGTGACGAACGCTGACACCATGAAACCGGCAAGAGCCTGGTGGCCAGTCCCCCGGTTACCCGCGGCCGCAGCAGACCCCTTCGCTTCGATCCCCGTCCACCGGGCCGGCCAGGCCGAACCCTCCTCCAGCTCAACAGCAGACCGGCCGGACCGCCCGGGTCCCGCCTCAGTACCCGCGTGGCGCGCACCGTGCGCCACGCACCAGGAGTTCCCCCCTGCGCACCGCACGTGTCCGAATCAACCGCAGGATCGCCGTCGCCGCAGCAGCCGCCCTCATCGCCGGGGTGGCCATCACCGCCCACGCGTCGGCCTCACCCACTGCACCGTCCGCAGCCACCACCGCCCCGGTGCCGGAAAAGGACGCCCAGGCGTTCGCCGACGCGGCCGCGAAGAACCCGCCGGCAGCCGTCGACCAGGCCCACCACTTCCTCTGCACCGGCCTTCACAGCGGCTCCTGACCCCCGCTCCAAAGCGACCGGCTCCGGCCGTGCCGCCGAGCCCGGCCCGCGGCGGGGAGCGTGAGGACCAGCCGGGGCATGACCCAGATACGCCAGAAACCCGCCGCGGGATGATCTTGAACGCCTGAGCGGGTCCGCCCGTCACCCGTTCGGCTCAGCGTCGTTGGTGGTGACGTTGGATGCCGTCCGGGGCGGGGTGGGGGTGACCTCGATCGAGAGGACCGCGTGTCCGCGGTTCAAGTGGCTGATCACCGCGCATGAGCTGCATCTGTTCTTCGCGCCGAGCCGTGACGAGGTTGAGCGGGCTACCACCCGTACCGACGGCGATGAGCATCTGCTGGCCCAGCTGCTGATGCTGAAGCCGTACCAGCGAATGGGGTGCTTCCCGAAGCTGGACGGGCCCCCCGACACGGTCGTCGACTTCGCCCACCGGGCGTCGGACCTGCCGGAGGGCACCATGCCGGGAGCCGCGAACCGTACGGCGGAGCGGCAGCGGACCGCCGTACGGCAGCGAACGGGCCTGTCGTACGACAAGGCGAGGGCCGGAAGATCGCCGAGGCGGTGATGCGGAGCGAGGCCGTCTCGAAGAACCGCCCGGCGGACCTGGCATGACCAGGAGAGTCGGCCCTGGAGTCCTGCTGGCTCGGAGACCAGGGGACACCGGACCCGCCGGCAGGCTGGCGGGGCCCTGCTGCCGTTCGGCTTCTGTACGGTGCCGGCCGTGGGTGCGTTCCAGGAGTCGACGGACGGTGGCCCGGCTTGGCGGAGAAGAACTCGGCGATGGTGTGCTCGCGGGTGGCGTGCTCCTTGACGAGGCCGGTCCAGCCGGCTCCGCAAGACTTGCCGCACAGGGTTGTAACATCTACAGTTACGACTAAAGCCGAGGGGTGAGGGAGGTGGAGTCCGACGTGAGTGCCAACAGCAGACTGACCATCGCGGCGCACACCCTGACATGGATCGGGCTGTATCAGCGGCGCGGCCATGAGGTCGCCACCTCCGAGCAGATCGCGACGAGCGTCAACACCAACCCCGTGGTGATCCGCCGCCTGCTGGGCGAGCTGCGCAAGGCCGGCCTGGCCGATTCACGGCGGGGGGCGGGGGCGGGCTGGATGCTCGCGCGGGACCTGGCGGCGATCACCCTGCTCGACGTCTACCAGGCGATCGAACCGGGACCGGTCTTCGCCCTGCATCGCGCGACACCGAACCCCGAGTGCGTCGTGGGCCACGGCATCGGGCCGGCGATGACCGCCGTGTACGACGACGTGGAGGCCGCCCTGCGCAGGGAGCTGGCCAAGACCACGCTGGAGGACGTGCTGCGGGACGTCTTGAAAGCCGCCTGACCTCGAACCGCCGACTCCCCCTGATCGAGGGGGGTCGCATTCCACGGCCATCGATGTAACAAAAATAGTTACACCAAGGAATCGGAGAATCTCATGGGACAGCTGGACGACAAGACCGCCCTCGTCACCGGCGCCTCCAGCGGCATCGGCCTGGCGATCGCCCGCCGTTTCGCCGCCGAGGGCGCCACCGTCTACCTGACCGGGCGCCGCAAGACCGAGCTCGACGCCGCCGCCGCACAGGTCGGAGCCCTAGGCATCGCCATCCAGGCCGATGCCTCCGATCTCGGCGACCTCGACCGGGTCTTCGCCGAGATCACGAACCGCAGCGGCCGCCTGGACATGGTGGTGGCCAACGCCGGGGTCGGGGAATACAGCCCGCTCGGCACGATCACCGAGGAAGAGTACGACCGCACTGTCTCGATCAATTTCAAGGGCACGGTCTTCACTGTTCAGAAGGCGCTGCCGCTGCTGACGGCCGGCGCCTCGGTGACGCTGATCTCTTCCAACTCGGCCCTGCTGGCCACCCCGGGCCTGGGCGTCTACGCCGCCTCCAAGGCCGCGGTCCGCAGCCTCGCACGCACCTGGGCCGCTGAGCTGGCCGGCCGCGGAATCCGCGTCAACGCTCTTACCCCCGGCCCTGTCGAGACCCCTGGTCTGGCCGAGCTCATCGCCGCTTTTCCGCGCGACGATCGGCCCACCGCGGCCGAGCCCGCCCCGCCGACCCCGCTCGGCCGCTTCGGCCGTCCCGACGAGATCGCCGCTGCCGCCCTCTACCTGGCCGGCGACCAAAGCAGCTTCACCACCGGCGCTGAACTGCTCGTCGACGGCGGCGTCACACAGCTCTAGGCGGCGAATCGGCGAGGCGGCACGCATCGACGCTCCAGGGCCTCCGAGCCGCGTACTTGCGACCGTCTCGCCAGGGCAACGGCTTCGACACCACGACAAGGAGTGCGTCATGAAGAGCGTGGTCCACCACCGGGCGGGCGATGCGGCAGTCGCCGCCATCGGGCCCGGCGCCTCGGCGGCCACGTTCGAAGAAGCGGCGGCGGCCGACCTGGTTCTGCTCGCCGTCCCGTTCGGCGCGGTCCCCGCGGTCGGGCGGCGGCTCGGACACTGGACGGACCGAGTGGTGGTCGACATGACCGACCAGTTCGCCCGGTCCGACCCCTACCGCGGCTTCGCCGACGTCTCGCCGCCGACCGGCAGCGAGTGGGTCGCCCAGCAACCGCCCGGCGCCACGCCGATCAAGGCCTCACCACCATGTTCGCCACCTGTACGGCTCCCGTTCCCCGGCACCGGGACGGCAACCAGGTCGTCTTCCTCGCCGGTGACGACGAGAGCACCAAGACCCCCTTCACACGACTGCTGACCGAATCCGAATTCGAGTTCGCGCCGGTCGGCCTTGGCGCGCTGCGCGAAGGCGGGGCGCTCATGCAGCTCGGCGGGCCGCTGAGCGGCAAGCACTTCCTGCTCCAGGGCTGAGGCCCGACCGAGACCCTCAAGAGACGAAGAGACAAAGGACAAGGACGATGGCACCAGATGCTCAGACCTCGCGGACCGTGGCCGAGAAGTTCCTGGAGCGCCTCGGCAGGCAGGACCCCGACGGCATCCAGGAACTGTTCTCCGAGGAGATCGACTGGCACGTCCCCGGCAGCGACGCGCTGCCCTGGACCGGGCGCCGTACCCGCCGGGAGGAGGTCGCCCTCTACTTCACCACCATGTGGCCGCACTTCGCGCACGGCCGGAGCGAGGTCGTGCTGGAGCGCTTCATCGTCGACGGTGGTGACGTGGTGCTGCTGGCAGTCTTCACGCACACCGCCGTGGCCAGCGGCAAGGAGTTCACCACACCGGCGGCCATGCACCTGGCGGTCGAGGACGGCCGAATCGTTCGCATGCACCTGTACGAGGACACACTGACCGTCGCCGAGGCGTTCAACGCCGTCTGAGCGGAGGGCACTCAGGGACCCCGCGGCCCGGGGCGGCCCGGCCGGGCAGGTACGCACAGGGTCAGCCGAGACACAGCCGAAGCCGAAACGGGGAGCAGAACTCGCCCCCGGTCAATTGCTGCCGGTCAGCACGTCGGGGCGGTCGGCCTTCGGCGATGACTGCCGACCAGGTCCCCCGGCGTCGCCAGGCCGTCGGCCGGTGTCGCCATGTCGACCAGCGTGCCGCCCGCCGGGCCTGCCGCGCTGGGAACTTGACCGGCGCCCACGAACTTTCGCCCCCCACCGTGTTCCGCCGGTCTCCGGCCTCCTCGCCCGGCTGAATGGTGTTCGCAGACGATCGTTTGACGACAGCCGGCGGGCGTGGCTTGATCCGCGTGTCCGCGTCCACCCGGGTCGATGGCGGGCCGTCCCGGCCGGGTGGCGGCGAGAGACGCGCGCGGCGGCCGTGAAGCGGCTGACCAAGGCGGGGTCCGCAAGCTGGTCACCGCCCTGATCGGCCACAGTCGGGAGGTGTTTGACCCGCTTCTCGACTCTTTACGGCTCATCGGCCGGGACGGCCACGAGCTGCCGCAGCCGAAGCGGCCGGTCCGGGCAGCCCCGTACCGGCCGCTTCACAGCAGGGGTCGGCACAGTGGCGGTCGCCGTCCTGCTTGCGTGCGGCAGAAGATCGGCGGCCGGCGGTGCCGCACAGGCCGGGTCAGTTGAAGGCTGTGGCCACGGCGTCCGCGAGCTGGTTCAGTACGTCCCGCGAGAGTTGCACCGAGCCGGTGAACGAGAGGAAGCCGTGAACGGCTCCCTCGACCGGGAGGTGCTGGACCGGCACGCCGGCGTCGGCCAGCTTGCGGGCGTAGTGGTCACCCTGGTCGCGCAGGGGGTCGTTCTCGGCGGTAACGATGACGGCAGGAGCGAGTCCGGCCAGTTCCCGGGAGCGTGCCGGCGAGACCCTCGGGTCGGCGCCCTGGTCCGGGGTGCTGAGGTAGGCGCCCCAGAACCACTCGAGGTAGGAACGGGAGAGGACCGGGCCCGCCATGCTCTCGTACATCGAGGGGCTGTCGTCGAACCGGTCGACCGCCGGGTAGGCGAGCACCTGAAGCATGATGCGAGGTCCCCCGCGGCGCAGGGATTCCTGTGCGAGAACCGCGGCGAGGTTGCCGCCGGCGCTCTCGCCGAACACGGCGATGCGCTCTCCGTCGCCCCCGAAGCCCGGGGCGTTGTCCGCAACCCAGGCCAGCGCGGCGCAGGCGTCGTCGACCGCGGCCGGGAAGCGGTGCTCGGGTGCCAGCCGGTAGTCGACGGAGACCACGATTGTGCCGGAGCGGCTGGTCACGGTGCGGGCGATGTCGTCCTGAGTGTCCAGGTCCCCGAAGACCCATCCGCCGCCGTGGAAGAAGAGCGTCACGGGCAGTGGCCCGGCGCCCGGCTGGGCGAAGGGCCGGTAGATGCGGACGGGTATGTCGCGGCCGTCGGCAGGCACCGTGGTGTCCCGGACGTCGGCGACCGGTACGGGATCGCCGGCCAGGGCGCCGAAGGCGCGCCCGAACGCGCGGTTCTCCGCCACCGTCAGGGTCTCGGGGGCCGGTCCGCCTCCTGCGGCCACTTTCTTGAGCAGGGTCTCGATCTGGAGGTCGAGGGGCACGGCACTCACCTGTCCGAAGAGACGGCCACCCGGGATGGAATGACCTTTCCAGAATCATTGGCGGAGCGTAGTTGGAATGTCAATTCCAACTTGGGTAGCGTGGGCACATGAGCGCACCAGCGAAGGCCGGAGAGTCGAAGGGGCAGCGGCTCACCAAGGGCGGCCGCAAGACCCGCGAACGCATCATCGAGGCCGCCGCGGAACTGATGTTCCACCGCGGCGTGGGAGGCACGAGCATCCCGGACATCCAGGCGGCCGCCGGAGTCAGCGCGTCGCAGATCTACCACTACTTCGGCGACAAGCAGGGCCTTGTCCTGGCGGTCATCGACCACCAGACGGACACCCGGCTCGCCCAGCAGCGCCCGCTGCTGGACAACCTGGACAGCATCGAGGCCCTGCGCGAGTGGTGCGACAGGGCAGGGAGCCGGCAAGACGCGAGAGGATGCGAAGGCGGCTGCGAGATCGGCTCGCTCGCCGGCGAACTCGCCGACAGCGATCAGTCGGCGCGGACCAGACTCGTCTCCGCCTTCGACCGGTGGGAAGGCCCCGTCAGGTCCGGACTCGCACGCATGCAGGCACGGGGCGAGCTGAGCGAGCGCGCCGATACCGCCGCGCTCGCCACCGCTCTGCTGGCCGCCGTCCAGGGCGGCATGCTGCTGTCCCAGGTCCGCCGGTCGAGCACCGCCTACCGGCAGGCCGTGTCAGTGGTGATCGACCATATCGAGAGCTACCTCGTCCGGTAGCGGCTCGCGGGCGCCAGCTCACCCCTAACACCCTTTGACCTGCTGATACAGCGTCCGGAAACAGGCACTTACCGGCGCGCGGTGAAGGGGGTGGTGGGAGCGGTCGTCGCGGCCCGGGGAGTCGTACTGCACGTCGGAGATCCGCGCATCCGGCCGGTGCGGGCGGTGCTCGGCCGCCGACGTGGGCGCGGTCAGGGCGCCGGCGCTCAGGCGGCGGGCGGTGATGGACGCCGTGGTGCGTCACCCCAGGTCGCCCGGGGCCGCCACCCGAAAGTGGGCAACAGTTCCCCGCACCATCACCGTCTGCCGGACGTGTACGCGCGGCGGTACGAGCGGGCTGCGGTCTCGAGCGGAGGCTCCGGCCTGGCTGCCGACCGTCGCCTTCGCACCGGTCGACGGACCCCGCTCCTTGCCTGTGCCGCCCGGGGTCGGCTCAGCGGCAGGGCATGCTCATGTAGAGCGCCTGCTCACCCTTGGAAGCGGTGCCTTCGTAGAGGGTGGTGTCGAGTCCGCAGAAGGCGAAGCCCATTCGGCGGTATGCGTGGATTGCCGGCGCGTTGATGCTGGTGACCTCCAGCCAGAGGTGACCGGCGCCCCGCTCGCGGGCGAACTCCCCCGCGAGTCCCATCAGCGCGCGGCCCACTCCCCGGCCCCGGTGCTGTGGGGCGACTGCGATGTCCTCGACGACCAACCGGCGGTTCCAGCCAGAGTACGAGACGGCGACGAACCCGGCCAGGTCGCCGGCGGCGCCATGGACGACGAAAGCGCGGGAGTCCGCGCCGTCCGCGCCGTCCGCGCCGTCCGCGCCGTCCTCGTCGTCGTCCGGCTCGTCCTCGGGGAACACCTTGGTCAGGGGCGGCTCCACCGGGATCTCCCGCAGCGCGAACCCCTCCTCGGTCACGGTCACCTGGAAGACGGTGCCGGTGGTGAAGGAGGCGTCCAGGGCGTTGACGGCCTCGGTGTCCTCGGCAGTGGCGATGCGGTACCGGTAAGCCGTGTCGTCCACAGTGGTCATGGCACGACGCTACGACCACTCCCACCACGGCAGGACGGGTTCCGGCCGGGCTCGCCCGCACCCCGGCCCAAGGCTCCAGGTCGCCGGGCACCTCCGATCCCTCCACGCCCGCGGCGGTTTCGTCCGTTCGCGCTTCGTCGCCCCCCGGAGTCCGCCCGGCCGGACGCGGCATCCCCCAGGCCGCCGACGACCCGGAACTGCCCGAACGCCGGCTGGCCGAGTGGCCCGCCGACGAGAACGAACCGGTACAGCGCCGGCTCTCCGGCCTGCCATCCGAAACGACAGCGCGCCCCGAGGCGGACGTTCGCTCGTCGGGGAAGGCGGAGCCCGTCCCACCGCCCGAGGATCCTTGCGGGTGGCCGGAACGCGCCGTTTCCCCCGCCGGGCCGCCTCGTTGTGGATGCCATGTATGCCCGTCCGCGGGCAGAAGGGCTCGTCCAGGAGGTACAGCACCGTGCTCGAAGTGGAACGCGACGGCGTCCGGATCACTCTGACCCGGCGGGACGGCTCGGGCAGACCACTGCTCATCGTGCCGGGAGTGATGGCCGACGCCGCCGCCTGGCAGCCGGTCGTGGACGCCCTGGAACTGGCCGGACCGGTCTACGTGATGAACCGGCGCGGGCGCCGGCCCAGCGGTGAGCTCGGCGCGGACTACTCGGTGCGCACCGAGATCGACGACCTGGACCGTGTGCTCGACGAGATCGTCGCCGCCGAGGACGTGGGGCAGGGGGTGGACCTGTTCGGCTGGAGCTTCGGCGGGCTCGTCGCGCTGGAGGCGGCGGCGCGGCGCCCCGCGGCCGTACACTCGCTCACCCTCTACGAACCCGTCGTACGGCCCTTCGGCCGCCACGTGCTCGGCGCCCTGCGGGAGGCCGACGAGGCCGGCGACCTGGACCGCGCCGTGGAGATCGTGAATCGCGACGTGTCCGGGTTCTCCGAGGAGTACGTGGCGCGACTGCGCCGGAGCCCCGCCTGGGAGGTGCTGAGGCGACTGGCCGCCCCGCTGGCCCGGGAGCTGACGGCCCTCGACCGGCACCCCGCCGACCTGCGGGAGCTGGGCACGCTCGACCTGCCCGTCACCCTGCTGCTCGGCGGCGAGAACGAGGGTGTCCCGCCCTACGGCGACGCGTTCGCCGCGTTCGCGTCAGCCCTGCCCCGGGCCCGTGTGGTCACCATGCCCGGCCAGGGTCACCTCGCGCACGCGCAGGACCCCGAGGGCCTGGCCCGGCACATCGAGCGGACCCTCCAGGGGGCCGTGGGCCGGGACGTCGAGGCGCGGCTGCCGTAGCCGTGACAGTGGTTCCGGCCCGGTGCGGCGCGCGGGGCCGCGGACGCCGACGGGGCCGCGGGCCGGGGCCCCTGCGGCACCGCCGGCCGAGAGCTCCCCGGCTGCGGGATGTCCGCGCCGGCGGTCAATGGATCAGCCGCGGCAGCGCGGCGTGCCAGAAACGCTCCAGAGCCCCGGAGACCTCCACCGCGGCATTCGGCTGGCGCGAAAGGATCTGCACGCCGACGGTGACCGCGAGGACGGCGGCGACGATGTCCTCGACCGCGACGTCCGGTGCCAGGCTGCCGTCGCGCCGGGCGTCCTCCAGCAGCCCTAGCAGGAGCGCGGCCAGACGCCGGCGCAGGACCGGAACACCGCCTTCGGCACGGTCGCAGCTGACCTGGAATCCGGCTCGCACGACCACGTCGCGGCTCAGCAGACCGGCTAGTTCACGGGTCGTCTCCACCATTGCCGTCAGCGCCGGGCCGCCCCCGCGGGCACGGGCGGCGGTCAGTTCGTCGAGCGCGCGTGCCGCCTCCGACTCCAGCGCGGAGGCCAGCGCGTCCTTGTCGGTGAAGTGGAAGTAGACCGCGCCCTTGGACAGGCCGGCCTCGGCGCTCACTTTGGAGATCGTCGCGGCCCTCAGGCCGTACCGGTCGATGACGTGCGCCGCGGCCCGCACGATGGCGTCACGGGAGCGGATGGCGCGTTGCTGTCGTGCCACCGGGGGTCACTTCCCTCTCCCGTCGAACGGGTGCTCGGCCAGCGGCGGTGGGAGGGGTCCCGGCCGCGGCCGGTCACCGGCGGGAGCCGCCAGCACGGCCGCGCCGATCAGCAGCAGTGCTCCCACCGCGACCGTTCCCTGGTGCGCCGGCGGCTCCCCCAGCAGCGGGCCCAGGGCCAGGGATCCGAGCACCTGCCCGCTGATCATCCCGAGCCCCGCAGCGAGGACCCCGATGCGGCGCACGGTCAGCACGGCGGACAGCACCACCACGCAGCCCAGCAGGCCGCCGGTGTAGTGCCACAGCGGGCCGGACCGGGGCGCGGGCAGTTCGGAGAGGACCGCCGGCACCACCAGAGCGGCGGCCATCAGCGCCGTGCCGGTGGCAAAGCTGAAGAGGACCGCCGGGTACGGGTGCTTCCCGGCAGCCTCGTCCACCCTGCCGTTCACCGCCATCTGCCAGGACAGGGCACAGCCGGCGAGGAACGGCAGGACGGCGAGCGCGACCGTGCGGTCCGTGTCCGGGGCGGCCAGCACCGGAAAGGCCACGGCGCACACGGCGAGCAGGCCACCCGCCAGGCGGCGCCGGGTGGCGCGACGCGGGGCGCCTGGTCCCAGGCCGAGATGGTCCACTGCCACCCCGCACAGGGTCTGGCCCGAGACGAGGGCCAGCGTGTAAGGGGCCGGGCCGAGCGTGGCGGCGGTCAGTGCCTGCGTCAGGACCATGCTGCCGCCCGCCAGGCCGCCGAGGCAGTGCCACGGCCGCAGTGCTCGGGACCGCAGCGCCGCCGACAGCGCGGCGAACGCCGGCCGCAGGCCGGTCAGGAACAGCGCGGCCGCCGCCGCGACGCACAGACTGAGCGTGTTCGACCAGGCGGCCGCCGGCACGGACCCGGTGTGCGCACCGAGCCGGCCGTTGACCACGGACTCCAGGGCCAGTGCGGCGCCTCCGGCGACAGCCCCGGCCAGCGGCAGCGCCCCGGATCTGCCCGGCGGGAGCGCGGCCGTGGCCGGCGGTCCGGGGGAGGTCGCCGGCTCGGCGTGGTGAAGGCGACTGCGCGGTGTACGCGATGACGGCATGAGCGCTCCGGGTGGAGAGGATCGACGGGTGGTGCGTACGGGGACGGATGGCCGGGCCGGCCTCGCACCGGGCCCGGCCGGCACCCGGTGCGGTGTGCGGGAGGCACGTCGGTGCCGAGGGGCCCGTGAACGTGGCGGATGCGGCTCAGCCGGGCGGCGGAAAGGACTCCACGGCCCGCAGGACGTCGCGGCGCGACACGTCACGGTGTGTGATCATGCGCACGCCGGTGTCCGTGGGAACCGTGAGGACGCCGCGCTCTGCGAGCAGGGAGACGGTGCGCGGCGGGTCGTCGACCGGCAGCAGGACGATGTTGGTCTGTGGGGTGTCGGTCTTCCAGCCGCGCTCGGCCAGCCCGGCCGCGAGCAGCCGGGCGTGGTGATGGTCCTCGGCGAGGCGGTCCACGCGCTCCAGGGCCACCAGGCCGGCTGCCGCCAGCACCCCGCCCTGGCGGACGCCGCCCCCGAGCATCTTGCGGACCCGGCGCGCCTCCCGCACGAACGCGGTGCCGCCCGCCAGCACCGACCCCACCGGCGCGCCGAGCCCTTTGCTCAGGCAGACCTGGACGGTGTCCGCGCCGTCGGCCAGGTCCGCGGGCGGCACGCCGAGGGCGACCGCCGCGTTCCACAGGCGGGCGCCGTCGAGATGCACCAGCAGCCCGGCCTCGTGCGCCGCGCCGACCAGCCGACGGTGCTCCTGCACGGTGGTGACGGTGCCGCCCGCCGCGTTGTGGGTGTTCTCCAGGCACAGCAGCCGGTCGCGCAGCGCGAAGTACGGTCCGCCGCGGGCGACCGCCCGGGTGACGTCGGCCGGGCTCGGCGTGCCGGGGCCTGCCGTCCACGGCAGTGCGCGGGGCAATCCGCCGGCCAGCCATGCCGCCGTGCCGACCTCTTGGTCCAGTACGTGCGCGCGGTCCGGGGCGAGGAAGCGGTCGCCGCGTTCGAGGTGCACGCACAGCGCGATCAGGTTGCCCATCGAGCCGGAGGGCACCCACAGGGCGTCCTCGGTGCCGAGGCGGTGCGCGACCACCCCCTCCAGCTCCCGCATGGTGGGGTCGCCGTCGAGGACGTCGTCGGCGACCTCGGCGCGGGCCATGGCCTCGCGCATCCGCGCATCGGGGCGGGTGACGGTGTCGGAGCGCAGGTCGACCGGCGGTCCGGCCGGGATCGGGGTCATGGGAGTCTCCGGAAAGGGGATGCCGGCCGGTGCGGCAGCGGTCACGGCTGTGTCGGCCGCGCGACGCGGTACCGGGTCATCAGCAGGGCGGCCAGTACGCTGAACCCGGCGCCCAGGAACATCACCGCGGAAGGGCCGGACGCGTCCACGAACCATCCGCCGATCAGCGCACCCAGCGCGATGGAGATGTTGAACGCGCAGATGTACAACGAGGTCGCGGCCTCCGGGGCCTGCGGGGCGCTGGCGAAGACGAGGGTTTGCAGACAGACCGGCAGGGCCGTGTACGCGATGCCCCACACCAGCAGCAGGATCACCGTGCCGGGATGCCACCGGCCGTTCACCACCAGTGCGACGACGGCCGCGGCAAGCAGGAGGACGCAGGTGAGCGTGGTGGCGCGCAGTGCGCGTGCCGCCGCCGCGCCGCCCGCGAAGTTGCCGACGACCCCGGCCACGCCGTACAGCAGCAGCAGCCCGCTGACCCAGCCCGACGGGATGCCCGCGTCCTGTTCGAGGAAGGGCGCAACGTAGGTGTACGCGGCGAAGTGGCCTATGACCATGGCGGCTGTGACGAGGGTGGCGATGCGGAGGTTTCCGTCCCGCAGCAGCTGGGGCAGCTCGGCCAGCCGCACCACGGCGCGCGGTGCGAGGGGCGGCAGCAGGAAGGCCGCCGCGGCGAGGATCGCGACGCCGATCCCGGCGATCGCCCAGAACGCGGTGCGCCAGTCGGACAGGCCGCCGATGAAAGTACCGAACGGCACGCCGACCACGGAGGCGATGGAGATGCCGCTGAAGACGACCGCCGTGGCCCGGACGGCCTGGGCCGGAGGCACCAGGCGGATGGCGATGCTCGCGGCGATCGACCACATCACTCCGTGGGCGAAGCCCGTCAGCAGCCGCGACACCATCAGGACGGCGTAGGAGGAGGACAGCGCGGTGAAGGCGTTGCCCGCGACGAAGACGCCGAGCACCAGCAGGAGCAGCAGCCGGCGGTCGATGCGGCGGGTCGCGACGGTCAGCACGGGGGCGAACAGACCCGCGATGGCGCCGTACAGGGTCACCGACAGGCCGACGGTGCCCTCGGAGACGTGCAGGTCGCGGCTCATGGCCGGAAGCAGACCGATCGGGACCATCTCGGTGGTGGTGAAAGCGAAGACGCCCATGCCCACGGCGACGACGGCCAGCCAGCTGCGGACCGGGCCGAGCAGGGCGGGCGATGCGGCCGGTCGGTCGGCACCGTCCGGGGCGGGGGTGGCGGACACGGTGTCCGTGCCCTGACGGGGGGAAGGGGGCGAGTGTGTCACGGGTATCTCCGGATGGCGCGGGGGTGGCGGGATGCGGGCGTGGTGGCCGGCCAGGGGGTGTTTCGAAACACCCCCTAGGGCGCGGACAGCAGCTCCGCGGCCCGCTGGAACGGTTCGAGCGGGGGCAGGAAGAGGACGGCGCCGGCGTGACCGCCCTCGCGTAGCGTCGCGCCGAGGTGGATGGCGGGGACGATGCCGGTCTCGGCGACACGCGCCGCGTCGATGCCGCACGGCACGCCCCGGTAGGCGAGGGCGGGGATGCGGTAATCGGGGTGTTCACCCAAGGTGATCCGATACATGCGCTCGGTCATGCGGATCATGTCCCGTGGTGTGCTGGCGGAGTGGTCCTGCAGCGGCATGGCAGCCGCAGCGGCCATGCCGCCGAGGCCGACCGTCTCCGTGATCAGGCTCTCGCCGCCGACGTACGCCAGGTCGTCGGTGGTCCAGCCGTCGTACAGTCGGCCGCGCAGCGTGGACACCGGCGGGAGGGGCGCGGTCAGCCAGCGGTCGCCGAGACCGGAGACCCGCAGGCCGAACTGCTGCTCGTTGAGGTTCATCGCGGTGACGAGCGTGCTGCCGGGGATGCCGGAGGCGCTGTCGGCCGCGGCCTTGCACGCCGCCATCACGAGGTGCAGGAAGAGGTACTCGGCCGAGCGCAGGTACGCGGCCAGCTCCCTGTGGCGCTCCGCGACCCCGCCGCGCGACAGGTCCAGTACGGCGTCCAGCACCGCGGCCCGGAACAGCGCCCCGGCTGCCTTGTGCCGGCTGTGCAGGTCGTCGCCCATGGCCAGGGCCCGGCGGACGACCGGGGTGAGCGCGAGTCCGCCCAGGTGGTCCAGGACCTCGGCAAGGGCGGGCGAGACGACCTCGCTGACGTGCCGCAGCCGGGCGCCGACCCCGGCGTCCCAGACCCCGAAGGTCAGCGAGGCCCGGTCGGCGCCCTCGTTCATGCGGCAGAACGCGCGCCGGCCGGACGTCTCGTCCCGCACCACGACCACCGGCATCGACGCGGTGCACACGCCGGTGAGCGAGCCGACGGTCGCATGGTCGTGCGAGGGGCGCACCGCGATGGTGCCGTCGGCGAGCAGCGCCTCGGCCTCGTCCTCGTCCCGGGCGAGCCCTTCGTGGAGCGCGGCGCCGACGACGGCCCGGCGCTGGCCACCCGCGTACCGCTCCCACGGCAGGGGCGGTCCGGAGACGAGAATCGTCCGGGGGGTCATGCCGGGGACGACCTCGCCCGCGGGGGCGACGGTCTCCAGGACGGGGCGGGCGGCGGTGAGGCGGGCCACCGCGAGCGCGTTGGCCGCGTCACGGTCCGCGCGCCCGGCGTCGTGGTGCGCGGTGGCGGTGGTGGGACGGCCGGTCATCGTAGGGCCTCCTCGGACGTCTCGGCGGGTGACGGTTGCACGGCATGGATCGTCACGCGGGCGGTGGCGTCCTGCGTGGTGGGGCCCAGGTCGGAGCCGAGGGGGGCGTCCAGGACGACGGAGACCGACCTGCCCCGGGAGTCCGACAGGTCGCCGAGGAGGTCGCCGCGGCTGCGGCTCACCAGGACCGCATGGGCCCGGGCCGGAGCGTCTCCCGCGAGCGGCGGCAGGTCGGGCCACCGGCCCCGTTCGCCGACCCAGTGGACCGGTACGTCCTCGGCGGTCACGTCCGCCAGCAGGCCCCGGGGATGGTCGAGGTAGACCTGCCGGGCCCGGCGGCGCGGCGGCGCGGTGGACGGCTCGGTGCCGAGCGCGAGGTCCAGCAGGGCGGCGTCCAGGTCCATGCCGGTGGCCAGGCGCCACAGGCGGGTGATGGCGTCGCCGGGCGGTCGCGCGGCGGCCTCCATCAGCACCACCCGGTCCTCGGCGGTCAGCCGAAACTCGGCATGGCTCATGCCGGTGCCGAACCGGACGGCGCGCAGGAACTCCGCGTTGGCGTCGAACAGCAGCTTCTCCTGCGCCGGGGTGAGGTGCGGCGCGGGGGAGGTGTGACCGGTCTCCGTGAAGAACGACGTGGCGGACTCGTTGGTGTCCTTGGCCGTGATGCCCGTCCAGAGCACGGCACCGTCGCGGACCAGCGTCTCCACGGAGAACTCGCGGCCAGTGATCCGTTCCTCCAGCAGGAGCAGTTCGTCGGGACCGTAGTCAGGCAGCAGTGGGGGGACGGCATCCGGTCCGGCGACCGCGCGCACGCCCGAACTGGACATGCGTGAGGCCGGCTTGAGCACGGCGGGATAGGTGTCCCAGCCGTCTGCCGCCGGGGGGCGGGCCGGGTCCAGCAGCATCCAGCGCGGCGCCAGGGCGGGGGCGGCGAGCCTCTGGAGCAGCTTGTTGCGGCAGACCCGGGCAGCGTGCGCGCCGGGGCCGGGCAGTCCGAGGCTCTGGGCGAGGGCACCGGCGGCCTCCACGAACACCTCGCCGACGTTCAGCACCGCGCGCACCGGGCGGTCGCGCAGCCAGGGCGCCACGGCGCGCAGCAGGGTGTCGAGCGAGGTGTCGGCGACGTGCCGCAGGTCCTCGTCGGCGAGGCGGGAGAGCGGATGGCGCGGGTCGCGGCGGTGCCGGGCGAGTTCGTCGCCGGGTGTCTCGGGTCCGAAGACGAACAGCGGTGTCACCCCGCGCCGTCCGGCCGTGTCCAGCAGGCGCAGGTGCTTGGCGATGACGACCAGGTCGGTGATGACGATGACGGCGGGCCGGTGGGGGGCGGCGGCGTCCGCTGCGGACCGCGCGCCGCTGTCGCGGAAGGTGGTCATGGCTTCCCTCGGTCGGGTGCGGGGCGCGGGCGTGCCGCGCCCCGCACGGTGGTGGCTCAGGCGGCGAGGCGCTCAGCGCTCACGGTCAGCTCGTGGACCTGGCTGCCCTCACGGGTCCGCAGGACGACCTTGGGGTCCGGGCCGTCGGGGAAGACCTGGAGCGTGCGCTCCTCGCTCCAGCCGGCGAGCCGGTACTCGTTGTCGCCGAGGTGCACCAGCGCGAAGACACGGTCGCCGGGCAGCCGGAGCGTCATCCGGTCGCCGTCCTCGGCCAGCGTCGCCGTGATCTGCGGCAGATCGGCGGAGAGGGGCGTGTCGTCCTCCCACAGGTGGAACGTGGCGGGGACGGGGAAGCGGGTGCCCAGCCGGCCCCGTTCGTCCGGGGTCTGCGGGCATTCCTGGCGGTTGAAGAGCACCTCGCCGTCGCGGAAGTACTTCTGCCAGTTCTCCGGGAACAGTGCGGCCAGGCCGGGGGTGACGAGAACGTCGATGACCAGGTGCACGCGGGCCTCGGTCCCGGTGTTCTGCACGCGGTGGAGGCGGCTGAAGTCGCCGAACCAGAACTCCCCGGGCTGCCAGCGGTGCTCCACTCCGTCGAGGACGAGGACGGCGCCGGGGTTGGTCACGACGGGCACGTGCAGTCGGCCCACGCCCCAGCGGGGCCCGTACTTGGGGTCGGTGTGGTCGATGCCGACGGTGTCGGGGCCGAGCGCCATGAACCGCACGGCGTGCAGCGGGGCGGGGATGGAGTCCAGGACCTCACGGACGTAGGGGATGCGGTCGAGCCACACGGTGTCCGCGAAGTCCCGCGGGCCGGGGCCGCCCGGGTCCGTGCGGTCGCCGTCGCCGCCGGGGCTGCGCAGGGCCAGGCACCGCCAGTCGACCTCGGTGGCGGCGCCGACGCCGTCCTCGGTGTAGACGCGCTGCTGGTCCCAGGTGTGCTCGCGCAGGGAGGTGAGTTCGCGCAGCAGGCGGCCGGCGTCGAAGGAGGGCTTGAGCCGGACGCCTTCGGCCGGCATGGGCGGGGTGCTGACGAGCGAAGTGGAGGATGACATGGATGACGTCCTTCGCGGGTGTCGAATACGGACGGACGGGTGATGTGCAGGTCCGCGGGGAGCGCCGGTGCTCAGGCGTGGGCGACGGCGGCCGCCTCGCGGGCCGTGCTGTCCTCCTGGAGCCGGTGCCAGCGCTCCAGCATGTAGAGCGTCCACAGCGCGTAGCTGTGCTCGGGGCGGAACTCCCGGACCACGGAGCGCAGCGCGTCCGGGCGGAAGTAACCGCGCTCCAGGGAGGCTTCGGACAGCAGCGTGTCGGTGATGGTGGCGCGCAGCACGGTGCCGAGCCAGCTCTCCAGGGGGACGGCCAGCTCCTGCTTGCGGCGCTCCAGGATCTGTCGGGGCAGGTACCGGGCGGCCACGCGCTTGAGCGGGGCCTTCTCCTGCGCACCGACGAGCTTGCGGGCCGCGGGGATGCGGGTGACGTAGTCGATGAGCCGGTGGTCGAGCAGCGGGCTGCGGGGTTCGACCGAGTGCGCCATTGACATCCGGTCGATCTTCACCAGCTGCGCGTCGGACAGCCAGAACCCGCTGTCGACCTGCATCACGCGGTCCAGGTCGGGAACCGAGGGGTCCGTGCGGTCGAAGCGGGCCCGCAGGTGGTTGTGCGGGTGCCCGGGGATCCGGGCGGCGAAGCCGGCCGTGTACAGCCGGTCCTTCAGTGCGTGGGGCACGCCGTCCACGAGGATGCGTTCGTAGCGGTCGGCGAGGTCTCCGCCGGCCGGGAGGTCGCGCAGGCGCCGGTAGCGGCCGTATCCGCAGAAGATCTCGTCGGAGCCGTCGCCGGTCAGCACCACCGTGACGTGCTGTTTGGCCAGCCGGTACATACAGGACGCCGCGATCGCGGACGGGAACGCGTAGGGCTCCCCCATGTGGGTGAGGATGGTGTCGACGGCCTCCTTCGCGTCCCCGGCGCCGATCCGGTACACGTGGTGTCGGGTGCCGCAGTGCTCGGCCACGGCCCGGGCGTGGGCCGACTCGTCGAACGCGGCGTGCTCGAACCCGACGGAGAACGTGTGGACGGGCCGTCCCAGCTGCCGGGTGGCCATGGCGACCACCAGGCTGGAGTCGAGCCCGCCGCTGAGCATCGCGCCGAGCGGCACCTCCGACTCCAGCCGGTCCTGCACGGCCTGCTGGAGCAGCGCGTCGATGCGGTCGTCGAGCTCGGCCTGCGGGGTATCCGTCAGCTCGGCGGTGAAGGCGAACTTCCAGTAGGTGCTCCGGCGTTCGGGCCGGCCTGCCTCGAAGACGAGGACCGTCGCCGGTTCCAGCTTGCGCACCTGGCGGTAGACGGTGTGCGGTGCGGGGACCACCCGGTAGCTCAGGTACTGGTCGACGGCGACCGGATCGATGTCCCGGCCGATGCCGGGGTGGAGCATCAGCGCGGGCAGCTCCGAGGCGAACGCCACCGTCCCGTCGGCGGGCGTCGCGTAGAACAGCGGTTTCTTGCCCACCCGGTCGGTGGCCAGGACGAACCGGTCGCGGCGAGTGTCGTACACGGCGACCGCGAACATGCCGTGCAGCCGCTCGACGAAGTCCTCGCCCAGTTCCTGATAGAGGTGCGGCAGTACCTGCGCGTCGCTGCCGCCGCGCACGGGACGGCCGCGGGAAGCGAGGAAGGCGCGCAGCTCCTGGTGGTTGTAGATCTCTCCGTTGAGGACGCACACGACGCTGCCGTCGTCGCTGAAGACGGGCTGGGAGCCGTCGTGCAGGCCGATGACCTTCAGCCGGCACATCGCCAGGGCTGCCCTGGCCGTGACGAAGGACCCGGTCTCGTCGGGGCCTCGGTGCGCCATGGCGGCGCAGGCCGCCGACGCGTAGGGGACGTGGACGGGAGCGTGTCCCAGGGACACCGATCCGGCTATGCCGCACACCGGTCAGCCCTCCCTCAGGTCGAGACGGCGCTTGGCGTGGCCGGACCGCAGCCCGCCCGGCGGGACGGCGGTCACGCGGACCGGTCCGACCAGGCCCGACGCGATCATCTGCGCGACGTCCGGGGCCTGCCGGTCGACGGCCGAGCGGACCGCGGCGAGCTGGTCGTCACCGACGGTGTCGGTGACGACCCGGATGACCAGGCCGTCGTCATCGACTGCTTCGAAGGGGCGGCCGGGGAAGACCTCGGCCATGATCTGGACGAGGTCGTGGTTGCTGATGCGCTCGCCGTGCTTGAAGTCGCCGGCCAGGCGCCCGTCGATGCGCTCGAACGCGAACACCTCGCGACCGTCGTGGCGTATGCGGCGCAGACCGGTGACGGCGTCGCCGGTCACGTAGCGCACGGCGGGGAAGTAGCTCCGGGTGAGGGAGGTGAGCAGCAGCGCCCCGCTGCCCTCCTGATGGGACGGGACCCAGTCGTCCGCGGTGAGGCGGGCCAGCTCCCGCGCAGGCACGACCTCGGGGAGGATGTGGTCGTGGAAGTGGTAGAGGCCGGTCTGCGCGCACCAGTACGCGATGGCGCCGATCTCGATGGAGCCGAACACGTCGAGCACGTCCTCGGGGCGCAGGCCGAACCGTTCGGCCACGTGAGCGCGCCAGGCGGGGGGCGCGACGTCGCCCACGACCATGATCTTCCGTGGCCGGATGTTCAGGCCGGGTCGGGCCTGCAGCAGCCGGTCGAGGATCATCGGCATCGTGAAGAACACGTCGGGGCGCCACGCGTTGAGCTTCGCCACGTGCTCATCCACGGGCCGGGTGAAGTCGATGTCGTGGGCGGCGAAGCCGAGTTCCGAGAAGACGCGCCTCGCGGAGGCCGCGGCATGGCCGGTGCCGAGGTCGGCGACCGCGACGGCGCCGCGCGGTACGGACCTGGTGAACTCCCCGAAGAGCTGCCGGCGCTGGGCCACATAGGCGTCCTCGTCGGCGGGCGAGTAGAGGATGCGCTTGCGCCGGCCGCCGGAGGTACCCGAGGTGTGGTAGGCGGAGGCGTCCGGCAGGTGCGGGTGGTCCGCCGTGTAGTAGTGCGCGCTGAGCAGGTCGGTGCCGAGGAGAGGGAGGTCGGACAGGTCTCCGGAGCCCGGGGTGCCGCGGCGCAGGAGCAGGTCGCGGTACCAGGGGAAGCGCTGGGTGTGACCGGTCGCGAGCGCGGCGAGCTCCGCCGCGCGGGCGGGGGCGTGGGCCGGGGTGGTGATGGTGGTGTGCGGCATGGGGGCCTTTCGTCGGGCGGGCGGGGTGTGCGCGGGCGTCAGTTCCAGCGCTGTGTCTCGCCGAAGAACCCCGGGACAGGCACCGCGAGGCCTTTCTCGACGGCCTGCCGGTAGAGGCGCTGTCCCACCGCGAGGTCCAGGACGCCGAGCCCGAAGGGCGAGAAGATCCTCGGCCGGTCGGTGGCGGGCGTGACCGTGCCGCGCAGGACCTGCGCGAGGGTCCCGTCGATGAAGTCCCGGTGGCCCAGTTGCTGTTCGGCCAGGTGCGGCGAGGTGTCGGCGGTCAGGCAGTGGTCGATGTCGTCGAGGATGTTCTGCGCCCCGGCGATGAGTTCCGGACCGAGGTCCCGCAAGGAGATGTTGAGCACGGTCTGGCCGGCGGCGAAGGCGTCGGTGCGGGTGACCCAGGGCTTCGGCGCGGTGGTGGCGAAGACGACGATGTCGGCGTCGGCAGTGGCCCGTTCGAAGGAGTCTTCCTGTTCGGCACGGTAGCCGAGGCCGGTGACGCGCCGGGTGAGGGCGGCGGCGTAGGACGGCTCCCGGTCGTGGACGACGAAGCGGTTCACGGACCACGACTGGGCGGCGAAGAACTCGGCGATGTTACGTGCGATGACACCGGCGCCCACCAGGGTTATCCGCTCGGCGGCGCGTCCGCCGATGAGTTCCTGGGCGCCCAGGACGGCGGACGCCGCGGTGCGGGCAGAGCTGATCTGGGACGCCTCCAGGCAGGCGAAGGGGTATCCCGTCTCGTGGTCGTTGAGGAGCAGTGCGGCGGAGGCGCGCGGGATGTTCCGCTCGATGTTGCGGGGGTAGCTGGCGATCCATTTGAGGCCGGAGACGCCGTAGTCGCCGCCGAGGTGGGCGGGCAACGCGATGATGCGGGCGTCCGGCTTCTCCGGGAAGCGCAGGAAGTAGCTGTTCGGGTTGACCGAGTCGCCGGCGTCGTGGGTGAGGTAGGCGGAGCGGACCGTCTCGACGATGTCGGGGCGGGAGACGTCGATGAGGGTGCGCAGGGCGGTGCCGCCCACCACGTGGAAGTCGAACATGCGGGTGTCCCCTTCTTCTCGTTGCGCGTCGGAGCGGGTGGGCCGGGGGCCGGTCATACGGCGACGGGGTGCGTGCCGGAGCCGCCCAGGACGTCGCTGCCGAAGGTGTCGGCCACCCACATGTCGTCGTAGATCGTCTTCACGTAGCGGTCGCCCATGTCCGGGGAGAGCGCCACGACACGCGAGCCTGCGGGGATGCGGTCGGCCATCGACTCCAGGGCCGCGAGAACGGACCCGGTGGAGCCGCCGGCCGGCAGTCCGTGTCCCCGGGCCAGACGCCGGCACATGCGGACGGCGTCGGGTTCGTCGACGAGGACCACCTCGTCCACTTGGTCGGGCCGGCACAGCTCGGGGCGGCGGCTGGTGCCGAGGCCGGGGATGTGGCGCAAGCCGGGCGGGCCGCCGAAGGTGACGGACCCGGTGGTGTCCACCGCCACGATCCTGGTCCAGGGCGAGAAGGCACGGAAGTGCCGGGTGCAGCCCATGAGGGTGCCGGTGGTGCCCGCGCCGACGACCAGGACGTCGACGTGACCGATGTTCTTCAGGATCGACGTGGCGGTCCGGCGCGCGTGCGCCTGGGCGTTTGCGGGGTTGGCGTACTGGTTGAGCCACACCAGGCCGGGATCGGCCTCGATCATCCGGTGGATGTGGGCGATCCGGGTGCCCAGGTAGCCGCCGTTGCGGTCGCGACGGGTGACCTGGACGACCTCGGCTCCCAGGGCGCGGACGAGGGCCAGGCTCTGGGGGGAGATGTTGGGGTCGGTCACGCAGGTGAAGTGGTATCCGCGAGCGGCGGCGATGACAGCCAGGGCGATGCCGAGGCTGCCGGAGGAGGACTCCACGATCCGGCCGCCGGGCCAGAGCACTCCCCTGCTTTCGGCGTCCTCCACCATGCCGAGCGCGGACTTGAGTTTCACCGATCCGGCCGGGTTCATCCCCTCCAGTTTCAGGAAGAGGCTGCTGCCGGACAGGATGCCGTTCAGTTCCAGGAAGACGTCGTCGGTGACGATGTCGCAGGCGCGCTGGTAGATCATCGGTCCTCCCGCTGACCGGTGGACGCAGGGCGGGTGGCGCCGTCGTCGTCCCTGCCGCGCGGATTCGTCCGCAGCGCGGCCAGGCGGCGCAGGAAGAGGGCTTCGGCGTGGGCCAGAGAGGCGATCTCCCCCGGGCTCACGCTCTCGTCGGTGCCGTGGATGTTCGACGGCGGGTCCTCGACGCCGCACAGGATGATCTCGGCGTCGGGGTAGAGCGTGCGGAAGGCGGAGCAAACGGCGATGGAGCCACCGGCACCCACTTCGCGGGCCGGGACACCGAAGGCGTCCCGCATGGCGCCGCGCATCACGGCGTGCGCGGTTCCGTCGGTGTCCGCGAGGAAGGACGGACCACTGGTGACGCGCCGGATGTCCAGGTGCGCGCCCCAGGGGGCCCTCCCCCGCAGATGGCCGGCGAGCGCCTCGTGCACCCGCAGGACGTCCTCCCCCGGCGGGGTCCGAACACTGATCAGTGCCTTCGCCGACGGCAGCAGCGCCGGCACCGCGTCGTCCAGGGGCGGCGACTGCACGGCGAGCACCGTGACGGAGGGCAAGGTCCACAACCGGTCGGCGATGGAGCCGGCACCGATGAGCTCGACACCGTCCAGAACGCCGGCGTCGGCGCGGAAGTCCGCCTCGGCGTACCCGGCGTGGTCCGCACCGCTCCGGGCCGCGGCCGTCCCGGCGACGTCCGGGCGAGGCACGCGGGGCACGCCCCGGCTGTCGTGCAGGGTGGCCAGCAGACGGATCAGGGCGGTCATCGCGTCGGGGGTGGGTCCGCCGAACTGGCCCGAGTGCAAAGTCCTGGACAGCGTGGTGAGCGTGATCTCCACGACGGCCATGCCGCGCAGGGACGTGGTCAGGGTCGGGACGCCCGGGGCCACGTTCCCGGTGTCGGCGACGATGACGGCGTCCGGTGCGAGGAGGTCGGGGTGGGCGCGCAGCAGTTTCTCCAAGCTGCCGTCCCCGGGTTCCTCGCTGCCGTCGACGAGGACCACCAGGTCGAGGGCCGGAAAGGGTTCGTCGGGCAGGGCTGCCCGCAGGGCGCGCAGCGCGGTGAGGTGCATGACGACGTTGCCCTTGCAGTCGGCGCTGCCACGGCCGTACCAGCGTCCGTCGCGCTCGGTCAGTTCGAACGGCGGAGTGCGCCAGGCGGTCTCGTCCTGGGCGGAGACGACGTCGTAGTGCGCGTAGAGCACCACGGAGGGCGCGCCGGGCGGGCCGGGGCAGCGGGCGTAGACCGTCTCTGTGCCCTCGTCGGTGGGGAGCAGTCGGATTTCGGGGAAGCCGGCGTCCGTGAGCAGGGCGGCGATGTGGCGGGCCGCGCGACGGAACTGGTCGGGGGGTGAGACCCCGACGACGGTGCGCAGCGCGACCAGTTCGGCGAGATCGTCGCGTGCCCTGGTCATCGCGGAGCGCACGGTCGCGGCCAAGGGGGAGCAGACATGGTGGTCTCCGGCATGCGGGTGCGGTCGCTCAGGCGGCACGAACGGGGGTGAGGAGCGGAGCCAGTTCCTCGAGGACCTTGCGGACGACGTCCTGTGCGGCGCGCAGCTGGGCGTCGCGCGTGCCGGCGCCCAGGTGCGGGAGGGCGAGCACGTTGGGCAGGGCCAGCAGCGGTGAGTGTGCCGGGGGTTCGGTGGCGAACACGTCCAGCGCCGCGCCGGCCAGTTCTCCGTCGCGCAGCGCCCGGGCCAGGGCGGTCTCGTCGACGATGCCGCCGCGGGCGGTGTTGACGAGGAGCGCGGTGGGCTTCATCAGGGCCAGTTCGCGGGCGCCGACGAGTCCCGTGGTCGCGGGGGTCTTCGGCAGGTGGAGGGTGACGACGTCGCTCGCGGCCAGGAGTTCGTCCAGCCCGGTGGCGCGTACGTCGTCGCCGACTGTGTCCGCGTACGGGTCGTGCACCAGGATGCGCATGTCGAAGGCGGCCAGTCGGCGCGCGACCTGTCGGCCGATGCGGCCGTAGCCGACGATGCCCAGGGTCCGGCCGGCCAGTTCCACCCCGGCGAAGTCGGACCGGCGCCATTCGCCGTCCCGCAGGGAACGGGCCGCGGCGGTGATGTGGCGCATCGAGGCGACGATGAGCCCGACGGTGAGTTCGGCGACGCTCACGGTGTTGGAGTCGGGGGCGTTGACCACGGCGATGCCGCGCGCTCGGGCGGTGGTGGTGTCCACGTTGTCGAGACCGACGCCGGCGCGGGCGACGAGTCGGAGCCGGGGTGCCCGGTCGAGGATCTCGGCGTCGACCCGTGTGCCGCTGCGGACGATCAGGGCGTCCGCGTCGGACATGGCTGCGAGCAGGGCCGGGCGGTCCCGGCCGTCGACGTGCCGGACATCGCATGCGGTGCGGAGGGCCGCGAGGGTGTCACCGGGCAGTGCGTCACTCACGATCACGATCGGTGAGGGCACGGATCTCTCCTTGAGGAAGCGTCGAGGCCGCAAGAGTAAAAGCCAAACGTTTGGTTTGTTTCATCGAAACCCTAACGTTTGGTTTTGTTTCTGGGAAGTCGCCTTTCGTGTGTTCTGCGTCACTCCGGTCGGCTGTGGTCCGGGCAGGCACCAGCGGGGCGCACGGCGAAGGCCGGGGCGAACCGGAGCGCGAGCGGGCCCGGCTCCGACCCGGGCGCTCCCGTCACGCCCGGGTCGGACGGGACCGCCATGGCGCGGGCGGGCGCCGACCCCGGGCATACGGGGCAGCACCGCGGCCCGCGCGTGTCAGGACAACTGCTCGCGGTACCAGGCGGCGTGGGCCGCCAGGCCCGCGGGGAGGTCGATGTCCGGCGCGTGGCCGGCCGCCGTGCGCAGCCGGGTCGCGTCGAACCAGTGATCGATCCCGAACAGGTCCAGGAGATGACCGTCACACCCGGCGGCGATCAATTCCTGTCTCGCTCGGTCGAACGGCTGGTCGCCTTCCACGAGCGGGAAACCGAGGTGCCGGTGCGCGGCCACGACCAGCTCCCGCAGACTGACCGGTTGGGCCGGACAGGCATGGAGGACGCCGGTCGCACGCCGCGACGGTGAGGTCACGGCCATCCGCGCCAGGGTCGTGGCGAGACTGCTCACTTCCGTGAGCGACAGCAGCGCCGACCCGCCCTCGGGCAGCCCGGAGCGCAGGGCGCGCACCGTCCGCAGCAGAGCCGGCATCACCCACTCGTCCCCCCGGCCGTAGACGAGGTACGGGCGCAGGACCGCGCCGCCCGCTCCCAGCACGAACCGCTCGCCGGCCAGGCGGCTGCGGCTGGTCGGCGAGACGGGGCGCGGCTCCACCGCACCCTCGGTCGTCCCGCGGAACGGCCCGTCGCCGTACACGGCCGCGGTGCTCAACTGCACGAGCCCGCCCACCCCCGCCCGGCCGGCCTCGGTCACCAGGTGGCGGGTGCCGTCGACGTTCACCGCCTCACACCGCTCCTCGTCCTTGCCGATGTACGAGGCGAGGTGCAGCACGCAGTCCACGTCGCGGCAGATGCCGCGCAGGGTGGCGGGGTCGGTGAGGTCGCCTTCTACGACCTCGACCCGCGGTCCCGCCGCCGGGGACCGCAGGTGGGCCAGCACGCGCACCCGCACCCCCGCGGACCGCAGGAGCGGGACGACCGTGCCGCCGATGAACCCGGACCCGCCGGTGACCAGGACACGCGGTCTGTTCACCGTTCGCCCCTCGAAGACAGGGGCACGCGGTGGGCGGTGAGCAGGCATTCGTAGGCGATGGCGCCGTTCTGTTCGGCGGCCACCTGGACCTCCCTGCCGCCGGTGCCGGTGGTGAGCAGCCGGGCGCGCACCAGGCAGGGGCTGTCGAACTCCACGTACCGGTGGAACCGGCCGGCCATCATGGGCGTCAGAACCGTGCCGGGACCCGCGAGGCGGTGTGCCGCCTGCCGTGCGGCCTCCAGCAGGAGCATCCCGGGGACATGGTCGGTGGGGTGGTCGAAGAGAGTGGGGTGCGCCCAGTTGACGCACAGCGGCCAGACGCCCTCGTCGGGATGAGCCTGGTCGTGACCGGCCGGCGAGAGGCCGAGGACCACGTCGGCCTCGGTGGTGCGGCCGACCTGGCACGGAGGCAGGGGCGCGGGCTGGTCGGGCAGGCTGACGGGGATCTCGGCGTACGAGCCCCGCAGCCGCCGGTAGACCGAGCGCCGCATGCAGTTGAACGTCATCCGGCCGTGGCCCAGGGCCACGTCGCCCCGTGCGAGCCCCACCTCCATCGTCATCCCGGCCAGACGGCCACCGTGCAGCTTCACGCCGGTGCCCTCGATGGTCAGCTCGACGTCGACCGGCCGGGGGCCGAGGCGCAGGGCATCGGGGCAGAGGGTGAAACTGAGGTCCGTCATCAGGGTCGGATGGTCCCGGGGCAGGTCGTAGAAGACATGGCTGACCAGAGAGGACGCCTGCCGGATGCTTTCGGCGGCCAGCAGCGGGTCGTGCCAGAAGCCGCCGACCGGGCCGTAGAAGTTGTGGCCGCGCGGCCACTGCGCTCCCACCTTGAAGCGGTGCGGGCCGAGGCGTATCCAGTCGGTGAGCAGCACCTCGCCGACGGCCCACCGGTGGACGAGATCGCGCGGTGCCGTCTGTTCGAAGGAGAGGGGGCGTAAGTGTTCGTCGGCGGGCGGGGGGGGTGCGAGCGGTGGGGACGGAACGGAGGGAGAGGTCGACCGGCATGTCACACGGCTCCTGTCTGTACTGCTTCCCGGAAGCCGCCACTCGGCCCTCCGGGCACAAATGATCGCGATACAGCTTGCGGAGCCATATAATACCCAACGTCTGGTTTGTTTTGGCTGCACTTCATCGGGCTCTTCATGGGTCCGACATGACGCGGAAACGAAGGTGTCACGCAATGGCCCGACAGGAACGAGCGATCGAGACGCGACGGAAACTCCTCGTCGGGGCGGCCCAGGTCTTCGACGAACGGGGCTATGCGGCGGCGAGCATCAACGAGATCCAGGAGCGCAGCGGCGTCACCAAGGGGGCCATGTACTTCCATTTCGCGTCCAAGGAGGAGATCGCACGCGGGGTGATGGCGGCGCAGACCGAGATCCCGGTCGAGATCCGCAGCCGGCCCGCGTCACCCATGCAGCAGGTCATCGACCTCACCCACGAGCTGGCCCGCCGGCTACGCACGGATGTCCTGTTCCGGGCGAGCATACGGCTCACGGTGGAGCGGGGGACCTTCCAGGCGAACGACTCCGACCTCTACAACTGGTGGTTGCGCACCTTCGGGCGCGAACTGGCCCGTGCCCAGGGCGCCGGCGAACTGAAGCCGGAGTTGGCTCCCGAGGACGTGGCGGCGAGCGTGGTGGGCTCCTTCACCGGCATCCAGATGCTCTCCCACGTCATGTGCGACCGGCGTGACCTCCACGAGCGCCTGGCTCGCTGGTGGGAGCAGATCCTCCCCGGTATCGCGGCCCCGGAGGCCGCGCGCACGATGCTGCCGACCGGTTCTCCCGAACTCGGCCTCCCCGACGAGGCCTGACCGCCCGGCGCAGCCGCCGCTGCCGGGCACCGGTTGGTGTCCGGCCCGGGTGACATCACGCCGGCTTCCTGCTGCGGAACACTCGGGACGGCGCTGTCACGTCGTCGAGTGTGTGAGTGTGTGTCGGGTGATGGGGCCGGGTGGCAGTTTCGGGTCAGGCCGTGGTGGACCGGCCGACCGCGCCGGTGACCTGGTCCCGGACGGCGAAGCGGATGGCCATCTCGGCGGGCACTGTCACGTTGGAGGACCGGTGCGGTGCCGCGGGTGGTGATCACCGACAGGCTGCGTTCCTGCGGCGCGGCCCACCACGGCCTGAGCACAGGCCCCGAACCGGGCCCCGACACGCTCCGACGCACCATCAGACAGTCACGCACCCAACAACGTGACAACGCCGTGACAAGGCATGCGCATCAGACGGTCCGTGACAAGTCGCCGGGATGCCCGGCCGGCCCAGGTTGCCGCCTCGGTGCCGGGGTGCGCTGTGGCGCATCCGGGCCCTGCATCCGAGCAGGCCGGCGAGTCGCTGGTCGTGGTGCCGCCGAGCGCCTCGGCGCGGGCCGCGCCGGGCGGACCGTTTCGGCCTGGACCTCGGCCGCCTCCCGGGCGGCCTCCGCCAGGGCCCTGCCCCCGCCGGGCTCCCGGCCGCCGGTTTCCGGGCATCGGGGCCGCCTGGCCGGCCCCGCCTCGAGCACGACAGGCCTCGCACCGGGGACGGTGACGCCCCGCGGGCCCGTGCGATCGCCGAGCAGGCGCGTGCGCGGGCCGCCGCACCCCGCCGCTCCCCCGGAAGGCATCCCGACAGCCTGTGCAGCCCGACGTTCCTCCCCTGCCGCAGGCCCGGGCGCGCTCCCGGAGTGTCCGGCTGAGTACGGCCGCGGTCAGCCGGCGCGCTGGGTCGTCTCCCCTGCCTGGGCGGGCACGGCGGGCAGGGGGACGGTGCAGGAGGCGCAGCGTCGGGCCTGGGCGGGAACGGGGCTGAGGCATTCGGG
The DNA here is from genome assembly GCF_043081325.1 of Streptomyces sp. NPDC014882. Lineage (NCBI taxonomy): Bacteria > Bacillati > Actinomycetota > Actinomycetes > Kitasatosporales > Streptomycetaceae > Streptomyces > Streptomyces sp. NPDC014882. The sequence goes on from NZ_JBIBWL010000022.1 coordinate 33,001, forward strand.
GCAGTCCCGCTTGGGTGCCTGGACGTCGTGGTGCGGGGCGAGGCGTTCGTGCAGCTTGTTGATCGGCAGCACGACCAGGAAGTACAGGGCGGAGGCGAGGAGGAGGAAACTGATCGCCGCGTTGACGAAGGCGCCGTAGGGAAACTCGGTGGCGCCCACGGTGAAGGTCTTGTGGCCCATGTCGCCCGTGACGCCGGTGGCCAGCCCGACCAGCGGAGTCAGGAAGGCACTCACGAAACCGTTGACCACGGCGGTGAACGCCGCCCCGATGACGATACCGACAGCCAGGTCGACCACGTTGCCGCGCAAAATGAAGCTGCGGAAACCCTTCACCTTCTCACTCCTTGGAACTCATCGACGCCGACGGACGGGACCCGAGGTGCGGCCGGCCCGTCTCCTCCCCAGGTGCCCGGGCGCGCCTCACCGACGCCTGCGGAAAGCGGGCGCCGGCGCTCCGGTGGGCCGAAACCGGCGAGGACGGCGGGGCACGTCCGCGGACACCGAACGCCTCGCCTTGCTTGCCGAAGGACAGAGAGGCACCCCCGGTCAACCAGGCGGGTCAGCCGGCCTGAACCGGGGTGGTGGGCCCACCAGGTGTGCCGAGGTGCTGCTGGTGCGGGGCTGTGGCGGCGTTGCGGTACGCGCTGGGGCTGACGCCGCGGATCCGTTTGAAGGCCGCGCTGAACGCGAACGGGTCGGAGTAGCCCACGGTGCGGGCGATCTCCGCGACAGTCGCCGTTTCGCGCTCGGTCAGCAGGTCCGCCGCGAGCGTCATGCGCCAGTGGGCGAGGTAGGTCAGTGGCGGCTCGCCGACCAGGTCGGTGAACCGCTTGGCCAGCGTGGAGCGCGACACCCCGGTGCGCTCGGCCAGTGAGGAGATCGTCCACGGCGCCGCCGGCTCGCCGTGCAGCAGCCGCAGCGCGCCGCCGACCACCGGGTCCCGCCCGGCGGAGTACCAGCCCGGAGGATGGCTGTCGGGCCGGTCGAAGTACGCGCGCAGCGCGCACACCAGCATCCAGTCCAGCAGCCGGTCGAGGACGACCTGTTGGCCCGGTGCATCGGTGGCGACCTCGGCGGCGAGGTGTTCCCACACGGGGTCGGGCCCGCCGTCGGACCCCACGCGCAGTACCACGGGCAGCGCGTCCAGCAGTCTGCGGCTGATCTCGCCGCGCACCGGGTAGGCGCCGACGACCAGCGTCGTCACGCCGTCGCCTCCGTCGTGGGTCTCGTACCAGCCGAGCCGGTGCCGGGTCCCGCCCTGCTCGGGCGTCGAGCAGAACGCGCCGCACGCGACGGGCTCCGCCCGGGTGCCCACCTCGTCGACGAAGAGGAACGGCGCCGGACCCCGCACGATCAATGTCTCGCCGACGCGCAGAGGTTCGGGCGGGCGGTGCTCCGGCACGATCCAGCCGCCTCCGGACAGGACGGTGCACAACGTCAGCGGTGCGCCGTCCACGAAATGCAGCGCCCAGGGCGGGGCCAGGGTCGAGCTGCCGAACAACGAGCCCTGAGCCCGCACCCCGCGCAGGAGGTCACCGAAGGCATCCATCGTGCAAGACTAGCCAAGCTGGACGATCAACCAGGTGATTCGGCTCATCACCTATGGATACGTCCGCATCCGTGTCGTTGAATCGCCGTCATGAGCAACGACACCACTGTGGTCCTCGGTGCGACGGGCAACACCGGCCGGCGGGTCGCCGCCCGGTTGCGGCTGCGCGGCACGCGCCTGCGCACCGCCTCCCGTTCCAGCCAGACCCCGTTCGACTGGTTCCGCCCCGCCGACTGGGACCAGGTTCTGCAGAGCGTCACCACCGTCTACGTGGTGCCCCCGACCGTGCCCGGTCCAGTGCACGATTTCGTGGCGCGGGCCGAGGCTGCCGGCGTGCGGCGCCTGGTCCTGCTCTCCGGCCACGGCGCCGACGACTGGGGCGGCTCCGCGTTCGGGCTGGACATGCGCTCGGCCGAGGAAGCCGTGCGCGGTTCGACGCTGGAATGGACCGTTCTGCGCGCCGCGAACTTTGCCCAGAACTTCGACGGGCCTCCCTTCCACGCCCCGCTGGCCGCCGGCGAGCTGGCTCTTCCGGCGGGTACGGTGCCCGAGCCGTTCATCGACGTCGAGGACGTCGCCGACGTCGCGGCCACGGTGCTGTCCGAGCCCGGCCGGCACGCCGGCCGGGTCTACGAGCTGACGGGGCCGCGCGGGCTGACCTGGGCGGAGGCCGTCGAGCTGATCTCCCGGGCGTCCGGGCTTCCCATCGCCTACCGACAGATCTCCCCGGCCGAGTACACGGCGGCATTGGTCCAGGAAGGCTGGAGCGAGGACGAAGCCCATCTCCTCACCGAGATGTTCGTGCTGCTGGAGCGCGGCACGCTCGCCGGGACGACGCACGACGTCGCCACCGTACTGGGACGCGCACCGCGGACCTTCGAGGACTTCGTCCTGCGGGCCGTGGCGGCGGGAGCCTGGCGACGCTGAGTCCCCCAACGGCCGCTCCGGCGTGGCGGACCCCTTCGAGAAGGAGCCCGAGCGCCGTCCCGCACCTCCTCGCCTCTGTGAACGTCCGCTCTTCACGTGATGGGAACCACCGATGCACACCTTGCTGGTCGCCGCCAACCCGGACCCCCGGTCCCTGACGCATTTCGTGCTGGGCAGACTCGAGGCAGCGCTTCCTCCCGGATCGGTCGAGATCGCCGACCTGGCCAAGGAGAACTTCGACCCCCGGTTCACTCCGGCGGATCGTCAGGCGTACCACGAGGGCGGCAGCCATCCGGCCGACGTCGTGGCCGAGCAGCGTCGTCTTGAGCGTGCCACCGATCTCGTACTGGTCTTCCCCGTGTACTGGTGGTCGATGCCCGCACTGCTGAAGGGGTGGATCGACCGTGTCTTCGTCAACGGCTGGGCCTTTGAGCACTCCCCCGCTTCGGGCCTACGGCCGAAACTGCAGAACCTCACCACCCATCTTCTCCCCATCGCCGGCGACGACTCCGGTACGTACGAGCGCCACGGATACGAGAAGGCACTACGGACGCAGATCCAGCACGGCATCATCGACTACTGCGGCAGCCGGCGCGGCTCCACAGCGTTCCTCTACGCATCCGAACAGCTCTCCCCCGAGACCACGGTACGAAGTGTTGACCGTGCGGTGCGGACCATCAGCGAGGCCATCCATGCCCACCTGACGGAATGAGGCAGTTCAGACGCCCTTCCACTGAGGTTTTCAGGGTGGGGTCGATGCGTTGGCACCCAGACCTGTGGCGGTGAGGCAGCCATCGATCAGGACCGTGCCGTTCCAGCAGCCGCCACACCGTCGCCCCCCACACGAACTCAGCCGCAGCCGTCGGCGGATCACTGGGCTTCTCCGAGTGAAGCCCCGACCAGGTGATACCCGCCAAGCGCAACGAACGAGGCCCGGAGCAGTCGGTCGAGGTGTCCGACGTCTCAACCACGCTCCTCAGGAGCCTCGTTGGCCATCCGTCCTGCCGCACTCGACCTGCCTCACCCGCTCGTGGAGTGGGTCACCCTGCTCATCGCCCCCCGTAGAAGCGGTCGGCTCTGCAAGCTCCGCCCGTCCCAGCGCGCTGATCAACGCTCAGCGCGCATTGCTGCCATGCGGGAAACCGCCCGGCCCGTCCGGGAGGCCACCGGCACTGAAGCGCTGAGCCCTCCCCGGGACCGGGGCCTGTCCGGCGAGATCCGCCGGGCAGGCCCCGCGATCCCCGCCGGGGAGCGCGCACGCCGTGCATTACCCCAGGAGTAATCGACCCTGCCCCCTCACGGACGGGATCGTGGTGGCAACGGGTTCCGGGCCGGCGCACTCCGGTCCCAAAACCCGTCGCCCAGGCCACGTCCCTACCTCAACGGAGGGTGATTCCTCATGTCCGCCACCCAGCCCACCGCGCTCACCGCCCTTGCCCGCACCGCCGAGCCGCACACCGCGCTGCGCCGCTTCCTCGCCCTGGACGCCGTGGTCACCGGCGCCAACGGCCTGGCCTACCTCACCGCCTCCGGCCCGCTCGGCCGTCTCCTCGGCGTCGCCCCGGACCTGCTGCTCGCCCTCGGCGCGTTCCTCGCGGCGTACGCCGCCGGCGTCGGCCTGCTCGCCTCCCGTGCCCGCCCGGCCGCCCTGCCCGTGCGCGTGGTGATCGAGGCCAACCTCGCCTGGGCGGCCGTCAGTTGCCTTGCTCTCGCGCTCTGGTTGTCGCCGACCGCGACGGGCGCCGTGTGGACGGTGCTGCAGGCGCTGACGGTGGCCGGCTTCGCCGCGCTCCAGCACCTGGCGCTGAAGGCCCGGCAGCATTGACGTACATCAACCCACCAGTCCATGCAGGTACTCGACCGCCGCCGGGACGGTCTACCGGGTCGCGTCATGACGGTCTTGGTCATCGGCGGCAGTGGCCTCCTGGGCACCGAGTTGATCCGGCAGACGGCAAGGGCCGGGCCGCACAGGACGTGGATCAACGCACGACGGAACGCGCGACGCGGAATCCCACGTCGTCGACCTGGAAAGTCGGGTGGCTGCGGCGCCGCGCGGAGGCCCGGCAGCTCCAGTGCTCATCGAACCAGCCACCGCCACGGAGCACCCGGTAGGTGCCATAGACCTCGGCGTCGTAGACGTCCCAGCACCAGTCCCAGACGTTGCCGAGCATGTCGTGAAGTCCCCACGGGTTGGGGCGTTTGCCGCCCACCTCGTGGATGCGCTCGTGCGAGTTTCCGCGGTACCAGCCGATCTCGTCGAGATCCCCGTAGCGCGGCCCGGTCGTCCCGGCACGGCAGGCGTGCTCCCACTCGGCTTCGGTCGGCAGTCGATACCCGTCGGCGGACGTGTCCCACTCGATGTCTTCGGTCTCGGCACGGATGTGGTACGCGGGCGTGAGGCCGGCGCACTGGGACAGGGCGTTGCAGAACCGCGTCGCGTCCCACCAGGAGACGCACTCGACGGGCAGCCGGTCCCCAGGGGTGGCACTCGGCCGCCGGCCTGTGATCTGTGCGTACAACGCCTGGGTGACCGGGAATGCCGCGAGCTGGTAGGGCACAAGCTCGACCGACCAACTGCGCCGTGTCCGCCGGTCCGACAGCGTCACCTGCCCCGGCGGGATGGCGATCATCTCGTTCCCCGTCATCACGTCCATGATCAGGAGATCCTAACGAGACCTGCGATTGCGAGACGACAGAGCCACCCACGGTTGTCCTTGGCCGGCACGAATCTGCAAGTGGTCATCCTTCACTCACTGACACAGACAGTCATCGATCATCCTTCAGCGGCAATCGATCAACGTTGGATGCCTACGATCTGGCCGGAGGCGAGCTGGTGCGGGCCGGCACCCGCTCATGAGACACCTGGAACAGCTCGCACGGACGGCGAGCTGGTGGTGTGGGAGCGGGACCGGTGGGCGTTCGAGCGGCTTCGGCAGCGGCTCGTCCGGCACGAGGCCGGTGAGGGGTTCGACGACTTGGTCTCATCAGCTGTGCGCGCCGGACGCTGGGGCGCTCACGCGTGGAGCAGGGGTTCCAGTTCGGCCGGCGTCGCCTCGGGGTCTTCGTCAGCGGCCGGTGCTGTGTGGAGTTCGAAGTCCCGCCGATGGGGTGGCGCAACCGGATGTCTGCTCGGAGACGGCCGGGAGGAAGGTGTTCATGTCGGTGTCGATGATGCCGGGGGCCACGGAGTTGACCGTGATGCCGCGGCTGCCGAGCGCCTTGGTCGGAGGGACGGTCCGGCAAGACCATTCCTGACGCCCCATCAGCCAACTGCACTACCGACGGCACCTCTGACCAGGCCAGACAGCAGACTGCCACGGGAGTACTAAGCTGTGCGCCGGTCGGCCCCGGGCGCGGGGGCTCAGGGGGCGGGGAACAGGATGTCCGTGGAACGTCACGTGGCGGGGATGCTCCGGCAGATCGCCCGTCAGCAGGACGTCGTCGAGATCGCCCCCCAGGGCTCCACTCCGAAGGCGGCCGCCCTGGCGTACGTGGCGGAGCAGTACGGCTACACGTACGGCATGGCGTACAGGACCGGCTTCAAGAACTCGCTCGTGCAGGTCCGGATGTACCGGGACCCGCGGCCCGACGCGCGCGTCCGCGAGGCGGCCACCATCGCCGCCCATCCGCAGGCGGGCAACGGCGGCACGGTGCCGGGGCTGGAGCGGGGCTCGCTGAAGCCACTTCCCGAAGCGGTCGGCGCGGTGGCCGTGCTGAAGGACCTCGTCACCTTCGACGTCATGGCCCAGTACGTCGCCGACCGGAACCAGAAGGTACTGGGCTACCTCGCCTGCGCGGTCCTGACCCTCCTCCTGCTCATCGACAGCTCGCCGGTCGAAGCGGTCGCCTCCGGCGGGGCGGTCGCGCTGCTCTTCACCGCGGCGTTCAAGGTGGGCGCGATCCGCCGCGAGAAGATCGCACAGCGACTCACGGACGCGGGGTTCCTCGCGGTACGCGACGCACAGGGCGCCCAGCGGTTCCTGCGCCCGGGGCAGCAGTCGCCCGGCCACACCGACCCGACCGCGGCCTGAGGCCCTGGCCTGCGGCGCAGGCAGGGCCGGGGCACTGCCGGGCAGCCGCTGCCGGCCGGGCTCGCCCGGCCGCTCGACGTGTACGCGTCCCAGGTGACGGCGCGGCTCCACCACCGTCGCCGGCCTGGAGCTGGTGACCGCCCTGCCCCTGTCGGCCCATGCCGTGCGGGACGATCGCTCCCACGTGTGCCTGCCCTGGCCGCGCAGCCCACGCCTCCGCATCGGGCGGCACCTTTCTGGGCGCCATTGCGTCGGCACGTGCCGACTCCGACGTCCTCACCCCCGTCAACAAGCGATGGGTGGCGGTGCGGGCGAGGTCGCGGAGGCCGTCGACGTCGGCGAGTCGTGCGAGGTCGCGGACGGGGCGAAAGGGCCGTGATCCTGTCTCATCCCAGGATGCCCGGCCTTCGAGGTCGTGTGCTTGGACCGTCGTCGGCGTGCGACCGGGCGCACTCGGTTCGCGGCAGTACACCGGAAGCACGCCTGAGCGACGCCCGTGTCCGAGTGATCTGCCGGATGTCCGCTGGGAGTTGACCGAGCCGGTCCTGGCGGCCCGGCGTTTCGAGCGCTGCGGCCGAGCCCTGGACTTCGACCGGCCCCCGAACACGACCTGCGCGGCATCTTCAGCACCGAGGTCTCTCCGGCAACGGCACCGGCCAAAGGCGCCTGGGCACCTCGACCTCGGGCCCGGGGTTGCCCACCGGCGGTGGCTCCGGGCCGGAAGCCGGCGGCTGCTCGGTGGGCTTCGGGGTGTTGCCGACTCTGGTGTTCTTGTGGCCGGCCCATCGGCGCGGGACCCTCGTCCCCCTTCGGCTCCCGGCGGGCCGCGGGCGTCGGCTCTGTCGCTACACTGCCCCGGTGATGGAGCGTCGACGTGTCCCGGAGCTGTGGCACCGGCTCGATGTCACGGCCCGGGACCTCCCGCTGGGGATGTTGCTCCTCGTGGCGTCGGTCGTGCCGGCGTTCCACGGCAACGGCACGGAGGTCGGCGGTCTGCCGACCCGCCCCGCCGACGCGCTGGCCGGTGTGGCGGCGGTCCTGCAGTGCCTTCCGCTCGCCGTGCGCCGGCGGTGGCCGCTCGTCTGCCTCACCCTGGTGTCGTGCGGCTTCGCCCTCGACCAACTGCGCGGCTACCACCTCTTCGCCGGCACCGCGCTGCCCATCGCGCTGCTGAGTGCCGGGTCGTATCTGGAACGGTACCGGCGCGCCACCCTGGTCTCCTCCTCCGTGGCGTTCGCGGCTCTGGCGGTCGCGCTCCACCAGCGCGCTCCCGGCGAACCGATGGCCGAGTTCGTGACGTTCTACCTGGCGCTGGCCCTGGTGTGGGGCATCGGCGGGTGGATGCGCTCCGCCCGGACCGCGGAGGCCGAACGCCGCAGCCGCGTCGCCGAGGAGGCCCGTGCCGCCGAGCGTACCCGGATCGCCCGCGAGCTCCACGACGTCGTGACCCATCATGTGACGGCGATGGTCGTGCAGTCCGAGGCGGCCCGGTACCTGACCGCCTCGCCCGACCGCCTCGATCAGACCCTGATCGCCGTCAGTGACACCGGCCGGCAGGCCATCACCGACCTGCGGCATCTTCTCGACCTGCTCGACCCCGACCCCGGCACCAGCCACGGCGGCCGGGACAGGACGCCGCCCGTCGGCCGAGTACTCACACTCGTCGAGCAGACGCGGCTGGCCGGGCAGCCGGTGGAGTTCACCGAGGAGGGCGCACCGCCGGCCTCGACCGGCAGCGCCGACCTCGTGGCCTATCGGGTCGTGCAGGAGGCCCTGACGAACGCGCTCAAACACGCCCGTGGCAGCCGGACCTCGGTCCTGGTGCGCCATGGCGAAAGGGAGATCATCGTGGAGGTCGGCACGGACGGTCCCGGTTCGCGGGTCGCTTCCCCCAGCGGCAGCGGGCGGGGATTGGAGGGTCTGCGCGAACGGGTCGACATCCTGGGCGGCGACTTCAGTGCGGACCACCGAACCGGCGGCGGCTTCCTCGTCCGGGCGCGGATACCTGCGGGAGGCCCGGCATGAGCGTGCCCGTCCGGGTCCTGGTCTGCGACGACCAGGCACTGATCCGCACCGGGCTGTCGACCATCATCGACGCGCAGCCCGATCTGGAAGTGGCGGGCGAGTGCGGAGACGGGCGGACCGCCGTGGAACTGGCCGGCCGACTGCGCCCGGACGTCGTGGTGATGGACGTGCGCATGCCGATCCTCGACGGCATCGAGGCCACCCGGCTGCTGGCCGGTGCCGGGGTCGAGCACCCCGTGAAGGTACTCGTGGTGACCACGTTCAACCTGGACGAGTACGTCTACGAGGCTCTGCGGGCCGGAGCGAGCGGGTTCCTGCTCAAGGACGCGCCGCCGGACCGGCTGCTGCACGGAATCCGGACCGTGGCCATGGGCGCGGCGCTGCTGGACCCCGAAGTGACGCGTCGGCTCGTGGGCCGTTACGCCGCCCGTATCCGGCCCGTCGAGAGCGGCGCGCAGAACACCCCTTTGACGCCCCGCGAGTTGGAGGTCCTCCGCCTCCTCGCGGACGGACTGTCCAACAGTGAGATCGCCGCGGTGCTCGTCATCAGCCACGAGACGGTCAAGACCTTCGTGTCCCGCATCCTCACCAAGCTCGACCTGCGCGACCGCGTCCAGGCCGTCGTCTACGCCTACCGGCACGGCCTGGTGACCTGAGGACTCTCCCGTGACCATCCGTGCCGCTCCTCCCTCGGGTCCCGGCACCCTCTTGAGGCCGGAGGCCGGGATCAAGCCGGGAAGGACGGGGCCGGACTCTTCGCATGCCTTCGCATCTCATGGCATGGTGCACACTCCATCGCCTCTCAGGCGGCAGTCGCGCAGGATCTTCCAGGTCTTCACCGGGCGAAGGCGCGCTCGACGCGGGCGTGAACCCGCGTGCGGAACTTGTCGTGGGCCTGCTTCCCGTCGGGCGGACCCTCCCCCCTTGCGGCAGCGGTGCGGCATGAGGAGCCCGGTTCCCGGGCAGCCGCTCTCGGCGAGGGTCGTCATGGTGCCGAGAGCGGCCTTCGTCCCGGGATCCGCCCAGGCCCGGCAGTCGTCGCGACCACCCGGCAGTGGCCGGCCGACCATCACGACCAGACGAATGGCGAGATGTGGTCAGCGGCCGGCTCAGCCCCCGCAGCCGCCGAACCCGAGAGCGGTCACCGCGTTGTCGTAGGCGAACAGAAGTTCCTGCTTCGCGCCCGGCGGGATGCTGAACCAGTAGCCGTAGTAGTCGGCATCGGTCCAGATACAGGCGAACTTGTCGCTGCGGTTCCAGACCGAGCCGGCCCGATCGTTCCACGCCCAGCCGATGTTGGGGATGTCCACCGGATCGAGCTGCAGGACGTCCCCGGTATTGTCGTGGCCGTCAAAGAGGCAGACTTTACCTTCTGAACAGCGGGTCACGGACCCGTCTTTGGGGTCATCGGCCGATGCGGTTCCCGGAGCCGCCAGTACGGTGGCGGAGGCGAGGAGTGCTCCTGCCACCGCGGTTTTGACTGCCAGTTTCACGAATAACCTTTCCTTTATCGCCCACGGAAGCGCGGTCCTGGTCACCGCGTCCAGCTGTCGCTTCTCGCGGGATCTTGTTCATAAAACGGTTGCCGCACGCATGGGGTTCGCAGGGATGACGTCGGGCGTCGTCTCCGCAAGAGCTGACGACCCGGGCCCGGGGAAGGCGGCGCTTGTCGTGGTCACAGCCCCGGTCGGCGCTCCCGGCGGAGCTTGCCCGGCAGGTCGGGAGACAGTCGATGTCCCGGGTTCGCTTCCACCGGTCCCGAAGCGGAAAGGAGATACCTTCCTCGTCCGCGATCAGGGAATTGCCGTACTGCGCCGTGAACGGCATCGCCGAGGCGTCTCCCGCAGAACCCCGCCTCAACTCACCGGGCATTCCACGGGGCCGCCACAGATACGCACGTTGTACACGCGGGCATGCAGGCCCCAGTCGATGGTGTAGTCCTGCCATTTCCGCAAGGTGCGCTCGGTGTAGTAATCGTTCTCCTCGATGATGTAACTGAACGTAACGGTATTGTTGCCCGAGTGGAAATGCCTGACGCCGTTGAAGGACACCCTCAAGCTGCCGGCGTTGGCGAAGCACATGCGATTGCCGGTGCTCGTTTCCGCCCATGCGAGGTCGGTCCGCGGGGGGAGAGTGGGGTCTCCGCAAGAAGTCTCGTTGGCCGCGGAGGCAGGGGTGGTCGGCATCGCGAACGTCAAGCCGGCAGCGGCCACCGCCGCGACGAGAACTCTCCTGGCTACCTGCGTCATGGTGGTTCCCCTCTATGGGACAGGAACGGAAATGGTCATGTGAACTTGTCGGATCTCTTCGCCGTCGGCCCGGCGCGGGCGCTGCGGCCAGGTGGAAGGTTACGGAGAGGGCGGGTCGCAGTCGTCACCACACAGAGCCAACTCGGGCGTAGCTCCCACGGGGGACGGACTCCCTGCCCCTTGGCGCAGCCGCGGTGAAGCACGCTCGGGGTGTCTGTCGGCGTGCATATCGGGCCACGGCAGTCTCCTCAGCTGCTCGGGGAGGCCTGGGTGGTTGCCCCTGACGACGGCGATGGAGTGGATGGGACGCTTGCGCAGCCGCAGTGCGTTCGCGTGCCGGGGGTGGGTCGCGTCCGCGATGAAGGCAGCGATTCCCCATCAGGTTCGTCAAGGGCTGCGGTAGTGGACGGTGACCGTGTTGTGCCGCTGCGCGGCCGCGTTGAGGTGGCTCGTCGGCGAAGGTCTGCCGGTCGCGCGTGAGGGACCGCAAGACGTCGAGACGTCGAGACGGCGTCGACCGTGGCCGGCAGCCGCTCACGGTCACGCAGCAGATCCGCCCGGCAGGCCTCCAGGTCGGGCAGGCAGGAGACGTCGGTGCGGAAGTGGCCGCAGCCGACACGGCGGAATCGCACGGGGCAGTCCTGGCCGTTCTCGGCGACGTCGGACGGTTCGCTGCAGATGCCGTAGGGGCGGCGACTTCGCCGACGGCGCGCTGGAGGTGTTCGGTGTCCAGCAGGATCTCGGCCCGCCTCCGGACGCGGTTGCCGTGACGGTCGAAGTGCATCCGGGTGACCCCCTCGACAGCCTCACGGCGGCGTTCTTCCCCCACCCGGCAGTACTGCTGCGTGGTGGCCGACTACTTGTTGTGGTCCATGAGTTGTCACAGCACGTCGACCGGCAGGGCCGACCGGGCCATTGACGTCACCCGCACCGCCTCCTACGGTATGGGAGCGCTCCCACCGACACTGGGTCCGGACATCGCTCACACCTCTCCTCATGTCGGTGAACACCCGCACCCTCGTCAGTGCTCACACCCCGGCCCCCGGACCTGCGCGCCCCCCACCGAGGCACTGGAGACAGCCATGACCCCACGACGCGACGATTCGACGACCCCGTTCCCGAGCCGGAGGGCCGTGCTGGCCGCGATCGGGGCGGTGCCGATCGTCTCGGTGGCGATGCCTTCCCCCCGTGCGACCGCCGCGGCCGCGGCCGCCGTGGTCGTCGACCCGTCCGCGCGGCGGCAGACGATCCGGGGCTTCGGCGGGATGAACCATCCGGCCTGGGCGGGGGACCTGACGGCCGCCCAGCGGGACACGGCGTTCGGCAACGGCACGGGCCAGCTGGGGTTCTCCGTCCTGCGGATCCACGTCGACGAGAACAGGGCGAACTGGAGCGCCGAGGTGGCCACCGCCCAGCGGGCGGTCGCACACGGGGCGATCGTCTTCGCCTCGCCGTGGAACCCGCCCGCCGGCATGGTCGAGACGTTCACCCACGGCAGCCAGACCAACGCCAGACGCCTCCGGCGCGACAGCTACGCCGCCTACGCGCAGCACCTGGACGACTTCACCCGGTTCATGAAGACCAACGGCGTCGACCTGTACGCCATCTCGATCCAGAACGAACCGGACTACGCCCAGGACTGGACGTGGTGGACCGCCGGCGAGATCGTCACCTTCCTGCGCGACCACGCCGGGTCCATCAGCACCAGGGTCATCGCCCCGGAGTCCTTCCAGTACGTCAAGAGCATGTCCGATCCCCTTCTCAACGACGCCGGCGCCCTGGCCAACCTGGACATCCTCGGGGCGCACCTGTACGGCACGTCCTTCTCGAACTTCCCCTACCCGCTGTTCAAGCAGAAGGGGCAGGGCAAAGAGCTGTGGATGACGGAGGTGTACTACCCCAACAGCACGGATTCCGCCGACCTGTGGCCGGCGGCGCTCGGTGTCGGGGAGCACATGCACCGTGCGATGGTGGACGCGGAGTTCCAGGCGTACGTGTGGTGGTACATCCGGCGCGGCTACGGCCCGATGCGTGAGGACGGGCGGATCAGCAAGCGCGGCGCGGTCATGGCCCACTTCTCGAAGTTCGTCCGCCCCGGTCACGTGCGGATCGACGCGGCCCCGAACCCGCAGACGAACGTCTACGTCTCGGCCTACACGGATGATTCCACGGTGGTGATCGTGGTCGTCAACAAGAACTCGGCCGCGGTGAGCCAGCAGTTCACGTTGGCGAACACCGCGTCAGCCACCGTCTCCTCCTGGGTGACGGACGCGAGCAGGACCCTCGCGCCCCTGAGCGGGCCGGGCATGTCGAACGGCTCGTTCACCGCCACGGTTGCGGCGCAGAGCATGACGACGTTCGTCGTCACCGTGGGCTCGTCCAACGGGACCGACACACAGGCGCCCGGCACGCCCGGTCTGCCGTCGGCCACCGGGGTCACCAGCACCTCGGTCACGCTGAGCTGGACGGCCTCCACCGACAACGTGGGGGTGAGCGGGTACGACGTGGTGCGGATCAGCGGCGGTACCGAGACGCCGGCCGGGTCGTCCACGACCGCCCGGGCCACCGTCACCGGGCTGACCGCCGGCACCGCCTACACCTTCGCGGTCTACGCGCGCGACGCGGCCGGCAACCGCTCGGCCCGCAGCAGCACCGTGACCGTCACCACCACCGCGGGCCCGACGGGCGGTTGCGGGGTCGGGTACCGGATCGTCGGGAGCTGGAACGGCGGTTTCCAGGGCGAGCTCGTCATCCGCAACACCGGCAGTGCCGCCCTCGACGACTGGACGCTCTCCTTCTCCTTCACCGCGGGCCAGACCATCACGCAGTTGTGGGGAGGCACGTTCACCCAGAAGGGAGGCGCCGTGAACGTGGTTCCCGTCGACTACAACCGCAGTATCCCCGTCGGCGGTTCGGTCACGATCGGCTTCATCGCCGGCCAGGGCAGCACCAACCCCGCACCGACCGCCTTCGTCCTCAACGGCGGCACCTGCGCGAACGAGTGAGGAGCGGTGGACAGCGGCCGACGCGCTGTGGGGATGCTCTCCCGGCACCCGCACAGCGCGATCCACGACCTCGCCCGCACAGGCTCCACTGAGCGTTTTCAGCGGTGCCGCTCCAGGGTGAGGACGGCTCGAGCGATTGACGTCATTCGAGTCGGACTGCAGCGCGCGTGACGGAAGATCCTCCAGCCTGTTCCAGGTGGCCCCGTCCGCTCCGAACGCCGGCCGGACCTTGGAGGGTTGCCCCTGGCCCGGGAGAGCGTGCCGTTCGGGGCCGGTGTCCTCGTCCGGGGGGTGGGCAGCCCGGGGTCAAGGCCCGGTGCCGAACGAGGCGTACCGGTGTCTCGGGCTGTCGGGGAACAGCGTCACGCCGAGGCGGGCGCGGGTTCCTCCAGGACGGCCACGACCATCACGGGAAGATCGGTGTCCTGCTGTACGACACCGGCGGTCAGGGTCCGTCCGTCAAGGGTCCGGGCCGGTGGCGGGCGGGTCAGGGGCGGGGCCAGTCGGGTCCGGCCGCCGCATCGGTGACGTACTCCCGGAAGGTGCGGGCGCGGTGCCCGGTCAGCCGGGGCACCGTGTCCAGGGGCTCGGTGTCGCCCAGGGCCCGCAGCGCCGCGTAGGAGGCGAGTTCCCGTTCGACGGACTCCTCGGGGCGGCCGGCGGCGGCCTGTGCGGCGCGGTAGGCGTCCTTGCCGCCGTGGAACGTCATCGGCCGGCCGGTGACGTCCTCGATGACGGTGCAGGCCTCGGCGAAGGACAGCGCCTGCGGCCCGGTGAGTTCGTAGGTCCGGTCGGTGTGCCCGTCCTCGGTCAGGACGCGTGCGGCCACGGCCCCGACGTCGTCGAGATCCACGAATCCCTGCCGGCGGTCCCCCACCGGGACCGCCAGCTCCCCGGCCAGGACCGCTCCGCGGAAGGGCCCCTCGTCGAAGTTCTGGTCGAACCAGTCGACGCGCAGGACCGTCCAGGCCGCGCCGCACTTCTTCACGGTGTCCTCGGCCTCGATCAGCCGCTGGTCCCCCATGGTCTCGATGGCGCGGCTGGACAGCAGGACGATGCGGCCCACCCCGAGGTCCGCGGCCAGGCCGGTGAAGTCCGGGTCGACGGGGATGCCGTCGGGGGCCATGAGGAACATGCGTCCGGCGCCGCGCAGGGCCGGTTCCCAGGTGTCGCGGTCGTGCCAGTCGAACCGGGTGGCGCCGTGCCGGGACGCGGGCCGGACCGGTACGCCCAGGGTCCGCAGGTGCGCGGCGACACGTCGGCCCGCGGAGCCGGTCGCCCCGAGGACGAGGATCGGTGTGGTGCCCATGTCCTCGTGAACGACGGGCGGGCGACAGGGCAACGGTCGCCCGCAAGGTGCACCCGATTGCCCCGGGGCAGTCGTTTCATGCCTGCTTGTCGTCAACTCGCGGCAGTTCGGCCGGTTCTGTCGCCCGCCCTACGTCCATATGATTTCCTGTTTTCAATCATATGGACGTGACAACCCCGCGTCGTCGCGGGTGGGAGGGGAGAGCCGATGGCCGAGGTCACGCAGACCGACGTGCGTCGCGAGTTCGACCGGGGCATGCCCGGGGTGCGGGTGCCCGGCAGGGTCGTCGTCATCGGAGCGGGTCTGTCGGGCCTCGCGGTGGCGTACGAACTGGCCGAGCGGGGCGGGGACGTCACGGTGCTGGAGGCGTCGGACCGCCCGGGCGGGCGGGCGTACACCCTGCGCGCGCCCTTCGCGGACGGCCTGTACGCGGAGGCCGGCGCGATGACCCTGACCCCGCACTGCCACTACGCCATGCACTACCTGCGCGAGCTGGGGGTGGAGCTGGACACGGCCGACCTGGTCGGCAGCCGGTTCTCGTACTTCGCCGGCGGCCGGTTCTTCGGTCCCGACGCCGACTCGCTCGACCGCGCCGGGCTCCCGCTCGCCCCGCACGAGAAGGGGCTGGGCGTCACCGACATGATCGACCGTTACGTGCGCCGCACCTACGAGACGCTGAAGCCCGACATCACGGCGGCCGACTGGGCGCCGACCCCGCTGCTCGCACCGTACGACCGGCGGTCGGTGTACGAGGTGCTGTCCGAGCGCGGCGCCTCGCCGACGGCGGTCGACCTGGTGGAGCCGCACTTCCTGGAGATGCGCGGCGGCGACCTGAAGACCGCCTCGGCCCTGTCCTGGCTGCGGCACGAGGCCGGCCCGCACTCCCTGGCCAACGCCGACCCCCGGTGGTCGAAGGTCAAGGGCGGCACCGACCGGTTCCCCCGGGCGTTCGCCGAGCGGTTGAAGGACCGCATCCGCTACCGGGCTCCCGTGGTGCGCGTCACGCAGGACGACGCGGGCGCACGAGTCACCTTCCTGCACGGCACCCGGATGCACACCTTGGACGCCGACCGGGTGGTGGTGACCGTGCCGTTCAGCGCGATCCGGCACATCGACCTCACCGACGCCGCGCTGTCCGACGCCAAGCAGGCCGCGATGCGCCGGGTGAAGTACTCGTCGATCGTGCGCGTCTACCTCCAGATGCGGCGGCAGTTCTGGCCCCAGGACAACGCGAGCTTCTCCACGGACCTGCCGGTGCGGTGGGTGCGGGACGCCACGCCCCGGCTGCCCGGCCCCCGCAAGATACTGGAGTGCCTGATCACCGGCTGGCGGGCCCGCGCCCTGGCCGTGCTCAGCCCCGAGGAGCGGGTCCGGTTCGCCCTGGACCAGGTCGAGGTGATGCTGCCCGGCGCCCGGGAGCACTTCGAGACCGGCACCTCCGTGGTCTGGGACCAGCAGCGGTACATCGAAGGCGCCTACATCCTGCCCGAGGTGGGGCACAGCTCCCTGATGCCGGCCATGCGCAGGCCGGAGGGCCGGCTGCACTTCGCCGGCGACCACACCTCGTTCGAGCCCAACGGCGGTTCCATGACGCTCGCGCTGGAGTCGGCCGCGCGGACCGTGCTCGAACTGGGGAGCACCGCGGCCGCGTGACCGGGCCGGGGCTCCGGCCCGGGGCCCGGCGCTCAGTCCAGCAGCAGGGTCAGCAGTTCCGCCCCCTCGACGCTCAGCACCGACGCGGGGAGGAAGGCGCAGCCGCCGGTACGCGGGCCTCGCAGGGCCGCGAGCTCGCCGTCGCCGGGGCCGTACCACAGGGTCAGCCCCAGCCGTCGGGCCAGGGCGTCCGTGTGCGGGCCGGCCGACACGGCGTACGCGCCGCCGTACCCCACCGTCGCACGCCGGCCGAGGACGTCGATCTCCTGCTGGGCGGCGGCCCCGCCCCTCGGCCGCACGGATCCGGCCAGACCCAGTTCGGCGAGCAGGAGGTGGAAGCCGAGTCCGACGCCGACGGTGCGCGTCCCCCGGGACACCAGGCCGGCGACCAGGGCGCGCAGGGCGGCGATCCGGTCGTCGCCGGTGGCGAACGGGTCGCCGGGGCCCGGACCGACGACCACCGTGGTCCCGGGCGCCAGGGGGTCCACGGCACGGTGTGCGCCGCCGTGGGCCGTGGGCCCCGCCGACCGCGTCCCGGTGGCACGGGCCACGGGGTCCGCGGAACGCGTCCCGGCGCCGTGCGTGCCGTGGTCCGCGGGGCGCACCCCGGTGGCGCCGGTCACCGCGTCCCGGGGACGCACCCGGACCGCGGAGACCGCGAAGTCCGCGGAACGCACCCGGGCGTCGGGCACCTCGGGGTCCCCGGGGCCCACCCCGGCCGCGTGGGCGACGTGGTCGGCGGAACACACCTCGACGGCGCGGCCGAGTCCGCGCAGCATGGCGGCGAGCGCCGGCGTCTCCTCGCCCCCCGCGTCGACGAGCAGCACCGGGCCGCCGGGAGCAGGCCGGCCGCCCGGCCGCGACCGGCCCCGCCAGTGGGCGGACAGCAGCGCACGGCGCCGGTCCAGTTCGGCGCGCACCGACGGCCACGCCGCCGGGTCGACGGGGACGGTGGAGCGGGGCCCGGTGCGCCGGTGGCCTGGTGTGCGGCCACCCGGCGCCCCGTCGCCTTGCGCTGCGGCCGGGGTGTCACGTCCCTCCGGCACGTCGTGCGGCGCGGGGTCGCCGGGGGCGTCGGGGCCGGGGGCGGTGTCACCGGGGGCGGTGGCCGCGGTGCTCTCGAACACCGACAGCAGGGCCGATGCCTTGGCGCGGGTCTCGGCCGCCTCGTCGGCGGGCACCGAGCGCGGCCCGACGGTGGCTCCGACCGACAGCTTCACCGTGCCCCGCCCGGAGATCTCGAAGGTGCGGATGAGCACGGCCGTGTCCACCTGCTCGCCGCCCGAGGCGTCGTGGCCCAGCAGCGCGATCGACCCGCCGTAGTAACCGCGTCCGGAAGGTTCGCGCCGGGCGATGACACGGCAGGCCTCCGCGAAGGGACGGCCCACCGCGGTCGCCGCGAACAGGGCGCCGGCGAGGGTGTGCCGGACGTCGAGCGCGGCGGTCCCGCTGATGCGGCACTCGGTGTGCAGCACACGGGCCAGCGGACGCAGACGGGGTCCCTCCAGCCGTACGTCCCCGGCGGTGACCCGGCACAGGGCAGCCAGCTCCGCGTCGACCACGGCTCCCAGTTCCTCGGTCTCCTTGCGGTCGCGCAGGAAGGCGGTCAGGTCCCCGGCGGCAGGCAGGCCGTCGGGCGGGAGGCGCAGCGTCCCGCACATCGGGTGCATCACCACCCGGCCCCGCTCCACGCCGACGTGGCCCTGCGGGGAGGCGCCGGCCAGTGCGGCGCCGCGCGGACCTCCGGTGTGGACCGCGAACGTCCAGTGCGCGCCCTGCTCGGCGGCGGACAGCCGGCGGAACAGCTCCCCCACGGCGGCGGCCCCGTGGCCGGGCAGTCGCGCGGTGAAGTCCCGGCGGATCAGGACGTGCAGGCCGGTGCGCGCCACCTCGTGGGCCAGGAGGTCGCGCACCCGGCCGGCGTACTCCTCGTCGGTGTCGTCGAAGCCCGCCTCCTCCCAGCGGAGGTCTCCCGCGGGCCGCACGGCGGCGAGGGCCGCGGTGAGCGCGGCGGTGTCGGCCGTGTGCCACCGGCGGATCCTCAGGACCCGTAGGGGGGTGCCGTCGTCACGGCAGTCCAGTCCTCGTTCGGCCAGGCACCGGTACGGCAGCACGGCGAGCGCGTGGGGCCCGCCGCCCGGCCGGGGCGGGCCCGACGGCAGGTCCGTGACCCGCCGTACCGTGTGCAGGGTGCCGATGTACACGTCGAACGGGTCTCCGGCGCTTCCGTCGTGCGGGTGGCGGCGCACGAGGGCGAAGGGCGGCGGGTCGGGGGCCGAGAACAGGTCGGCCAGGTCGGCCGCCGGGAGCGGGGTGGGCGTCGGGAGCGGGGTGGGCGTCGGGACGTCCGGCATGAGGCGCCCTTTCGTCGGGGGGCTCGGTGACAAGGGACGTGACGATGAGAACCTTGGTTACGTCCGGGAAATGAATGGTGCGGCTCGGAGCGGTAACTCTTCTTTAGTGTCCGGCGGTTGACGCTTCATTCGTTTCCGTTCGGATATCATGTTCGGTACGTCCATCCCTCCCCTCAGAGCCCCGGTGAGGTGTCATGCGGATAGCGGTGATCGGAGCCGGTCCCGGCGGGCTGTACACGGCCTGCCTGGTCAAGCGCCTGCGGCCCCACGACGTCGTGGAGGTCTGGGAGGCCGACGCGGCCCGGGACACGTTCGGGTTCGGGGTCGTCTTCTCCGACGGCGCGCTCGGCGGCATCGAGGCCGCCGACCCGGCCCTGTTCGAGGCCGTCACGGCCGAGTTCGCCCGGTGGACGCGGATCGACGTCCACTACCGGGACCGCACCCAGCGCAACGAGGGGTACGGGTTCGCCGCGGTCGGCCGCCACACCCTGCTGCGGCTCCTGCAGGAGCGCTGCGCCGGTCTCGGGGTGCACCTGCACTTCGGCACCCCGGCGCCGGAGGTGTCCCGGCTGCGCGCGTCCCACGACCTCGTCGTCGCGGCGGACGGCGTGGGGTCGCGCACCCGGGCCCGGTACGCGGCCGCGTTCGGCACGGAGCGGCAGGAGGCGGGGTCGCGGTACATGTGGCTCGGCACGGACCGCCCGTTCGACGCGCTGACGTTCGCCGTCGTCGAGACCGAGCACGGCCCCGTGCAGGCCCACGCCTACCCGTACGCGCCCGGTCGCAGCACGTTCATCGTGGAGGTGGGCGACGCGGTCTGGCGGGCGGCCGGCTTCCGGTCCGCGGAGCGCCGGCCCGCGGATCCCGTGGGCGACCGGGACGGCATCGACGAGGTGGCGCGGCGCTTCTCCGGCCTGCTGGACGGGCACGCGCTGTGGGGCAACCGGTCGTACTGGGGCCGCTTCACCGCCGTACGCAACCGGAACTGGAGTCACGGCAACCTCGTCCTCCTCGGTGACAGCGCGCACACGACGCACTTCTCGATCGGTTCCGGCACCAAGCTGGCCATGGAGGACGGGCTCGCCCTCGCCACGGCCCTGCACGAGCACCGGACGGTGCCCGAGGCGCTGGCGGCGTACGAGGCCGAGCGGCGGCCCGCCGTGGAGCGGATGCAGCGGACCGCGCTGACGAGCCTGGAGTGGTTCGAGAACATCGACCGGTGCGTGGGGCTGCCGCCGGAGGCCTTCAACGCGCACCTGCTGACGCGCAGCGGCCGGCTCACCCGGGACGACCTGCCCGCGGTCGACGCCGATCACGTCGGGCGGATCCGCCGGCGCTTCGCCGACGCGGCCTGAGCCGCGGCGCCCGGGGCGGCCCGGGGCGGGTCAGCCGCCCCGGGCCGCCTTCTCGTCCGCCACCGAGGTGCCGCCCACGAACCAGTGCCGCGGCGGGCATTCGTCCACCGTCACCCGGACCGCCTCCCGGGGTGTGCCGAGCGCGGTGTGCGCGGCCTCGGTGAGGGCCCGGCCGAGTGCGGCGATCTCCTCCTCGCTGCGGCCGCTCAGCAGGGTGACGTGGATGAGGGGCATGGCGACTCCTTGCCGGGGTGGTGTCCTTGTCGGGGTGGTGCGGCCGGGCCGCGGCACGGGGGCGCCGGAGCACCCGGCGTGCCGTCGGGTGCTCCGGGCCGGCCGGAGGTGGTGGTGCCTGCCGGGGCCGGTCAGAGGTGACCGTGCGCGGCGAGGTCCTCGGCCAGGCAGCGGCCGGTGTGCGAGTCACGGCGGCGGACCAGGTCCGCGGGGGTGCCTTCGAACACCACCCGGCCACCGTGCCGGCCCGCCTCCGGGCCGAGGTCGATGATCCAGTCGGCGTACTTCAGCACGTCCAGGTCGTGTTCGATCACCACCACCGTGTTGCCGCCGTCGACGAGGCGGTCGAACAGGGCGAGCAGCTTGCCGAGGTCGGCCATGTGCAGACCGGTGGAGGGTTCGTCGAACACGTAGACGCTGCCGGAGGTGTGCAGCCGGTGCGCCAGCTTCAGCCGCTGGCGCTCACCACCGGAGAGGGTGGACAGGGGCCGGCCGAGCGTGAGGTAGCCGAGGCCGACCTCGGTGAGCAGGGCCAGCTTGCGGCGGACGGAGTCCTCGTCGAAGAACGCGATCGCCTCCTCGGCCGTCATGGCGAGGACGTCGACGACGGTCCGGCCGGACAGCGTGTGGCGCAGCGCCTCGTCGTTGAAGCGGAGCCCGTCGCAGCGCTCGCAGACGGTGGTGACCGGGTCCATGAAGGCGAGGTCGGTCTCGATCACCCCGCGGCCCCGGCACTCCGGGCAGGCGCCCGCGGAGTTGAAGCTGAACAGTCCGGGGTCGGCCCCGGAGGCGCGGGCGAACAGGTGCCGGACGGTGTCCATGATGTCGGTGTACGTCGCGGGGGTGGACCGGGAGGAGACCCCGATCGACGACTGGTCGACCACGACCGCTTCGCCCGGGTGCCGGTCGACCAGTTCCCGGGCGAGCGAGCTCTTCCCCGAGCCGGCGACACCGCTGAGCGCCACCAGCACGCCGGTGGGCACGTCGACCGTGACGTCCTGGAGGTTGTGCAGCCGGGCGCCGCGGACCGTCAGTCCGCCCCGGGGGGCCCGCAGCCGCTCCTTCAGCCCGGGCACCGAGTCCAGGGCCCGGCCGGTCGGGGTGCCGGCTCTGCGCAACCCGGCCGTCGAGCCCTCGTAGACCACCTCGCCGCCCTCGCTGCCCGCGCCCGGGCCCATGTCGACGACATGGTCGGCGACGGCGACGACGTCCCGGTCGTGCTCCACCACGAGCACCGTGTTGCCCTTGTCGCGCAGCGCGAGGAGCAGCGTGTTCAGGCGGCGGACGTCGCGCGGGTGCAGGCCCACGCTCGGCTCGTCGAAGATGTACGTCAGCCCGGTCAGGCTGCTGCCCAGGTGGCGCACGGTCTTCAGGCGCTGCGCCTCGCCGCCGGAGAGGGTGCTGGTCCGACGGTCGAGGCTGAGGTAGCCGAGTCCGACGGCCTCGATCCTGCGCAGCGCGGCCAGGGACGCCTGCACCACCGGTTTGACCGACGGCGCGTCGATGCGCTCCAGGCGGCCGATGAGGTCGGTGATCTCCAGGGCGCAGTAGTCGGCGATGGTGTCGCCGGCGATGCGCGAGGCGAGCGCGGCCGGTCCCAGCCGGGCGCCGCCGCAGACCTCGCAGGGCCCTTCCGTCACCACCTCCTCCACGGCCGCCCGTTCCTTCGCCTTGAGGGCGTCGAGGCCGGCCTTGAGGTAGCGGCGGGTGAAGCGCAGCACGATCCCCTCGTACTCGTTCTTGTAGACGCCGTGCCGTCCGGCCCGGTCGACCTTGAACCCGGAGCCGTGCAGCAGCGTCTCTCGGTCCTCGGCGGAGAACTCGCGCAGCGGCAGGTCGGGGTCGAACAGGCCGGACTCCGCGTACAGCTGCCACTGGAAGGTGCCGACGGCGAAGGCGGGGAAGCGGATGGCGCCCTCGTTGAGGCTCCTGTCCTCGTCCAGCAGCCGGTCCAGGTCCAGCCGCAGCCGGGAACCGAGCCCCTCGCACCGCGGGCACATGCCGCGGGGGTCGTTGAAGGAGTACATGTGGGAGGGGCCCGCGCTGGGCGTGCCGTGCCGGGAGAACAGCACCCGCAGCATGGCGTGGACCTCGGTCATGGTGCCGACCGTCGAGCGGGCGTTGCCGCCGACCGGCCGCTGGTCGATCACGATGGCGGTGGAGAGGTTCTCGATGACCTCGGCGGCGGGCCGCTCGTACTTGGGCAGCCGGTTGCGGATGAACGCGGGGTACGTCTCGTTCATCTGCCGCTGCGACTCGACGGCGATCGTCCCGAAGACCAGGGAGGACTTGCCCGATCCCGACACGCCGGTGAAGACGGTCAGCCGCCCCTTCGGGATGCGCAGGCTGACGCCCTTGAGGTTGTTCTGCCGTGCTTCCCCCAGAACGATGAAGTCACCCGGGTCCGGTGACGGGTGGGACACCATGCCGTTCCTCTTCCATCCGTCGAAAAGATTTCTCTACGGAAACTTATCCCCTCAGAGGAGGGTCCTCAATCCGCCACGGCGTAGGCCTGCGCGCCGCGCGGACTGGCCACGGCTGTGACCATGTCGTCACTGCTCAGGGCCGTTGCGCAGACCTTGCTCAGACTGTAGTCGGCGACCGTGCGCACCTGGTGGCCGCGTCGTCGCAGTTCCTCGATGGTTTCCTGGGGGATCCCCTCTTCCAGGACGACCGTCCCGGGGGCGAAGCGGCGGGGGGTGAAGGACGTCGGTACGTGGTCGGTGTGGAAGGTCCGCGCCTCGACGGCCTCCTGGAGTCCCATGCCGTGCTCGGTGTGGCGCAGGAAGAACTGCAGGGTCCACTGGTCCTGCTGGTCGCCGCCCGGTGTGCCGAAGGCGAGGCGGGGCCGGCCGTCCCGGAGCACCAGGGTCGGGCTGAGGGTGGTGCGCGGCCGTTTGCCGGGAGCCAGCGCGTTGGCGTGCCCCCGGGTCAGCGTGGCCATCTGCCCCCGGGTGCCGAGCGGGAACCCGAGGCCCGGCACCACCGGCGAGCTCTTCAGCCAGCCTCCGCTGGGGGTCGCGACGACCATGTTCCCGCGGGCGTCGGCGGCCGTGACGCAGCAGGTGTCGCCCCGGGCGGCCGTGGAGCGCACCACGGCCGGGATGCCTTCCTCCAGCTCACCGAGCCATGCGGGACCGGCGGGGCCCGCGGACTCGTCGTGGACCGGGGGCAGCACCGGCGTCCGGCCGCCGGGCGAGCCCGGTCGCAGTGCGGTGGAGGCCTCCCGGCCGATCAGTTCGCGGCGGGCCGCGGTGTAGGCGGGGTCGAGCAGGTCGTCGACCGGCACGTCCGCGTGGGCGGGGTCGCCGTACCAGGCCTCGCGGTCGGCGAAGGCCAGTTTGGCCGCCTCGGTGACCGTGTGCAGGAACTCGGCGCTCACCGGTCCCATGGCGGCGAGGTCCAGGCCCTGGAGCAGCGCGAGCTGCTGGAGGAAGACCGGGCCCTGCGACCAGGGACCGGGCTTGTGCACCGACAGGCCGCGGTGGTCCAGGCTCAGCGAGGGCTCGACCGTGGCCCGCCAGCCGGCCAGGTCCGCCCCGGTGAGCAGGCCGCGGTGGCGGCGGCCGGTGGCGTCGATCTCCTCCGCCGTGGCGAGGTAGCGGTCGACGGCCTCGGCCACGAAGCCCTCGTAGAAGGCGCGCAGGGCCGCGTCGATCTGCTTGCCGCGGTCGGCGCCGGCCGCCCTGGCCTCGTCGAGGAGGCGCCGGTAGGTCCGGGCCAGGTCGGGGTTGGTCATGCGCTGACCGGGCCGGGGCGCGGCCCCGCGGACCAGGTAGGTGCGACCGGACTCGGTCCACTCCTCGCGGAAGAGCTCCTGCAGCGCCCCGATCATCGCCGCCGCCTTGGGGAGCAGCGGGTACCCGTGTTCGGCGTAGCCGATGGCCGGCTCCAGGACGTCCTCCAGGTGCAGGGTGCCGTACTCGGCGAGGACGCGCAGCCACGCGCCGAAGGCACCGGGCACCACCGCGGGCAGCAGTCCCGAGCCGGGCACCACGGAGAGGCCGAGCTGCTCGAACCTCTCGATGGTCGCCGCCCGGGGCATGGGGCCCTGGCCGCAGACGACGTCGACCCGGCCGGACCCGGCCCGGTGGGCGAGGACGGGGACGTCTCCGCCGGGCCCGTTGAGGTGGGGTTCCACGACCTGGACGACGAACGCGGCGGCGACGGCCGCGTCGAACGCGTTGCCGCCCTTGTCGTACATGCGGAAGCCCGCGGCCGAGGCCAGCCAGTGGGTCGAGGCGACCGCGCCCCGGGTGCCGCGCAGCTCTGGACGGAACAACACAGTCGGGTTCCTCTCCTCTTCGTACCGGTTCTTCTTCGGAGGGTTCTTCTTCGCCGAGCTCTCCGCGGCGAGCCCTCCGTACCGTGCGGTGCGTGGAGCGGTGGTTCAGCGGGCGACGGCCGCCGTGCGGGGCAGGTGCATGCGGCCGGCGCCGGTGGCCGCGACCTCTCCGGTCACCTCGGCCGCCGCCGCCCGGCCCCCGCGCACGGTCACGGCGCAGTCGAGCCGGGCCGGACGGCCCAGTCCCGCCCCCTGCCGGACCTGGTACGCGCTGGTGCCGTCCGCCGCCGGCACCAGGCCCGCACGGACGAGCCAGGCGCCCAGGCCCAGGGCCGCGGAGGCGCACGCCGGGTCCTCCGGCATGCCGTACCCGGGAGCGAACACCCGCACGTCGGCCCGCTGCCGACGGCTGTCGTAGGCGACGAGCACCGCGTCGGGGCAGTCGGCCCACACCGGGTGCGCCGGCCGGTGCACGGCGCGGGCGACCGCCCCGCTCGTGACGGGCAGCACGTGGAACGCCGGCCCGAAGCCGGTCACGCACGGCTCGGCCACCAGGTCGTCCCCGGTCAGTCCGCACGCCTCCAGCAGCGGTCCCGCGTCCCAGGCGGCGGGCGGTGCCGGCTCACCGCGCACGGCGAGCGTGGCCCGGTGGGCGCTCGCGCGCACCGCCATCAGCCGCCCGCCGCACTCCTGGACCAGCTCCCCCGCCCGCAGCCGGCCCAGGCGGACCAGGGTGGCGGCCGTGCCGACGGCGGAGTGCCCGCCGTACGGCGACTCCCGCCACGGGGTGAAGACCCGGACCCGGTGGGTGGCACCGGCCCTCCCGGGGGGCAGGACGAACGCGGTCTCCGTGAGACCGACCTCGCGGGCGACGGCCTGCATGCCGGCGTCGTCGAGTGCGCTCGCGTCCGGGACGACCCCGAGCGCGCAGCCCTCGAACGGGGTGCCGGTGAACATGTCGACGATCTCGTAGTCGATCACGGCTGCTCCTGGCTCCGGACGGTCAGCACGTCGCGTGCGATCCGCTCCAGCACCCGCACGCTGCCCCGGTAGGGGAAGGACGGCCGGGGCCAGTGCACGACGAAGTCGGTGATGCCGAGCTCGCCGAAGCGGCCGACGGCGTCGCGGTACGCCTCGACGGAGTCGAGGGTGCCGCCCACCGTGGCACCGGTGAGCAGCAGCCGGCGCAAGGTGGCGGGGTCGCGTCCGGTCCGCTCGCACGCCTCGTCCAGGCGGGCCAGCTGCTCCTTGATCTCCGGCAGCGTCTCCTCGTACGGCCGGGCGTCGAAGTCGCCGGGCCGCCCCGCGGTGACCCACAGGTCGGCGTGGCGGGCCGCCAGCCGCATGCCGCGCGGTCCGGTCGCCGCGATGGCGAACGGCACCCGGGGCGTGGTCAGGCAGCCCGGGTGCATGGGCACCTCCCGGACGTCGTAGTGGGTGCCCGTGTACGTGGTGCTGCGCCGGGTCAGCAGCTCGTCGAGCAGCTCCACGAACTCGGCGAAACGGTCGGCACGTTGCCGTGGGGAGTAGGCGGTCGGGTCCACGACGCGGTCGTCGAGGCCGCCGGCCCCGGCTCCCAGCCCGCAGACGAAGCGGCCGCCGGCGATGTCCTCGAGCGTCATCACGTCCTTGGCCAGCGTCACCGGGTGCCGGTAGGTGGGGGTGGCCACCATGGTGCCCACGGTGAGGGTGGAGGTGGCCCCGGCCGCCGCCGCCAGGGTGGGCACGGCACCGAACCAGGGTTCGTCGCGCAGCCACCGCCACATCAGCTGGTCGTAGGTCCAGGCGTGGTCGAATCCGAACTCCTCGGCGCGGACCCACTGTTCGCGGGCCCGTGACCAGCGCTGTTCGGGCAGGACGACGACTCCGTGCCGCACGGTCCGTCAGCTCCTCTCCTGTCGTGTGTCCGGGGGGGGCGGGCTCAGCGGGCGATGCTGCCGTGGAGCAACCGCTCGTCGAGCGCGGCGGCCAGGGCGTCGACGCGGGCGAGCACGGCGTCGAAGTCGCGTTCGCAGGCCCGGGCGTCCTCGCTGCGCAGTTCCTCGGGGAGCGCGGCGTCCTCGGGCTCGGTCAGTCCGGGGTACAGGCCGTTGACCGAGACGTCCAGGCGCACCGCGGTCAGCCGGCGCCGGAGCTGGTCGAGGATCTCGGCGGTCGGCACGTCGGCGCGCAGGGTGAGGAAGTAGTTGTCGTAGACCAGCGCCTGGAGCCGGGGGTCGTGGGGCCGGGCCGCCGGGACGGTGTCCTGGAGCAGGGACCTGCCGCCGGGCACGAGCTTCGCGGCGACGCCCGAGTGCACCAGGTGGTAGAGGCGGACCTCGTCGGCCAGCCGTCCGCCCTCGGGGGTGTCGTGCCACGGTGTCCTCCTGCCGCGCAGCAGCCGGCGGACGGGGGCGAAGTCCGGTGCCCAGGTGCCGCTGAAGCCGCGGTGCTGCAGGAACATGCTGGGCCGGATGACGTCGCCGTAGACGTCCTTGGGGCAGGAGCTGGTGTAGAGCAGCATCGCCGTGTAGGCCCGGGTGAGTTCCGTCATGGCCTTCAGCGAGGGGGCGGGGTCCGGCCGTTCGTGCGCCTGGTGCAGCGCGTGGCCGAGCAGCTGCCAGACGGCGAAGGTCACCTGGTGCCCGGTGATCCAGCGGAACCAGAAGAGCTGGTGGGCCAGTTCGGGGAGACCGGGAGCCGGTCCGGTGCGCGGGCAGGGCGGCCCGGCCGCACCGGCGGGCTCGGCGCACAGCACGTCCGGGACGTCGGCCGCGGGCCGGTGCGGGGGTTCGGGCAGGGTCAGCGGCTCCAGGCCGTAGGGGAAGTCCCCGAAGTCCCAGCCCTCGGCCACCGGCAGTTCGGTGACGGTCCTGCGCGGCCCGGCGCTCATGCGGCACCTCCCGGGACGTGGGTGAACTCGAACTCCAGGCCATTGGGGTCGAACAGGTAGCAGCTGTGCACCCCGTCGGCGTCGACCACGATGTCCGTGGGCTGCTCGTCGGTCGCGAAGTGGTAGCGGCCCGAGCGGTACAGGTCCAGCCAGCGGTCGCGCCAGGCCCGCAGCTCCTCGGGGGAGCCGGCGGCGAGGCAGACGTGCTGGAACTGGGCCTTGTTGCCGCCGGGCAGCACCGGCTCGTGCCCGGTGCGTTCGAACAGGTGGAAGCGGACGTCGGCGACGCCGACCTCGGTGAGCCGGGTGATGCCCGGGAGCCTGCTGCGGGTGAGGTCCGAGAAGGTGGTGAGCGTCCACGTCTCGGCGCAGCCGAAGAAGTCCTTGTACCAGGCCAGGCAGTTGTCCAGGTCGCCGGTCTGGACGCCCAGGTGGTGCATCGTCGGCACCAGTTTCGCGGGAGGTGCCTCCAGTGTGGAGGCCGAGCTTTCTCGCACGGTGTGACACTCCTTGGGGAGGGATGGTTTGCCGCAAGGTTCCGAAAAGAGAGGCTAGGGAGCGGAGAGGACCTCAGTCAATGTCGTACCCAGGGAATTGGCGGATACCCTCAAGAAACATTTCGAATTCACTGATCCGAAATCAAAGACAGCATTGATCAGGCCGTTGACCTGCTTTTTCGACAGATCAGCGACAGCATTGCAGCCGAATTTCACTCTTGCCATCCGCGGCGCTCTCGTGAATTATTGCGGTCATGGAACAAGAGCGATGGAACAGTGTCGACGCCTATTTCAGCTCCCTTCTCGTGAAGGAGGACGAAGCACTTTCGAAAGCCGCCAGGGCCCATGAGGACTTCGATCTGCCGGACCTGGCCGTCAGTGCCCCGCAGGGCAAACTGCTGCATCTGCTCGCGCGTGTCGGCCGGGCGCGGCGCATCCTGGAGATCGGCACCTTCGGCGGCTACAGCAGCATCTGGCTGGCCCGCGCGCTGCCGCCGGACGGCCGTCTGGTCACCATCGAGTGGGAGCGGTCCTTCGCCGACGCGGCAGCGTCCCGCCTCGCCGAGGCGGGGGTCGCCCACCTCGTCGAACAGCACGTCGGCCGGGCGCTGGACATCCTGCCCGCCCTGGACCGGCCCGGTACCGCCCCCTTCGACATGGTGTTCGTGGACGCCAACAAGCCCGACATCCCCGAGTACTTCACCTGGGCGCTGAAGCTGTCCCGGCCGGGCGCGGTGGTCGTCGTCGACAACGTCGTCCTGGGCGGCGCGGTGACCGACCCGGACCACCCGGACGCCGGTGTCCAGGGAGTGCGCCGGTTCCACGAGCTGCTGGCCGATCGCACGGACGTCACCGCCACCTCGATCCAGACCGTCGGCACCAAGGGGTACGACGGCTTCACGCTGGCCCTGATCACCGGTTGAGCCGGGGGGAGCGGCACGGGGCGGGCGGCCCTCCCCCGCCCCGTGCCGCACCGTCCGGCTCGCCCGGCGACCGGCGGACGGCGCCGCTCAGTCGATGTCGGGCGGCACCAGGTCCGGGGCCGTCCAGCCGTCCAGGTCGTACTCCGCCATGCACTGTTCGGCGAACCCCTTGTACCGGTCGACGAGGCCGGAGGCCGTCTGGGCGTGCAGCAGTTCGATGCGGACGCTCTCGTGGTTGCCGGAGTAGTTCCGCTCGTACAGCTCGTGCCGTCCGGCGAACTCCGTGCCCACCGAGTCCCAGATGAGCTTCATGAGCTTGGCGCGCTCCACCGCCTCGTAGCCGCCCGAGCCCCGCATGAAGCGGTCCAGGTGGGGCCGGAGTTCGGGTTCCTGGAAGTCCTTGGCGGACGAGGTGAGGTAGATCAGACCGCTGCTGAGGTCCTGCATGATGATCTCCCGCACCCTCGGGTAGCCGACGGTCATGAACCACCGGTACGCCATGCCGTAGTCGAGGTTGGGCAGCAGGGCGCCGTCGTGCCAGGGGTCCGGATGGTGCGCCATCGCGTCGCTCAGCGCCCAGAACATGTTCCGCCAGGCGAGCACCTCGCCGACCCGGGTCTGGACGCCCCGGAAGTCCTTGGTGCCGGTCACCTCCAGGCCCTTGAGCAACAGGCCCGCGAGGAAGTCGAGTTTGACGGCCAGCCGGGTCACGCCGTGGAAGGTGAGCCGGTGGGTGAAACCGGACGTCTGCAGGAACGTGCCGGCCCGCGCGGTGTCCCCGTAGATGAGGACGTTCTCCCAGGGGATCTTGACCTTGTCCAGGATGAAGATGGTGTCGTTCTCGTCGAGCCGGCTCGACAGCGGGTAGTCGAACGGGCTGCCCGTGCGGCTCGCGGCCAGCTCGTAGGACTGGCGGCAGACCAGCTTCACGCCGGGCGCCCCCAGGGGCAGGGTGGCGACGAGGGCGAACTCCTTCTTCTTCACGGGCAGGCCGTAGTGCGCCACGAAGTTGAAGTGGGTGAGCGCCGACCCGGTCGCCACCACCTTGGCCCCGCTGACCACCAGGCCGTCGTCGCACTCCTTCTCGACGTGCACGAAGACGTCGTCGACCTCGTCCGCGGGCCGGTGCCGGTCGACCGGCGGGTTGATCACCGCGTGGTTCCAGAACAGCACCTGCTCCTGGGCGGTGGCGTACCAGCGGCGGGCGTTGTCCGCGAAGTCGCCGTAGTACTCCGGGTTCGCGCCCAGGGTGACCAGGAAGCTGGCCTTGTAGTCGGGGCTGCGCCCCATCCAGCCGTAGGTCAGCCGGGCCCACTCGGCGATGGCGTCCCGGTCCCCCACCAGGTCCTGCACGCTGCGCGGCACCCGGTAGAACTTGTGGGTGAAGCCGTCGCTGCCGGTGTCGGTGGGCGCGGTGAGGGCGTCGTGGTGCTCGGGGTCGTGCAGGGCGTCGTACAGGCGGGCCGTCATCCGGACGGTGTTGCGGAACGCCGGATGCTTGGTGACGTCGTCGACCTTCTCGCCGTACGCCCAGACCTCCCGCCCGTCGCGGATGCTCTCGATGTACTCGTCCCCCGTCAGCGGCCGGGTGACCCGGGCGCCGCCGGCGGGCTCCCCGGCCGTGCCGGGTGCTGCGGACTGTCCGTTGTCGGGTGCCATGTCCCTACTTCCGTATCTCGTGATCGGTGACGAACTGCTCCATGGCCGGTCCGGGGCCGTCCAGACAGAGCGACCACACCGCGGCGGGCCCCTCCGGCTGCGGCTCCTCCGGCATCAGACGGGGGAAGAGACCGCGGTGGAACAGCAGCGGCCGGCCCCCGGCCGCGGCGAACTCCTCGACGCGGCCGACGTGCAGCGTGTGGTCGCCGCCGTCGTAGGTGCGCCACGGGCGGCACACCAGGTGGCCGAGCGTGCCGTCCAGCCGGGGCCGGTCGCCGTCGCCGTCCACCCAGGGCACGGCGTGCGCCGAGGGGCGGCCGGCGAAGTGCAGCGCCAGGTCCTGCTGGTGCTCGCCGAGCAGGTTGACGACGAAGGGGCCGTCGTCCAGCAGGGCCGCCAGGCGGGTGCGGCGGTCCAGGGCGACCAGGGCGAGCGGCGGGTCGAGCGACACGGAGGTGAAGGAGTTCACCGTCGCCCCGTGCAGCAGGGTGCCGCGCCGGCAGGTCACGACCGTCACACCGGTCGCGAAGTGGCCGAGGGTGCGGCGCAGTTCCCGCGGGTCGACGGCGGGGCCGGCCGCGGCGGGGGCGGTTCGGGTCGGGCTCACGCGTGCTCCTCCGTTCGGTGGGACGTCAGGACGCCGGTGCGCCGCCCGGTCCGGCGGGCCCGGTCCACCAGTTCGCGCAGGAGGTCCGGACCGTCCTCGGTGAGCAGCGACTCGGCGTGGAACTGGACGGTGGCCAGCCCCGGGCCGTCCAGCGCGACCACCTCTCCCCCGTCCTCGCGCCACACGCGGGCCGCGGCGTCCGGCCCGGGCAGCGTGCACCGGTCGGTGTCGCAGCGCGCGGTGAAGCTGTTGTAGAAGCCGACGTGCCGCTCGCGCCCCCACAGGCCGACCCGCATCCGCGCTCCCTGGCGGGGCCGTGCGAGCCGCACCAGGCGCAGTCCCAGCACCCCGCAGACGGCCTGGTGGCCGAGGCACACCGCGGCCAGGGGCAGCCGCCGGGCGAGGCGCCGGGCGGCCAGCGAGCGCAGCCGCGCCACCCGGGGGTCGGCCACGTCCCGGGGGTCGCCGGGCCCCGGCCCCAGGAGCAGGACGGTGCCGGGGTCGTCGGCCGCTTCCAGGGCGGACCACCAGGGGTGGAGGTCGACCCGGCAGCCCACCGCGCCGAGCTGCTGGGCGAGCATGCTGGTGAACCGGTCCTCCGCGTCGACCACCGCCACCCGCGGGCCGGGGCGGCGGGGCCGGGGCGGGCGCGCCCGGTCGCCGAGCCAGAAGGCGGCGACGGCGTCGTTGCGGGCGCGCAGTGCCGCGCGCACCGCGGGGTCCGCGTCCAGCGAGCCGCCCGGGCCCGCGGCGGCGGGGGCCGGGAGGCGGGCGCGGTCGTCGCGGGTCAGCGCGGTGAGCAGTCCGGCGGCCTTCGCCGTGGTCTCCGCGGCCTCCTCGGCGGGTACCGAGTCGCGCACCACGGTCGCACCGGTGGTCAGGCGTACGGCGCCGTCCGCGGTGATGTCGGCGGTGCGCAGCAGGATGACCGCGTCCAGGGCGCGCCGTCCGTCCTCCCGGCCGGCCAGGGCGAGCACGCCGCTGTGGTAGCCCCGGCCCGCGGGTTCGTGCCGGGCGATGACCCGGCAGGCG
Source organism: Streptomyces sp. NPDC014882 (assembly GCF_043081325.1). NCBI lineage: Bacteria > Bacillati > Actinomycetota > Actinomycetes > Kitasatosporales > Streptomycetaceae > Streptomyces > Streptomyces sp. NPDC014882. The sequence goes on from NZ_JBIBWL010000022.1 coordinate 65,567, forward strand.
TTCTCCACCGGGCTGCCCGTCACCGTGGGCGCGGGCAGTGTGGCGCGCAGGATGTCGGTCAGCGGCAGCGCGGACTCGCCGTGCAGGTGGTACTGGGTGTGAGCGAGGCGCGACATCCAGGCGAGCGTGGGACCGCAGACGCGCACCCGGGGGCCGCACAGCTCGGTCATCATCTTCAGTTCCTCGTCCACGACCATGTACAGCTCGTGGATCTCCTTGGGGTCGGCGAGGAACCGCAGCAGGCCGTCGCGGTCCGGGCCGCTGCCGGGCGGGTAGCGGTAGGTGCCGCTGACGGGGTTCATCGACACCCGCGTACCGGTCGCCCGCACGTGCTGTTCGGGGGAGCTGCCGATCAGGTACCGGTCGCCGGTGCAGACGAGGTACGTCCAGTAGGCGCCGCTCTCCGCGGTCAGCAGCCGCCGCAGGGCGGCCAGTGCCCGGGTCCGGTCGAAGTCGCGGATCCGGCCGTGCAGGCTGCGGGCGAGGACGAAATTGGCGCCCTCGCCCCTCTGGATCTCCCGGCGGGTGAGCGCGTCGACGCCGGCCGCGTACCGGTCGTCGTCCAGGTCGAACCCCTCCTCCTCGACGTGCAGTTCCCGCTCCGGCAGGAGCGCCAGCAGCCGGTCCAGGGGGACGGTGTGCTGGGTGGTGATGTCCATGGCGAGCAGCGGGGTGCCGTCGTCGGGGGCCGCGAAGCCGCGTTCGGCGATCTGCCGGTGGGGCACCAGGGCGAGGACCCGGTGCGCGGGGCCGGGGCCGTCCAGTGGTGCGGCGGGCGCGTCCGGCAGGCCGGGCGCGGTGTCGAGGCGCAGGTCGGACAGGGTGGCGGCGGTGCGCACGGGCCCGCTGACGACGTCCACGGTGTCGGGGTGCCCGGCGCCCGGACGGTGCAGGAGGGCGAACGGGGCGCCGGGTGCGGGCAGCAGGGCGGCGAGGCCGTGGGCGGTGTGCGCGGGACCGTTCACGCGGCGGCCCCCAGGGCGGCGGGCAGTCGCCAGCAGGCGGTCGCCGCGACGGCCTGCACCAGGTTCAGCCGGGGATCGCACAGGGTGCGGTAGGCCGGTCCGGGCGCGGGGGTGAAGCCGGCGCCGCTGCACTCGACGATGTCGTCCGGGGACGCCTCCAGGTGCAGTCCGGTGCTGCGGCCCCCTTCGGCGGAGACGATGTCGACGAACCGGCCGATCTCCGTCATGACGGCGGTGAGCCGGCGCGTCTTCAGCCCGTGCCCGGTGCGTTCCCCGTTGCCGTGCATCGGGTCGCACAGCCACAGCACCGGGTGGCCGGCCCGCCGCACCGCGCGTACCAGGGGGGCCAGGCCGTGGATGCGGGAGGCGCCGAACCGGGCGACCAGGGACAGCCGTCCCGGTGAGCGCTCCGGGTCGAGCGCGGCGCACAGGGCGAGCACCTGCTCCACGGTCGTGGTCGGGCCGATCTTGCAGGCGACGGGGTTGTCCAGGTGCGCCAGCAGCCGTACGTGGGCGCCGTCGGGCTGCCGGGTCCGTTCGCCGACCCACGGCCAGTGGGTGCTGGCGAGGTAGCTGCGGCCCGAGCGGTGCCGGCGCACCTGGGGCAGTTCGTAGTCGAGCAGCAGCGCCTCGTGGCTGGTCCACACCCGTGCTTCGGCGGGCGCCCCCTCGCCGCGGCCGAGCCGGTCGAGGGAGGCGAGGGCCTGCCGGGCGGCCCGGTGGCAGCGGAGGATGCGGGCGGGGTCGGGGCGGCGCGCCGCGGGGTCGGGGGCGGGGGCGTTCACCAGGGCCCCGCGGAAGACCGGCAGCCGGACGCCGTCGTGCTCCTCCTCCGGCTGGGAGCGGGGTTTGGCGTACTGTCCGGCGATCCGGCCCACCCGGACGACGGGCCGTCCGGCGCCGGTGCGCACGATGTCGCTGAGGACGTCCAGCATCTCGGCCTTGCGGGCCAGCGCGGCCGGGTCGCACTCGGCGGGGTCCTCGGCGCAGTCACCGGCCTGCAGGACGCACAGTTCGCCGTCGGCGGCGCGGGACAGCAGCCGGCGCAGGGCGAGCACGCTGTCGTAGGTCACCAGCGGTTCGGCGCGGGCCAGTTCGGCGTGGACGCGGGCGAGGCGGCCGGGGTCGGGCCACCGCGGCTGCTGGGCGGCCGGCAGTGCCGCGACCACGGAGGGGATGAGGCTGTCGTATGCGGTGTCGGGGCAGGAGCTCGTTGGCATGGCTTGCTCGTGCTTTCCGGTGTCCGGCGACCGCCGCGGCGATTGCCGTGCTGATGGATGGTCGGTAGGCGCCGGGTCGGCGGCGCTGTCGGAAGGGCCCGGGACACAGGGGTCTCCTCAGTCGCCGGCCAGTTCTCCGACGGAGCGGAAGTAGCGGATCATCCGCGCGATCGCCTGCTGGTCGATGGCGGGCCACGCCAGGTCGAGTTCCGTCAGCAGGCGGGTGGTGGCGGCGTTGCCGTAGGTGTTGTCACCGAGTTCCAGTGCGCCCTCGCGGAAGAGGGGCACGGCTGCCGCCAGGGCGTTGCCGCCGGGGCGTCGGGCGGAGTCCTCCAGCCGTGCCAGCCAGGTGTCGGCCGGGACGATCTCGAGGCGGTGGCCGTCGGCGCGGAGGGCCGCGTGGACCGGGGTGAAGTCCGATCCGCTCGGGTGGAACACGTGCAGGGTGCGGTTGTGGGTGGCGGGGTGGCGGGCGAGGGCGACGACGGCGCGGGCGACGAAGTCGACGGGCAGCAGATCGGTGGTCAGGTCCTCGGCCGGCGGTGCCGAGCCGAGTTCGACGAAGCTCTTGATCTGCCGCCACAGGAAGTCGTCGCTCTGGCAGGCGCCGGTGACGCTGTCGCCCGAGATCCGCCCGATGCGGTGGACGGTGACGGGGACGCCGTGGGCGCGGGCCGCGAGGGCCATGCGTTCGGCGACCCACTTGCTCTGGGTGTAGCCGATGCCCAGCCTCTCGCACGCGTCGGGCACGTCGTCCTCGGTGAGGACCGCGCCGCCGGGCGACTCGCCCGGTGCGAACACGGCGATGGTGGACATGTACTGCAGGTGCTTGGGCCGGCCGGTGGCGGCGAAGCGCAGGACGTGGCGGAAGCCGTCCACGTTCGTCGGCTTCACCGAGGCGTACGGCAGCACGAAGTTGATGTGGGCGGCCGCGTGGTAGACGACGTCGACGGTGCCGGCCAGTGCGTCGTACTCATCGGCGGGCAGGGCGAGACCGGGCCGGGCGAGGTCGCCGGGCACGGCGCGCACCCGGTCCCAGTCGATCTGCCCGTCCAGCAGGTAGCGGTCGGCGGCGGCCCGCAGCCGGGCCGTGCCGGCCCGTGCGTCGGCCGCCCGCACCAGGCAGTGCACCCGGCCGCCGGGCCGCGCGGTCAGTTCCCGCAGCAGGTAGGCGCCGAGGAAGCCGGTCGCACCGGTGAGCAGCACGTCGCCGGCCCGGGCGACGGGCACGGGGGTGCCGGTGACGGCGGGCAGGCCGCCGGTGAGTTCCGCGTCCGCCCGCAGCGTGGCGGGGGCGGTGGTGGGCGGTGCCGTGCCGGTGCCGAGCCGGACGGCCATGCCCGCGACCGTGGGGTTCTCGAACAGGGCGCGCAGCGAGAGGTCCTGGTCGAACGCCCGGCGCAGCCGGTAGACCAGTTCGGTGGCGATGATGGAGTTGCCGCCGATGGCGAAGAAGTCCTCGTCCCGGCCCACCGCGGGCACCTTCAGCACGTCCGCCCACTCGGTGGCGATCCGCTGTTCGAGCCCGGGCCGGGGCGGTCGCGCGGGTTCGGGGGGTGCGGTGCGCGCCTCGGTCGCCCGTGCGGCGGCCAGGCCGGCGACGGCCCGGCGGTCGATCTTCCCGCTCGGGGCGGTCGGCATGCGCTCCACCGGGACGACCAGTGCGGGCACCATGTAGTCGGGCAGCGTGCCGGACACCGCGCGGCGCAGCTCGGCGGTCTCCCAGGTCCGCGCGGACTCCAGGACCGCGACGAGGCGGCGGTCGCCGGGGGCGAGGTCCACGGCGGTGACCGCGGCGGAGGTGACGCCGTCCAGGTCGTCGAGCGCGGCCTCGATCTCGGCGGGCTCGATCCGGTAGCCGCGGATCTTGATCTGGTCGTCGGTCCGGCCGAGGTACTCCAGCTCGCCGTCGCCGTTCCAGCGCACCAGGTCCCCGGTGCGGTAGAGCCGTTCGCCGGGACCGCCGAAGGGGTCCGGCAGGAAGCGGCGGGCGGTCTCCGCGGGCCGGTTGCGGTACCCGGGGGACAGCACGGGCCCGCCGATGTACAGCTCGCCCGGGACGCCGGGGGGTACGAGGCGCAGGTGGGCGTCGAGGACCAGCAGCCGTACCCCGTCCACCGGGCGGCCGATCGGCGGGGTGTCGGGCCAGGTGGCGGGCGCGCCGGTGAGGGGGTGCCAGCTGGCCAGGTGGGTTTCCGAGGGGCCGTACATGTTCACCAGCCGGAGCGCCGGGTGGCGGGTGGCGAACTCCCTGATCTGCGGGGAGACGACGAGGGCCTCGCCCACGGAGGTGACCTCGCGCAGGTCGTCCAGGCGCAGACCGGCGTCGGTGGCCAGCGAGGCCAGCTGCTGGAGCGCGATGTAGGGCAGGTAGACGCGGTTGACGCGGTGTCGCGCGAGGAAGCCGGCCAGGGCGTGCAGGTCCTTGCGCAGTTCCTCGGGGACGAGCACGAGGGTGCCGCCGACGCACAGGGTGCCGAGGATCTCCATGACGGAGACGTCGAACGACAGCGACATGTACTGCAGCGTCCGCCCGGTCGCCCCGCACGGTGAGCAGCGGTGCTGGGCGCGCACGAGGTTGGCCACGGTCCGGTCGGCGATGACGACGCCCTTGGGCAGGCCGGTGGAGCCCGAGGTGTGCACGACGTAGATCTCGTCGTCGGGTGTCTTGGTGCGGCCGAGTCCGGTGGCGGGTGCCGCGGCGATCCGTTCGGTGTTCCGGTCGAGGAGGAACAGCTCCTCACCGGGCGGGAGTTCACCGGCCAGCGTGCTGTCCGTGACGGTCACCAGGACGTCGGCGTCGCGCAGGGTGTGGGTGAGCCGCCGGCGGGGGTAGGACGGGTCGAGCGGGACGTACGCCGCTCCGGTCTTCAGGACGGCGAACAGGGCGACGACCATGTCGGGGGAGCGCGGCAGGCAGATGCCGAGCCGGGTGCCGGGCGCCGCGCCACAGGCGCGCAGGACGTGGGCGAGCCGGTTGGCGCGCTCGTCGAGTTCCCGGTAGGTCACGGCGGTGTCGTCGTCCTCCAGCGCCACGGCGTCGGGGGTCGCCCGGACCTGGGCCTCGAAGATCTCCATGACGGGGGCGTCGTGCGCGGCGTGCGCGGTCAGGTCCCCGCGGGCGAGCACGGCACCGCGCTCTTCGGCGCCGAGCGCCTCCAGTTCGTGCAGCGCCGCGCCGGGGTGCCGGACGAACTGCTCCATCAGGTGCCGCAGCCGGCCGCCCATGGCCCGTACGGTCGCCTCGTCGAAGAGGTCCGCGTCGTACTCGATCAGGCAGTGCAGGCCGTCGGGCGCGCGCTCGAAGACCAGGGACAGGTCGTACTTGGAGCCGTGCGCGGCACCGCGCTCGACGCGCAGTCCGGTGTCGCCGTGGCGGATCCCGGAGCCGTCCTGGGTGAGCACGAGCATGGTCTGCACGAGCGGCGTGTAGCCGTTGCTGCGCGGCGGCCGGAGGCGCTCGACCACCTTGTCGAAGGGGGCCCACTTGTGCCGCAGCGCGTCGCCGACCTCCTGGCGTGCCTGGCGGAGCACGTCCCGGACGGTCATCCGGTCGTCGATCTCCTGCCCCAGCACGACCAGGTTGACGAAGTAGCCGATCAGGTCGTGGGTGGCCGGGTCGTCGCGGAGCGAGACGGGGCTGCCGATCAGTACGCGCCGCTGGCTCGTGTGCCGGGAGAGGAACACCACGTACGCGGCGACGAGGGCCATGAACAGGGTGACGCCCTCGTCCCGGGCGAGCGCCTCGAAGTCGTCGGTCAGGGCGGCCGGCAGGTGCAGTGCGAGGCTGCCGCCGCGGTGCCGCTGCACCGGGGGGCGGGGCCGGTCGGTGGGCAGGTCGAGCACCGGGAGCTCCCCGGCGAGCCGGTCGGCGAAGTGGTCGAGGGAGCGGGTCAGGGCCTCGTCGGTGAGCCGGTCGCGGTACCACTGGCTGAAGTCCGCGTAGGTGGGCCGCAGCGGGTCGGCCTCGACCGGCAGGCCGCGGCCGGTGCGGTCGTAGGCGTCGAGGAGTTCCCGCACGAAGATGCCGGCGGAGGCCGCGTCGGAGGCGATGTGGTGGATGTTGCAGATCACGGCCGACTGCTCCGCGGGCCCCAGGGCGCACGTCACGGCGACGACGGGTCCGTGTGCCAGGTCGAGGCGGAGGTTGGCCACGCGGTGCACCAGGGCGTCGAGTTCCTTGTCGTCGCCGTACCGGGCGACGTCGAAGAGGACCGCGTCGTCGTCCTGCGAGACGGTCTGCCGGAGTGTGCCGCCGTCCAGGGTGTAGGTGGTGCGCAGGATCTCCTGGCGGCGCAGCACCCCGCGCACCGCGGCGTGCAGGCGTCCGGGGTCGGCCGGGAACGGCAGCCGGACGAAGAACGGGCCGTTGTAGGCGGCCGGGTTGGGCAGGTACTGGTCGATCAGCCAGATGCCGCTCTGGCCGTACGACGCCTCCACGGCCCGCCCGTCGCGTGGGGCGAGCCCGGCGCGCAGTTCCGGTTCCCGGGGCGCTCCGCGCCGGTCGGCCAGGCGTCGGGCCAGGTCGGCGACGGTGGTGCCGGCCGCCAGGTCGGCACCGGTCATCTCGACGGCGAACACCGCCGTCAGCGTGGCGGCGAGGCCGTCGAGCGCTTCCGGGCGCCCGCACCGGTCGGCGAGTGGTTCCTGCGCGGTGAGGTCGACGCTGCCGAGGGCGGTCCGGGCAAGGTCGAGTACGGCGGTTTCGAGGGGGGAGTTCACCGGTTCGTTGTCCTCTGCGGAGATCCACCGGCCGCCGGCGGCGGGCGCCGTACGGCCGCAGCCGGGTGATGCCTACCGGGTCCGGGCGGGGTTGCGTGCGGTGTCCCGCGCCTGCTCCACGAAGCGTGCCAGCTGCTCCACGGTGCCGTGCCGGAAGACGTCCTCGGTGCTGACCTCGACGCCGAATATCTTCTGCAGCCGGGAGGCGAGCTGCACGAAGTGCAGCGAGTTCCCGCCGTGGCCGAGGAAGGAGTCGGTGGTGGTGAAGTCCTCGGCGCCGGAGATGTCCTTCCAGGCCTGGAGCACGACGGTCTCGAGCGGGTTCTGCATGGTGGTGTCACCTTTCTTCGGCTTGTCCGGGGTCGTCGAGGGGTCCGTGAGGGCGGACCGGTCGACTTTTCCGTTGGCGTTCCTCGGCAGGTCGGCGAGGTGGTGGAACGAGGAGGGGACCATGTAGGACGGCAGTTGTTCGCCCAGTCGGCGTGCCAGGTCGGCGCCGTCGAGCGGCCGTCCGTCGGGGGTGGTGTAGAAGGCGGTCAGGGACTTGTCGCCGGCGTCCTCGGGGAACGCCTTGACCACGGCGTCGTGGACCCCGTCCAGCGCGCGCAGGGCGAGGGTGACCGCGGTGAGTTCGACGCGGTAGCCGCGGATCTTCACCATGCTGTCGGCGCGGCCGATGAGGACGACGTCCCCGTCCCCGGTGGTGCGGGCCAGGTCGCCGGTCAGGTAGCGGCGCCGTCCGTCCGGCCCGGTCACGAACTTGCGGGCGGTGAGTGCGGGCTCGTCCAGGTAGCCCTGGGCGAGGCCGAGGCCGCCGACGGCCAGTTGGCCGGGGGCGCCGGGCGGGCAGGGCCGCAGTGCGTCGTCCAGGACCTCCAGGGTGACCCCGGGCAGCGGGCGCCCCACCGGTACGCGTTCCTCGCGGGTGACGTCGTCGGCGCTGCGGACGGGGTGGAGGGCGGTGATGGAGGAGTTCTCGGTGCAGCCGTAGCCGTTGTAGACGACGGCGCGGGTCGCGCGGGTCGCGCGGGCGAGGTGCCGCGGCGACGGGAAGTCGCCGCTGAGCAGGATCAGCCGCACGCCGCCCAGGCACTCCGGCTCCTCGTCCACCAGCAGGTTGAACAGACCGCAGGGCAGCGAGAGGGCGGTGACGCCGTGCCGGACGATCGCGTCCTTGAGGACGGGCAGGCTGGGCAGCCCGTGCGGCATCACGACGAGGCGTGCGCCGTGCAGGAAGGCGAGCCAGATCTCGATGGTGGACGCGGCGAAGGAGAACGCCGCGGACTGGACCAGGCAGTCCCCCGGCCCCATCCGCAGGTCACCGCTGTACGGGCCGAGCCGTGCCAGCCCTCGGTGGGCGATGCGCACGCCCTTGGGCCTGCCGGTGGACCCGGAGGTGAACATCAGGAATGCGGTGCCCTCCGGGTCGGACACGGGCGGCAGCGGGATGCCGTCCCGCGGCTCCGCGGCCGCGGTCAGCTCGTCGGCCGGCACCCACAGCGGCGCACCGGTGAGGCGGGCCGCCGCTCGGGGCGCTCCCGCGTCGTGCACGACGGCGGTGGGCGCGGATTCGGCCAGCACCCGGTCGACGAACGGCGCGGGGTGGTCCGGATTGACCGGCACCACGCAGGCGCCCGCCTTGAGGATGCCGAGCATGACCGCGTACAGGTCGGGTGACCGGCGCAGGTACACGCCGACCCGGTCACCGGGCGCCACCTTCCGGGCGATCAGCGCGCGGGCCGTGCGCTCGGCCCGCTCGTTCAGTTCGCGGTACGTCAGGGTCCGTGTGCCGGAGACGAGGGCGACCTCGTCTCCGGCGGTCCGCACGACCCGGTCGAAGCCCTCCGTGAGGGTCAGGGAATCAGCGGTACGTGCCTCGCCTAATGCGTTCTCCGTGAGCACAGGTGCTCCTTGCCTCGCTGGCGGACGGCCACCGGGCGTCCTCAGGGACGAACACACCTGACGTCCAGTGACCGGCTTGTCAAGAGATAAGCACAAATCGCCTGAAAAACGATAGTTGCTGTTCGGAAATCACGTTAGGTCGACATTCTTCGGCGTGTCAACCTCGATCCCGAGGGGGCCGAACCAGCGCTCCACCCCCGCCGCAACTGCTCCTGCCCCGACTTTCGCCCGGCACGCCCGGGAAGTCGGACCCGCGCTCCGCCCGACCGGCGCGGCGGGAGGACCTCGCCGGCCGCCCCGGTCCCCCATCCGCGGAACGGACCCTTTCAGCCATCCGTTTTCCGCCGGGAAAGCATATGGACACCGATGACTTGTCACGCAAAATGCTTTCCCGTGGGAAATCACTTGGTTCGGGTGACGGCACGTCGGTACCCTCGGCGATGAATCCGGAGGGATTGCTTCCCCTGTCGTCGAAGAGGTGGGCCGCGACGCGCGACACCCCTCCGGACGGAGGGGGTTCCCCACAGGGATCACTGGTATATGATTTCCCTACAGAAACCACCCCATGTGGCGAAGTCCACATCGACACAGCTGGTGCCCCCCGGGAGCATCCTGGTCGTTGATGATGGGTAACCAACCGGAGGGGCGCTGATGACCCGAACCGACAGTCCACGACGCGCGAGCGAGGCCCCGGCCGTGCCCGGCGAACTCGAGGACGCGCTGTCCCACCTGCAGTGCATCCTGGTCGCCCGTCGCACCCGCTCGAACCCGGAGGGCGTCACCTGGCAGCAGTACGACGTCCTGGAACTGCTGCGCATCCGCGGCCCCATGACGCCCTCGGTGCTCAGCGCCTCGCTCGGGGTGTCCCGGGCGACGACCTCCAAGGCGCTGCGGGTGCTCAAGGACCTGGGACTCGTCGGACAGCAGACGCTCGGCGAGGACCGGCGCGAACTGACCACCTCGCTCACGCGGACCGGCGAGTCCTTCCTGACCCGGGTCGCCGAGCAGCGACGCGAGAACGCCCGCATCGTGGGGGCCACCTTGAGCCCCGGCGAGCGGGCGATGTTCGTCGAGCTGTGCAACAAGGTCGCCGACGCCCTGGAACCGCACCTGGAACCGGCGGAGGCACAGCCCTGAGCCGTCCGGTCCGCACGGGCGCCGGTACCGGGCGACGGACTTCCCCGGCCGCCGGCCCCCACCCGGCCCGCGGTGCCCGGCCGAGGCGACCGCCGCCCATCCGGACGAGGCCACCCGGCACGTGACCGGTGGCCGAGAACGGCCGGTCCGCTACCGTCCTCTCGCGCACCCGCGCACCCGCGCACCCGCGCACCCGCGCGCCCGTCTCCGGCCCGACACCGGCCACCGCTTCGTCCTGCCGGCCCCTCCGTGGGCACGTACGCACGCATGGACGTCCGTCCCCACGGCGGCATCTCCCGCCTGCGCCCGTCCGGTTCTCTCACGGAGGCGGGCGCGCACCGCCTCACGGCATGCCGCCGGAGGCTGGGCGGTCGACCTCTCCGCTACCGTGAACACCCCGTACTCAACGGGGTGTTCACGGGGAGGCGAGATGCCGGTTCTGCTCTACTACCCGCTGGTGAAGCCACCGACGGAAGTGCTCCATCAGGCGCTGTTGTACTGGGACGGGATCGCCACGCTCGCACCGCGCGCACGGAGGGTGTACGAGTTCGCCGTCTCCCCGGAACTGCGGGAATTGCAGGACCGCTCTCTTTACACGCCGCTGCCCTTCGACATGCGTTCGGTGGAGATGCTGGACGACCCGGGCCCCGGCACTGCTCGCAGCGGTTCCCTCGCGTCCCGCTCGAACTCCTCGGTGTACCGCTTCGTGCGCTTGCTTCCCACCCGGTACCGCTTCCTCCGGATCCTCGAGATCCCGGCCTCCGGGGGTCCGCGATCAAGGGGAAGCTTCGGCCACGGAACGGGGCGGCTCCTGGACGGTCATGGCGGGCCCCGAGGGCAACGGATTCCGCGTCCATCGCCCCGATCACCCCGTGTCGCGCGCGCGATTTTAGCAGGTCATGTAGGTAGTCGAAGCTAAAGGTTCGATCAATTGGTCCGATCGGGTGATGGCGAACCGTTTCGCCGGACAGGGCGGGGCGACGGCACGGATCATTGCGGCTGAGGTGTGCTCCGCCCCGGGCGTCGTGTTCCGGCCGTCCGGACGTCTTCCGCCGATCCTGGAGGATCCATGCGACACCCTGTCTCCCGCCCGCGCACGCGAGCCCTGGCCGTCGGGCTCGCGCTCGCCGCGGCCACGCTCTTACCCTCCGGCTCCGCCGGCGCGGCCGACCCGTACGAGTGGGCCGCACTCGGTGACTCGTTCACCGCCGGCGTCTTCGTCGGCGACCCGCAGCCACCGCTGGGGGATCCGTCGCAGGACGGCTGCGCCCGGACCAGCGACTCCTACCCCAGCGTGGTCGAACGGGAACTCGCCGAGTTCCCGCCGGGCAAGTACGTCCGCCTGACCAACGTCGCCTGCAGCAGCGCCGTCATCGCGAACATCGCCAAGGTCAAGCAGACGCCGATCAGCCCGGTCCAGACCCCTGCCGACGGCTGGCCCGCGGTGGACACGCAGATCGTGCGGGCCGGGCTCGACGACGAGACCGACATCGTCACCATCGCCATCGGCGGCAACAGCCTGCCCTTCGGCGACATCTTCCCCAAGTGCCTCGAGCAGGGCGCGATCGGCAAGTCCTGCCGCGAGTACTTCACCGACCCGCCCGAGGGGGTGGAGAGCGTCCGGGAGAGGCTCGCCCGGGTCCAGAACGAGTACGTAGAGATGCTGGCCGAGGTCCACCGGGCCGCGCCCAACGCCAAGGTGATCAACATCGGCTACCCGGCCATCATGCCGACCGAGGGCAGTGACTGCACCCGCGGGTCCCTCACCGAATTCGACACGACCACCCACGCCGACATCGACTGGCTTCGTGACGACGTCCTCAAGCCGCTGAACAAGACGATCCAGCGGGCCTCGTCGTTCTTCGGCGACCGCTACGTCAACGTCTACCCCTCCAGCGAGGGCCACGACGTCTGTCAGCCCGCGGGCACCAAGTGGATGGAAGGAATCTGCGGCGACGCCGCGGACTACTGGCCCACCACGTTCCCCGGCACGCCGGTGGACTGCGGTCCCATCGAGAAGCACGCCACGATGATCCACCCCAACGCCGCGGGGCACGCCAACACCGCGGCACAGGTCGAGCGAGCGATCCGCATCGCCCTCCGCCAACACTGACCCACCGGTCCGAACCCTGACGCCGGAGCCGTCGGCCCTCCCCCGGCCGACGGCTCCGGCGCCGGGGCGTCCACGCGGTCACGCCGAGTTCGCAACAGCCGTGGGTACGCGGTCAGGCGGGCCGGTGCTCCGCGTGAGGAACCGGCCCGGTCCTCGTACAGCTGCGGCCACCGGGTGGTGAAGGCCTTGCGGCCGACGGCGGGGGGACGCCGAGCAGTTCGCCGATCACGGCCGGCAGTTCACGACCATGGGCGGGGGGCATCGCGAAGCGCGTACGGGTGCTCTCCGTGGCGCGGCCCGGCGCGGGGCGGTGATCAGGACGGCAGCAGTGCTTCGATCCGGGCGATGACGTCGGGGGCGTCCGGCTTGACGCGTGACCCGATGCGATGGGCCACCACACCGTCGGGCGAGACGAGGAACTTCTCGAAGTTCCACTCGACGTCCCCGGCCACCCCGCGTTCGTCGTGGGCGGCGGTGAGGATCTCGTAGACCGGGTGCCGTCGCGGGCCGTTCACGTCCACCTTCTCGAAGAGGGGGAAGGTGACGTCGTACGTGGTCGAGCAGAACTCCCGGATCTCCTCGGGGCTGCCCGGTTCCTGCTGCCCGAACTGGTTGCAGGGGAAGCCCAGGACGGCGAACCCGCGGGGTCCGTAGCGCCGGTGCAGTTCCTCGAGCGCCGCGTACTGCGGTGTGCGCCCGCACTGCGAGGCCACGTTCACCACGAGAAGGACCTTGCCCCGGTAGGGGCTCAGGTCACCGGGCTCCCCGGCGAGTGTGCGAACGGGTATGTCGTACAGGGACATGTCGGCGCGTCGCTCCACTTGTGTCGGTGACGGTAGGTCGGATCGGTCGGTCACACCGGTCGGACGGTGCGGTCGGACGGTGCGGTCGGGCAGGATCGTTCAGCCGGTCCCGGTGACGTCCTGGTAGCTCTTGCGGAAGGCGGTGACGACGGCGTCGACGTCCTCGTCGGTCATGGCGGCGCCCAGACCGACGGTGACGGAACGGCCGAGGAGTCCCTCGCTGATCCGGTGGCGCGGGGGGCGCTCCCACTCCACGCCCCAGGGTGTCCGCCCCTCCCGTACGGCGCGGTTGGCCGTGACCGGCTGTCCCTGGTACATGGTGTGCGCCGGGACGCCGGCGGCGTTCAGGCCGGCGACGAAGGCGCGCGCCTGGAGACGGGAGTCAAGGAACAGCGTGAGATCGCCGCCCGATCCCTCCTCGTCCGGCAGCCTCCGCCAGCGGACCGGCAGGTCGGCGATCTCGCCGCGCACCTGGCGCGCCACATCCCGCAGACGCCGGCACATGGGGGCCAGCCGGGGGAGCTGCGCGGACAGGACGGCCGCGGTCAGCTCGGTCATGCGCAGGTTGACGCCGACGAACGGCGGGCTGTCGCCGGTTCCGCGCGTCGCGCCCTTGGAGGTGGTGAACTGGCCGCCCTGGTCCTGGTACCGGGCCACCCGGTCGTACACGTCGGCATCGGTCGTGGTGACCGCGCCGCCCTCACCGGCGGTGATGTTCTTGTCGAGCTGGAAGCTGAACGCGCCCGCGTCGCCGAGGCTGCCGACGGGCCGCCCCCCGTAGCGGACGCCGGCGGCCTGGGCCGCGTCCTCGATCACCCGCAGTCCGTGCCGCCGCGCGACCTCCAGGATCGGTTCCATGTCGGCGGCGGCGTTGTTGAGGTGCACCGGCATGACACCCCAGGTCCGCTCGGTGATCCGCTCCTCCAGCAGCGCGGGGTCCAGGGTCAGCGAGTCGTCGACCTCGGCGAAGACGGGGATGCCGCGGGCGGCGACGACGGCGCCGACACTGCCGACGAAGGTCACCGCGGGCACGATCACCTCGGCCCCGGCCGGGATCCCGAGGCCGATCATCGCGGCGGTGAGCGCGGCGGTGCCCGACGACACGGCGACGGTGTGCGGAACCCCCGCGGCCTCGGAGAACGCGGTCTCGAACAGGTCGGTCCGGTGGCGCAGGTCCGGCCCGTAGTAACGGAACAGCGACCGTGACCGGATCACCTCCAGGGCCGCGGCCTCCTCTTCCTCACCCCACAGCGCGAGGGCCCGCCAGGTCTCGTACCGCATCCCCGGGTCGCCCGTCACGCGTCCGCCTCCGTCACCGTGTCGAGGTCCGTCGCGCTGTGCGCCACCACGAAGTCCTCCAGGAAGAGGTAGTCGAGCCGGCTCGGTCCGAAGAAGGCCAGCGCCTGCTCGGGGGTCTCCACGATCGGCTCACCGCGGTCATTGAAGGAGGTGTTGAGCACCACGGGCACGGAGGTGAGCTCGCCGAACCGTTCCACCAGTTCGTAGAAGGTGCCGTTCGCCTCCGGCGTCAGCGTCTGGACCCGCGCCGTTCCGTCCACGTGGGTGATGGCCGGCACCTCCTGGCGCTTGTCGTCCCGCACCGGCGCGACGATCAGCATGTACGGCGACTCGATGTCGAGCTCGAAGTACTCGGAGGCCCGGTCGGCCAGGACGGCGGGGGCGAACGGACGGAACGCCTCGCGGTGCTTGACCTTGCTGTTGAGGATGTCCTTCATCTCCGCGCGGCGGGGGTCGGCGAGGATGCTGCGGTGGCCGAGGGCGCGCGGTCCGAACTCCGAGCCTCCGGTGAACCAGCCGATGAGCGCGCCCTGCGGCAGCAGGCCGGCGGCCAGCCGGGCCGGCCGCTCCACACGCCGGTGGGGCAGGCCCGAGGCGTCGAGCGCGCGCTGGATCTCCTCGGTGCCGTACCGGCGGCCGAGGTAGGTGTGGCGCTGCGGCCGGGGGGCCGTGCGCGGGGCCTTCGGTCCACGCGGCCGCGGCTGCTCGCCGAGGACGTGGTAGCCGTAGTAGGCGCAGCCGACCGCGCAGCCGTTGTCGCCCGCGGCGGGCTGGGCGAAGACGTCGGTGAACGGCGTGTTCCGCAGGATCTTGCCGTTGGCGACCGAGTTGAGGACGACACCGCCGGCCAGGCACAGGCGGGTGAGGCCGGTCTCCCGGTGCAGCCAGCCGGCGGCGTGCAGGACGGCGGTCTCCAGCAGGTCCTGGGCGGCCCAGGCGAGGTCGGCGCCGCGCGCGAAGCGCTCGTCCCCCTCGAGCCCGTCCAGGGCGTGCTCGACGAAGTGCAGCAGTCCGCCGTCCTTCAGGTGCAGCTCGAACCGGCCCTCCGGCAGCAGGTCGAGGTGGCGCCGGAACTCCGCCCGGTAGCGGTCGGTCCCGTAGGGTGCCAGCCCCATGGTCTTGCCGTCCTCGGTCAGGTACCAGGGGCCCTCCTCGTAGAGGGTGAAGCCGATGGCCCTGCTGACCGCCTTGTACATGAAGCCCAGCGAGTGGTCGCTGTCACCGGCCTGGTAGACCCGGGTCTCCCGCAGGCCGTCGGTGCTCCAGTTTGTCCCGTACACCTTGGAGATCTCGGTGATCTCCGTGCCGTTGCCGACCGACATGGTCATGGTCTCGACGCCCTGGCCCTCGAACAGGCTGCCGGCCCCGTCGACCACGAGGACCGCTGCCTCGGGGAAGGGCGAGGGAAGGAAAGCGCTGGCGGCGTGCGCCATGTGGTGGTGGATGAGCGTCGTCCGGCTGCGGAACGGGAAATAGCAGCTGGGCAGCAGGGTGTCGTCCGCGACGATCGCGTCCACCTCGGCGAGACGGACCCCCTTGGTCGTCAGGCAGTACCGCCAGCACTGGTTGGCCAGAGAATTCACATTGACCGCGTATTTGCGGCGGGTCAGCCGCTCTTCTTCAATACCGACGGCGATCTCACCGTTCTCGACGAGGCAGGCCGAGAAGTCGTGGTTGGAACCGCCGAGCCCCAGAGCGAGCATACTGCCGTCCTTACTCCCGTTGCAGGTCTGCGGATTTGGCGAGTACGTGGGGCGTAACGCTACCCGGTCGCAACGGGTCAGTCAGCAGGCGGATATGAGCCATCCTCAGGCCGGATCAAGTCGAGTTCCAGCCGAACGGCAGCACCCTCGGCAGCCCTCATTGACCCTGCCTTCGAGGTGAACTTAGGATCGTTGCCCAACGGAAGAGTCATGCGCGAATACGACCTGGGTGCGGTGATAAGGCATGGCCCTGAAAAGTCATTATCGTGATGCGATGTTCGCGCATCGCGATGGGCAGGACCGTCTCAAACTCCTGATGAACGACATGGTCATCGAGGAGCAACTCTGCCAGATGCGGTGCTCCTACTGCCTCACCGAGGACTTCAACCTCCTCATGGAGGTCCCGGACGCCCGACTGCGCCTGACCACCGACCGGCGAGCGGACTGGCACGAGATCCTCGACGCCTACCACCGTCAGGTGGACAGCCCCATCATGCGCCTGAGCGGCGGTGAGTTCTTCTGGCTGAAAGGCTCCACCGAGTTCGTCGCGGAGTGCAGTGAGAAGTACGAGGTCGTGCAGGTCATCACCAACGGTGTCTTCCTGACGCCGCCCCGGCTGGAGGCGCTCGCCGCGCTGGGCAACGTCCAGCTGTGCCTCTCCCTCGACGGCCACACGCTGGAGATGAACGGCCACCGGCTGCCGCCGAAGCAGCACCGGCTCTTCGACGTCATCATGCGGCACCTGGACCACGCGGTGGAGCTGGGCATCCCCGTCGAGATCCAGTCGGTGATCAGCGACCTCAACGCCACCGGCCAGGCGGACTTCGCCGAGTTCCTGCTCGAACGGTACGGGCGCGGCGTGATGCTCTACTTCTTCCCGGTGCGCGGCGAGACCAAGACCACCCACACACCACCCCTCGGCGACCATTTCGCGCCACTCCTCGAGCGTTACGACGAACTGTCCACGGTGCTTCCCCCGCGGGCCTTCGTGGAACACATCGGGAATCAACTGCGCACCGGCGTCCGCACCCTGCGGTGCTACGCGACGGCGACCATGGTGCAACTCTTCGGACAGGGAGACGTCTCCTGCTGCCCGTACGCCTGGCTCAAACCCATGGGCAACATAAAGGAGAGCCCCGAACTCATCCACGAACAGTTCGGGAAACACCAGCACTACGATATGTTCATGCAGCCCCGGCCGCGCTTTCCGTATTGCAAGAGCTGCACCGGACCGATCGACGTGGTCAACCTCTATCTGTTCGGCGGCATCTCCGAGCAGGAAATCGCACGCTGCGCCCCGTACGCCGGACCTCGCGCTCTGGAACGGCTACGAGAGTTGAAATCGGCGTTCACGCCGGTCTTCGAGCCGGCCGGGGAACCGTCATCCCACTGATCCCGTGGGCGGCGGAATGCCAGAAGACCAGAGCATACCGAGGCCTCGAGGAGACGTAATGATTTCCGTGGATGGGATTTCCGGCGACGATTTCGCGGGTGCCGGGCTGCAGAGGCTTCTCACGCTCCCGCAGCACGATCTGCTCACGCTCGCCGGGGACTGGCTCGGTGAGCTGGCGCCGTGGCGGAACCCCGAGACCCTGGCGGCGATCTCCACCACCCTGGCCGCCGAGTCCGTCCTGTCCTCCCTGTTCGTCTTCGGGGAGCGGGTGGCGGAGTCCGACGTCCGCTCGGAGGTCCCCGGGCCCCTGCTCGACCTTCTGCTCCGCGCCCGGGTGCTCTCCGAGGAGTCCGGGAAGGTGTCGGCCGACTACTGCCTGGTCCGCGGGGACGGCATGTCGCTGCTGGCCGCCTGGCGGGCGGCGGGACGGGACACGGGCTCGTACGCGCCCTGGGTCGGCACCGACTCGATGACGCTCTCCCGGCTGGTGGCGGCGCGCCGCGGCGCCCGGTCGGCCCTGGACCTGGGATGCGGCACCGGCATCCTCGGACTGTCGGCGGCCCGCAACGGCGCCGAGGTGCTGTCGGTCGACGTCAACCCGGAGTGCACGGCGGCCGCGACGGTCAACGCCCACGTCAACGGGCTGGCGGACCGGCTGACCGCCGTCGAGGGGGACATCATGTCCCTGTCGCTGGACTCCCGGTTCGACCTGGTCGTCTCCAACCCGCCCTGTCTCCCGCTGCGCCGCGGCTCGCTCGGCTGGCTGGCCGGCGAGGCGGGGCTGGACGGCCTGGAGTTCTTCTGGGAACTCCTGCGCCAGGTCCCCGGGCTCCTCACCCGGGAAGGTGAGGCGCTGCTGCAGGCCGCGGCCTACGGGGACGAGCACGGGCCGTTCTTCGTCCCGGAACTGGAGGCCGAACTGCGGCGCCTGGGGGTCTTCGGGCGGCTGCTGCTGCGGCCCTCCACTCCCCCGCGCTGGCCGGCCTTCGCGCCCCGCGACGAGGAGCAGCAGCTCACCGGCCCGCTCGGCGACGAGGTCCGGGAGTACGTCACCGGGATCGGTGCCACCCACTACTACGGATTCGTCCTCTCGGTGCGACTCGACGGCGAGGGCCTGGCGGTGGGCCGCTTCCGGTGACCCGGCACCGGGGGTGGAGCCGGTTCACGGCTCCACCCCCGGGTCATGCGGTGACGGTCGGAGGACCGGCCTCCCCGAACCACCGCGGCCCGAGCTCGGCGCGTTCCAGGGCCGCGACCGCGTCGGCCGCCTCCACCAGCGTCAGGTGCGTGGTGTCGACCAGCCGGACGCCGGGCACGTCGGACACCTCCGCGTCGAGGTGACGCTCCGCCAGCCGGCCCTCCACGAACAGCCGCCCGCCCGCGTCGTTCTCGATCCGGGTGGCCAGCGCCTCCGGGTCCGCCCGCAGGCCGTAGTAGACCGCTTCCGCGCCGAGTTCCTCGAACACCTTCTGGAAACGCTCGTAGGCACGGCCGGCGAGGACCACCCCGGTGACGATCACGACGCGGGCCCCCCACTCCCGGTAGACGGGCAGGGTCGCGCGCACGGTCGAGGCCATCAGGTCGTACACCTCCTCGCCGCCGTTCCACGGATGGACGATGGGATCGCAGTCCATGGCGGCGGCCGGGACGCCGTACCGCGTCACCAACTGGTGCCCCAGCCGGGTCTTGCCCACGCCCGGGGCACCGGTGATCACCACGGCGCGCATCAGCTGGCCCCCTCACGGACCGTGCCGACCAGGCGGAAGCCCAGGTGCGGGATCTTCAGGAGCTTCGCACCGGAGTCGATGTCCAGGAACTTCTGCTTCAGGACCGAGGTCACCTTGTTCACGTCCTCCCCGCCCGTGGCCTCGACGAGTTCCTCGCGGGAGACGATCTGGCCCGGCCGGTCGGACAGCAGGCGCAGCAGCCCCGCCTCGGCGTCGGTCACGGGCAACGACTTCGCGGCGGAGCTCAGCGAGCCGTTCGCGAGAGTGAGCACCTGGGTGTTCTCGGACGGCGTGACCGTCTTGAGGTAGCCGAGGGTCTCCACGAGCCGGGACCGCCGCAGGGGGCTGGCCAGCGTGAAGCTGTAGCCGGCGGTGACCGCCGCCAGGACCTCGGTGGCGGAGACGCCGTCCAGCACGGCGACGGCGTAACCGCCCCGGCGTTTGAGCTCCGCCACGGACAGGTCGTCCGGCCGGGCGGCGGCGACCCGGTGGAAGGAGACCAGCAGCGCGCCGGGCGGTGGGGCGTGGCCCGTCGCGGGGTCCGTGACATGCAGGGTGAGGCCCACCTCGGCGCATGCCTCCGCGAGGACCTCGAGGTCCTCCGGTGTCAGGGACTGAGCCAGTGCGTACATGGGAAACCCTTCACAGGGCGGCGGGGCCGCGGTCGCTTGTCGGGTGGGGAGGGGGTCAGGGGCGCATCAGCCAGATCCGCTCGGCGGCCGGGAACCCGGAGCCCTCCGCCAGGCGCACGCCGTGCCGGTGGACGCGCCGGATGATGCCCTTGCGTACCTGGATACGGTAGGCGCCGAGCGCCTCGCACTTGGTGAGCGCCGCCTCGTCGTCCACGGGCAGCAGCTCCGGGCGCAGCGCGCCGGGTCCCCGTTCGGCCAGGCGTGCGCCGAGGTTCTTCGCGGTCTCCTCCGCGGAGGAGAACAGGGAGTAGGGCTGGTCCTCGTAGAAGGCGACCCGCGCCGTGCCGAGCCGGCCGGTCCGGGCCAGTTCCAGCACCGCCTCCCGGCAGGCGACGTGGTCGACGTGGCCGCCGACGCCGAGGGGCGCGTAGATCAGGCCGGCGCCGTCCAGCAGGGGGGCGAGCCGTTCGGTGAGGGCGTCGAAGAGCTGGGGTTCCTCCCGCGCGAACCCGTCGGACCAGGCCGGGTCGGTGAAGAACCGGTCCCGTCTGAGGTCGCGGTCGGCGGCGTCGACGAATCCCAGCAGTTCCACCCGGGCGCGCAGCACACGGGCGGCGACCCCCTCCTCGTCCAGCAGCAGGCGCCGGGTCAGCGCCGGGCGTTCGGCGTAGTACGGGTCCTTGGTCCAGGTCTCGACACTGAAGACGTCGAGGAACCGGGCGCCCCGCCCGGCCACCGTCCCGCCGAGGGCCAGCGCGGCGTCGTCCGGATGCGGGGACACGACCACCGCGGGTTCGGTGGCCGGGGGGCCGGGCGTGAGCGGGGGTGCCATGAGCAGCAGCCCGTGCCGGCGCCACAGGCCGATGGTCTCGCGGTCCGCCGCGGGGAACCCGTCGAGGGGCCGGCTGCCGTCGCAGTGGGACAGCAGGGCGGCGTCACGGTCCGACAGGTGGCCGCACCCCTCGACCTGACGCCCCATGAAACGGAGCTTCCCGTCGGCTGTTTCCACGTGCGGCAGGGCCGTCGGGCACCAAGTGCCGGGAATCTCCGTCATGTAACTCCGAGCCCGCGGTGACGAATGACAGACGCCATACGGCCGGAGCATACAGATCGTCTCCGCGCGCGCCCAGAGCCAGATCCGAAGAGGCAGAAAATGGGGGGACGGGTGGCCGAAAATACCTTGTCCGGGTGATCGCCGTCTTCTTCGGTAATCACCGGGACGACAACTTTCCGGTCATTCGTTTCGCTGCGCAGGTCACTTCCGCGGCCCCGTCCCGGACCGCGGCGGCGGCCGGGGCCGGACCGGCGCGGGCGCTACGAAATTACCATGTCAGCTCCCCTGTCTCCGGAGGTGCCGCGAGCGGCCGGCCCGGGCCCGGACGGTGGCCGCCATCAGGCCGTCGGCACGGCGGCACACAGGCGAAACGCAGGAAATAGGCCATGCCGACGGCCCGGTCCCGGAGGCGCCATTGCGCCGGGGATCTTCTGCTGTAGCCTCAAAGGGCGATTTGACCTGTCGGGCGATTAGAGGACGAGGCAGGGAATGGAGACTCGCGTACTGCTTGTTCAGCAAGGAGTCTGGGGGAATTCCGCGGCCTCCATGCCGCTGGCGATCGGCTACCTCAAGGCCTACGCCGAGGCGGACGACCGCATCCGGCGCCGTATGGACATCTCCATCAGGAACTACCCGGGCGACGCCGGCCTGAACGCCATGGCCCGGGACCTGATACGGGACGGCTGCCCCGACATCCTCTGCTTCTCCGTCCTCGGCTGGAACTTCCGCGCCTTCGGCACCCTCGCGGAGACGTTCAAGCAGATGAACCCGCAGGGCTGGGTCGTCTTCGGCGGCAACCACGTGGCCCACCAGGCCGAACGGGTCCTCCGCATGTTCCCCCAGGTCGACGTGGTGGTGAACGGCGAGGGAGAGCTGATCTTCCGGGACCTGCTGAACGGCTACCTCGACGGCGCCCGGCGCGGCGAGCTCCACGAGATCAGCGGCATCTCTTTCCGCGAGGCCGACGGGAACCTGGTCACCACCGCCGAACGGGAGCGCATCCAGGACCTCGAGATCCTGCCGTCCCCCATTCTGACCGGGGCGGTACCGCTGGTCGACGAAAAGGGTCGTTTCCCCTACGACTACGCGTTGATGGAGACGAACCGCGGATGCCCTTACAAGTGCGCCTTCTGTTATTGGGGAGGCGCCACCGGGCAGAAGATGCGGGCGTTCTCCCGGGAGCGGCTGCGTGAGGAACTCGAACTGCTGGGACGGCACGGCGCGGAAATACTGATGCTCGCCGACTCCAACTTCGGGCTCCTGCGCGAGGACGAGGAATTCCTGGACGATCTCCTCCGGGTGCGCCGCAAATACGGGTTCCCGAAGAGACTCGAAACCTCCTGGGCCAAGAACAAGTCTCCCGGTTTCTACCGCATCATGGAGAAGATGAAGCAGTCCGGGATGCACAGTGCCTTCATCCTCGCCCTGCAGACGATGGATGATTCCGTGCTGGATCTCATGCGCCGCCGGAACATGAAGCTGAACGACTGGGAAAGCCTGGTCGCCTGGCTGACCGACCACGGGATCACACCGTATCTGGAACTGATCTGGGGGGCACCGGGCGAGACGGTCGCCTCGTTCCTGGACGGTTATGACCGGGCGGCACAACACACGCCGTTCATCGCGGTCCACCCGCTGATGCTGCTGCCGAACACCGAATACCACGACAAGCGCGAAC
Organism: Streptomyces sp. NPDC014882; assembly: GCF_043081325.1. Taxonomy (NCBI): domain Bacteria; kingdom Bacillati; phylum Actinomycetota; class Actinomycetes; order Kitasatosporales; family Streptomycetaceae; genus Streptomyces; species Streptomyces sp. NPDC014882. The sequence goes on from NZ_JBIBWL010000022.1 coordinate 87,915, forward strand.
AGCACGGACTGGTGACCGTGCGCGGCGAGCAGGACGACTTCGACTACGTGCTCGCCCACAAGACGATGACGCTCGCGGACAACGAGCGCATGCTCCGCTTCATCTGCTGGAACCGGGTCCTGGCCCGGAGTCTGTTCCTGCACAACATCTGGGTCGCCCTGCGCACGCTCGCCGGCGTCCCCCAGTCGCAGGTGCTCCTCAGCTTCTCCGACTGGATCGAGGGGAGCGAGGACCCCGAGGCCAGGGCACTGCACGCGGTGGCCAGGCCGACGAGCTCCGCCAGTGAACTCGTCGACCCCAACGTCTGGCGGCTGCTCACCAAGCGGCTGCTGCGGCAGTGGTGGGAGGAGGCCATGCGTCCCACGCTGCCCGAGCACCTGCTGCCGGTCCTCGACGAGGTGTTCCGCTACGACCTGCTGTGCCAGCCGGTCCGCCCGCTGCCCGACGGATCGGGTCCCGAGGAGGACCTCCCGGTCGTCACCAAGTACGGCGAGAGCTGGTACCTGCGCAGCGACACGGAATTCACCCACCCCGTGCCCCGGCTGATCGCCGCGCTGCGGCGCGGGGAGACGGTGAGCATGGAGCCGGAGCGCCACACCGCGGACTTCTACTACCGGACCGAGTTCGGCGGTGACCTCCAGCACTACTTCCGCATGGACCGCTTCCGCGGGCTGACCGAGCAGCAGCTCGACGAACAGTTCACCAAGGTTTGACCGAGATCCTTCACCACGGGAGACAAGAGACGATGGACCGCGCCGAGCTGATTCGGGACCTCCACGAGATCGCAGCGGGCATGACCAAGGGCGAGCACCGGCCGGCACCCCAGGAGGGCGACGCCAGCCTCGTGGACCAGTACGGGTTCAGCTCCCTCGACGCCCTGGAGTACCTGCTGATCCTCGAGGAGAAGTTCGATGTCGTCTTCGAGGACGAGGACCTGACGGAGGAGACGCTCTTCTCCATCGAGGGCCTCGCCACCTACATCCTCCAGCAGAGGGCCGGCGAGAGCCGCTCCCTGACGTGACGGCCATGACACCGGCGGCCGCGCGGCCGGGGGAAGCACCCGGGGAGGTGGCGGTCAGCGTGGTCGTTCCGACCCGCGACCGGACCACCCGGCTCCTGCTCACCCTGACGGCCCTGGGACACCAGACCCTGGACCGTGAGCGGTTCGAGGTCGTCCTGGTCGACGACGCACCGGAGCGCGGTGCGGTGGAACAGGTGCTGTCCGCCCTTCCCGCGGGCCTGCCGGTCCGGCAGGCCACCACGGGCGGGCGCGGGGTGGCCTGCGCGCGCAACACCGGGGCCCGGCTGGCGCGCGGGGAGCTCCTGCTCTTCCTCGACGACGACACCATGGCCGCACCGGGACTCCTGGAGGCGCATCTCGCGGCCCACCGGGGGGCCGGTGCCACCGTGGTGCACGGCACCGTCACCGACCTGTCCGCGTTCGCGCTGACGCCCGAACCCCGGCCCCTGCGGACGGCCCTGACCGGTGCCCGCGGCCGCACGGTCGAGCCCGCCACCGTCGCCGACCTCGGCTCCGCCGTCCCCCTGCTCGGGCCGCGCCGCTCGTTCATCGAGAGGACCGCCCGGCAGGTGACGCGGTCGCCCGAGTACGCCCCGCTGCGCTGGCTGAGCTGCATCGGCACCAGCACCAGCGTCCGGCGCACGGTGTTCGAAGGGGTCGGCGGCTTCGACGAGCACTACGGACGGCTGTGGGGCGGCGAGGACCTCGAACTGGGACTGCGGCTCGCCGCCGCGGGCGCCGCCTTCGAACTGCTCGACGAGACCGCGTACCACCTGCCGACGGCCCGCCGGGACACCGGCGACCTCCTGCCGAGGTTCTGGCGGCGGGTCGCCGACCGGCACGGCGACCCGCGCCTCGCGGACGTCGGTCCCTTCCTCGCCGGCCGGCTCTCCCTCGACGAACTGGCCGCGCGGCTCGGTTCCGCGGACCGTGCCCTGTCACCCGGAACGGCGGTGTCATGACGCACCCGAAGGCAGGCGCGGTGATCGTGGGCGGTACGGCGCCGCGGTCGCTGGACGGTCTCCGCTCCCGGCGGGACCTGTCCGTCCTCGCCGCCGGAGATTCCCTGTCCGCCGCCTTCGTCGACGTGCTGTCCGCGGCGCTGGACCGCCTGCCCGCCGCCCTGCGCGGCGGTGTGCCCGTGGTCATGGCGGCCACGGACTACTGCGTGTCGGCCACCTCCCAGTACGTCGGCCGGTGCGTGGAGGCGGAGGCGGGGGGCCGCAGGCTGCGGCCGTCCGAGGCCATGACCCCGGAGCCGGCGCAGCTGATCCAGGAGCTGGCGGAGGCCAGTGGCTGGAACGGGACGGGCCATGTGCTGATCAGCCCGCGCGCGGCCACCCTGCAGGCGGTGCGCTGGGCGTGGGGCGCCGTCTCCGCGGGGCTGCACGAGGCGATGGTCGTGTGCGAGGTCGTACGGGCCGCGCACGAGGACGGCTACCGGGTCGCGGCCGTCCCGGTGACCGCCGCCGACGGCGCCCGCGCACCCCGGACCGGCGGACCCGGCGGACCCGGCGGACCCGGCGGACCCGGCGGATCGTCCGTGGTCGTCTCCGGCACCGGCCTGGTCACGGCCTTCGGTGACGGGGGGACCGCGTTCTGGCAGGGCCTGCTGGACGGACGGCGAGAACTGTCCGAGCTGACCCGGTTCGACACGTCCCGCTTCCGCAGCAGGACGGTGTGCCAGACGCGGGTGGAGGCGCCGCCCGGGCGTCCGGCGCGCCGTGCCCTGCTGGAGCGGGCGCGCGCGGAGGCGCTGCGGGAGGCAGGACTCGACGAGCTGCCGGGCCGGACCCTGCTGGTGTCGGCCGGGGTGGTCCCGCACCTCCCGCGGGTCGGCGACGCCCCCCGGATCGACGAGATCGCGGTGGAGCCCGACTGGGACGGAGACGGATCGGGTGTCGCCCCGCCGGACGCGGTGCTGATGGCCCACGCCTGCGCGTCGGGCGCCTTCGGGCTGGCCATGGCACGCGAATGGCTGCTGTGCGGCCTGGCGGACACGGCCGTCGTCACCGGGGTGTCGTCCCTCAACCCCTACGACTACGCCTGCCTCGACGTGCTGCGCGCGACGAGCACGACCGTCGCCCGCCCGTTCGACGAGGACCGCTCCGGCGTGACCGTCGGGGAGGGCGCCGGGGTGATCGTGCTGGAGACCGCCGAGCGCGCGGCGGCCCGCGGACGGACGCCCCTGGCGACGCTCAGCGGGATCTCCTGCCGGGTGGCGGGGCAGGGCACCAGCCGGCTCGACGCGCACATCGGCGCCGCGTGCATACGCGACGCGCTGGCCATGGCCGGCCTCACCACCGTCGACTACGTCCACGGTCACGCCCCCGGCACCCGGCAGGGCGACGAGGCCGAGCTGCTGGCGCTGGACCAGGTCGGCGCCGAGCACGACTGGCGGGGCGTCCCGGTCAGTTCGTACAAGGGGGCGGCCGGCCATCTGCTGCACGCCTCGGTGTTCCCCGGTGTCGTGGCGGCGGTCCGGGCCCTGCGTCATCAGGTGCTTCCGGGAACCCCCGGGCTGCGCAAGCCCCTCGACGCGCGGCATGTGCGGGTGCTGCGCGATCCGGAGCCCTGTGACGGGATCCGTTCCGTGCTGGTGAACAACTTCGGGTTCGGCGGCAACAACGCCGCGTTCCTCCTGACGGGGGGCGCGGCCGGGCTCAGGGAGTGGAGTACGGATGGCTGACGCGGTGCTGATGACACCACGGGAGATCCTCACCGGGTTCTCCAGTGTCAACAACCAGAACGTCCTGATCAACGACGAGGAGTACCTCCGCCTGGACCCGGCGATGCGCCTCTTCTACGAGAAGGTCCGGGAGAACCTGGGGGTGGCCTGCATCGCCGGTCACCTGAGGTCGTGCGGCTACTCGGTGCGGGCGCTCAACCTGCACGGGCGCAACCCCAGCGACGAGGTGATCACCGACCTGATCCGGCGTGAGCGGCCCAAGTTCGTCGGGATCAGCATCATGTACGACCTGCACATCGTCGACGCGGTGCGGTTGCTGCGCTGCGTCCGCGAGGCGGACCCCTCGGTGTTCGTGGCGATCGGCGGCGCGTTCTGCACGTACAACGCCAAGCTCATCGCCGAGCGGATCCCGGAGGCCGACTGCGTGGCCTTCGGCGAGGGCGAGCTGACGGTCGAAGGCCTGATGGAGTGCCTGGCGGCCGGCCGCGACTGGCGGGGCGTGCCCGGACTGTGGTTCTGGCAGGAGGGCCGGGTCCGCAGCAGCGGCCCGCCCAAGCTCCCCGACCTCGCCCACGAGCCCTGGCCGGCCCGGGACCTGCTCGTGCACCACCGCAAGAACGGCATCCCCACACCGGTGGCGTCGACCTACACGAGCCGCGGCTGCCACGCCAAGTGCACCTTCTGCTACGTGCCCCGGGCGCCGGGGGTCGTGACGGGCAACGCCTGGCGGGTCCGCTCGCCGGTCGACGTCGTGGACGAGATCGAGTACCTGCAACGGGACTTCGGCACCCGGTTCCTGTGGTTCAACGACGACAACTTCGGCGGCGCCTTCCAGGACGGCTACCACCACGCCGTCGGCTTCGCCGAGGAGATCCTCCGCCGCAACCTGGACATCTCCTTCCACTGCGAGTTCCGCGTCGACACCGGCCTCGTCGACCGGGAGGCCCTGCACACCCTGCGCAGGGCCGGCATGGCCTCCGCGCTGCTCGGCATGGAGACCGGGGCCCCGGGGATGGCCAAGCGGTTCCGCAAGGGAACCATGGTGGAGTACAACTTCGACGCCGCCCGCCTGTTCAAGAAGGAGGGCATCGAGCTCGAACCCGGCTGGATCATGGTCGAACCGGGCACGACCCTGGACGAGCTCTGGGAGAACCTGAAGTTCATCGTGGCCGCCGACATCGCCGTGAGCGAGAACCCGTTCTCCTTCATCAGCCGCGCCATCGCACTGCGCGGCACGGAGATGTACGACAAGATCGCCGACCCGACCCCTCCGGAACTCCCGGGCGTCGAGGGACCGGCCAGGGACGTCCTGCTGGAGGCCCGCCGGGAGTACCGCATCCCGGACTCGCGGGTCGAGGACGTGTGGGCGGCCTGGAGCAAGGTGAGCGCGGAGGTCGCCGACCGCAAGGAGGAGCTGCCTTTCGTCGCCCAGATCATCGTCGACGCCACCAGGGCGCGCAGGTCCCGGGGGGAGCAGGGGCTGCGCCCGCTGCTGAGCCGGCTGCGCGGGTGGGCCGACGGCCTGCCGGACCTGCTGGTGGCCTTCCTCAACGTCGGGCTGCTCCTCGCGGACGAGAACCCGCCGCGGCTCGCCGAGCGGCTCGAGGCCGAGCTGCGCACGCTGGTCGACGCCTACGACCGCAGGGTCCTGGGCGAGTCCTACCAGGTGTTCGTCGAAGAGACCAGGAGGCTGTGCGGAGAGCAGGCCATGGCCGGCTGACCGGCCGGTGTCGGGACGCGCACGTGAAGACGAGAGAGGAGACCGGTCATGGCGGATGTGGTCCTGCTGACCCCCCGGGAGATCCCCACCGGCGCCGCGAGCCTGAACAACCAGAACGTCCTGATCAACGACGAGGAGTACCTGTCCCTGGATCCGGCGATGCGGCTGTTCTACAAGCGGGTCCGGGAGAACCTGGGGGTGGCCTGCATCGCCGGTCACCTGAGGTCGTGCGGCTACTCGGTGCGGGCGCTGAACCTGCACGGGCGCAACCCCAGCGACGAGGCCATCATCGACCTGATCCGGCGTGAGCGGCCCAAGTTCGTCGGGATCAGCATCATGTACGACCTGCACATCGTCGACGCGGTGCGGCTGCTGCGCTGCGTCCGTGAGGCCGACCCCTCGGTGTTCGTGGCGATCGGCGGCGCGTTCTGCACGTACAACGCCAAGCTCATCGCCGAGCGGATCCCGGAGGCCGACTGCGTGGCCTTCGGCGAGGGCGAGCTGACCGTGGAAGGCCTGATGGAGTGCCTGGCGGCCGGCCGCGACTGGCGGGGCGTGCCCGGACTGTGGTTCTGGCAGGAGGGCCGGGTCCGCAGCAGCGGCCCGCCCAAACTCCCCGACCTCGCCCACGAGCCCTGGCCGGCCCGGGACCTGCTCGTGCACCACCGCAAGAACGGCATCCCCACACCGCGCGCGTCCACGTACACCAGCCGCGGCTGCCACGCCAAGTGCACCTTCTGCTACGCGCCGCGGCAGCCCGGAGTGGTGGACGGGCCCTGGCGGGTGCGGCCGGTGGAGGACGCGGTCGACGAGATCGAGTACCTGCAACGGGACTTCGGCACCCGGTTCCTGTGGTTCAACGACGACAACTTCGGCGGCGCCTTCCAGGACGGCTACCACCACGCCGTCGGCTTCGCCGAGGAGATCCTCCGCCGCGACCTGAAGATCACCTTCCACTGCGAGTTCCGCGTCGACACCGGCCTCATCGACCGGGAGGCCCTGCGCACCCTGCGCAGGGCCGGCATGGACCTGGCCCTCCTCGGCATGGAGAGCGGGTCGCCCGGCATGATGAAGCGGTTCCGCAAGGGGACCACCGTCGAGTACAACTTCGACGCCGCCCGCCTGTTCAAGCAGGAGGGCATCGAGCTCGAACCCGGCTGGATCATGATCGAACCGGGCACGACCCTGGACGAGCTCTGGGAGAACCTGAAGTTCATCGTGGCCGCCCGGGTGCACGAGAGCGAGAACCCGTTCTTCCTGATCAACCGGGCCATCGCGCTGCGCGGAACCGAGATCTACGACAAGGCCACGCGGTACGAGGAGCCGGACATCCCCGGGGTGGAGGGCGCCGCCTGGGAGGTGCTACGGCACGCCCGCCGCGACTACCGCGTCGAGGACGAGCGGGTGGAACACCTGTGGACGGCCTGGAGCCGGGTCTCCTCGGAGATCAACGACCGCAAGGAGAACGAGGTCCCGTTCCTCGCGCAGAGCATCGCGGACGCCGTCCGGGCCCGGCGCGGCACCGGCGCCGAGTCCCTGCGCCCCCTGCTGGGCCGGCTGCGCCGCTGGGACCAGGGGCTCGCCGGGCTGCTGATCGCCTTCCTCAACGCGGGGCTGCTGCTCGCGGACGAGAACCCGCCCGGACTCGCCGACCGGCTGGAGACCGAACTGCGCGCCATGATCACCGCGTACGACCGCGAACACCTCGGCCACGCCTTCCCCGACTTCGTCGTCGAGACGGCGAGGGCGTGCGGCGAGCACGCCCTCGCCCAGGTGAGGGGCTGAGGCGATGGCCCGCGAGCGCATCCGGTTCGCGGCCGTGGGCTGCGGCAGGGTCTTCCAGCGCTACCACCTGCCCTGCGCCGACGAACGGGACGCCATGGAGCTGGTGGGTCTGGTCGACGCCGACGTCGAACGGGCCCGGTCGCTGGCGGCGGACCGTCCGCGGGTGTGGACCGGCACCTCCGTCGACCGCCTCATCCACGAGACGCGGCCGGACCTGATCAGTGTCTGTACGCCCAACGACGCCCACGCCGAGCCGGTGCTGGCGGCGCTGGACGCCGGGATCGCGGTGCTGTGCGAGAAGCCCCTCGCCGCCACGGTGGAGGAGGCGCGGCGGATGGCGGCCCATCCGGCGGCCGAGAAGCTGCTGGGGGTGAACATGCCCTTCCGTTCCCATCCGCTGCTGGAAGCGTTCGCCGACGCGGCACGGCCCGGCGCGCAACGCGTCGACTTCTCCTTCGCCACCCCCGGCAACAGGGTGTGGCGGGCCTGCACGCCCTGGTACGGCGACGCGCGACGGGCCGGCGGCGGCGCGCTCATGGACCTCGGGCCGCACGCCCTCGACCTGCTCATGACGGTCTTCGGACCGCCGGACGTGGAAGCCTGCGAGGTGGACGCGCCGGGCGTGGAGGAGCGGGTCCGGCTGGACCTGTCGTTCGGGGGCGTGCCGGCGACGCTGCGCATCGACCGGGCCGCGCGCCGGCTGGAGACCTCGGTCACCGTCACCACCGCGGACGGTGACCACGTCCTGGACCTGCGCCGCAACGAACTGCGCCGGGCGGACGGCACGGTCGAATCGGCCGGGCAGAGACCCGAACTCACCGCGATATCCGCCTACTTCGACCTGATGACGGGCGCTCCCGCCCCGCATCCGAAGGTGACCGCCCGGGACGCCCTGGAGGTCCAGCTCGTCGTGGAGTCGGCCTACCGGCGCGCCAGGACCGCGACGGCACCCCTGTCGCAGGGCGGGTGACGGGCGGTCATCGGAGGAAGCGGGCCACTTCGGCGCAGAAACGCTCTGGTTCGGTGCGATGCACGTAGTGGCCCGCGTCGATGGCCAGCAGCCGTCCCCGGGGCACCCTCCCGGCGACCTCGGCCAGCAGGGAGCGCGGGACCGGGCTGGACAGTCCGCCGCTGATCACCAGCGTCTCGGCGGTGACGTCGGCGAGCCGCCGCCACCACACGGGGTCCGCCTTCCGGAGGCCGTCGATGACGGGGCGTACCGCGGCGCCGTCCAGCTCCCCGGCCCGGCGCAGCTCGCGGAACTCCTGGTACAGCGAGATGACGTGTGCCTGTCCGCCGGCCGCTCCGGACCGCGCCCGCAGCTCCGCCTCCGCCGCCGCGTCCCGTGGCGGCGGAGGCGTGTCCTCGATCACCAGCCTGCGGACCCGTGAGGGATGGCGCTGGGCGACGAGCCAGGCCACGTGACCCCCCATGGAGTGGCCCACCAGGTCCACCTCGGCCAGGCGGTGCCGGTCCAGCAGGGACAGCACGTCCCGGTACATCAGCTCGAAGGTGTACGCGTCCGCCCGGGGGCTGCGCCCGTGTCCGCGAAGGTCCGGTACGACCAGCCGGTGTCCCCGGGGCAGCAGCGCGGAGACGAGCCGGTCCCAGCTCCGTCCGGTGTTCCCCAGCGCGTGGAGCAGAACCGCCGGTCTCCCCGCCGGATCACCGGTGACCCGGCAGTTCAGCGGCAGCGGTGCCTCGCTCGTCCCACCCCGGCCCGGCGTCCGATCCACGTCACGCAGCACCCCGTGATGCTATCCGCCGGGGGCCGTGGCAGACAGGGGCCGAGAGCGGGGCCCGGCCGGCCGTGCGCGGGTTTCGGCCGGTCGGCCGGGGCGTCCGCCCGGCCGGCCGATCCGTCCTTCAGGAGCGTGAACTGGTCACGAGGTAGTCCACGATGGCCGTGACCGTCTGCTGGTGCCAGACCAGGTTGGCCGGCAGCTTGCGCTCCAGCAGCCGTTCCAGGCGGCGGCGGATGACGATCGCCATCACGGAGTCCAGGCCCGTCTTCAGCAGCGACCGGTCGGGGTCGAGTTCGGCCGGGTCCAGCTTCATCTCGCTGACGATGACGGAGACCGTCTGCTCGTGCAGCAGAGCCCGCAGCGCCTCCTCCGACAGTTCCTCGGACGGCCGGGCCCCGGCCGCCCCCTCCCGCGCCGGCCCCGCCGGGTCCTCGTCGGCGAGGTCGCGCAGCAGACCCGTACGGCGGACCCCGTCCGGGAGCGGCACGGTGCGCAGCACCGCGAGGGACGCGGCGCCGGTCCGGCCGGCGAGGTCCCAGGCGGCGAAGGCCTCGGGTGCCGTGATGTCACCGACGCCGTGTGCCTGGAGTTCGGCGTCCACCGCCGCGTTGGCCCCCATGCCCATGCCCCGCCAGGACGTCCACGCCAGGCTCATGCTGCCGACGGCGCCGAGGGTGTGGTCGTACCCGGCCATGGCGTCGAGGAAGGCGTTGGCCGACGCGTAGGCGGCCTGGCCGGTGAGGCCCAGGTACTGTCCGCACGACGAGAAGTGGACCAGGAAGTCCAGGGTCCCCGGCGGGAACAGCCGGTGCAGGGTCAGGGCACCGCCGGCCTTCGGCCGCATCACCGCCGCCAGGGCGTCGGCGTCGAGCCGGTCGACCAGTTGGTCCTGCAGCACGCCGGCCGCGTGCACCACCCCGCGGACCGGGGGCATGCCCAGCGCGTCCGGGGTCAGGGCGGCGGCCGCCGCCTCGGTGTCGGACAGGTCCAGGGACAGCACCCGTACGGTCGCCCCGAGGTCCTCGAGCCCGCGGACGGTCGCGACGCGGCGGGCCTGGACCTCGTCGGTGACGGCGTCCCACTCCGAACGGGGCGGCAGGGCACCGCGTCCGGCAAGCACGAGGCGGCGTGCGCCCCGCTCCACCAGCCATCGGGCGATCTCCCCGCCCAGGCTGCCCAGACCGCCCGTGACGAGATAGGTGCCGTCCTGCCGGCAGCGCAGCGGGGCGCGGTCCGCATCCGCACCCGCACCCGCGGAGCGGACCAGCCGGTTCGCCCAGGCCTTGCCGTCACGGACGGCGACGACGTCCTCGCCCGGGTTCGCGGCGACCACGCGCAGCGCGGCGACCAGGTCGTCCCCGGTGGGCCGTGGGCCGAGATCGACCGTGCCGCCCCACAGTCCGGGGTGCTCGCCCCCGACGACCCGGCCGAGACCCCACCGGGCCGCCTGGGCCACCGCCTCCAGCCGGTCCGCCTCGCGGACACCGCGGGTCAGTGACCAGAGCCGCGCCGTACCGGGTGGCCACGCGCCCAGCCGCCGCGCCGCCGACGCGAGCTGCCACGCCTCGCGCACGGCACGGTCCGCGGCCTCGGTCTCCTTGGCCGGACGGTCCGTCAGGGGCAGCAGGAGCACGTCCACGGGACCGGGGACCTGCCCGCGCAGGCCGTCGAGACCGTCCGGATCCTCCACCGCCAGGCACGGGATCCCGTGCTCGTCGGCCGTGGCCCGCAGTGCCGCCGTCAGCTCCCCGTCCGCGCCGACCAGCACCAGGGGCCGGTGCGGGCGGGGGGCGCCGGAGCCGTCGAGGGGAAGGGGCTTCCAGTCCGTCCGGAACAGCAGTTCCCCGGGCGGGGCCGAACGCGCCCCGGCCTCGCCGTCCGCGTACCGGACCCCGGCCAGCACGGCCACGGTCCGTTCGTCCTCCGCCGTGATCCGCACACCCACCGATCCCCCGCTGTCGGCGTGCGCCTCGAGGCGGGCGCGGGACGGGGGCTCGCCCGTGGTCCACACGCGGCCGACGCCGGCCACCACCCGTAGCGCGGCGGGTCCGGGGAAGGCCACGGCCGCCATGGACAGCGCGGCGTCGAACAGCGGGGCCCATGTCGCCGGGGCGGACGCCGGCTCGTCGGCCGTGACGACGTCCGCGCGCAGCCCGTCCGGGACCCGCTCCAGGCGGTCCACGCGCCAGGGGAAGGCCATGCTCGGCACGCCGACCGACGCGAGGTCGGTGGTGATCCGGTCGGGGGGCAGCGCCGTCCCCGGTCCGGCCGCGGCCGGCGGAAGGGGTGGCGGCGAGGCGTCGCCGGACACGGACGCCACCGCGTGGGTCAGTGACGACCGCTCGTCCCCGTCCGGCCCGTCCGGCCCGTCCGGCCCGTCCGCGCCCGGATCGCCGGGACCCGGCTCCTTCGGGCCGGCGGTCCGGGACAGCAGGCGGATCACGCCGTCCTGCGCGGTCACGTCGACGTCCTGGGCCGTGGACAGGGTCAGCGGCAGCTCGAACGACACGTCGGAGAGACCGCCCGTCCCCCGGCTCCCCCCGGCCGCGTCCAGGAAGGTCTGGAGGACGACGGCCGCCGGGACGATCTCCACGCCGTGAATGGTGTGGCTGCCCGGGTACGGCCGGGACTCCGGGTCGACGCGGGTGCGCCAGAGGTCCAGCGGCGTGGTGCCGGCCAGCGTGGTACGCGGCCCCAGCAGGGTGCGGCTCGCCGGGTCGTGCCGCCCCCGGTCGGCCCGGTGGACCGGCAGGTCGCGCCAGTACCGCTGGCGCCGCCAGCTGCGGACCGGCAGCGACAGGGGCCGCGCGCCCGGGGCGGAGGGCCAGTCGAGGGGGACGCCGTGGCAGTACAGCAGTCCCGCGTTCAGCAGCAGGTGTTCCCGCTCCCCCGTGTCGCGGCGCAGGGAGGCGGCGAGACAGTGCCGGTCGGCCCCGACCGTGTCCAGCGTCTCCTGCACGGAGTGCCGGACTACCGGATGGGCCGACACCTCCAGGAAGGTGCGGAACCCGTCCTCGGCCGCCGCGGCCACGGCGCCGGACAGCCGTACCGGGCTGCGCAGGTTGGCCGCCCAGTAGGCGCCGTCGCGGACGGCAGCGTCGCGCGGGTCGTCCAGCGCGGTGCTGTAGACGGGGATGCGGGGGGCGTGCACGGTGAGGTCGGCCGCGGCCTCGGCGAGCTCCTTCATCAGGGGCTCCATCTGCGGGCTGTGGAAGGCCACGTCACTGTCGACGCGGCGCACCAGCAGGGACGGGTCCGCGGTCAGCTCCCGGGCGAGGGCGTCGATCTCCGCGACCGCGCCGGCCACCACGGTCGTGGTGGGCGAGGCGAGGACCGCCGGCACCACGGCGTCGGTGCCGCCGAGCCGTGCCGCGGCCTCGTCGGCGGGCAGACCGATCATCAGCATGCCGCCCGCGCCGGCCACCCGCCGCAGCAGGACACTGCGCCGGCACACCAGCCGGGCGCCGTCCTCCGGCGACAGGATCCCCGCCGTCGCGGCGGCCGCGATCTCCCCCATGGAGTGGCCGACGACGGCCGCGGGCCGGACCCCGAGCGACCGCCAGACGGCGGCCAGGCCCATCTGCACCGCGTAGATCATCGTCTGGGCCACGTCCACGCGGGTGACGTCGCCGTCCTCGATCAGATCCCGGGCCGTCGTGCCGAACTCCTCGGCGAAGACCGGCCCGATCCGGTCGATCATCTCGGCGAAGGCGGTGTCCGTGGCCAGCAGTTCGCGGCCCATGCCCGGCCACTGGGCGCCGGTCCCGGAGAAGACCCACACCACCTTGTCCGGGCCCCCGTCCGCCACCGTGCCGTCGGCGAGGCCGGGCGCCGGGTCACCGGCGGCGAAGCGGCGCAGCCCGTCCCCCAGCTCCGCGCGGTCGGCGGCGACGACGGCGACCCGGTGTTCCAGGTGGCTGCGCCGGGTTCCCAGGTGCTGCGCGAGGGAGGCGAGCGGAACGCCCGCGCCCGGCCCGTCCAGCCAGTCGGCGAGCCGGGCGGCGTCCTCCCGGACGGCCGCCCCGGACCGGCCGGAGAGCGGGAACAGGCGGGGCGGCGCCGGGGCGGCCCCGGACGCGGCGGACGGCTCGCGCCGTGCGGGCACCTCCCGCGCGGCCGGCGGTGCGCCCTCCAGGACCGTCCGCGCGTCCTCGGGGACCGCCGGTGCCTCCTCCGGAACCGTCGGTACGTCCTGCGCGGACGCCGGTGCCTCCTCCAGGACGACGTGGGCGATGGTGCCGCCGTAGCCGAAGCTGGAGACACCCGCTCGGCGGGTACGCTCCCCCCGGCGCCACGGGGTGCGCTCCCGCGTCACCCGCAGCCGTGACTCCGCCCAGGGAATGCGCGGGTTGGGGGTGGAGAAGTGCACGCTGGGCGGGATCTCCTCATGGACGAGCGCGAGGATCGTCTTGATCATCCCGGCGATCCCCGAGCCGGCCTCCAGGTGCCCGATGTTGCCCTTCACCGAGCCGATGAGGCACGGGCGGTCCGCCGGCCGGCCCGCGCCGAAGACCGCGGCGAGCGCACCGGCCTCCAGCGGGTCGCCCGCGACGGTTCCGGTGCCGTGGGCCTCGACGTAGTCGACGGTCTCCGGAGCGATGCCGCACCGCGCGTACGTCCTGCGCAGCAGGTCCGCCTGGGCCTCGCCGTTGGGCGCCATGATGCCGGCGGTCCGGCCGTCCTGGCTCACCCCGCTGCCGCGGATCACCGCCAGGACCCGGTCCCCCGCCCGCTCGGCGTCCGAGAGGCGCTTCAGGACGAGGACGCCCGCCCCCTCGCCCCGGCCGTAGCCGTCCGCCGAGGCGTCGAACGGTTTGCTGCGGCCGTCCGGCGAGGTGGCGCCCGCACGGGCCAGGGTGACCGAGAGGCCGGGCGCGACCATGAGGTTCACGCCCGCGGCCAGCGCCACGTCGGACTCCCCGGAGAGCAGGCTCCGGCACGCCAGGTGGACTCCGACCAGGGAGGCGGAGCACGCGGTGTCCACGGCGAGGCTGGGGCCGCGCAGGTCGAGGCTGTGGGAGATGCGGTTGGCGGTGGCGCACAGGGCCGCGCCGATACCGGACCAGGGCTCGATGCGGGCGAGGTCCTCCAGCAGCCGGCGCCCGTAGTCGTCCGAACCGACGCCCACGAAGACCCCGCAGTCGGTGCCGCCCAGACCGAGGGGCGGGATCCCCGCGTGTTCCAGGGCCTCCCACGCCAGTTCCAGCAGCAGCCGCTGCTGGGGGTCCATCAGTTCGGCCTCGCGCGGCGCGATCCCGAAGAACTCCGCGTCGAAACCGGCGATGTCGGCGAGGAAGCCGCCACGGGTCGGGGTCTCCCGCACGACGGCCGCGTGCCCGTGCCCGGTGTCCGCGTACGGAGCCCAGCGCTCCGCTCCGTCGCCGATGCCGTCCCGGCCCTGGACGAGGAGGTCCCAGAAGGCGTCGGGGGAGTCGGCGTCGCCGGGGAACCGGCAGCTCAGCCCGACGACCGCGACGGGCTCCCCCGGCCCGCCTGCCTGCCCCCGCGGGGCCACCGGGCTCGTCACACCGGGCTCCCCTCGGCGTCCGTGGCGCGCCGGGCGGGAGGCTCCAGCAGCGTGACCACGGCCGCGGTGATCATGAGTCCGGGGCCGGCGCTCAGCAGCAGGAGGTGGTCGCCGGCGTCCACCTGCCCGTCCTCGACGAGGTGGTTGAGCTGCAGCCCGACATCGGCGGCGCCCGCGTGGCCGACGTCGCGGAAGAAGTCGACCGCGCCCAGCGACGCGTCCAGGCCCATCGGCCGCAGATGGCTGTCCAGGAAGTCCGTGGTGCCCGCCCCGAGATGGAGCACCTTCGACAGGTCCGCGACGGCGATCCCCGCCTCGCCCGTCACCTGCTCGACCAGCTTGGCGCCGCTCGCGCCGTACTCCTGGCCGATCTCGGACGCCTTCGGGCCCAGTTCCTCGACCATCGCCTCCAGGTGCTCGTTCATGTCGAGCGCGCGCCCGGCGGTGACCGCCGGGGGGAAGATCGGCTCGTGCCCGCGGTTGAGGATCTCGTACTGGGGCAGCGACACCGACTCGACGGAGCGCAGCGCGGCCCAGCCGGACCGCTTCGACAGGACGACCGCCGCGGCCGCGTCGGCGAGCACCGCGTCACGGTGGGCGTGCCACCGGTCGACCGAGGGGGCGCCGAAGTTGTCCGCGCTGCTCACCACGGCGCCGGTGCGGGACGGCGCGCACAGCAGGTACTGGGTGGCCATCTCCAGGGCGGCGAGGAACGCGTTGCACCCCTGCTCCACCGTCAGCGCCGGGACGCGGGAGCCGAGGGTGGAGCGCAGGATGTAGTGCGGTGCCGACCAGCCGTCGGGGCCCTGGTGGTACGCACAGGAGTGGACGAGGATGTCGATGTCCTCGGGGCCGAGGCCCGAGCGGTCCACCGCCTGCCGGACGGCCGCCACCGCCATGTCCGGCGCGGAGGTGCCGTCGGCCACGGCGATGTTCCGCCACCCGCAGGACTCCATCCGCTCCCGGTCGTACACGCCGCGCCGGACCGCCTCCTCCACGCTCACCCTGGGCGGAATGAACGCCCCGGTCCCTGCCAGGAAGATGTTCTCTGTTCTCACTCTCACATGTCCTCACTGACCGGTCCGGGGCCTGATGACCTTCCCGGTCTCGGTGGTCGGCAGTTCCGCCCTGGAGGCGAAGGCGTGGGGGACCCAGGAGGGCGACAGCCGCTCCCGGCAGAAGCGCTCCAGCTTGTCGAGGTCGACCGTGTCAGGCGTCACCGTCGCGCTGATCCGCTGTCCCAGGACGGGATCGTCC
Source organism: Streptomyces sp. NPDC014882 (assembly GCF_043081325.1). Taxonomy (NCBI): domain Bacteria; kingdom Bacillati; phylum Actinomycetota; class Actinomycetes; order Kitasatosporales; family Streptomycetaceae; genus Streptomyces; species Streptomyces sp. NPDC014882. The sequence goes on from NZ_JBIBWL010000022.1 coordinate 103,659, forward strand.
ACACCGGACACCAGACAGGTGGCGACGTCCGGGAAGGCGAGCAGGACGGCTTCGATCTCCTCGGGGCTGACCTTGGCGCCCGCGACGTTGATGCTGGTGGACAGGCGCCCGGCGAGGACGAGGTCCCGTCCTTCCCAGCGGGCCAGGTCGCCGGTGGTGAACCCGTCCCGCAGCGGGGTCGCGTCGACTGCCCCGCCCTCGGCGTACCCGAGCATCATCGACGGCGACCTGACGGTCACCAGTCCCGTCACGGCGTCGCCGGCACCGCCCCCGGCCCCGGCCCCGCCCCCGGTCCCGGGGACCGGGGAGAGTTCGACCCGCACACCGGGCAGGGGGGCGCCGGGCCCGGAGACACCGGGCCGCCACGGGGCGGGGCGGCTCACACAGATCGGTCCGGTCTCCGTGGTGCCGTAGACCTGGCCGACGTGCCCGCCGAGCCGGGTCGCGACCAGTTCGGCGGTGTGCGCGTCCAGCGCCATTCCGGCGGAGAGGAAACCGATCGCGGGGCCGTCGTGCGGGCGGGTGCGGGCGGCCTTGGCGAGCAGCCGCAGCATGGGGGGCACACCGACGAACAACGTCACGTCCCCGGCGGCGAGTTCGCGCAGCAGCAGGCGCGGCTTGTCCGGCGTCGTACAGCGCACGGGCGCGCCCGCCAGGGTCGCGGCGAGGGCGCACAGGCCGAAGCCGTACGCGTGCTGGAGGGGTACGGGGCAGAGCAACCGGCTCTCCGGCCCCAGCCCCAGAGCCGTACGGTAGTGCTCCGCCTCGGCCAGCAGAGCGGCGGCGGAGCGCAGCGCGACCTGGGGGTACCCGGTGGTGCCCGACGTGATCTGCGCCGTCGCCGCCTCCTCGAAGGCGGGCCGGCGGGCTCCTTCCCGGCCGACGCTCAGGATCCTTCCCCCCCAGTCCGCGGCCGTGACCGGGAAGGCCGGCGACGAGGCCGGGGCCGAGAGGAAGTCGAGCGGACAGCGTTCCTGGATCCGCTGGAGCTCCCACGGCGTCAGCCGGCGCGAGAGCGGCACCGCGACCGCGCCGGTGGAGATGATCGCGAACACGTCGCCGACGAACTCGGCCGCGGGCCAGGCGACGGTTCCCACCAGGGTGCCCGGCCCGACGCCGGCCTCCCGCAGGGCACGGGCCCTGGCGTCGACGCGCTCGGCCAACTGCGCCGCGCTGGTGGTCCCGGAGCCGTCGCTGATCAGCGGCGCGTCCCCGGCACGGGCGCCCCGGGCGCGCAGCAGGGAGAGCAGCTCCGCACGCGCGGCGGTCATCCGAGACCGGTCAGTGCGCGCCGCAGCGACCCCACCGCCTTGTCCAGGACGTCCCCGGTGTGCGCGGTGCTCAGGAACCACGGCTCCAGCGGGTTCGGGTGGAAGTAGACGCCCTCCTGCTGGGCGAGGGTCTGGAAGCGGCGGTGCCGGGAGAAGTCGACGGCCTCGGCGAGGTCGCGCAGGGTGTCGGCCTTCTCCAGCGGTTTCCTGAGCAGGGCCACGCACATCAGGGTGCCGACCCGGTTGATGTGCACGGGCCGCTTCTCCGCGGCGAAGACCTCGCGCACGGCGTCCTCCGCGCCGGCGCCGATGGCCTCGAGCTCCTCGTAGAGGCCGGACAGCGCGCGGATCTTGGTCAGTACGGTGACGACCGCGCGCAGGGCCGCGTGGTTCCCGGCGTAGACGCCCGCGTGGTGCGCCTCGTTCGTGGCGAGCATCCGCATCGCGGCCTTCCGCCCGCCGAAGGCGGCGACCGGGAACCCCCCGCCCATGACCTTGGACAGGACCGTGAGGTCGGGCTCGACGCCGTACAACTCCTGCGCCCCGCCCCGGGCGACCCGGAAACCGGTGATCACCTCGTCGAAGATCAGCATCGCGCCGCTGCGCGCGGTCAGGTCGCGCAGCAGCTGGAGGAAGCCGGGTACCGGGGGGATCACCCCGGCGTTGACCAGAACCGGTTCCAGGACGACGGCCGCGATCCGGTCACCGTCGCGCGCGAAGAGCTCCTCGACGGCCTCGGCGTCGTTCCACGGCAGCTGCGCGGTGTGGGCGAGGGCCTCGGGGATCATGCCGGGCGCGCCCGCGACGACGTCCGTCGGCCGGGTGCCCTGGATCCGGAGCGTGGTCTTGCCCGCGCGCAGGACGGTCTCGCTCCAGCCGTGGTAGTGGCCTTCGAAGGTGACCACCAGGGAGCGGCCCGTGGTGGCGCGCGCCAGCCGCAGCGCGGAGGCGACCGCCTCCGTGCCGGAGTTGGCGAACCTGACCTGCTCCACGCCCGGCACCAGTTCGGCCACCAGGGATCCGGCCTCGGCGTCCAGTTCGTGCGGCAGGCCGGTCATGTGGCCCTTGGCGAACTGGTCGGCCACGGCCTCGGCCACGTCGCGGTCGGCATAACCGAAGAGATGCGGACCGTAACCCATGTTGAAGTCCACGGTCTCGCCGTCCTCGACATCGCGGATCAGGCAGCCTTCGGCACGCCGCACGACCAGGGGCACGGGGATGGCCGCCGCACGCATGCTGCTGCTGACACCACCGGCTATGACCTCTTTGATGTCCTCCAGAAAATCAGCATTCGTCCGACGTCCGGCGTCCATGGCACCCACTGAAATCCTCCAGCTTCGTCGGCCTGATCCGGCACCACAGAATGCCCCAGGGATTTCGGGCCCGACAGCGGGCGTTGCCGGAATGGCCGGATCACGGGGGGTGTTCGGCCTGTCTTGGATGGCAGTATCGGACGGGCTGATCGGCACGCGCCGCGGAGGGGGAATGTGATGTCGTCTCGGGGCGTCGCCGTGGTCACGGGGGCGGGCTCGGGCCTCGGGGCCGCCATCGCCGTACGGCTGGCCGCCACCCACGACCTGGTGCTGACCCATCTGACCCGGGACACCGGGCTCGCCGACACCGCCGACCAGGCGTCGGCGGCCGGCGCGGACGTCGTCGCCACCGTGGTCGGGGACCTCGCACGCGAGGAGACCGTGGACCGTCTCGGACAGGCCATGGACTCCTGCGGACCGAGACTGGACGTCCTGGTCTGCAACGCCGGGGCGTACACGTACACCCCCTGGCAGGACACCACGTGGGACGACGTGCGCTCGGCCGTGGACGTCAATCTCCTGGCGCACATCGCCTGCGTCCGTGCCGCCACACCCCATTTGGTGGCGCGCGGAACCGGCCGGATCGTGGCCGTTTCCACGGTGCTCACGCGGATCGGGCGCGTGGAACTCGCCCCGTACATCGCGGCGAAAGGGGGCCTGGAGGCATTCGTTCGCGCCCTGGCCCGCGAACTCGGCCCGCACGGCATTACCGTGAATTCCGTCAGACCGGGTCCGATCGAACTGAGTCCCGAGCAGAGATCCCACCCGGATTACCCCTCCTGGCGGCAACGGGAATTCGCCCGGCAATGCATCAAACGGCATGGGTCCCCCGAGGACGTGGCCGCGGCTGTTACGTTTCTGACTTCTCCCGGAGCCGGTTTCATCACGGGCCAGAGTCTGACCGTCGACGGCGGCTGGGATCTCCACTGACCTGCCCGCGCAGGCCGAGCCGAGGGACCATGACGCGCATGGCGCACGAACAGGAACAGCACTCCACCACCCGGGTACTGCTGGTGCGGCACGCCCAGTCGCACGCCAGCGTGAAGAAGCTGATCGCCGGGTCCGGCACCTGTCCCGGTCTCACGGAGCAGGGGCGGGAACAGGCCGCCCGGCTCTCGGCACGGCTGGCGGCCGAGCCACCGCGGCCGCACGCGCTGCTGACCAGCCCGGTGCCCAGAGCCCGCGAGACCGCCGAGATCCTGGCGAGCGGGCTGGAGTTCGGGGCACCGGTCGTCGAGGCGGAGGCGCGGGAACTCGACTTCGGGGCGGCCGACGGTCTCTCCGTCGACGAGTACCGGCGTGCGTACGGGGCGTTCGACATGACCGCCCGTCCCGACCGCCCGTTCGCCCCCGGCGGTGAGACCTGGAACCGGTTCCGGGCCCGGGCCGGCCGGGTCGTCGGCGACCTGGTCTCCCGCCACCGGGGCGGAACGGTCCTCGTGGTGTGCCACGCCGGGCTCATCGTCGCGGTGATGTCCGCGCTGCTGGACGTCGTCCCGCCCGTGCTGTTCACGGACTCGACACCCGCCGCGACGTCGATCAACGAGTTCGTCCACGACGGTTCGCGGTGGCGCCTGCTCCGGTTCGACGACGCGCGGCACCTCGACACGGCCGTACGAGGAGAGCGGCACCTCGACGTGACCGGGTAACGGAAACGGCACCTCGGCGGGGCCGTACGAGGACGGCGGCACCTCGTCCCGGCCGTACGAGGACAGCCGGTCCGTCCGGCCGGCGACCGCCCCGGAAGCGGACGGCGGCGCCCCGGTCCGCCGACGGGCGGACCCGATTCACTGCTGCGGGCCGCGTTTGCGTTCCATCATGTGGCGGCCCAGCTCCTTCTTCCGCTTCCAGCTCCGCAGGATCTCCGCGTTCAGCCGCGCGTCGCTCCGGGCGGCGATCCGCTCGTTCTCGCGGAGCAGCTTGTGGTAGTTCTCCAGCCGCCGCAGGGGCAACTCGCCCTCCTCGACCGCCGCGAGCACGGCGCACCCGGGCTCCGTGCGGTGCGAGCAGTCGGGGAAACGGCAGTCCCGGGCGAGGGACTCCACATCGGTGAAGGCCTGGGCGACGCCGTCGTCGGCCTCCCACAGTCCCACCCCGCGCAGCCCCGGGGTGTCGATCAGGACACCGCCGCCCGGCAACGGCAGGAGGTCGCGGGCCGTCGTCGTGTGCCGCCCCTTGCCGTCACTGTCCCGCGTGGCGTCGACGCACTGCGCGTCCGCTCCCGTGAGCGCGTTGACGAGGGTGGACTTGCCGGCACCGGACCGGCCGAGGAGAGCCGCGGTGCCGTCGACGAGGGCCACGAGGGCGTCCATGCCCTGCCCCGTGGCCGCGCTGACGGACAGCACGCGCGCTCCGGGGGCCACCCTCTCGGTGTCCTCGACGAGATGGGACAGCGTCACCGGGTCGGGAACCAGATCGGCCTTCGTGAGGACCACCACCGGCTGCCCGCCGCTCTCCCAGGCCAGGGAGAGGAAACGCTCGACGCGCCCGAGATCCAGCTCGTCGGCGAGCGAGACGGCGATGAGCACCTGGTCGACGTTGGCGGCCAGGACCTGGCCGTGGGAGCGCTGCGAGGAGACGGCACGCACGAACGCCGTGCGCCGCGGCAGCAGCGCCCGGACGACCCCCTGGTCCGGGTCGAGCGCCACCCAGTCCCCGGTGCAGGGGGTGAGCAGGGGATCGGAGGAGGCCACGGGCCCTGTGCCCGCCCGAACGGTCGTCACCCGCCCGTCCTCGGCGGCGGTGACGGTCTCGCAGCTCCCGCGGTCGACCCGCGCCACACGGCCGGGCCGGAGGCCGTCGGCCTCGTGGGGGGCGAAGGCGGTGGCCCACGCGTCGTTCCAGCCGTACCGGTGGAGCGGGTGGGAGGCAGTGGACGCGGTCAAGCTCGTCCCTCCAGAGGGGTGTGAGGGCAGCGGAACCGGCGAAGGGGGCGTGCACCGGCCGCTCGGGCCCGCAGTCTAGGGCGTGTTTCGAAAGTAGCGTCGTCTGCCCGAAGGGCAGGCCCGGCGGCGTCTGGTGCGTGCGATCGCAAGGCGGAGGGTCGCCCCGATAC
>NZ_JBIBWL010000023.1:0-52835 GCF_043081325.1 Streptomyces sp. NPDC014882
GCCGCGTTGTCGGGATCACCCCGATACAACCAGTATCGGGGCGACCCTCCGCCTTGCGATCGCACGCACCAGACGCCGCCGGGCCTGCCCTTCGGACAGACGACGCTACTTTCGAAACACGCCCTAGGCGGCCTCTCGTCCGTGTCAGGCCGGGGCGGGCCGGAAGGTCGTGAGGAAGGCGTCCAGGGCCCGCCGGTTGGCGGTGGTGTCCCAGTCGGCGGCGGGGGTCGTCCAGCGCAGGGAGAAGCCGCGGTTCCCGCCGAGCAGGAAACCGCGGCCGAAGGTGCGTACCCGGGTGCCGTCGACGTCGGCGAGCCATTCCATGTCGGCCGCCTCGTACCCCTGGTACGTCGTCGCCTCGATCGCCCCGATGCGCTCGAACCCGTCCCTCCCGCGCAGCCCCGGCTCCACGTCCTCGCGCCACACGGCCACCGGGTCCGGGCCGACCCGCTCGCTGTAGGTGACCGCGAGGGTGCGCGGGTCGCCCTCGGCGCCGAAGGTGACCCGGTAGGCGAGGTCCCCGGAGCGCGCGGTGCCCAGCCGGGTCCAGCCCTCGGGGAGGGCGACGGAGAAGCCCTCGGGCGCCCGCCGGACCCGGAAGCCGGCCGGCGGGGCCCCCGCGCCGGCCGACGGGGAGGCGACCGTCGAGCCCGGGGTCGGGGCCGGGGAGGGGCTCGCGTCCGGGGAGGCCGCGGGGGGCGGGGCGGACGACGGCGTGCCGGCACCCGGCGACGGCACGCCGGTGACTCTGTCGGCGCCGTCCTCGCCGCCCGGGGTGCCGGTCGCGGCCGGGCGGTCCTGCGCGCCGTCCGCCGCCGTCCGCTCGGCACCGGGCAGCCCGCCCGTCGCGGCCAGCGCGGCGACCGCCACCGTGACCACGGCCAGCGCGGTCCCCGCCACCACCGTCCGCCCGGCCCGGTGCGGACCGGCGACCCGCGCGACGGCGGACGTCCGCCGCCGCCGGGGCGCGGGCACGGCGTGCGTGTCCTCGTCCAGGGCGCGGACGAGGTTCCGGCGCGCCGTCGACCGGGTCATCCGCTCCCGCGAGTCCTTGCGCAGCAGGCCCTGGACGGCGGGTCCGAGCGCACCGGACCGCAGGGGCGTGCGCAGCGGCAGCCGGTCCACGCCCTTCAGCGTGGCCTCCGGCCGGTCCCGGTCCCGGTAGGGCGGCCGGCCCTCGACGACCGTGTAGAGGATCGCGCCCACCGCCCACAGGTCGGCGGCCGGCCCGATCCGTTCGTCGCGCGCCTGCTCGGGGGAGGCGTACGCCGGGGCCGCGAGCCGGGGGGCGAGGGTCGCGCCCGCGAGGCCGAAGCCGGTGACGACGACCGGACCGCGCGTCCGCACGAACACCTGACCGGGGCTCAGTTCGCCGTGGGTGATGCCCTCGCCGTGGGCCGCCTCCAGCACGTCGAGCAGCTCCAGCCCGATCCGGGCGGCACGGGCGGGCCGCAGCACACGCCGCTGCTCGATCAGCTGCCCGAGGGGGAGGCCGTCGATCCACTCGGTCACGATCCACAGGGAGCCCGCCTCCACGAGGGCGTCGAGGACGGTGGCGACCCGGCCGGGGCACACCCGGGCCATCGTCTCGGACATCCGCAGCACGCGCTCGGCGGCCCGGCGCGCGTCCTCCTCGGCGAGGCCCTCGGGCAGTCCGGTCCGGGTGACCAGACACGGCCGGGAGCCGGCCGGCTCGTCGGCGTACTCGCCGTACCAGCTGACGCGGTTCGTCTCACTGTGGACGACGTCGAGGAGCCGGTACCGACCGGCGACCGACTCGTGCGTGGGGACGTGCGCCTCGACCATGTCATCCCTCGCTGAACCTCGGCTGCTCACCTTTCCCAGTGGTACGGCGGCCGGGAGGGTGCGCGTTCAAGGGGGGCGCGACCCGGCGGGATTTCTGTCTTTCATTCAAAAACGGCGCACACGGACGCCGTCGGCGGCGGCCGTCGAGTGGCGGGCGGAAACGCCGCGGCGCCCCCGGCGCATTCCCGGGCGGCGGCCGCCGCGGACGTCTCCCGGCCTCAGACCAGGCCGAAACGCCCGGCCCAGGACGCCATGTCCGCGGCCGACGCGTTGCCCCCGCAGACCACCAGCCCCAGCCGGGCGTCGGGGCCCACCCGCTCCACGACCCGCCGGGCGGCCGGCAGCAGGCATCCGGCGGCCGGCTCGGTCCACACCTTCGCGTGCTCGGCCAGCTCCAGACAGCCCCGTACGGCCTCCCGGTCCGGCACCACGAGCACCTCGCCGACCAGCGCCGAGACGTGCTCGTACGTCAGCGGCGCGACGGCCGGCGCGCTCAGCGTGGTGGAGATGGAGGACACCTCCACCGGCACCGGGCCGCCGGCCTTCAGCGCCTCGGCCATCGCCTCCGCGCCCTCGGTCTCCACCCCCCACATCCGCACCCCCGGCCGCAGCGCCCGCAGGGCCGCCGCGACACCGGAGATCAGCCCGCCGCCCCCGACACTGACCAGGACGTCCGTCAGCTCGTCGGCGTCCCGCGCGAGCTCCAGGCCGACGGTGCCCTGACCGGCGACCACCACCGGGTCGTCGAACGGGTGGACCAGGGTCAGCCCCTCGTCCCGCAGGTCGTCGACGAGCGAGAAGGCGCTGCCCATCCCGTCCGTCAGCCGTACCGACGCGCCCGCCTCCTCGACGATCTCGACGGCCCGGGCGGGCGCCGAACGCGGCATGACGACCGTGGCCTTCACGTCGAGGGCGGCGGCCATGACCGCCACCGCGATCCCGTGGTTGCCGCCGCTCACCGCGACCACCCCCGCCGCCCGCTCCGCCCCGGAGAGCGACAGCAGCTTCGCCGTGGCCCCGCGCGCCTTGAAGGAGCCGGTGCGCTGGAGCAGCTCCAGCTTGACGGTGACGGGGACACCGAGCAGCCCGGAGAGCCCGGGGCTCGGGAGGGTCGGGGTGCGGACGACGTGCCCGGCGATCCGCTCCGCCGCTGCCTCGATGTCCGTGATGCCGATCAAGACGACCACCTTTCCCGCGCGCTGTGCCGCGCGCGCTCCCCGCACCCTGTCCCGCGGCGGCGGACCGGGTCAACCGGGGTCCGGGAGGTGGTCACAGGTCACGTCGCACCAGGAAGTCCAGCAGCGACCGCAGGTCGTCCGCGGCCCCCGCACGCAACGGCGCCCCGGCGAGCGCCGACTCCACGGCGGACACCTGCCGGCGCGCCTCGGCGAGTGCCGCGGCCCGGCCCCCGGCCTCCTCGGCCAGCGCCGCCGCCTCGACGGGGTCGCCCCCCGACTCCAGCAGCCGGGCGAGGCGCCGGGCCGCCGGCCGGCCGGACTCCAGGGCCGCCAGCACCGGAAAGGTCTTCTTGCCCGCGCGCAGGTCGCCGTGGACGGGTTTGCCGGTCACGGCCGGATCGCCCCAGATCCCCAGCAGGTCGTCGACCACCTGGAAGGCGATCCCGAGATGCCGTCCGGCCCGGTCCAGCGCGGTGACGGCCGTCTCGGGGGCCCCGCCGAGCACGGCGCCCAGCGCGGCCGCGCAGCCCAGCAGCGCGCCGGTCTTGCCCTCGGCCATCGCCCGGTACGCGTCCGGCCGCACCCGCTCGGGCCCCGACCAGGGCCGCGCCGCGAACAGCAGGTCGTCGGCCTGCCCGTGGACCAGCCCGGCGAGCGCCCCGGACAGCAGCCGTACGCCGCCGGCGCCGCCGGGGGCCGCGGCGAGGGTCTCGACGGCCAGGGCGAACAGGGCGTCACCGGCGAGGACCGCGGGTCCCGTGCCGTAGGCCTTCCAGACCGTGGGGCGGCGCCTTCGCGTGGGGTCGCCGTCCATGATGTCGTCGTGCAACAGGGAGAAGGCGTGCACGAGTTCGACCGAGACGGCCGCGGCGACCCCGGCCCGCGCGGGCGCTCCCGCCGCCTCGGCGCCGAGCACGGCGAGGGCCTGCCGCAGCCCCTTCCCGCCCGACGCGGCGGTGGGCGCCCCGCCCACCTCGCACCAGCCGAAGGAGTACGCGGCCATCTCGCCCACCCACGGGTGCAGCCGGCCGACCGCCTCCGCCAGCGCGGGCCGCACCAGCGTGCGGCAGCGGTCGAGGACGGCGGGGGCGGCCGGCCCCTTCGCCGGCGCCGACGGGATCACCGTCGGGGAGGAGGCCGTAGGGGAGAGTGCCGTGGGGGAGGGCGCCGTCACCGTACGGCCTCCGCCGTCGCGCCACCCGGACGGGCGGCGGGCGTCACGAGGCCGAGTTCCTCCTCGGCCCGTGCCACCATCTGCCGGGCGTGCCGCAGTCCGATCCGCTCCAGCTCGGCCGCCAGCGAGGCCAGTTCCGCGGCCGTCTCGGAGCGGTCGCGGCCCAGACGGGCCAGCGACTTGGCCAGTCCGAGCCGGGCGAGGGCCGTCCCGCGCGGCTCGCTCATCGCGCCGAACTCCGCGAGGGCCTGCTCGTAGAGGTCCCGCGCCTCGGCGTAACGGGCCGCGCGGTACAGGACGTTGCCGCGCATCTTGTGGTTGTAGGCCAGGGCTCCGGTGAGGTCCATCGCACGGCAGGCCGTCTCCGCCTCGGTCAGCAGGGCGAGGGCGCCCTCGGTGTCGCCGTCCCGCACGGAGACGACGTCCGCCAGGCCGCGCAGTGCCCAGGCGTGCCCCCGCCGGTCCTCGGCGCGCGCGGAGATCTCGGCCGCCTCCTGGAACAGCGCGTGGGCGGTGTCGAAGTCCCCGGAGTTGCGGTGCATCTGCGCGATGCCCTCCAGCGCCCACACCGTGTGCCGTGCCTCGCCGCGCCGGCGGGCCTCGGCCAGGAGCTGCTCGTGCAGCCTGCCGACGGCCTCGTAGTCGCCCTGGATGCGGCCGGTCTCCGCGAGCCCGGCCAGCGAGTAGCCGCGGACGACGACGTCCCCGCCGCGCTCCCCGAGGTCGGCCGCCAGCGCCAGCAGCCGCCGGGCCAGCGGGAAGGCGCCCCGCTGCCGGGCCAGGGTGCCGCCGCTCCACAGCGCCCACGCCATCGCCGCCACGTCGTCCGCGTCCCGGGCCGCGCGGTAGCTCGCCTTCCAGGCCCGGTCCGCCTCGCGCACCTGGCCCAGCCTGCGGTGCGCCTCGGCGACCGCGAGCCCGGAGCGCGCCACCTCGGCCCGCTCGCCGGCCCGCTCCGCCGCCGCCAACTGCTCGGTCCCGGCGGTCAGCACGTCGACCAGGGACGAGTTCACGGACAGGGTGGTGAGGGCGCCCTGGTACTCCGGGGCGAAAGCCTTGCCGTACATCGATTCCTTTCGGCCACCATGTATGCACTGTGTGTATACATGGCGTGTATAGTGTGTCCGGAAATCGCCCCGGCCAAGGGGACGGCCGGGGCGGGCGTCGCCGGACGCGGCATGTCGTCGCCGGTCAAGACGTGTGTACGGCGGGCCGGGTTGCCTGTGAGGCAGAGATCACTCGGCGGGTCGCGGGCCGACGGATCGGCGGGCCGGCCCGCGGCGAGCGGCGCCGCCCGGGAGCGGGCCGGGCCCCGCGGGCCGGGCCCCGCGGGCCGGGCGGCCGGGTGGCTGGTGGCCGAGGGGAGGGCGTCAGCGGTTCAGCGACCGCGCCCAGTCGTCCGGCACCCGTCCCGCCGGGCCGGGCGCGGGCTGGTCCAGGGGGTGGGAGGAGGGCTGCGCCAGCTCCGGTCCGGACTCGTACAGCTCGTCGCCGTCGTAGTCCCAGAACCAGTCCTCGCCCGGCTCGAAGCTCTGCACCAGGGGATGCCCGGTGGCCTTCCAGTGCGCGGTGGCGTGCTGGGCGGGGGAGGAGTCGCAGCAGCCGATGTGGCCGCACCGGGCACAGCGCCGCAGGTGGAACCACCAGCCGCCGCCCGCGTCGCACTCGACGCAGCCGGTGCCGCTCGGCGGGACGCTCGGGTCGATGGCGTGGGCGTCGGTCATACGGGCTCCTCGGCGGTGTCGGACGCGGTGTCGGGGATGTCTTCGGTGCCGGTGCCGGTGCCGGTGCCGGTGCCGGTACCGGCACCGGTGTCCGTGTCGGCATCGGCGCCGGCGCCGGTCGTGGTGTCCGGCGCGGTCAGCGGCAGCAGTACCCGGAAGCGGGTGTCGCCCGGCGCGGACTCGACCTGGAGGCTGCCGTGGTGCTTGTCGACGACGATCCGCCAGGAGATGTCCAGGCCGAGGCCGGTGCCCTCGCCGACCGGTTTGGTGGTGAAGAAGGGGTCGAAGATCCGGCCGCGGACGTCCGCCGGGATGCCGGGCCCGGTGTCGCCGAACTCCACCAGCAGCCGGTCGCCCTCACGCGCGGTCCGCACGGTCAACGTGCCTTCCCCACCGGCGCTGTTGACGGCGAAGACCGCGTTGTCGACGAGGTTCGTCCACACCTGGTTCAGCTCCGCCGGGTACGCGGGGACGGCCGGCAGGGTGCGGTCGTAGTCCTTGACGACCTCGATGCGCGGCCCGATCTTCCCGGACAGCATCAGCAGGGTGCTGTCGAGGAGTTCGTGGACGTCGACGACCCGGTAGGGGGCGCGGTCGAGCTGCGCGTACTGCTTGGCCGCGTCGACGAGGTGCGAGATCCGACTGGTGGAGTCGTCGATCTCGTCCATCAACAGCTCGGTCTCGACGGTGTAGTTGAGCCAGCCGACCGCGCTGGGCAGGATGTCGGCCGCCACGGCCGCCGCGACCTGCTCCAGCCAGTCCACGTCGAGTCCGGCCTGCACGAACGTCGGCGCGATCCGCCAGCCCTCCGGGATGCCGTGGTCGTCGAGCCAGTCGGTCAGCTCGTCCTCCCGGTCGGAGGCCTCCAGGGGGCTCAGCACCGGGGCCTTGGCGACCCGTTCGGCGGTGCGCTCCTGGATCTCGATCAGTGCGGCGAGCACCTCGGGGGAGTAGGCGCCCTGCGAGATCACGGCGAGCTTGTGCCGCATCTTCGCCACCCGCTCCCGCAGCGTCGCCGTGGCCCGTACGGCCGCGGCGGCCGGGTTGTTCAGCTCGTGCGTGAGTCCGGCCGACAACGAGCCGAGCGCCAGCAGCCGTTCCCGCTGGCCGACGGCCCGCTGGGTGTTCTTCGAGCCGAAGAACAGCCCTTCCAGCAGGTGCGCGGCCATCGGGAACCACTCCCGCATGACGTCCGAGAACGACCGGGCGGGCAGCACGAAGAAGCGGGTCGGCACGGTCACCCGCATCGAGTTGGTGTAGACCTGCGGCACCCGGTCCCCGAGGTAGGCCTGCATCGCGCCCGCGTACACCCCGCGCTGCGAGGTGCGGCTGACCTCGACGTCGTCGCCCCCGACCCGGCGGTACAGCACCACCGTGCCCTCGATCATCACGTAGAAGCAGGTCGCCGGGTCGCCCTCGGTGTAGACCGGACCGGCCTCGAACCGCTCCGTCCGCCCCTCGGCGCACAGCCGTCCGAGCTGCTCGGGGGAGAGCTTCTCGAACAGGAACAGGGTGCCGACCTCGGCCGGGTCGCAGGGCATCGGCGTCCCGCTCACGACTGCTCCAGATAACGGTGGACGAGCATGACGGCCATGGCTCCCTCTCCGACGGCGGACGCGACGCGCTTGGCGGACTCGGCGCGCGCGTCGCCCGCCACGAACACGCCGGGGATGTTGGTCTCCAGGTGGTACGGCGGCCGGTCCAGCTCCCACTCCGCCGGCGGCCGCCCGTCCGGGGTGAGGTCCGGCCCGGCCAGGATGAACCCGCTCTCGTCGCGCAGCACGGTGCCGTCCAGCCAGTCGGTCAGCGGGGCCGCGCCGATGAACACGAACATCCACTGCGCGTCGACGAGTTCGCTCGCCCCGCTGTCCACGTCCCGCAGCGTGAGCTGCTCCAGGTGCTCCGCCCCGTGCGCGGCCTCCACGACGGTGCGGGTGCGCACCGAGATGTTCGGCGCCTCCTCGATCTGCTGGATCAGGTAGTACGACATCGACGCCGCCAGGGACTCGCCGCGCACCAGCAGCGTCACCGACTTGGCGCCCCGCGCCAGGTGCATCGCCGCCTGGCCCGCCGAGTTGGCGCCGCCCACGACGTACACGTCCTGCCCCTGGCAGGAGGCCGCCTCGGTGAGCGCCGAGCCGTAGTACACCCCGCAGCCGGTCAGGTCGTCGCAGCCCGGCGCCGGGAGCTGCCGGTACGACACCCCGGTCGCCAGGATCACGCTGTGCGCGGCGATCGCCGAGCCGTCGGAGAACCGTACGACGCGGGCGGCGCCGTTGGCCTCCAGTCCCGTCACCTCGCGCGCGGTGAGGACCTCGGCGCCGAACCGGGTGGCCTGACGGCGGGCCCGGTCGGTGAGCTGCGCGCCGGACACGCCGTCGGGGAAGCCGAGGTAGTTCTCGATGCGGGAGCTCTGCCCGGCCTGCCCGCCGGTCGCCGACCGCTCCACCAGCACCGTCCGCAGGCCCTCCGAGGCGCCGTAGACGGCCGCGCCGAGCCCGGCCGGGCCGCCGCCGATCACCACGAGGTCGTAGAACTCGGCCTCCGGCGTCGTCGCCAGCCCCACGCGGGCGGCCAGCTCGGGGATGTCCGGCTCGGTCAGCGGCGTGCCGTCGGGGGTGATCACCAGCGGCAGCCGCCGGCCGTCGGCGCCGGCCGCGGCGAGCAGCCGACGCCCCTCCGGCTCGTCGGAGGAGTACCAGCGGTAGGGGACCTGGTTGCGGGCCAGGAACTCCCGCACGTCGGAGGAGCGCGCCGACCAGCGGTGCCCGACGACCTTGGTGGCCGGCACGGGCCGGTGGTCGCCGGCGCGCCAGACCGCGAGCAGGTCGTCCACGACCGGGTAGAGCTTCTCCTCCGGCGGGTCCCACGGCTTGAGGAGATAGTGGTCGAGGTCGACCACGTTGATCGCGTCGATCGCCGCGCCGGTGTCGGCGTACGCGGTCAGCAGCACGCGCCGCGCGCCGGGATGGATGTCCAGCGCCTGTTCGAGGAACTCGATGCCGTTCATCCGCGGCATGCGGTAGTCCGCGAGGATCACGGCCACCGGGTCGCCCCGCAGCTTCAGCTCGCGCAGGGCGTCCAGCGCGGACTCGCCGGACTCGGCGCGCACGATCCGGTACGCGGCGCCGTAGCGGCGCCGCAGGTCGCGGGCGACGGCGCGGGAGACCCCGGGATCGTCGTCCACGGTCAGAATGACGGTCCGCGCGGTCTCGGCGGCCTGTGCCATGCGTCTCCCACCCCGGGGTTCAGGACTCGCGGCACGGCGGGCCCCGCGCCGGTTCCCGCCCATCGTATGGTCGACGGCCCGCGTGCGCTCGGGGCCGGCGGTGCCGTGCGCTCCCGGCACGGGACGGGGCACCACCGGCCGACGCGACGCGACGCGACGCGGCAAGACACGGCGCGGGCCCGTCCGCCGACGACGGACGGGCCCGCGCGGTCGGAACCGGGGCGGGTCTCAGCCCTTGCGGGCGCTCAGCACGCAGAACTCGTTGCCCTCGGGATCCTCCAGCACCACCCAGCTCTGCTCGCCCTGCCCCACGTCGGCGCGGCGCGCCCCCAGGGACAGCAGGCGGTCGACCTCCGCGCGCTGGTCCTGGGGCCGGAAGTCCAGGTGCAGCCGGTTCTTGACCGTCTTGGCGTCGGGCACCGCCAGGAACAGCAGTCCCGGCAGCCGGTCCGGGGTCTGCCTGATCTCGACCCCGTCGGGGTCCTCGTCGACCACGACCCAGCCGAGGGCCTCGGCCCACCAGCGCCCCAGCGCGGCCGGATCGGCCGCGTCGACGATCACCTGTTCCCACTCCAAGGTCATGACCGGCAGATTAGTGGTGAAGACTGGACCCGACGAATCGATTTCACGAAGCGGGGAGGCGGCGGGATGACGGGCCCGATCACGGCAGGGGTCGACGGAACGGAAGAGAGCCTGGCGGCACTGGCCTGGGCGGCCAGGGAGGCCGTACGGCGGGACCTGGCGCTGCGGGTGGTGCACGCCTGGACGTACCAGCCGGACGCGGCGGCCGAGGTCGCGGACCGGGAGGCCCAGCGGGACTGGGTGCGGGCCGCCGTCCGGGAGGCCGTCGCCGAGGTCTCGGAACGCCACCCGGGGCTGCGGGTGACCAGCGACGTCCCGGAGGGCGAGCCGGCGGACACGCTGGTCGCCGCCGCGGCGGAGGCGGAACTGCTGGTGCTGGGCTCGCGCGGGCACGGCGCGGTCGTCGGCTTCCTGCTCGGTTCGGTCGGCCAGCAGGTGATCGCCGAGACCCGCCGCCCGGTCGTCCTGGTGCGGGCCGGCGACAAGGCCAGCTCCGAGGTGGCCGGGCACGAGATCGTGGTCGGCCAGCACGGCTCGCCCGAGGACAGCGCGCCCACGCTGCGGTTCGCCTTCGAGACGGCGGCCGCCCGCGGCGCCTCCGTCCGCGCGGTGCGGGCCTGGACCCTGCCCCCGGTGTTCTCCTACAGCCCCGCCTCGCTCAAGCTGCTCGACGACGCGGGCGGCCTGGAGCCGTACGAGAAGAAGGCGCTGGCCGACGCCCTCGCCCCGTGGCGCGAGCGCTTCCCGGACGTGCCGGTGGTGGAACACGTGGAGATCGGCAGCGCCGGCCAGGTGCTGCTGTCGGTGTCCGGGCGGGCCCAGCTGGTGGTGGTCGGCCGGCGGGCCCGCCGTACCGCCGTCGGCGCCCGGATCGGCTCGGTGGCGCACGGCGTGCTGCACCACGCGGACTGCCCGGTCGCCGTGGTCCCGCACGAGTGACGCGGGCGGGCGCCGGGCTCGTCCGGCGCCCGGCTCACTCAGGCGTCGTCGGCTCCAGGGTCTCCCGCGCGCGGGGCAGGATCCTGGCGATGTAGTCCTGCACGGCCGTGTCGAGGCCGATGTCGTGCTGTGCGCGCTCCGACAGGTACCAGCGGTGCTCGAGGAGCTCGTGGTAGATCTCCGCCGGGTCCATGGAGCCGCGCAGCTCGACCGGCACGGCCCGCACGGTGGGCCGGAACACGTCCCGCACCCAGCGGTGCGCCAGCACCTCGGGGCGGGCGGCGAGGGGGTCGCCCGGGGCGTAGTCGTCCTGGGTGGCCATCCAGCTCTCCAGGTCGTTCAGCAGCCGCCTGGCCTGGTTCTCCTCGGTGTCCAGACCGGTCAGCCGCAGCAACTGCCGCTGGTGGTGGCCCGCGTCGACGACCTTCGGCACGAAGGTGACCGTGTCGCCGTTGGAGGAGTGCTCGATCTGCATCTCCGCCACGTCGAAGCCCAGCTCGTGGAGCCGGCGGATGCGGCGCTCGATGTAGTGGTACTTGCCCGCCGGGTAGACGGAGGTGCGGGTCAGCTCCTGCCACAGCCCCTGGTAGCGGGAGCAGATCTCCCTGCCGAACTCGACCGGGTCCACCGACGGGTGCAGGGCGCCGGAGGCCTCCAGGTCGAGCAGTTCACCGCTGATGTTCACGCGGGCCAGGTCGAGGTCGTAGTCGCGCTGCCCGGGGCTCAGCTGCGGGTGCAGGTCACCGGTCTCGGCGTCGACGAGGTACGCGGCGTAGGCGCCCGCGTCGCGCCGGAACAGGGTGTTGGACAGCGAGCAGTCGCCCCACGCGAACCCGGCCAGGTGCAGCCGCACCAGCAGCACCGCCAGCGCGTCCATCAGCCGGTGCATGGTCGCCGGCCGCATGGTCGTCTCGAACATCGACCGGTACGGCATCGACCCGCCCAGATGCCGGGTGACCAGCACCGGCTCCAGCGGGTCGCCGGCGGTGTCGACGCGCCCGGTGACCACGGCCAGCGGGTCGACGGCCGGGATGCGCAGCCGGTCCAGGTCGCGCAGCAGCTCGTACTCGCGCAGCGCCGGGCGCTCGGCCAGTTCCTTGACGGCGATCACCTCGTCGCCGGCACGGGCGTAGCGCACCACGTGCCGGGAGATGCCGCGCGGCAGCGGTACGAGGACGTCCTCGGGCCACTCCTCCAGCGGGAGCTGCCAGGGCAGTTCCAGCAGGAGGGCCGGGTGCTCCGGGTTGGTGGCACTGATCTGCAAAGCCATGGCCCGACCTTAGACGGCGTGTTCCCGGGCCCGCTGGGCAGCCTCCCGCACGGACCCCCGGTGCACCGGCCCGTGGCCGGGCAGCAGGGTGTCGGCCTCCAGGGACCCGATCACGTCCAGCGAGGCCAGCGCGCGGGCCCGCTCGTGGTGGAACATGTCGGGCAGCAGCTGCGGCCCCCGGATCCGCGAGGTGGCGTGCCCGCTGACCAGCGCGTCACCGGAGACGAGGATCCCGGCCTGCGGGAGGTGGAAGACGGTGTGGCCGTCCGTGTGGCCGGGGGTGTGCACGGGCACGGGCCGGCCCGGCAGGTCCAGCGCACCGGTGACGCCGGTGGCGGCGGGGAACGGCTCCGGGGCGGCGACCGGGTGCTGTTCGGTGCCGCCGGCGCGCAGCACGTGCACCGTCCACGGCAGGACGCCGGGCCGCCAGGCGTTGCGCAGCACCGTGCCGACGCTCACCTGCTGGAGGAAGTCCCGCCGGGCGTGCGGGACCTCGGCCGGATGCAGGTGAACGGGCGTGCCGTACACGGTGCGCAGGTGCTCGGCGGACCCGAGGTGGTCGTTGTGCGCGTGGGTGACGAGGACGGCGGTGACCGCCCGCGGCGAACTGCCCACCACCGTCAGGGAGTCCAGCAGCCGCTGCCGGTCCGCCGGGTAGCCGGTGTCGATCAGGGTGACGGCGTCGCCCTCGGTGAGGATCACCCAGTTGGTGTGGCCGCCGTGCACCAGGTAGGTGCCGTCCGCGACCTGCCGTACGTCTGCCCGCATGATCGTCCCGTGGGGTGAGGTCCGTCTCCGACGGGGACAGCAAAGCAGATCCGCGGGTGCTCCGGCGCCGCCGCGGCCGCCGCCCTGGCCGTCGACGTCGCCAGGGCCACGGCGGTCGTCATGGCCGTGGCCCCGGCCGGCGCCGTCCGCGACGTCGGCCCCGGCGTCGTCACGGGCCTTTCGATACACGAACGCATCGGATACATTCCCGTATCGAACGGAGGTCCGACATGGCGGTGGAACAGACGGCGAGGCGTGTCACCCGGCGTCGGGCGCGCACCCGGGCCGACCTCCTCGACGCCGCCTTCGGGGTGTTCGCCGCCAAGGGCTTCGGGCGGGTCTCCATCGAGGAGGTCTGTGAGGCCGCCGGCTACAGCCGGGGCGCCTTCTACTCCAACTTCGCCAGCCTGGACGAACTCTTCTTCGCCCTCTACCGGCAGCGCGCCGACCTCATCGCCCGGCAGGTCGCCGACGCGCTCGCCGGGGACGGACCCGGCCTCGACGTGCCCGCGTCCGTGGACCGCGTCACCGAGGTGCTCCTCCTCGACCACGACTGGCTGCTGGTGAAGACGGACTTCCTCGTGCACGCCGCCCGCGACCCGGCCGTCGCCCGGACCCTGCTCGACCACCGCGCGACGCTCCGCGGTGCCATCGCCGACCGGCTCGGCCGCGACAGCGGTCCCGGCGCACCGCCCGCCGTCCTCGGCGACGCCGACGCCGCCGCCCGCGCGGTGGTCGCCGCCTACGACGGGGTCACCACCCAACTGCTGCTCGACAAGGACGTGGACGGCGCCCGCGCCTGGCTCAAGCAGCTCCTCACCGCGCTGCTGACCGAAGGCGGCACCGCCCCGGAGCGCCACCCCGGGATCCACCGGGAGCGCCACCCGGAGCGCCCCCCGGGAGCCACCCGGAGCGCCGCCCCGGGAAGCACCCCGGACGAGACCCGAACGAGATCCGAATGAGAAAGGCAACGGTCGCCATGGACGCGGACGTCATCGTCGTCGGAGCGGGCCTCGCCGGCCTGGTCGCGGCGCACGAACTCACCAGCAGGGGCAGGCGGGTCGCCCTGGTCGACCAGGAGAACGCCGCCAACCTCGGCGGCCAGGCGTTCTGGTCCTTCGGCGGGCTGTTCCTCGTCGACTCGCCCGAGCAGCGGCGCCTCGGCGTCAAGGACTCCTTCGACCTGGCCTGGAGCGACTGGCAGGGCAGCGCGCAGTTCGACCGCACCGACGACGAGGACTCCTGGGCGGTGCGCTGGGCGCGCGCCTACGTCGAGTTCGCGGCGGGGGAGAAGCGGACCTGGCTCGCCGGGCACGGCATCTCCTTCGTGCCGACCGTCGGCTGGGCCGAGCGCGGCGACCTGCGCGCCGACGGGCACGGCAACTCCGTGCCCCGCTTCCACGTCGCGTGGGGGACCGGCACGGGCGTCGTCGAGCCGTTCGTACGGTACGCCCGGCAGGCCGCCCGGGACGGGCTGCTCACCTTCCACCACCGTCACCGCGTCGACGAGCTGGTCGTCGACGGCGCGGGCGGCGCCGTGCGGGGCGTGCGCGGCACGGTCCTCGCGCCCGACGACTCGCCGCGCGGCGTCCCCTCCAGCCGCGAACGCGTCGGCGACTTCGAACTGACCGCCCAGGCCGTCGTCGTCACCAGCGGCGGCATCGGCGCCGACCACGACATGGTCCGCCGCCACTGGCCCGAACGCCTCGGCACCCCGCCCGCCGAGATGGTCACCGGCGTCCCCGCCTACGTCGACGGCCGCATGCTCGACATCAGCGCCCGGGCCGGTGTCCGGCTCGTCAACCGCGACCGCATGTGGCACTACACGGAGGGCGTCCGCAACTGGGACCCCGTCTGGCCCGGCCACGGCATCCGCATCCTGCCCGGCCCGTCCTCGATGTGGTTCGACGCCCTCGGCCGCCGCCTGCCCGACCCCTGCCTGCCGGGCTACGACACCCTCGGCACCCTCCGGCACCTGCGCACCACCGAGGACATCGCCGGGTACGACCACTCCTGGTTCGTCCTCACCCGGAGGATCGTCGAGAAGGAGTTCGCGCTGTCGGGCTCCGAGCAGAACCCCGACATCACCGCCAAGGACCGCAGGGCCGTCCTGCGCGACCGCATCCTCGGCAAGGGCGCGCCCGCCCCCGTGCAGGCCTTCCTCGACCATGGCGCGGACTTCGTCGTCGCCGACACCCTCGACCGGCTGGTCGAGAAGATGAACGGCCTGACGGACGAGGCGCTGCTCGACGCCGACGACCTGCGCCGCCAGATCCGTGCCCGCGACCTCCAGATGGCCAACCCGTACGCCAAGGACGCCCAGGTGCAGGGCATCCGCAACGCCCGCCGCTACATCGGCGACCGGCTCGGCCGCGTCGCCACCCCCCACCCCGTCCTCGACCCCGCGGCCGGACCCCTCATCGCCGTCAAGCTGCACGTCCTCACCCGCAAGACCCTCGGCGGCATCCAGACCGACCTGGACTCGCGCGCCCTCGGCGCCGACGGCAGCCCGGTCGAGGGCCTGTACGCGGCGGGCGAGGTCGCCGGGTTCGGCGGCGGCGGCGTCCACGGCTACAACGCCCTGGAGGGCACCTTCCTCGGCGGCTGCCTCTTCTCGGGACGCGCGGCGGGACGGGCGGCGGCACGGCAGACAGGGTGAGACCGGGACCGGACCCGCCCCCGGTGGCGGCGGACCGCACCCCGGCCGACGGGGACGCCGCACCGAACCAGACCGGACCGGTGCATCGCACCCTGGTCGGGGGACGCCGCACCGAACGGGCGGGGACGCCGCACCGAACCGGCAGGGACACCGCACCGAACCGGCAGGGACACCGCACCGAACCGGCGGGGGCCGGGGACCGGGCGGCGGCCCCGGCCGGGCGGGCGGTCCGTCCTCAGGCGAGGAGACGGGCCAGGACCGCCGCGTGGCTGTGCTCCGGCTCCTTCACCGCGGTGAGCAGGGTCACCGGCCCCGAGGCCGCCGACTCCCTTACGCGGGCGAGGAGTTCCTCCGCCTCGGGCCCGGCCAGCTCGGCCTCGTAACGCCGCGCGAACTCCTCGTACGAGCCCTCGCCCGCGTGGTACCAGCGGCGCAGCTCGTTCGACGGCGTCAGCGCCTTGGGCCACTCGTCGACTCCCGCCGCGTCCTTCGCCAGACCGCGCGGCCACAGCCGGTCGACGAGGACGCGGACGCCGTCCTCCGGCTCCGGCGGGTCGTACACGCGGCGTACGCGGACACTCATGGGCGGCCTCTCCACGGGGCGGGCGGTGGTGCCGAGGGTAAGCACGGGCCGTCCGCCCGCGCCGCACGGCTTGACCTGAACGGGGGCGAATCCGCAGGGCCCGGCACCTAGTCTGATCACGTTTGACCACCAGTCACCCCCCCCCAGGAGCGCACGTGACACACCCCCGCAGACGCCCTGCCCTCCTCGCGGCCGTACCCGTGGCCGTGGCGGCACTGCTCACGGCCGCCGACCCCGCGCTCGCGGCCGGTCCGGTGGGCACGCCCGGTGTCGGCGACCCCTACTTCCCGCTCGCCGGGAACGGCGGCTACCACGTGGACCACTACGGCCTGACCCTCCGTTACGACCCGGCCACCCGCCACCTCGACGGCAAGGCCGTCCTCACCGCCCGCGCCACCCGGGCACTGAGCCGCTTCGACCTCGACCTGAACGGCCTGAAGGTCACCGCCCTGACCGTCGACCACGTCAAGGCCGGTCACCGGCGCGACGGCCAGGAACTCGTCGTCACCCCGCGCCGCGCCCTGCGCAAGGGCGCCCGCTTCCAGGTGACCGTCGCCTACTCCGGCACCCCCGGCCCGGTCACCGACCCCGACGGCTCCCCCGACGGCTGGATCCCCACCGACGACGGCGCGTTCGTCGCGGGCGAGCCGCAGGGCGCCATGACCTGGTTCCCCGCGAACAACCACCCCACCGACAAGTCCTCGTACGACTTCACCATCACCGTCCCCGAGGGCCGTACGGCCGTGGCCAACGGCGTCCTCCTCGGCCGGCGGACCGCGCACGGGCGGACCACCTACCGCTGGCGGCAGGCCGAGCCCATGGCCGCCTACCTCGCCACGGCCACCGTCGGCACCTTCCGGGTCCGGCAGTACACCACCCGCGACGGCATCCGCGTCTACGACGCCGTCGACCCCCGCGAGGCGGCCGCCGCCGAGCCCGTGCTGGCGAAGCTGCCCTCCGTGCTCGCGTGGGGGAGCGGCCTGTTCGGCCCGTACCCGTACCGCGCGGCCGGGTCGATCGTGGACCACGCCCCGGACGTCGGCTACGCCCTGGAGACCCAGACCCGGCCCGTGTACGACGGCGCGCCCGACCTGGGCACCCTCGTCCACGAGAGCGCCCACCAGTGGTTCGGCGACTCCGTCTCCCTCACCTCCTGGAAGGACATCTGGCTCAACGAGGGCTTCGCCACCTACGCCGAGTGGCTCTACGACGAACAGCACGGCGGCGCGAGCGCCCAGGCCGCCTTCGACACGCTGTACGCCCGCCCGGCGGGCGACGGCCTGTGGGAATTCCCGCCCGGCGACCCCGGCAGCGGCGCGAACATCTTCGGCACGCCCGTCTACGCCCGCGGCGCCATGGCCCTGCACGCCCTGCGCACCGCGGTCGGGGACCGCGCCTTCTTCCGCGTCCTGCGCGCCTGGGCGTCCGCCCACCGCGACGGCCACGGCACCACCGCCCAGTTCGAGCGCCTGGCGGAAAAGGTGTCCGGCAAGGACCTCGGGAACGTCTTCAAGACCTGGCTGTACGCCCAGGGAAAGCCCGACCGCCCCTAGGCGGGGGCTGCCCGTGCGCCGGTCGCGCGGACCGGCACCGACCCCGGTGCGTCGTCCGGCGCCGACGGCCTCACCGGCACCCCGGTCAGCGTCTCGGCCGTCGCCCGGCAAGTCGGAGTGGACCGCGGCATCCTCCACCGTCACCGCGACCTGCTCGAAATCGTCCACACCGCAGAACTCGGCCCGCGACACCAGGTGTCCCGTCGTGCTGTCCTGACGGCTCGCCGATCCGGGTCCGCCGGTGAAGGGCGGATCCGGCGGGAGGACGATCGCGGGGCGGGCCGGTGCTCACCGGCCCGCCCCCGCGGGGATCACGCACTGCGGCGTGCCTTGAGGCGCCGCTTGAGGGCGCGCCGTTCGGTCTCGCTCGTGCCGCCCCAGACGCCGAGACCCTGATCGGTCTCCATCGCCCACTCCAGGCACTGGTCCCGCACCGGGCAGCCCCGGCAGACGGCCTTCGCCTGCTCGGTCTGCAGCAGTGCCGGACCCGAGGTGCCGATCGGGAAGAAGAGTTCCGGGTCCTCATGGCGGCACGCGGCGCTCTGTCGCCAGTCGTCCATCGAAGTCACCTGCGATCGAAGTCGTGTGCGGTTCCGGATACTTGCTCCTGAGCGGGTCACCGGCGGGGGCGAAGTGAAACCGCGCCGCACGGATCGGTGGCCGCGGCCCCGCCACCCGCTCAGCGCCGCAGGGTCTTCGCCGCCGTCTCCGCGACGGCGGCCGTCACGGCGGCCAGGGCGGGGGAGTCGAGCTTCCACTGCTGCCAGAACAAGGGGACGTCGAGGGGGCGTTCCGGTACGAGGGAGACCAGCCGCCCGGCCGTCAGCAGCCTCTGGGCCTGCAGCTCGGGCACCATGCCCCAGCCGAGCCCGGCCGCCACCGCGTCGAGGAAGCCCTCCGAGGTCGGCACGGCGTGCCGCAGCCGGCTCGCGCCGTCGGAGCCGCGCCGCAGCCGCCGTACGAACGCGTCCTGGAGGTCGTCGCGGCGGTCGAAGGTGACCACGGGCGCCCGCGCGAGCGCCTCGCCCAGCGGTACGCCGTCGAGGAAGGCGGCGGCGAAGCCGGGACTCGCGGCCGCGAAGTAGCGCATCGAGCCCAGGGACCTGACCGAGCAGCCCGTGACGGCGTCCGGCAAGGAGGTCACCGCGGCCATCACCAGGCCCTCGCGCAGCAGCTCCGCCGTCCGGGTCTCGTCCTCCCGGTGCAGTTCGAAGCAGAACGCGGGCTCGCGCGGTACGTCGGTGAGGGCGGGCAGGAACCAGGTGGCGAGCGAGTCCGCGTTGACCGCCACCGTCACGCGTGTCGGCTCCCCGGCACCGCTCATGCCCAGCTCGGACCGCGTGTCGCGTTCCAGCCGGGCCAGCTGCCGGGCGAACCGCACGACGATCTCCCCGGACTCCGTCGGCCGCACCGGCTTGGTGCGCAGCAGCAGGACCCGGCCGGTGCGCTGCTCCAGTGCCTTCACCCGCTGGCTGACCGCCGACGGCGTCACGTGCAGGACGGCGGCCGCGGCGTCGAAGGTGCCCTCGTCGACCACGGCGAGCAGGGTGCGCACCTGGTCGAGGGGAAGATCCGTCATCACGATCGCTCATGATACGTAAGAATCTTTAGCTGGTCCCGCAGTGATGCACTCCCTAGCGTGGACGCCATGTCCACCTCCCTCGCCGCCGCGGCGGCCGGCTTCGGCACCGGTCTCTCCCTCATCGTCGCCATCGGCGCCCAGAACGCCTTCGTCCTGCGCCAGGGCGTCCGCCGGGACGCCGTCCTCGCCGTCGTCGCGATCTGCGCGCTGTCCGACGCCGTCCTCATCACCCTCGGGGTGGCCGGGGTGGGCGCGCTGGTGGTGGCCTGGCCCGGCGCCCTCACCGCCGTCGCCTGGCTCGGCGGCGCCTTCCTGCTCTGCTACGGCGCCCTCGCCGCCCGCCGGGTGCTCAGGCCGGGCGGCGCCCTGGAGGCGGCGGGCGAGGCCGCCGGCTCGCGGCGGCGGGCGGTCCTCACCTGCCTCGCGATGACCTGGCTCAACCCGCACGTCTACCTCGACACGGTCTTCCTGCTCGGCACCGTCGCCGCCGACCGGGGTCCGCTGCGCTGGACCTTCGGCCTGGGAGCGGCGGCGGCCAGCCTGTGCTGGTTCGCCGCGCTGGGCTTCGGGGCGCGGCTGCTCGGCCGCTTCCTGGCCCGGCCCGGCGCCTGGCGCGTCCTGGACGGACTCGTCGCCGCCACGATGATCACCCTCGGCGTCACCCTGATCGCCGGCGCCTGATCGCCGGTGCCTGAGCGTCCGCCCAGCCGCAGCCGCGCGACCTCACCGGTTCTTCCGCCCGGGGCGGCCACACCGGCGTCGCCGGGCCGCCCCGCCGTCCCGCCGCCCCGGGCGGTGTTCGCGCCGGGGAGCTGTCGCGTGCGGGGCTTCGCGCCGGGGTCAGAGGACCCGGCGGCGGTGCGCGCCGTACTGGTCCAGCAGTCTGACCCGGGTCGCCTCCAGGCGGTGGGCGAGGATCTCGGCCACGATGCGGACCAGGGAGAGGCCGAGGGCGGGGTCCTCCTCGCACAGCTTGAGCACCGCCCGGGCCTCGAACTCGTAGGCGCGGACCGGACTGAACGCCTCCGCGCCGAAGTCCCACCGGTACGGCGGGAACAGCCAGGACCAGCCGAGCAGGTCGCCGGCGCCGAGACTGGCGACGGTGACCCGCTGGACGGACGTCACCTGCTGGTCCAGGGAGACCGCGCCGGAGCGGATGACCCAGAAGCGGTCGGCCGTGCCGCCCGCCTCGAAGATCCTGGTGTCCTCCGGGAAGGACACCTCGCGGGCGAGGGTCATCAGACGCCCGCGCTGGGGCGGGGGGAGGGCGGTCAGCAGCTTCGTCGCTCTGGTCATGGCACGGGGCTCCTCGGCGGCGGTGGTTCCGGGATGTTCCCTCATCCATTTCAGCCGCTGCGGGCGTCCCGGGCACCTCGGCGGCGGGAGGTTTCGCCGGCGGGCATGCGAAAGCCCTGGCGGGACGGGGGAAGCCAGCCAGGGCCGTCGCATGCGGTGTGCGGAGGAGACGAACTCGACTCCGCGACCACTTGATGAACCGTAAACCATTCTGGCGCTTTTCGCGCACTCAAAACCCGGTCACGTGACCTGTTTCACTTCTCCGAGCGCCGGCCCCGTTCCGCTCGCTCCGCGTCCCGCGCGACCACCCTGACCGTGTCGAGCCGCCGGTCCGTCGGGTCCGGCAGGTTCATGCCGGCCTCCAGCCCCGAGCGCAGATAGCGCAGCACCGGCTCGGTGAGCCGCTCGCCGGGCAGGACGGCGGGGATGCCCGGCGGATACGGCGTGATCAGCTCCGCGGCGACCCGGCCGGCCGCCTTCGACAAGGGGACGTGCTCGGCCGGCCCGAAGAACGCGTCCCGCGGCAACAGCGCCTGTGCCAGACGGAGTTCGGCCGGGGGCGGCACCTCCGTGCGGGGCGCCGGCCGCAGGTCCGGCGCGGCGTGCGCGAGGTCCTTGAGGGCCGAGACCAGCTCCCCGGTCGTCGCCCGGTCGTCGCCGTGGGTGATCTGGGCGCCGATCCGCCGGTGGTCGCTCAGGTGGACGTCCACCGCATGGTGCTCGTGCAGCCAGTCGGCCGCCTGGAAACCCGAGACGCCCAGCTCCTCGAGGTCGATGACGACGGGCAGCGGATCGAAGTCGTCGGCCAGGTCCGGACCGCAGTAGTCCGCCCGGTCGTCGACGTGCATGCCGTCGATCTGCTCGACGGCCGCCCGCACCTCGGCCGCCAGCTCCAGGGCCGTACCCATCAACTCCTCGCCGTGCAGGCACATCTGCCGCCGCCAGCCGTCGAGCCCGGCGTACAGCAGCGTCGACGGGCTGGTCGTGCCCAGCAGGTCCGCGCGCGTCTTCAGCAGCTCCGCCGGGACACGGTCGCCCTGGAGGTGGAAGACCGAACCCTGCTCCAGGCCGCTGCCCATCTTGTGGACGCTGGTGACGCAGATGTCGGCGCCCGCGTCCATCGCCCAGGACGGCAGCTCCGGATGGAAGGGCAGGTGCGCACCCCACGCCTCGTCCACGACCAGCGGCAGTCCGCGGCGGTGGCACACCTCGGCGATCGCCCGCAGGTCCGCGCAGGCGCCGTACGGCGTCGGACTGGTGACCAGGGCGCCCTTCGCGTCGGGGTGGGCCTCGAATGCCTTCTCGAAACTCGCGGCGGACGGCGGATGCGCCAGGTGCCGCTCGGCGTCCCACTGCGGCTCCACCCAGACCGGTTCGATCCCGGCCAGGATCAGGCCCGACACCACCGACTTGTGCGCGTCCCGCCCGATCAGCAGTTTCTCGTGCGGCCCGGCCACCGACAGCATCGCGGCCTTGACCGACAGGGAGCTCCCGCACGTCGTGAAGAAGGTGTGCTCGGCGTGGACGGCGTCCGCCATCAGCTCCTCGGCGCGTTCCAGGACCCGTCCCCGGGTCAGCCGGTCGTCGAGCCCGCCCGACGCCAGGACGTCACCGAGGAACACCGCGTCGCCCAGCACCGACCGCACGTCGGGGTCGGCGCCGCGGGCCTGCTTGTGCCCGGGCGGTGAGAACGCCAGCCGCCCCTGGCGGTGGTACTCGACGAGTGCTTCCAGAACGGGTGCGCGCGTGTGATCGACCGACATGCGCTGCCGGGTTCCCGCACCGCCGCCCGCCAATCGGGCGCGTGCGCACCGCCCTGTCCGGGTGGGGGCGGGGTCAGGAGGCGTCCGTGCGGTGCCCCGGGGTCACGATCTCGTCCAGCACGTCCAGGACCGCCTCGTACGCCAGGCTCCGCACGTGCGCCTCGCGCGCCGCGTCCGGATCGGTGCGCCCCAGGTCCTCGCTCCGCGACCGCAGGTTCCGCAGTTCCTCCCGCGCGCGGGCCCTGGCGCGCTGGATGCGCCGCAGCAGTTCGTCCGAGTCCACGACATCCGTCATGCACTCCGCCTACCCCCGCGGGGCCCGTCGATGACCCCGTTCCCCGGACGACCGCCCCGGACGACCGCCCCGGCCGTCGCCGACGACCTGGACGACCTGGCGGATGTCGTCGAACGCCGCCGAACGCCGCCGAATGTGTCGAATGCCCGGTAGGGAAGGTTTGGACGGGCTTTCGGGGGCCAGCCGGACAGAGGGGGCCGGGTACATCCGGCGGGGGAGAGACCACTGGAGCAGTCGAGGACGTCAGGAGACCGAAAGGATGCGTGCGAACGCGAACCACCGGACCGGCCGGAGCAGCAGGATCGACCCGACCCACCCGACCTACCCGACAGACCCGACCGGCGAGGCCGGCCGGCCGGACCGCACGGACCGCACGGACCGGCCGGGCCGGCCCGATCGCACCGACGGCACGCACGGCATCGACGCGCCGCCCCTGGTGCACTGCCACGGGGACGGGCCCTGCCGGCCGTCCGACGTCCGCAGCGCCATACGGCGCGCACTCGACGGACGGGGCGCGACGACCGGCGGCCCCTACGACGAGGAGGCCCTCTCCGACGCCCTGCTCGTCGCCTCGGAACTCACCTCCAACGCCATCCTCCACGGGGGCGGCATCACCGACTTCGACGTGGACGTCGACGGGTGGGCCGTGCGGGTCTCCGTGAGCGACCGCAGCGACCGGCTGCCCGTCGTCACCGACCCGCTCGACGACCAGGGGCGGCGCCGGCCGGGCGGCCGGGGCTGGCCGATCGTCTGCCGGCTGGCCTGCGACGTCCGGGTGTCCGGCCTGCCGGCCGGCGGCAAGCGCATCACCGCCGTCGTCCCCGTGGCCTGACCCGCCGCGGACCCCTCCGCGGTCGCCGGGCCCCGACCGCCGCCGATCGGCGCGGAAGTCCGCTTCCGTCCCCGCCTCCACGTCCGCCGTCCGTCCCCGCCTCCACGTCCGCCGTCCCGGCCCGCCTCCACATCCGCCGTCTGGTCGCGGCGGCCCTCCGAAGAGGTTTCCCGGCACCGGAGTTTGTTCCTCCGGACCCAGGGCAGATGGAGGTTCGTGCTTCGGACCGGAGGCGCGCCCAGGGGAGCGGTACGACCGCTCGGGGGCGCTCCAGGCGCCCCGGACGGCAACGGCCCCTCCCGTGGTCATTCCCCCTGACTCCACCGTTCAGGAGCGATCCCGCATGCTCATCGACATGGCGACAAGCCGTCCCGCCGCATCAGCCCCGAACACCACCGCCCAGTCCCGCCGGACCCACGACGACGCCCCCGACACCACCGCCCTCTTCGTCCAGCTGACCACGATGGAGGAGGGCCCGGAGCGGGACGCCGTGCGCGACCGGATCGTCACCGCCTGGCTGCCCATGGCCCACCGGATCGCCGGCCGCTTCCGCGACCGCGGCGAGGCCGTCGAGGACCTCCGGCAGGTGGCCGCACTCGGCCTGGTCAAGGCCGTCGACCGCTTCGACCCGGAACGCGGAGCCTTCGAGAGCTACGCCGTCCCCACCATCACCGGGGAGATCAAGCGGCACTTCCGGGACCGGATGTGGGCCCTGCGGGTCCCGCGCCGGGTCCAGGAACTGCGCAACAAGGTGCGCGTCGCCCGGCGCGAGCTGGCCCAGACGCCCGGCGCCCCCGAGCCGTCGACCGCCGACCTCGCCGCCCACACCGGGCTCACCGAGGACGAGGTCGCCGCGGGCCTCGAGGCCCTGGAGAGCTTCAGTACCCTGTCGCTGGACGCCGAACTCCCCGCCGGTGACGACGGCTACAGCATCGCGGACACCCTCGGCGGGCCCGACGCCTCCTACGACATCGTGGTCGACCGCGAGTCCGCCAAGGAGAGCCTGCGCCGGCTGCCGGAACGCGAGCGGGCCATTCTCTACATGCGTTTCTTCGAGGACATGACCCAGAGCCGCATCGCCGACCGGCTCGGCATCTCCCAGATGCACGTCTCGCGGCTCATCAGCCGCAGCTGCGCCCAGGTGCGCCAGGAAGCCCTGGGGCGACCGGGCGACCGCCGCTGAACCGGCCCGAGAGCCGTACGTGTCCCACCGTTTCCCTTCCGTCTCCCCACCCGTTTCGGACCAGGAGCAGTCGTCGATGCTGATGCCCCACCCCGCCGTCCTGCGCACCCTCGTCGCCGAGTACGAGGCCGCCGCGGCGACCGGATCCGCCGCGGCCGGCACACGGGCGCAGGACCTTGCTTACACGCTGTGCGTCTCCACCGGGACCCGCGAGGTCACCCGGGCCCTGGAAGTGGCCCGGAGCTGGCTCGCCGCGGCCGCCGACACCGACACCACCGCCCACCGCCCCGCCACCGCCGACCGCAGCACCGACGACGGGCCGCACCTGTACGCCGCCTGACCGGCCGACACCCCGACACCCCCGACGCCCCGCCGCGGCCCGCCCGCGGCGGGGCGCCCGTGTGCGCGGCCTCCGTGTGCGCGGCGCCCTTGTGCGCACGCCCGGACGGTGCGGTCCCCGGACGTGCGGTCCCCGCACACGACGGCCGCGCGGGCGACGCCGCGACCGCGACCCGTACGGGTGGCCCGCGTGTGTGACCCGCGTGCGGGCCGTGTGTACGGCCCGTGTGCACGGCCCGGGCGTACGGCGTCGAAGCCGGGGCATCCGGGTCTCCGAGACTCTTCCAGGAGGTTGACATGAACGCGAGTGCCCTGGCGCGCAACGGCCGCATGGAGGCCGAGCGCGCCGCGCGGGGTTCGGTCACGCGGGGGGCCGCGAAGGCCGGACTGGCCGCGCGCGGAGTGATCTACCTGCTCGTCGGGGCGCTGGCCCTCCAGATCGCCTTCGGCGAGAACAAGAAGAAGCAGGCCGACCGGCAGGGCGCCCTCGCCGAGATCGCGGACCAGCCCTTCGGTTCCGTCCTGCTGTGGGCCCTCGGGATCGGGCTGGTCGGCATGGCGCTGTGGCGGCTGTCCGAGGTGGTCTTCGGCTCGGCCGGACCGGACGGCCGCAAGGCGAAGAAGAGACTGCTGGCGCTCGTACGCTGCGTCTTCTACTCCTTCGTCGCCTACTCCGTGCTCGCCTTCGCCGCCGGATCGGGCGACGGGGGCGGGTCGAGCGACGAGCAGTCGCGTGACGTCACCGCCCGGGTGCTCGAACTGCCCGGGGGCCGGTGGATCGTCGGCGCGGCCGGTGTCGGGATCGTCGCCGGCGGCCTCTGGATAGGCGTCCGGGCCCTCCTGCGCAAGTACCACAAGCACCTGCGGCTCGGCGAGATGTCCGCGCGGACGCGCCGCCTCGTGGACGTCACCGGGGTGGGTGGCGGTACGGCGCGCGGCCTGGTCTTCGCGGCGGCCGGTGCCTTCGCCGTCCGGGCGGCCGTCGACTACGAGCCCGACAAGGCCAAGGGGCTCGACGACACCCTGCGCTCCTTCGCCGAGACGCCCGCCGGGCCGTGGCTGCTGGCCTGCGTGGCGGCCGGTCTGGTGCTGTTCGGGCTGTTCTCCTTCGCGATGGCCCGCTGGCGGAAGGTCTGAAGGAGCCGTCGGTGGGAACCCGGAGGGCATGAACGAATCCGAGTTCCCGCCGGACGGACGGCCCGTGGACATGTACCTCGACCTCCTGCGCGTCCGCATGGACAGCGAGGACTTCGCGATGCTGCTCAAGGTCGTCTCACCCGCCCTGCGCGCCCTGGACGAACGATCCGCCGAGACCCTCGACTTCGCGCTCGATCCGCAGGAGACCGAGGAGCTGCCCCAGGAGATCCGCGACGAGGCCGCCCTGGTCATCGCCACGGCCGTCACCGGCCGGCTGGACAACCAGCTCGTCGAGATCCAGGTCGACGGAACCGGCCCGGTCCGCGTGGTCACCGACGCGGAGACCGCCTCCGACCCGGGCCGCCTCGCCGAGATCGCCGGCTGCATCCAGCAGCGCCAGAACGACACCGAAGAACTCCGGGGCATCGCGGCGGCGAGCGGCCTGCCGACGGATTTCTGACCGCCCCGGCGGCCCCGCACGGGCGCCCGCCCGACGCCGACCGGCGCCGGGACGGGCGCCCGTGTCCTGTGCGGGGGAGGGGAGCCGCCGCCGCGGCGTGAGCGGGGCCCGGCCCGACCGGCCCGCTGCGGGCGCCCGCCCCGCCGGCGGGTACGGGCGGCGCGGACACCCCGCCCGGCCCACGGGCGGCAACGGGTAACGGGCGACGTGGGGCGGGCGGCGCGGGCACCCCGTCCGCCCGACGGGTACGGACGGCGCGGGCAGGCGACGGACCGGCCTTCGAGAGCCCGCTGCCGGCCGGCCCACCGGATCCTGCCGCCGTCCGGCAGCGGGACACCTCCTCCCGACCGGCCTAGGAAGGCTTCCCCCGATCGGCCTCGGCCGCCCCGCCCGAGCCGCCTCCCGCCCGGCCGGTGCCCCCGTTCCTCCCGCCCCGTGCCCCCCGCCCCCGCGTCCTCGTCCGGCGCCGGGGCTCGGGCCTCGGCAGCCGTCGGGGGCGGGCCCGGCCTCACCTCCCCGGTGACGTCACCGGAACCCCCAGCGGCCGGGCCAGGCCCGCCACCGCCTCGTCCAGGCGTTGCAGGTGGCGCAGGACGCGGTCGGTGACGCGGCCGTAGCGGGGGGTGCCGTAGGCGCCCGGGCCGAGGAGGGAGGCCACGCTGGGACCGGTGGCGACCTCGGCGGTGCTGTGCTCGTCGGCGACGCGCGCGGCGATGGCGTCGATGTTGCCCAGGATGCGCCGGCCGGCGCCGCGCAGCCGCGGGTCCGCCGCGATCGAGGGATGGGTGGGCAGCAGCTCGGCCGTGGCCGCCAGCGCCCGGGCGTGGTAGGCGCAGGTCTCCAGCAGGGCCACGACGTACCGGGCGGTGTCCCGCCGGGTCCGCAGCGGGGTGACCGGATGGGTCAGCGGCTGGGTCGCGGAGCGCAGGTCGGACAGGGCCTGGTCCAGTTCCCGGGACCGGTCCAGCAGCTCGGCCGGCGGTCCGCCGCTGAGCTGTTCCACGGCGGCCCCGGTGACGTCGGTCAGCCGCTGCAGGACGGTCGTGAGCAGTTCGTCCGTGCGCCGGTCCGTGCGCACCGGCAGCACCAGCGCCGCCGCGACCACCCCGCTGGCCACCCCCACCGCCGTCTCCTCCACGCGCAGGACCAGCACGTCCGGGCTGTAGGTGTGCAGCAGCGTGTACAGCACGCCCAGCGCGGCGGTGACGAAGAACGACATCAGGGTGTACGACAGGGGCGCGGTGTAGAACATCGCGAACACGCACAGCAGGACCACCGCGAACGCCGTCCCCGTGTGGTGGCCGACCAGTCCCGCGAGGCCGATCCCCGCGACCACGCCGAGGACGGTGCCGAGCAGCCGCCGGTACCCCTTGACGAGGATCTCCCCGGTGGACGCGGTGTTGATGAAGACGATCCAGCAGGTGAGGACCGCCCAGTACCAGCGGTGGGCGGACAGCAGTTCGCCGCCGACGATGGCCAGCGCCGAGCCGACGGCCACCTGGACGGCCGCACGGGTGGTCGGCCGTCGCAGCCCCGTGAGCCGGTCCGCGTCCTCCTCGCCGGACTCCTCCCGGCCGATCGCCGCGTCCTCCGCGTCCAGTTCCTCCCGGGAACGGGCCGTCTCCGGGCTGTCGTCGGACTCGTCCTGCGGCCCGTCGAACGCGAGGCGCAGCCCCAGTACGGCGCGGGCGCTCTCCCCGACGCCCCGGAAGACGTCCCGCACGGCCGGCGGGGCGGGCGGCAGGTGCTCCTCGTCGCGGTAGCCCAGCAGGCGGTTGCGCACCTGCGCGAGCCCGGCGCCGTCGGCGCCGGGGCGCCGGACCAGCAGGCGCAGCGCCCGCAGGTCGCGGCGGAGCACGTCCGTCGCCTCCTCCGGCATCGGCAGCCGTCCGCTCTCGGGGACGGGCGCGCCCGGCAGGTGCAGGGTCAGGGTGTCCGCCCGCTCGGCGCTGCGTGCCGTCAGCAGGAGCAGTCCGAGCCGCTCGGCGGCGATCTCCGCGTCGGCGATCCGGCGCTGCACCAGCCGGGCCGTCACCTCGTCGGGAGTGCCCTCCTCCAGCCGGCCCTGGATCATCATCGCCGTCTCGTGCAGCCGGGCGGTGTCCGTGCGCACGTGCGCCAGCGCCTTCTCCACGTCGTCGGGGCCGGCGTCGAGCAGTTCCAGCTGGGCGTCGAGCAGCTGCGCGAGCCGCGCCCGGAAGGCGTGCCGCAGCCGCAGCAGGATCCCCGCCGACGTCTGCGGCACCAGCACGAACCGGGCCAGCGCGCTGCTCGCGAAGGCGACGGCGAGGACCCCCCACAGTCCCGGCAGCAGACCCGGGGTGGCGCCCACGAACAGGGACAGGAAGTAGACCTGGAAGCCGATCAGCCCGAGCGCGGTGCCCCGGTCGCCGAACCGGCGCCCGTACACCGCGCAGAAGATGAGCACGACGAAGAAGACGTCACCGGCCACCACGTGCGAACTCAGCAGCGCCGCCAGGGACACCGAGGCCAGCGCGACCGGCAGCCCCAGGGCCAGGGTCACCGCCTGCGGGCCCCGCTGCTTCTCCCGGACGGAGAACGTCGCGACCATCGCCGCGACGGCCCCCGCGACCAGATGCGTGACGTCCGCGTCCAGCAGGGACAGCACGGCCAGCGTGAGGGTGATCGCACCGACCGTCCGCAGCCCCGCCGCGAGCCGCAGCAGCCCGGGATCGGATGCCGACACCCGGTCCCGCACCCCCGCCGCCCACGCCGGTGCCGCCGCCTTCACGCCGCCGTACTCTCCCGCCCGTCTCGGCCGTCCCCTCCGTGCTCTCCCGCCCGTCTCAGCCGGCCCCGGGGCGCCCGCCCTCCACCTGGGCCCGCACCTGCTCGGGCGTCAGATAGGTGTCGGTGTACTCGAAGTCCTTCAGCTTGGCGGGCCGCCGGGCCTGGAAGCCGGTGCGGACGAAATCGTCGCCCGCGACGGCGTTCAGCGTCCAGTTCGTCAGCACGCGCGCCTTGGCCACTCCGGTGCGCAGCGCCCCCCAGTGGTACCCGCGGGCCACCACCTGCGCGGGCAGCCCGTGCAGTTCGACGCCGAGCGGCTTGGACACGGCGTCGGTGCCACCGAGATCCACCACCAGCCCGAGGTCCTTGTGGGCGTACGGCCGCATCGCCTGGCCGCGCAGGCGCGCGATGACGTTGTCGGCGACGGCCTTGCCCTGCCGCATCGCGTGCTGGGCGGTCGGCGGGCAGACGGCGCCCTCCTGGCCCTTGGCCTCGTCGGGGACGGCCGCGGCGTCGCCGAGCGCGAACACCCCGTCGTGGCCGGGCAGGTCCATGCGCGAGGTGACCGCGAGCCGCCCGCGGACCGTCTCCGCGCCGAGCGTGGCGATCAGCGGGCTCGCCACGACACCGGCGGTCCAGATCAGCGTGTGGGTCGGCACCACGCGGCCGTCGGTGAAGGTGACCTCCTCGGCCCCGGCCTTGGCGATGGACACCCCCAGCGACACCTCGATGCCCCGCCTGCGCAGCACCTCCTGCGCGCTGCGGCCGAGCTTGTCGCCGAGTTCCGGCATCAGCTTGGGCGCGATGTCGATCAGGTGCCACTTGATCAGGCTCGGGTCCAGCCGGGGGTAGCGCTTGACCGCGTTGTGGGTGAGCAGCTGGAGGCAGGCGGCGGTCTCGGTGCCGGCGTAACCCCCGCCGACCACCACGAACTGGAGCCGCGCGGCCCGCTCGACGGGGTCGTTGCTGGCGTCGGCGAGGTCGAGCTGGCTGATGACGTGGTCGCGGAGGTAGGCCGCCTCCGCGAGCGTCTTCAGGCCGAAGGCGTGGTCGGTCAGCCCCGGGATGTCGAAGGTGCGGGTGACGCTGCCGGGTGCGAGCACGATGTGGTCGTACGGTTCGTTGACGATCTCGTCGGTGATGGTCCGGATGACGCAGACCTTCGACCGCAGGTCCACGCCGATGGCTCCGCCCGGGATGATCCGGGTGCGGTACTTCTCGCTGCGGCGCAGCGACAGCGCGATCGACTGGGGGGTCAGCACCCCGGAGGCGACCTGCGGCAGCAGCGGCAGGTAGAGCTGGTAGGCGAACGGCGTCACCAGGGTGACGTCGGCCTCCGCGGCGGCGAGTTTGCGTTCCAGGCGTCGGACGCACCCCACTCCCGCGAAGCCCGCGCCCACCACCAGGATCCTGGGTCGTGTCACGATGTCCATCCCTTCCTGCGGCTCCAGGCGGTCTGCCTCGACGTTGTGCGGGTGCCCCCCTGACGGCCCTTTCGCACACCCTTGCCTGATCCCACCGCGACCGAAGCGGTTGTGCCAGCCGGACGGAGCATGCAGACGAACGTCTCTCCCGGGGCCCCGCGTCACCCGTGCGACGACCCGGGGACGCCCGGCCCTTCGGGCGGGCCGGCGCGCACGACGAGAGCGGGGGCCGGGAGACGGGGGGACGGGGGGACGGGGAGTGCCCGGCGGCCCCCACCCGGCGGCCCCTGCGGGCGGTGGACGGCGGGCGGCGGGCGGTGACCCGCGGGCGGTGGAGCCGCCGCGGTCAGCCCGCCCGCACCGTCCCGCCGACGAGGCTGTCGATGTGGCACAGCAGCAGGCACACGTCGTCGTCCCGCTCGGAGTCGCTCAGCATCGGGTCCAGGATGTGGTCGGCCGCGCCGTCGAGGTCCGCGTCCAGTTCGCCGGTGCCGAAGGAGCCGAGGGCCGCCGCGAGCCGTTCGATGCCCGGGTCTATGCCCTGCGCGCGCCGCTCCACCAGACCGTCGGTGTAGAGCGCCAGCGTCGAGCCGGGCACCAGGGGCACCGTGTGGTCGGCGATCTCCTGGTGCATCGGGATGCCCAGCATCGCCCCCGGCTTGGCGTCCAGCGTGCGCACCCGCCCGTCCGGGCCGCGCAGCACGGGCGGCGGATGCCCCGCGGCCGCCCACGTCAGCACCGGCTCCCCGGGCTGGAAGCGGGCGATGACGGCGGTGGCGTACAGGTCGGGCTGGAGGTGGTGCAGGAAGGTGTGCAGCCGGGTCAGCAGCACGCCGGGGCTGCCGCCGTCGACGGCGTAGGCGCGCAGCGCGGTGCGCAGCTGGCTCATCATGACGGCCGCGTGCAGCCCGTGCCCGGTGACGTCGCCGATGACGGTGATCAGGCTGCCGTCGGGCTGCCGGAACGCGTCGTACCAGTCGCCGCCGATGTTCAGCCCGTACGTCGCCGGCAGGTAGCGGGCCGCCAGACGCAGGCCGGGAGTGGCCGGCAGGTCGGTGAGCAGGGCGCGCTGGAGGGTCTCGGCGATGTCCCGGTTGTGCTCGAAGCGGCGGGCGTTGTCCAGCGCGATGCTGGCCCGCCGGGTCAGTTCGATCAGCATGACGGCGTCGTCGGGGTCCCAGCGCTCGCCCGGCGGCGTCAGGGTCAGCACGCCCAGGGGAGCGCCGCGGGTCGGCAGGGGGACGCACAGCAGCGGCCGGTCGGGGCGCAGCGCCGACGGCGGCTGGTCGTCGACGCCGGGCAGCCCGCCGGGGTGCGCGGCGGCGTACTGGGGGCGGCCGGTGCGGGCGGCGACCACCGCGGCCGCCGGGCGCGGGACGGGAGGCTGCCGGCCGTCCTCCGCGTCGAACAGCCAGACGTCCACCGCGCGCGCGTACTCGGGCACCAGCAGCTCGGGCAGCCGGCGCACGATCTCCTCGTGGTTCAGGGACGCCGTCAGCACCGCGCTGGCGTCCGCGAGGAACGTCAGCCTGCGCCGGGCGCGCTCCGCCTCCTGGCGGGCCGCGCGTTCGGCGGCGAACGCCTCGCGCTGGGCCCGCCCGGCCGCGTCCAGCTCGGCGTGCAGCGCCAGGACGCCCTGGTTGGTCTGGTGCAGCTCCTCCCGGTGGAAGGCGACCAGCTCCTCCTGCTCGGCGAGCCGGTCCAGCACCAGGGCGGTGTCCTCGTCGGCGTTGAGCAGGGCCTCCGCGAACACCCCGGTGTCCTCCGCCACCCCGGCGGACTCCGAGGGGTCGGCCGGCTCGGGGCAGGGCACGCAGAAGTACCACGGCGGCTCCGCGGCGGCGGGCAGCGGGGCGACCTCGACGCGCAGCAGGCCCTCGCCCGACTCCAGGCCGAGCAGCCAGCTGCCGCCCTTGGTCAGGCACTGGCGCAGCCGCCCGCCGAGCGCGGCCGCCAACCGGGTCCGCTCCAGCGGCACGACGCCGTACGCCGCGGCCAGCCGCGCCGCGGCGATCCGGGCGCGCGCCGCGTCCGTGACGGTGGTGATCTGCCAGGTGCGCGTCATGGGCGGTCCGGCGGGGTCGGGGACAGGACGGCCACGGCGGTGTCGTCACGCACCGGGCGGGCGGAACTGCTGGTGTCGCGCACGGTCACCGCCGCCGTCACCGCGGGGTCGGCCGTCGCGAGCCGGGGGTCGGCGGGCGGCACCCAGCGGCTGGGCAGCCCGTCGCTGTGCAGGACCAGCAGCCGGTCGGGAGCCCAGGACGCCACGGTCTCCGGCAGCCTCGTGGGGCGGTGCACGCCCACGATGCCGGGCCGGGAGAGCAGGTGGCGCCAGGAGTCGCCCTCGCGCAGCCGCGCCCCCACGTTGCCGATCCCGGCGAACCGCAGCCGTTCGGACCGCACGTCGAGCTGCGCCACCGCGACGGCGGCGCCCCGCGTGCCGCGCAGCGCGATGTCCAGGCGGTGCAGGATCTCGGCGGGCGGGAGGTGGGCGCCGCGGTGCAGCTCGTCCACGGCCGCCGTGGAGGCGCGGGCCGCCTCCGGGCCGTGGCCCAGCCCGTCGGCGAGCATCAGGGTCAGCAGGTCGCCGGACCGCACCCAGGTCCAGGCGTCCCCCGAGTACTCGGCGCGGGCGAGGGGGATGTTCACCCCGCCGGCCCGGGCGGGCGCCGGATCGTCCGGGTCGACGCGCGCGGCGGCGCCGAGCCGGGCCAGCGCGACCGTGCCGCGCCCCGGGGTGCTGTGCAGGTCGAATCCGTCGGAGACCCGCCGGCACGTCCCCAGCCCGGCGCCCAGCGAGCCCGCCGTGGAGAACCCGTCGCCGAACGCGGCCGGCACGTCGGCCATGCCGGGACCGTGGTCCACGGCCGTTATCTGCACGACGACCCCGCCCCGGCCGGCCGGCGGGGGCACCAGGTCGATGAGCAGCTGGCCGCCGCGGGCGTGCTTGAGCAGGTTGGTGGCCAGCTCCGTGGCCACCAGCGCGGCCGCCGCCGTGCGCTCCTCGTCGAGGCCGACGAGCGCCGCGGCCTGCTCGGCGGCCACCCGCGCGTCCCGCACGCGCGTCGAGTCGTGCACCGGCACGTCCCACACCCGGGGCATCAGGCCTCCTCGCGCGGCCGGGGCGTCCGGGCCGCCCAGGAGGCCACCGTGATCGTCGTACCGGCGCCGGGGGCGCTGTCGATGGCGAACTCGTGCACCAGCCGCCGGGCGCCGCCCAGCCCCATGCCCAGTCCGCCGCCGGAGGTGAAGCCGTCCCGCAGGGCCTGCTCCACGTCCGGGATGCCGGGCCCGGAGTCGGAGAACACCAGCCGCAGCCCCTTGGCCCGGCCGTCGGCCAGCGGCACCGTCCGCACCTCCCCGCCCCCGCCGTACACCAGCGTGTTGCGGGCCAGTTCGCTGGCGGCGGTGACCAGCTTGGTCTGTTCCACCAGGCCGAAGCCGAGCGCGGCGGCGGCCTGCCGCACGTGCTGCCGTACCCACACCAGGTCCAGGTCGGAGCGGATCGGCAGGCGGGTCTCGACGCCCGCGGCCGTCCCGCTCACCGGCGCTCCCGGCGTGGACCGCCGGCCGCCGTGGCGTCCGCCCGCCCGAGGAGTTCGAGGGCCACCTCCGTGCTCAGCGCGGTCCGCAGACCCGGCAGCGTCAGCCCGAGTTCCACCAGGGTGAGGGCCACCGCGGGCCGCATCCCGGCCACCACGGTCTGCGCGGCCAGCAACCGGGCGTTGGCCGCGATCTCGGCCAGCACCCGCCCGAGGAAGGAGTCGACGATCTCGACGCCGGAGATGTCGATGACCACACCGGTCACCCGGCTGCGGGCGATCGACTCCACGATGTCCTGCCGGAGCTGCTCCGCCGTGCCGTCGTAGAGATCCCCCTGAAGGGTGACCAGCAGGACGTCGCCCAGCCTGAGCACCGGCACGGGGGCCCCGCCGACGCGGGAGAGGTCGTCGTTCACCGCGGGCCCGCACCGCCGGGTGCCGCCTGCACGATGTCGGCGCCCAGCCCGTGCAGGGCGTAGGCCAGGGCGTCGGCGAGCCCGGCCCGGGTGATGACGGTGCCGAGGTCGAGTCCGAGGTGCACCATGGTCTGCGCGATCGCGGGCCGGATGCCGGAGACGACGCACTCGGCGCCCATCAGCCGTACCGCCGCGACGGTCTTCATGAGGTGCTGCGCGACCAGCGAGTCGACCGTCGGAACCCCGGTGATGTCGAGGATGGCGTACCGGGCCTGCTGGTCGACGACCGCCTCCAGCAGGGTTTCCATCACGACCTGGCTGCGCGCGCTGTCGAGCGTGCCGATGAGCGGGACGGCGACGATGCCGTCCCACAGCCTGATGACCGGCGTGGCGACCTCCAGCAGCTGCATCTGTTGCCGGTCGATGAGGGACTGGACCTCCGTCAGCGCGGTCTCCATGACGACGAGCCGCAGGGTCCCCATCAGGACCGTCAGGACCTCCGTGCACTCCCGGACGTGGTCCGCGGGCGCGTCCGGCAGATCGGCGACGAGCAGGTTCACGACCGGCGCCCGCAGGGCGTCCACCTCGCCGGAGACCTGCGCCGTGCTCATCCCGGACCGGGAACGGGACGCGGACATCCGCGCCAGCTGCTCGCGCACGACGGTGAAGCCGGCGCTGTCGGAGTCCTCCACCCGCCCGGAGGCGGTCACCTGGGCCAGGGCGTCCACGACGCTGCGGCCCGCCTCCACCGCCTCGTCGCGCGACACGGTGAACACGGCGCGGAACAGGGGTTCGTCGGCCCAGCGCTGGGCGATCTGCTCCCGGCGGCGGCCCAGGAAGGCCCCGACCTCCTCCGTCGGTGTTCCCTGCGGTGCGGCCGCTTCTTGCTCCGGCACTGCGTCACTCCTCTCTGCGTCCTGCCGTCGCCCACCGGAAACCGGCCGGTGCGCGACGGCGTTCGTCCGTGGCGGGCGGATGCCGCGGCACCGCGGCGTCCGCCGCCGGCCCGGCTCACTCTCTTGCCCGCCCCGCACAGTTGTCAAATGGCAACTGTCCGCCGGTCGTCGGCCGCGTCCCCGTGAGGCGCGCGGCGCGCGCGGGGGTACGGCCGAGCCGGCCGACCGGGTGTTACGGGGTCTCGTGCGAGGCCCGCGTGCGGTCGATGAGGGCCAGGGCGTCGTCCACCGTGTCGGAGATGGGGACCGTGATGCTGACGCCGGTCAGGTCCAGGACCCGGCGCACGGCGGGTGTCGGATCGATCACGTGCACGCTGCCGGGCAGCTCCCGCGCCTCCTGGTAGACCCGCAGGATGATGTTCATGCCGGAGGAGTCCATGAACGGCACCGCCGCCAGGTCCAGCAGGAAGTGGCGCCGGCCGTGATGGAGCTGGTTCGCCAGGTGGGCCTGGAACTCGGTCGCGGTGTCGAGGTCCAGATGACCCTCGACCGTGACCAGGGCCACGTCCTCGCGGGGCAGGGTGACCTCGACGGACAGCGGGTTCTGGGCAATGGACACGAGTACCTCCGAAAACTTACGGTCCGGGCTCTGCGCACCGGCGGACGGCCGCGCCGCGTGGCCGGGGGCCGGCGGACCGGCGGCGCACCGGCTCCGGCCGTGCGCCGCACTCACCACCTGCGGATCCCGGCCTCACGCCGCGCCCCGGCGGATACCCCCGAACGCGACGGTCATGCCTTCCCGGCCGGGTGAACCACCGGACACCCCCTAACCGAGCCGGATGCCCACGATGCAGGTGTCGTCGTCCGTGTCGGACCTGCTGTGGGTCAGCAGCCGGTCCAGCTGCTGCTCCAGCGACGGCTGCGCCGCGCGGGCCTGGCGCAGCAGCTGCGTCAGCGACTCCTCCACCGACCGGTCCCGCCGCTCTATGAGGCCGTCGGTGTACATCAGCAGCGTGTCGTCGGTCTCCAGCTCGATCTCCGCCTCCTCGTACGACGTCTCCGGTACGGCACCCAGCAGCATCCCGCTCAGCAGGGGCAGCGCGGCCGCGCCCGAGCCGCGCACCAGCACCGGCGGCAGGTGGCCCGCCCTGGCCCACCGCAGGGTGCGCCGCACCGGGTCGTACAGCCCGCACACCGCCGTCGCCGTGACCGCGCCCGTCAGGTGGTGGGCGACGATGTTCAGCCACGACAGCAGCTGGCCCGGGCCCGCGCCGGTCACGGCGAGACCGCGCAGCGCGTTGCGCAGCACGACCATGCTGGTCGCCGCCTCGATGCCGTGCCCGGCCACGTCGCCGACGCACAGCAGCACCAGCCGGGACGGCAGCACGACGGCGTCGTACCAGTCGCCGCCCACGAGCTGCTCCTCCTCGGCCGGCCGGTAGCGGACCGCCACCTGGAGGCCCGCCATGTCCAGCGGCGCCCGCGTGGGCGGCATGATCGCGTTCTGGAGCTGCAGGGTCAGCCGGTTGCGCTCACTGGACTGCTGCTCGGTCTGGGCGAGCTGGTCGCGGGTGGCGGCGAGCGCCACCTCCGTCCAGTGCTGGGAGGAGATGTCCTGGTACGCGCCGCGTACGGACACCAGCTGACCGTCGGTGTCCAGGACCGGCTCGGCGACGACGCGCACGTGCCGGGTCACCCCGTCCGGCCGCTGGAGCCGGAAGGCGACGGACGCCGGACGCAGCTGGTGCAGCAGGGTGCGCAGGAAGCGGCCGATGGGGACCGCGTCGTCCGCGTGGGCGTGGGCCCCCAGTTCCTCGAGCCGCACCGGGGGGTTCGACGGCTCCCGCCCGTACAGCGCGTACAGCTGTCCGTTCCACGTCGTCTCGCCCGTGAGGACGTTCTCCTCGAAGCCGCCGATCCGGCCGAGGCGCTGCGCGTGCTGCAGCAGGCTCGCCAGCCGTGCCGCCTCGTCCTCGATGCGCCAGATGAGCAGTACGCAGGTGCCGTGCCGGCTGATGCTCAGGTCCGCGACCGCCGACAGCGGCACCTCGTCGACGAGTGCGGTCAGGCTCATGCGGCGGGCCCGGAACGGTTCGCCCGTCGCGTGGACCCGCTCGATGCGCTGGAAGAGGTCGCTCTCGCCGGCCGCCATCGGGTAGGCCTCCAGCAGCAGGGCGCCGTTGACGACCGCCCGCGGCCGGCCCGCCGGGTCGAGGAAGTGGTCGTTGACGTGCTGGATGCGGAAGTCCACCAGCCGCCCCGCCGCGTCGACGACCGGCACGAGCACCAGCGCCGGGTCGTGCAGGCCGTCCGCGAGGTCCATCAGCTCGGCGGCGTCCGGCAGCACCCGCGGCTCCCGGTCGGCGGCCTGGGCGTGGGGGTACGCCTGCAGCGTGTGCGCGCACAGCTCCGCGAGCGCCTCCACCTGGCGCACCACCTGGGGCGGCTGCGACTCCAGGAACGACGGCCAGGCGATCTCCAGGACGCCGTGGATCCGGCCGCCGGTCCCGGCGGGGACGGCGACCCGGCCGCCCTCCGGGTGGGCCTGCCGGCCGATGGTGGGCAGCCCGGTCTGCGCGAGCGAGCCGATCCACTGCCCCGCGTGCTCGGTGAGGCCGAGCCGGGCCACCGTGGCGACGTCCGGGGGGACGTAGTGCCAGCGGGCGGCCTCGGCGGGGGCGAAGCCGGCGCTGCCGGCGAGGGTCAGGGAGCCGTCGGAGCCCGCCGCCCAGATCGCCACCGCCACCGCGCCCAGCGGTCCCAGCGCGTGCTGGAGCAGCGAGTCGGCGACGGCCTGCGTGTCGTGGGCCGCCAGCGCCCCGCTCTCGGCCGCCCGCAGCCGTACGGCCGCGGACTCGTCGGCCGCCACGTGTCCCGTGACGGCCGCCAGGAAGGCGTCGGTGACCTCGGAGACCCGGTCCCTGGCGGCCTGGTTGATGACGTCCACCGCGAACTCCAGCGGCGTCGTCCCGGCCTGCCCGGCCAGTTCGGTGAGCTGCCGGGCCGCCTCCGCGGGCCCGCAGCCGAGCCGCTCCACGAGGATGCCCTTGGCCAGCTCGACCAGCGCCCGTCCCTCGGCCTCGGCCTGCGCCGCCCGCACCTCGCGCCGCAGCCGCTCCACGGTGGCCGCCAGACGTCCGACGGAGGAGGGCTCCTCCTCCCGGCCGGCCGGCGCGGGGGCGTGCCCGTTCGCCGGGCCGCCGGAGTCCGCCGTCGCCTTCGCCGGCGGCGCGGCGGCCGGGTCCCCGTCGGCGGGGCCGGCCGGTTCGGACCCGTCGGCGAGGACCTGTGCCGCACCGGGTGGCGCGGACGACGAGGCCGTCGAGGACGACGCGGCCGGGCCGCGGGCCGGCACGCCGGGGTGCGCGACGCGCGACACGGCGGCGTGTGCCGCGGTGTCGGGCTCTGCCGGGGCCGTCGACGACACGGACTCGGCCGGCCCGGCCGGGCCCCCGGCCCGCTCGGGCTGTTCTTCGGACATGTTCACGTGCGATGACTCCTCGGCCGGTGCGCCTGGTGCTCGGACGGGCGGACTGCCCTCAGGCGGTCAGCCAGCGGCGGACGCAGGACATCAGGTCGTGCGTGTCCACGGGCTTGGTGACGTAGTCGCTGGCCCCCGAGGCGAGACTCTTCTCCCGGTCGCCCGGCATCGCCTTCGCCGTCACCGCGATGATGGGCAGGTCGGCGTACTGCGGCATGGTGCGGATCTCCGCAGTGGCCGTGTACCCATCCATCTCCGGCATCATCACGTCCATCAGCACCAGCGCGATGTCCGGATTGGCCCGCAGCGCCTCGATGCCCTCGCGCCCGTTCTCCGCGTGCAGCACCCGGATGCCGTGCAGCTCCAGGATCCCGCTGAGCGCGAACAGGTTGCGCGCGTCGTCGTCGACGACGAGGACCGT
This sequence comes from Streptomyces sp. NPDC014882, assembly GCF_043081325.1. Classification (NCBI taxonomy): domain Bacteria; kingdom Bacillati; phylum Actinomycetota; class Actinomycetes; order Kitasatosporales; family Streptomycetaceae; genus Streptomyces; species Streptomyces sp. NPDC014882. The sequence goes on from NZ_JBIBWL010000023.1 coordinate 39,287, forward strand.
CCGGCCCACGACGGCGTCGTCGACGGGCTGCGGCGCCACGGGCTGCGGCTCGTCCTGGCGGACCAGGGCGAGGACGTCGCCCGGCTCCTCGGCGGACAGGTGCAGCGTGATGCGCTCCCGCAGCTCGTCGAGGCTCGACAGGAACTCCAGCGGCCGGCCCGCGGACCACGACCGCAGCGCCTCCTCCTGGGCGAAGTCCGCGCGGTGACCGCTGTGCACGAGCACCGGCACGTTGCTCAGGGCCGAGTCGCCCCGCAGGGCCTCCAGGAAGCGGGAGGCCTCCGCGTCGGGCATCCCCAGCTCCAGGACCACGCAGTGGCACGGCTCGTCCGCCAGCGCCCCCGCCGCCTCCTGCGCCCCCACCGCGGTGACGACGTCGACCGGCGGCGCCGGAGTGCCGTCCTCCCGGGCGCCCGCGACGTCGGCCACCACGCTCTCGGCGACCAGCGTCAGCAGCCCGCGCGGCCGCTCCTCCACCACCAGCAGCCGGCGCGGCCGCCGGGCGGCCCCCGCCGGAGCGGGCAGGCCCAGCGGGTGCGCGTCCGCCGGGTCCTCGTCGTCGCGCTCCGCCGGCCGGACGCCGGCGAGCACCTCCTGGAAGTCCCCGCGGGCGACCGGCAGGTACAGCGTGAACGTACTGCCCTTGCCGGGCGCGCTGTCCACCGTCACGGCACCGCCGAGCAGGTGGGCGATCTCCCGGGTGATCGACAGCCCGAGGCCGGTGCCGCCGTACTTGCGGCTCGTGGTGCCGTCGGCCTGCTGGAAGGCCCCGAAGATGGTCTCGAGCTGCTGCTCGGGGATGCCGATGCCGGTGTCCTTCACCCGGAAGGCCACCACCGTGCCGCCGCTGACCACGCCCGCGGGCACCTCCTCCGCGGACACCGGCTCGATACGCAGCTCCACACCACCCTGTTCGGTGAACTTCACCGCGTTGGACAGCAGGTTGCGCAGCACCTGGCGCAGCCGGGAGTCGTCCGTCAGCAGGTCCGCGGGAGCGCCGGCGGCCGTGCTGATCGAGAAGTCGAGGCTCTTCTGCGTCGTCATCGGCCGGAACGTCGCCTCGACGTACTCGATGAGCTGCCGCAGCGGCACCCGCTCCGGGGACACGTCCATCTTCCCCGCCTCGACCTTCGACAGGTCCAGGATGTCGTTGATCAGCTGGAGCAGGTCCGAGCCCGCGGAGTGGATGATGCCCGCGTACTCCACCTGCTTCGGCGTCAGGTTGCGGGAGGGGTTCTGCGCGAGCAGCTGGGCCAGGATCAGCAGGCTGTTGAGCGGCGTCCGCAGCTCGTGGCTCATGTTGGCCAGGAACTCGGACTTGTACTTCGACGCCAGCGACAGCTGCTGCGCGCGCGCCTCCAGCTCCTGCCGCGCCTGCTCGATCTGGAGGTTCTTCGCCTCGATGTCCCGGTTCTGCGCCACGAGCAGCGAGGCCTTCTCCTCCAGCTCGGCGTTGGAGCGCTGCAGCTCCTCCTGCTGGGACTGCAGCTCCGCGGACCGCGTCTGGAGTTCGGCCGTCAGCCGCTGGGACTCGCCGAGCAGCTCGTCGGTGCGGGCGTTGGCCACGATCGTGTTGACGTTGACGCCGATGGTCTCCCTGAGCTGTTCCAGGAAGTCCCGGTGGATCTGCTTGAACGCGGTGACCGACGCCAGCTCGATGACCCCGAGCACCTGCCCCTCGAACAGGATCGGCAGCAGCACCAGCGCACTGGGCTCCACCTGCCCGAGCCCGGAGGAGACGACGACGTACCCGGCGGGCAGGTCGTCGACCATGATCGTACGGCGGCTGCGCGCGGCCTGGCCGACGAGCGAGCGGCCGAACGGGATGCGGGTCGGGCGGGAGTCGTCGTCGGGGTAGCCGTAGGCGCCCACCAGCCGCAGCTCCGGACCCTTGGCGCCCTCCTCGGCGAGGTAGAAGGCCCCGTACTGGGCGGAGACCAGCGGCACCAGCTCGTCCATGATCAGCTCGGCCACCACGGGCAGCTCGCGGTGCCCCTGCATGAGACCGGAGACCCGGGCGAGGTTGGTCTTGAGCCAGTCCTGCTCCTGGTTGGCGAGCGTCGTCTCGCGCAGGGACCCCACCATCGAGTTGATGTTGTCCTTGAGCTCGGCGACCTCGCCGGAGGCCTCGACCGTGATCGAGCGGGTGAGGTCGCCCTCGGCGACGGCGCTCGTCACCTCGGCGATCGCCCGCACCTGGCGGGTGAGGTTGCCGGCCAGCTCGTTGACGTTCTCGGTGAGGCGCTTCCAGGTGCCGGAGACGCCCTCCACCTCGGCCTGGCCGCCGAGGCGTCCCTCGGTGCCGACCTCGCGGGCGACGCGGGTGACCTCGTCGGCGAAGGCGGAGAGCTGGTCGACCATCGTGTTGATGGTCGTCTTGAGCTCGAGGATCTCGCCGCGGGCGTCGACGTCGATCTTCTTCGACAGGTCGCCCTTGGCCACCGCCGTCGTCACCAGCGCGATGTTGCGCACCTGGCCGGTGAGGTTGTTGGCCATGGAGTTGACGTTGTCGGTGAGGTCCTTCCAGGTGCCCGCCACGTTCGGCACGTGCGCCTGGCCGCCGAGGCGTCCCTCGGTGCCGACCTCGCGGGCGACGCGGGTGACCTCGTCGGCGAAGGCCGACAGCGTGTCCACCATGGTGTTGATGACGTCGGCCAGCGCGGCGACCTCGCCCTTGGCCTCCACGGTGATCTTCTGCGACAGGTCGCCGCGCGCCACCGCCGTGGCCACCTGCGCGATGGAACGCACCTGGCCCGTCAGGTTCGACGCCATGACGTTGACGTTGTCGGTGAGGTCCTTCCAGGTGCCGGAGACGCCCCGGACCGTGGCCTGGCCGCCGAGGTTGCCCGCGGTGCCGACCTCGCGGGCGACGCGGGTGACCTCGTCGGCGAAGGCGGAGAGCTGGTCGACCATCGTGTTGATGGTGTTCTTGAGTTCGAGGATCTCGCCGCGGGCGTCGACGTCGATCTTCTTCGACAGGTCGCCCTTGGCCACCGCGGTGGCCACCTGGGCGATGTTGCGCACCTGGGCGGTCAGGTTGCCCGCCATGAAGTTGACCGAGTCGGTGAGGTCCCGCCAGGTGCCCTTGACGCCCTTGACGTCCGCCTGGCCGCCGAGGCGTCCTTCGGTGCCGACCTCGCGGGCGACGCGGGTGACCTCGTCGGCGAAGGCGGAGAGCTGGTCGACCATCGTGTTGATGGTGTTCTTGAGTTCGAGGATCTCGCCGCGGGCGTCGACGTCGATCTTCTTCGACAGGTCGCCCTTGGCGACCGCCGTGGTCACCTGGGCGATGTTGCGCACCTGGGCGGTCAGGTTCCCGGCCATGAAGTTGACCGAGTCGGTGAGGTCGCGCCAGACACCGGCCACGCCGGGCACCTGCGCCTGGCCGCCGAGGCGTCCTTCGGTGCCGACCTCGCGGGCGACGCGGGTGACCTCGTCGGCGAAGGCGGAGAGCTGGTCGACCATCGTGTTGATGGTGTTCTTGAGTTCGAGGATCTCGCCGCGGGCGGGTACGTCGATCTTCTGCGAGAGGTCGCCCTTGGCCACCGCCGTCGCCACCTGGGCGATGTCGCGGACCTGGGTCGTCAGGTTGCCCGCCATGGCGTTCACGGAGTCCGTGAGGTCGGCCCACGTGCCCGAGACCCCCGGCACCTCGGCCTGGCCGCCGAGGGTCCCCTCGGTGCCGACCTCGCGGGCGACGCGCGTGACCTCGGACGTGAAGACGGAGAGCTGGTCGACCATGCCGTTGAACACGGTCGCGATGTCGCCCATGAGGCCTTCGCCGTCGGCGGGCAGCCGGGTGCCGAAGTCCCCGTCCCGTACGGCGGTCAGGCCGGCCAGGAGGCGCCTCAGCTCCTGGTCGCCCGGTGCCTCGGTCGCCTCGGTGGCGTTGCTGGTCATGCGTACCCTCGTTCCGCTCCCCAGGAGCCCCCGGACGGGGGCTCGGAACCGGGCCGTCCCAAGGCAGACGGCGCTCACCGGTCGTGCGTGCATTTCCGCAGTTCACGGATGTACGCGAAGAGATAAATACGCCGCAGGCTAACCCATCCGCCTGCGACGGAACAAAGTATCGCGCCGGCCGGGGCACACAGAAGATTCACCGGGTGCGCACCGTGCATGCACGGCCGGAAACGGGGTACTCGTCTTGGCTTTCCGTGTCCGGGGCGGGCCGCGCGGGTACGGCCCGTCAGACGGCCTCGGCATCCGGCGGGCCGAACCGCAGCCGCGCCACGACGGGGCTTGGCCGGACGGGAGACGCGCATCCGGGAGGTGCCCGGTTCTCCGCCGGTCCCGGCCCGCGTCCGCTCCTCGGCGAACCGCGAGGGGCGGGATCCGCCGGTCACGGGCCGCCCTGCTGCCCCCGCCCGTGCCGCGACGGATACGCCATGGTGTCCGCGCCCATGCCGTCCGGTCCCGCGCCGCCCCGCACCGCGCCGGGCCGTCCCGCACCGCGCTGCACCGCACGAACGGGTCGGGGGCCGGGGCGGGCGCGAAGCGCTCCGAATGCGGCCGCGACGGCCGGGTATCAGGGCTGTGGAACGCGAGAAGGGAGCAGCGTGACCATCGACACCATCTGGTCCTACCCGCCGGACAGCGGGCACGTCGAAGGACAGGACCTCACGGGGTACGGGGTGACCGGGACCGACGGCACCCTGGGGCACATCGAACGGGAGGACGGCCACCACGGCATGTGGCACCTGGTCGTCGACACCGGCGTCTGGCTGTTCGGGAGGAGCGCGGTCGTCCCGGTGGGCGTCGTCACGTCCGTCGACGAGGCCGAACGGAAGATCTCGGTCGCCTGCACCGTGGACGAGGTCAAGGAGGCGCCGCGCTTCCGGACCGACAGCGAGACCATGGACCCCGACTACCTGGCGACCGTCGCCGACTACTATCGACGGCTGATGCCGCACGGGACGACGACCGCGTGACCGTGCCGCGCTTTCCGTGAGAGTCGTGTCGTGAGGTTCGTGCCATGAGGGGAGAAGGATCCCTGTCCACCCGGGCGGCTCAGACCGCCCGGGTGACCACCGCAGCGTCCGCACGGGCCCACGTCCGCGGCCTGGTCGACGCCGCCTGGGACGCGGCGGCCCGGCCGGCCGCGGAACGCGACCTCATCGACCTGCTGCTCGTCGTCTCGGAGCTGGTCGCCAACGCCGTCCGGCACGGCGGCGGCCTGGCCGGCTTCGAGGCGACCCCGGCACGCGACGGGGTACGGCTGTCCGTCCACGACCACAGCGACGTCGTACCCGAGGCGGCGTACGGCCCCGGCACCCTTCCCGCCGGCCATCACGGCAGCGGCTACGGCTGGCCGCTGATCCTCCGGCTGGCCCGCGACATCAGCATCCGGCCCCGCCCCTGCGGCGGGAAGACGGTCACCGTGTTCGTCCCGGTCGGGACCGAGGCCCCCTGACCGATCTGACCGACGGGTCCGCGGCCGGATCCGTGCCCGCGGCTCCGCCCCGCTCACCACGGCAGGAAGACGTGTACGTCCTTTCCCTCGTCCGCGGAGACCACGCTCACCTGGCTGCACAGCGTGTGGATCAGGTGCCAGCCGATGCCGCCGCCCCCGGCGTCGGGGTGGAAGGGACGCGGGGCCGGCGCCGTGGGGTTGGTGTCGTGCAGCGTCACGTGCACCCCGTCGAAGGTGGGCCGCAGGTGCAGGGAGAAAGGACCCGGCGCGTACTGGACGGCGTTGGAGGCCAGTTCCGTGACGATCAGCACGATGTCGTGCCAGCACTCCGGCGCCGCGGGCGGGGCCGCGCGGGCGAGGGCGCGGAGGAAGTCCTCCGCCGCCAGGCGCGCGCCCGTCACGTCCTGCGGGTCACCCGCGAAACGGGCGCTGCGGCCCGGAACCGCCCAGGAGGCCGGGGAGTTGTTGCCACGGGGCTCGGTTGCCATGTCGTCGTGCGGCCCCCTGTCCGGGACCGTCGTCCTTTCTCGTGCGGCTCTCTCGTCGCCACTCCACAGGGTTCCCTGGGCGGCGCGGCCTACGCACACCGCGCCCGGCGGCGGCTCCCGGCCACGCACGGTGACCGCGGGGCCGCGGGGCGTGCGCCGCGGCCCCCTCGGCGCGCCGGGCGTGCGGCGGGTGCCCGCGGCCCGTCAGCGGAACACGTTGTCGGCGTCGTCCCAGCTCAGCACCTCCGCCGCCGGGTTCTCCCGCGGCACCCGCGTGCGGGCCTGGTACATCGCCTCGATCTCGGCCGCGTAGTGCTGCACGATCGAGTCGCGGCGCAGCTTCATCGACGGCGTCAGCAACCCGTTGGCCTGGTCGAAGGGCTCCGGCAGGACCCGGAAGACCCGGATCGACTCCGCGCGGGACACCGCGTTGTTGGCCGAGGCCACCGCCCGCCCGACCTCCTCCCGCAGCGCGTTCTCCTCCCGCGCCTCCCGGCCGGAGCCGTCACCCCCGTACGGCGGCAGGTTGCGGCGCCAGTGCGCGAGGAACTCCGGGTCCAGCGTGATCAGCGCCCCCACGCAGGGCCGGTTGTCGCCGACGACCACCGCCTGGTGGACGAGCGGGTGCAGTCGCAGCCGCTGCTCCAGCACGGCCGGCGCCACGCTCTTGCCGCTGCTGGTGATGATCACGTCCTTCTTGCGGCCCGTGATGGTCAGATAGCCCTCGGTGTCCACGTGGCCGAGGTCTCCGGTGGCCAGCCAGCCGCGCCGGAACGCGGCCCGGGTGGCGGCGGCGTCGTTGACGTAGCCCTGGAACAGCGACGGGCCGCGCACCAGGATCTCCCCGTCGTCGGCCACCCGGATCTCCGTGCCCGGCAGGGCCTGCCCGACCGTCCCCGACTTCTCCCGGCCGAGCGGCTGCATGGTGATCCCGCCGCCGGTCTCCGTCAGGCCGTACCCGTCGTGGACGTAGATGCCGATGCCCTCGTAGAAGAGGGACAGGTCGCGGTGGAGCGGTGAACCGCCCGACGTCGCCCGGTGCACGCGGCCGCCCAGGGCGGCGCGGAGCCTGCGGTACACCGTCCGTTCGTACAGGGCGTGCTGGAGCCGCAGGTCGAGGCCGGGGCCCGGGCCCCGGCCGAGCCGCTGCCGTTCGACGGCCGCCGCGAAGTCGCGGGCGGTGCCCGCGGCCCGCTCGAACAGCGCGCCGCGGCCCCCCTCCTGGGCCGCCCGCAGGAAGTTCTTGTAGATCTTCTCGAAGACCGACGGGACGCCGTACAGGTAGGTCGGACGGAAGGAGCGGAGGGCCTCGGAGAGGGCGTCCCCGCCCAGGTCCGGTGCGTGGCCCATCAGGATCCCGCCGCGCAGGCACAGCCCCTGGATCATCAGCCCGTACACGTGGGAGAACGGCAGGAAGGCGAGGACGGACGGCTGCTGCCCGGGCGGCGCCGCGGTGTTCCCCCAGCCGGCCAGCAGGGTGTCGCAGGGGGAGGCCAGGCTGCGGTGGGTGAGCGCGCAGCCCAGCGGGCGGCCCGAGGTGCCGGAGGTGTACGCGATCACCGCGGTGGAGTCCGGCAGCACGATCCGGCGCAGCGAGTCCACGGTGGTCCCCGGGATCACCTCGCCGCGCCGCGCGAGGTCCTCGAACGCCCCGGCGTCGAGCTGCCAGACGTGCCGCAGGGCCGGCAGCGCCGCGCACACCGAGCCGACCGTCATGACGCTCTGCTCGTCCTCGACGACCACTCCCACGCAGCCCGCGTCCCGCAGGATCCACTCGACCTGGTCGCGCGAGGACGTCGGATGGAGGGGGACGACCTCGGCGCCCACCGCCCACAGGGCGTGGGCGAGCACCGTCCACTCGTAGCGGGTGCGCACCATGACCGCCACCCGGTGTCCCGGCGACATCCCCGAGGCGACGAGCCCCTTGGCCAGGTCCAGGACCTCGTCCCGCAGTTCCGCGGCCGTCACCTCCTCCCACGGCCCGGAGCGGGCGGACCGGCGCGCGAGCACCGGCAGGGCCGGGGTGCGGGCGGCTGTCTCGAAAACGCTGTCGGCGAGCCCTCCGGTCAGGGGCGAGGCGGCGGGGGGAGCGAGGGCGACGTCGCGCATGCGCTGCTCCTGACGGGTACGGGCTGTGACTCCGTCGACGAGGACTGTCATCGACGGGGGTCGAATGTAGCTCAGGCAGGAGCGGTTGTGGCCGGGAACGCACAACTATTCCGCGCGGATGATCTCGGCGCCCGACTGTTGGCGGACCGCCGGTCCGGGGACTCGGGACACATGACCCACATCAATCCGGACCCCGACCCGCAGCGCAGCACCGGACTCGAACCGGGTGGCGGCGTTCCGCCGGGCGAGACCCCGCCCGCGGAGAGCAGCATGCCCGAGGCCGGACCCCGGGAGACCCACAATCCCCCCACGGGCTGGGCCAAGGGCCCGCTCACCCTGATCATCGTCGTCGCCGTGCTCGTCGCGGCCTTCTTCCTGGCCTACGCCCTGATCCTCATCTTCTGAATCCCCGTCCTCCGTCCTCCGTCCACGTGGCCCGCGCGGGCCGTGCCGTCCGCGCGGGTCAGCCCTGGGTGTGCCGCACGCAGCCGGTGACGACCTCGCGCAGGCTGCCCGTGCGCTCCCACAGTTCGCGCTGCACCGTCGCGCCGTTGCCGTGCCGCAGCAGGTCCGCGCAGGCCGCGCGGACCCGTTCCAGGTCCCCGTGGTCGGCCAGTGCCTCGGACACGTGATCGACGAGGGCCCCCACCACCGCCTCGGGAGGCGCGGGCCGCATGGTCGCGGGGTGCAGCAGATCGCCGGTGAGACCTGACTTCGCGGCCCGCCAGCCCGCCAGCCGGAGCAGGCTCACACCGTGGTCCACCGGCTCCACGCCCGCCCGCCACTCGCGGGCCGCCGTCTCGACCAGCCCGCGCACCAGGGCGGCGACGAGCACGGCGGTGTCCGCGCGCAGGCAGACGTCCGAGACCCGGACCTCCACCGTCGGGTAGCGGGCCGACAGCCGGGCGTCGAAGTAGACCATCGCCTCGTCGAGGACGGTTCCGGTGGCCACCATGTCCGCCACCCGCCGGTGGTAGCGCTCCGCCGAACCGAACAGCTCGGTCGGACCGGCCGACGGCCAGCGCTGCCACACCCGGCTGCGATAGCTGCTGTACCCCGTCTCGTTGCCCTGCCAGAACGGCGAGTTGGCGCTCAGCGCCGGCAGCACCGGCAGCCACGGACGGATCCGGTCGAGGACCGCGACCCCCTCCTCGTCCGACTCCACCGACACGTGGACGTGGCAGCCGCAGACGAGCTGCTCACGGGTGGCGATGCCGTACTGCTCCGCCATCCACCGGTAGCGCTGGTTCATGCCGACGGAGGGGCGCACCGGCAGCGGCGACGTCGCGAGCGCCGCCACGGCGCACCCGATCTCCCCGGCGTGCCGGGCGGCCTCCGCGCGGATGCGGACGATCTCCTCGCCGAGCTCGTCCATGCCCGACTGCGGTTGGGTGGCGAACTCCAGCATCTGGTTGTGGAGTTCCTTCTCGAAGACGTCCTGTTCCGCCCGGTCCCGGGTGGCCCGGGCGAGAACAGCGGCGGAGAGCGCCTGCGGCTCTCCCGTCTCCGGGTCGACGAGGAGGAGTTCCTCCTCGACTCCTACGGTGCGCACGTGATGCAGCCCTTCTCCGGCAGGTGGTACGCACCGGATGCCCCGTCCGGCCCCGCTCACACGGGCGTGGGCGTCAACCACATCGTCGCGAGGGGCGGCAGGGTGAGGGCGATCCGCCCGTTCTCCGGCTTCACTCCGTCGAGCAGGCGCACGTCGCTGCCGCCGTACCGCGCGTCGTCGGTGTTGAGGGCCTCGTACCAGACGGGGACGTCGTCCGGCACGGCCAGCCGGTAGTCGTGGCGCACCACGGGGGAGAAGTTGCTGACCGCGAGCAGGGGGACGCCTTCGGCGTCGTGGCGCAGGAACGCGAAGACGTTGTCCTCGGCCGCGTCGCAGAGCACCCAGCGGAAGCCGCCCGGGTCGGTGTCCCGCTGCCACAGCGCCGGGGTGGCGCGGTAGCGCGTGTTGAGGTCGCGGACCAGGTCCCGGACCCCGCGGTGGTCGGCCGAGGGGCCGTAGCCCTCGTCGAGCAGCCACCACTCCGGGCCGTGGCTCTCGGACCACTCCGCGCCCTGGGCGAACTCCTGCCCCATGAAGAGGAGCTGCTTGCCCGGGTGGGCCCACATGAAGGCGAGGTAGGCGCGGTGGTTGGCCCGCCGCTGCCACCAGTCGCCGGGCATCTTCGACACCAGCGCCTGCTTGCCGTGCACGACCTCGTCGTGCGAGATGGGCAGCACGTAGTTCTCGCTGTAGGCGTACACCATGGAGAAGGTCATCTCGTGGTGGTGGTACTTGCGGTGCACCGGCTCCTTGGCGATGTACTCCAGCGAGTCGTGCATCCACCCCATGTTCCACTTCAGCCCGAACCCGAGGCCGCCGCTGTCGGTCGGCCGGGTCACGCCCTCCCAGGCCGTGGACTCCTCCGCGATGGTCACGACCCCCGGGCAGCGCCGGTAGACCGTCGCGTTCATCTCCTGGAGGAACGCCTTCGCGTCCAGGTCCTCCCGGCCGCCGAACACGTTCGGCGTCCACTGCCCGGAGTCCCGCGAGTAGTCGAGGTAGAGCATGGAGGCGACGGCGTCCACCCGCAGCCCGTCGATGTGGAACTCCTCGCACCAGTACACGGCGTTGGCGACCAGGAAGTTGCGCACCTCGGTGCGCCCGAGGTCGAACTCGAACGTCCCCCAGTCGGGGTGCTCGGCCCGCTGCGCGTTCCCGGGCTCGTACAGCGGGTCCCCGTCGAAGCGGGCCAGCGCCCAGTCGTCCTTGGGGAAGTGCGCCGGCACCCAGTCCACGATCACGCCGATGCCGGCCCGGTGCAGCGCGTCGACCAGGTGCTTGAAGTCGTCGGGCGAGCCGAGCCGCGAGGCCGGGGCGTAGAAGCCGGTGATCTGGTAGCCCCAGGAACCGGAGAACGGGTGCTGGGCGACCGGCATGAACTCCACGTGCGTGAAGCCCAGGTCGTTGACGTAGGCGGGCAGCTCCTCGGCCAGCTGCCGGTAGGTCAGTCCCGGCCGCCAGGAGGGGAGGTGCACCTCGTACACGGAGAACGGCGCCACGTGGACGGGCACGTCCCCCCGGTGCGCCATCCACTCGGCGTCGTCCCAGGCGTGGTGCGAGGCGTGCACGATCGACGCGGTGTCCGGCGGCACCTCCGCGCACCGGGCCATCGGGTCGGCCTTGAGGAAGCGGTGCCCGTGGCGCGAGGTGATCTCGAACTTGTACCGGGTGCCCTCGCCGACCCCGGGCAGGAACAGCTCCCACACCCCGGACGCCCCGAGGGAACGCATCGGGAAGGCGGTGCCGTCCCAGTACGTGAAGTCCGCGGCGACCCGCACCCCCCGGGCGTTCGGCGCCCACACGGTGAACCGGGTGCCGGCGACGCCCTGGTGGGTCATCGGCTCGGCACCGAGCGCCTTCCACAGCTGCTCGTGCCGGCCCTCCCGGATCAGGTGCAGATCGAGGTCGCCCAGCGCCGGCAGGAACCGGTAGGGGTCGTGCACCTCGCACTCGTCCCCCTCGTACGCCACCAGCAGCGTGTACGCGGGGATCTCCGTCAGCGGCAGCACGGCCGCGAAGAGGTCGTCGCCCTCCGACACCAGCGGGGTGCGCGCGCCGTCCACCAGGACGGCGACCGAGCGCGCGAAGGGACGCAGCGCCCGGAACAGCACGCCGCCGGGCACCGGGTGGGCGCCCAGCAGGGCGTGCGGGTCGTGGTGCGCGCCCGCCAGCAGGCGGTCCCGGTCGGCGGGGTCGAGCGCGGGCGCGACCGGCGGGCGGGGGCCGGCCGACTCGGGCGGGGAAGAGTCACGCAGAGCCATCGGTCAGCCTCCTCGGACGGCGAGTCGTTCGATCGCCGCCATGGGTACGGGTAGCCAGTCGGGACGGTGCCGTGCCTCGTACAGCACCTCGTAGACGGCACGGTCGGTTTCGTACGCACGCAGCAGGGCGTGCTTCTTGCGGGGGTCCCAGCCGGCGCGTTCCGCGTACCCGGCGCAGAACGCCTCCCGGCAGCGGCGGGCCCACTCGGGGCGCCAGGGACGGCGCTGCCGGGCGGCGTAGTCGAACGAGCGCAGCATGCCCGCGATGTCCCGGACCGGGGAGTGCGCGCTGCGCCGCTCGGCGAGCGGCCGGGACGGTTCGCCCTCGAAGTCGATGACGAACCACTCCCGTCCGGCGTGCAGCACCTGGCCCAGGTGCAGGTCGCCGTGGATGCGCTGGGCCGACGGGCCCGGATCGCAGGCGGCCAGGGCGCCGAAGGCGCTGGTGAGTCCGGGGACGTAGGGGCGCAGGGCCGGTACGTGGTGGGCGGCGGCCTCCAGCCGCTCGGTCATCCCCGCCGCCGTCCGCGCGTTGTCGCCGAGCGGTCCGACGGGGAAGGCCGCGGCCAGCGCGAGGTGCACCTCCGCGGTGGCCCCGCCCAGCGCGTGGGCCTGCCGGGTGAAGTCCTCCCTGCGGGCCAGCGCGTCCAGGGCCAGCGTCCAGCCGTCGGAGGCGTCGGGCAGGAACGGCTGGAGGACGCCGAGCGTCGCCTCCTGCGGATGGGTCGTGCGGTACCAGGCCACCGGCGCCGGCACCCGGCCGCATCCCTGCCCCGCCAGCGCGACCGGCACCTCCAGGTCCGGGTTCACCCCGGGCTGGATCCGCCGGAACACCTTCAGGATGAACGCGTCGCCGTAGACCAGCGACGTGTTCGACTGCTCGGCCTCCAGCAGCCGGGGCGCCAGCCCCGCCGGCACCCGGGCCGACGGGTCGGACTCGAAGGACAGCGGCCCCAGCGGTCCCGGATGCCGCAGCCGCTCCAGCAGCAGGTGCGCCGACCGGGGGTCCTGCAACGCGTCGTGCACGGTCAGCCCGGCCAGCGCCCCCTCCTCGACCCTGCCGATCAGGGCCCGGCCGAGCCGCGGGGACAGGTGCTCCTGGATGCCCAGGAGCAGCTGGTAGCAGTCACCCGGCGGGGGAGTGCCGCCCGGTGAGGGCACCCCCGACTGGCCGGTCTGCACCAGCAGGTGCAGACAGCCCGGATACAGCTCCGTCATGGACAGCAGACGCAGGTCGTTGAGGGGCCTGTCCTTGCCCGCGAACCAGCGCTGCCGGGGCAGCCAGTCGCGCAGCAGTGCCCCGAGGGTCCCCGTGGAGCGGACGCCGACGGCACTGCCCGGGCTCAGAGATGCGGTCTTCTGCATGGTGACGCGTCCTTCCCTCGGCGCACGCTCACAGGCGCCGGCCGACGCGGGATGCGGCTCGGGCGAGCCGGAACCAGTAGAAACCGTGCCCTGCGAGGGTGAGCAGGTAAGGCAGTTCACCGATCGCGGGGAAGCGGACCCCGCCGAACAGTTCGACGGGATGGCGCCCGTCGAAGCTGCGCAGGTCCAGTTCGGTGGGCTGGGCGAAGCGGGAGAAGTTGTGGACGCACAGGACGAGGTCGTCCCCCTCTTCCCCGTTCGGTGGGGCCTCGCGCAGGAAGGCGAGGACGGCCGGGTTGGAGGAGGGCAGCTCGGTGAAGGAGCCGAGGCCGAAGGCGGGGTTCTGCTTGCGGATCTCGATCAT
>NZ_JBIBWL010000024.1:0-50135 GCF_043081325.1 Streptomyces sp. NPDC014882
CCCGCGGAGCGGGTACCACATCGCTGCGCGATGTGCAAGCGAACACCCGCGCTGCGCGCGGGTGTTGCGCTCCCGCTCCGCGGGAGCGCTGGCGGGACGCTGCGCGTCCCGCTCACCGTGCCTGCTTTGCAGGCACGGTGATGCTCCGTTCGCTGCGCTCTCGGAGCTGCGGGGGCTGCGCCCCCTTGGGGTCTTTCGCTTCGCTCCAGACTCCAGGGCGGGTCCGCTGCGCTCCCCCGCCCTGGAGTCCTTACGGCTGCGCCTTCAGGACTGAAGGCCCGCTGACGCGGGCCTGGCTGGCTGCGAGGGGCGTGGGTACTCTGAGGGTTCTCGCTTCGGGTTGTTCGATCACTTGTGTTCTTGCGGGTGAGTCTGTGTCTCGAACTCACGTCGTACTCCTGCACCTTGGTCTTCGACCAGTCCGGCATCGTCGGGTAGGTCCAGGACGGTGCCGCAGTGCTTGCAGAGTTTCCCGTCTTCGGCCGGCGTACCGCACGCTTTGCAGAATCGGTTGCCCTGGGTGTTTCCGGTCTGGGGGGTCATGGCTCTCTCCTTGAAGTGGTGGATGGTGATGGGTGGGGAGTACCCGTGATGTAAGGGTTGATTCTCTGTGAGGTCTTGGCTGTGTTGATTTGATGCAGCATGTAGTGTTGGCGTAAGGCGGGGGCACCCGGTGGCAGGGTTCAGGGGACGGACGTATCAACCGGCGCGTTGTGCCCGTGGTCCGTCTGCTGCTCTGACGGTCATGACCTGGCCGGGTCGATGGAGAAGGGGAAGGGCGCAATGGGTCCCGATGTACTGAGGCCGGACTTCTCTGCTGAGGTGGAGTCGTGGACACCGGCGCACGAAGCCGTGGAGATGAGTGACTACGAGACCCTCGCCGTGCTCCTGGACTCCGAGGCCGACCCGAACGAGGTGTGCTTCGGCCTCACGCTGCTGACTCATGCGATCGACCTGGAAGGGGACAGTCATCTGCAGTCGGGGCATCCCCTGCACACGGCAGGCACGGCGCTGCTGTTGGCCTATGGTGCCGACCCGCGCTTGCCGGCTGCCGATGGGCGGACTCCGCTGCAGATCGCCGAGTGCTACGGCCACGAGCCGGCCAAGCGGCTGCTCCAGCACTTCCTTGGCCTCGCAGCGGAGGGAACTCCAGGGAGTGCGCGTGGCAAATGATCGCGGGTCTTCGCCCTTCGGCTCGGGTTCCGTTTACAGCGACGCCCTGATCTACGTGGATGCGGTGGCCGCCTCGCGGGTCGTGGGCCGGCTTCGGGAGGCCCTCGGCCTCGAGGACGACGGTCCGGAGCTGACCGTCGGGCCAGTGCGCATGGCCGGCGAGCACAACGACTACGCCACAGGCCGGCGCGCCCACCCCTTCGACTTCCTTCAATGGCCGACCGTGCTCGAGTGCGAGGCCCCCGCAGCAGCACCGGCCGAGGTGGTGCAGGCCGTCACGGCTGCGCTCGAAGCGCTGTGGCGCTGCGGCTTCAAAGCCGTAGCCACCTGCGACTTCGAGGACGAGTTGCCCGCGCGCGGCGGGATCGACCGGTACCCGCTACCTGCTTCTGCCTCCACCGGGCCCGCGGCTTCTTCTAGCTCGTGGTGGAGGAATCTGATGTCCCCCGGAAAAAGAAAGAGATGAGTTCCGTGATCAGCCTCCGGGAACATCAGGTGACCCAAAAGAAAGCAATTCGAGAATGGGTCAAATTCTTTGCAAGATCATCTGTCCTCGCACGGGGGGCGCGAGGCACACTGGTGTCTGCCACCGGATCAGGTAAGACGATCACCACCGCCGCGAGCGCCCTTGAGTGCTTCCCGGGCGGGCGGATCCTCGTCACCGTACCGACCCTGGACCTGCTCGTGCAGACCGCCCAGGCGTGGCGCCTTGTGGGGCACCGGGCCCCGATGGTTGCGGTGTGCTCACTGGAGAATGACGCGGTGCTGAACGAGCTGGGGGTGCGCACCACCACCAACCCGATCCAGCTCGCCTTGTGGGCCGGGCACGGGCCGGTCATCGTGTTCGCCACGTACGCCTCTCTCGTGGACCGCGAGGACTTCGAGGACACAACGGGCCAGGGACGCGTTCGCGGGCCGCTGGAGGCCGCTCTGGCGGGCGGAGAGCGGCTGTACGGCCAGCGCATGGACGGTTTTTCGCTCGCCATCATCGATGAGGCCCACTCAACCGCAGGCGATCTTGGCAGGCCATGGGCAGCGATCCACGACAACACCCGCATCTCCGCTGACTTCCGGCTCTACCTCACCGCCACCCCACGCATCCTCGCCTCGCCCCGGCCACAGAAGGGGACGGCCGGCCAGGAGCTGGAAATCGCGAGCATGGCCGACGACCCGGAGGGCACCTACGGCGCATGGCTCCCCGGAGCGGAGCTCGGGCTCTCGGAGGCGATCGAGCGCGAGATCCTCGCCGGGTTCGAGATCGACGTACTCGAGATCCACGACCCCTCCCCCGCCCTCGGGGAATCCGAGGAAGCCCGGCGGGGCCGGCGCCTGGCACTCCTGCAGACCGCACTCCTAGAACACGCCGCCGCGTACAACCTGCGTACGGTCATGACCTTCCACCAGAAAGTCGAGGAAGCCGCCGCGTTCGCAGAGAAGCTGCCCGAGACCGCCGCCGCGCTGTACGTCAACGACGCCACCGACGCCGGCCTGGCCGCCGCCGACAAGCTCCCTGCGTCGTCGATCGACGCCGGATTCTACGAACTCGAGGCCGGCCGCCACGTACCCCCGGACCGGGTGTGGTCGGCATGGCTGTGCGGCGACCACCTCGTGTCCGAACGGCGCGAGGTGCTGCGGCAGTTCGCCAACGGCATCGACGCGGCCGGCCGCCGGGTGCACCGGGCGTTCCTCGCCAGCGTTCGCGTGCTCGGGGAGGGCGTCGACATCACCGGCGAACGGGGTGTAGAAGCCGTCTGCTTCGCGGACACCCGCGGCTCCCAGGTCGAGATCGTGCAGAACATCGGCCGCGCGCTCAGGCTGAACCGCGACGGCTCCACGAAGGTCGCTCGCATCATCGTGCCGGTGTTCCTGGAGCCCGGCGAGGACCCCACTGACATGGTCGCCTCCGCCAGCTTCAAGCCGCTCGTGGCGGTGCTCCAGGGCCTGCGCTCGCATGATGAGCGCCTGGTCGAGCAGCTCGCCTCCCGCGCCCTCACCCACGGGCAGCGCAAGGTCCACCTCCAGCGCGATGAGGACGGGCGGATCGTCGGGGCCGGCGGAGAGGGCAACGGCGAGGACCAGGAGCAGGACGACACCGACGCCGCTGCCGAGTCCGCCCTGCTCCACTTCTCCAGCCCGCGCGACGCCGCGACCATCGCGGCCTTCCTGCGCACCCGGGTCTACCGGCCGGAGTCGCTGGTGTGGCTGGAGGGCTACCAGGCCCTGATCCGCTGGCGGAAGGAGAACGAGATCACCGGCGTCTACGCCGTCCCCTACGACGTCGAGGTCGAAGTCGGAGCGACGAAGGCGTTTCCACTTGGGCGATGGGTCCACCAGCAGCGCAAAGCGCTGCGGGCCGGGGAACTGGAGGACCGGCGCAAGGTCCTCCTCGAAGCGCCGGAGGCCGGGATGGTCTGGGAACCCGGCGAGGAAGCGTGGGAGAACAAGCTCGCCGCGCTCCGCTCGTACCGGCGGGCAACCGGGCACCTCGCGCCGCGGCAGGATGCCGTGTGGGGAGAGGGCGAGGCGATGGTCCCGGTCGGCCAGCACATGGCGAACCTCCGCCGGAAGGGCGGTCTGGGCAAGGACCCGGAGCGGGCCGCCGCACGCGCGGCGCAGCTGACGGAGATCGACCCGGACTGGAACTGCCCCTGGCCGCTCAACTGGCAGCGCCACTACCGCCACCTCGCCGACCTCGCGGAAGACGAGCCTGGTGGTGTACTGCCCGACCTCCAGCCCGGCGTGCGCATGGACGGCGACGACATCGGCAAGTGGCTCCAACAGCAGAAACAACCAGGCACCTGGGCACGGCTCCTGCCCGAGCAGCAGGAACGGCTGACCGCGCTGGGCATCGTGCCGCTCGAGACGCCCTCTCCCGCCCCGGCCACCAAGAGGGCGACGAAGGGGCAGAGCAAGGCATCGCAGGCGTTCCAACGCGGGCTGGCGGCCCTCACGCAGTGGATCCAGCGCGAGGGCGCCCACAAGGTAGTACCGAGAGAACACGTCGAACGCGTCGTCATCGACGGCCAGGAACACCACCACAAGCTCGGCGTATGGGTCTCCAACACCAAGACCCGTCGTGACAAACTCACCGCCGAACAGCGGGCAGCGCTTGCTGGGCTGGGCGTGGAGTGGGCGGGCGTGGTGCCGGCCGTCGAGACCGCTCCGGAACCGCCGACCCCGCAGCCCGCGCCGACGGCGACCCCGACGAAGCGGCGGGTGCGGGAGCACCACGAGGAGTGCGACGGGTAGCTGTACGAAGGCGGTACGTGCACCTGCGACCTCATCGAGCAGCTCGGACCGCCCTCCGATCGGGAGGGCTACGGGGACGACTTCTGACCGCTCCTGTGCAGCCGTGAGACCCCTGGCCCTGTGCGGGCCCGGGGTCTCATGCCGCCGAAGCTGACTGTCCGGTCCTAGCCGCCCAGTTTCCTAACCAGCTGCGCAAGTCTTTGATGAGCGATCGGCGCATGACTCATCGGCTGCTCAGGTCCCTGTTCCGCGGCTAGGGAGATCGTGATGGAGGGAGGACGCAAGGACGGGGGCTCCGCCAACAATGTCGCGCCCTTCGGCCAGGAGTGCTCCGGATGCCGGTAGATGGCGTCATGGCACAGGGCCAGGGCCCCACGGTTTGCCCTGCCGGCTTTCTTCGGCGTGAGCTGTCGGTCAGCATGGCGTTCAGGTCGCTGCGTAAGGACCAGCAGAAGGTGAGGGGCCAGTGGTGCAAGCAGTTCTGCATCCTCAGGCAGCACCGGCGGATAGGGGGAAAATGCGCCATCCGCCTGTTTCACCACGACTCCACCATCAGCCAGGAGAAGGAGCGGACGGTCGGCGCGCAGCAGAACCATCTGCCAGTTCGCCAGTTCCTGCTCCAGCTGATCAGCGGTTCTAAGCTGCTGACGCAGGTCGCGCCGCGGATCGAGAAGCCCCTCCAGGGCGGGAGGGTTGCGCATGATGCTTTCGATGACGCGCTTGCGGTCCCGAGGCGAGAGGGGCTGATCGGCCTTCTCGTCCATGTAACTCGCGATCTCGCTCGCGGTGATGAGCGGCAGCAGGTGGTCTTCCACGTGCTTGCCCAGCTTGCGGAACGCCTGCGAGCGAGCCAGTTGATGCGCCAGGAGACGGACCAGCGCAGATTCATCGTCCCGCTCCACTGGCCAGCAGCCCGCGCGTATGGCCTGGAGGGCTGTGCCACCAGGCCCTTCGATCTCGACAGCCAGGAACCTCTCGACCTCCTGGCCGTCTTCCCCTTGCTCCGGCATGGGATTGCTGTAGAACTGGCCGATCACCGTGGCGTCCACGACTGAGATGGGAAAGTCATGGCTGGCTGCTCTGCGTCTGCCGGTGAGGAGCCCGTTTCGTGCGAAGCCCTCCAGCCACGTTTGCGGAAGCAGGTGGTGGCGCCTGGACACGTTGTTTCCCATAGCGGCCAAGGTAAGTGGACACGGCGGCCAGGACTAGAAAGTTTCGTCGCGTTCGGAACCGGCATCGTGACGGCGTAAGCCTCCGAGGTCCTTCCGCCCGCCCGCGTCCCGCACCGTCCGGAAGGGCGGTGTAGGACGCGGGCGTTCTTCTCGCGTGCCGCTCACGTGTGCCCGGCAGCCGGCTCCCACAGGAGGCGGGCACGTCCGGTCCCGCTGCAGTGGAAGCACAGGCCGCTTCCCGACGTGCTGCGGGCGCCGACGGTGCCGGCGGCGTGACGGAAGAGCCGGGTAAGGCCCACCATGTGGGCCTCGTGGAGCGGGAGCTCCTGCCGTCTGCCGAGGGTGACCTCCAGCGCGACGCCGGGGCCGGTGAAGTGGGCCTGCATGCCCCCGGTGACCGCGCGGAGCGTCTCGTTCACCTCGCGCATCGACTCCGCGCCGGACAACTGCACGCGGGCCGCGAGGACGGTGTCGTCGGCCGCGGCGAAGGACAGCAGCCCGGCCGGGCGGGCGAGCGGCCCGACGCGGCCCACGATGTCGGGATGGGTGTGATGGAGCTGGGCCAGGGCGTGCCACAGGTCGCCCGGCAGATCCTGGAGCGCGGTCTCTTCTCGGCTACGTCTCATACAGCCCTGTGTAGGGCCTCCTCGGGCCGTGCCCGCTGGGTGGGCCCGCCCGTCCCGCGCGGTGGCACGGGGACTTCGGTGCCTGTTCCGCGCGACGGGCAGCCCGCCCCACGCCGTGTGAGAGGAGAAGGACACCTCCCCTGCCCCTACAGGGAAGGTGTCGGCGGCCAGATCGACTGACCCACGGCCCCTGGCCTGCGCAGACGCGGGACCGACTTGGTAAGGCGTGCAACCCGTGACGCAACCGGCGGCGCAGCCTACCGCGCAACCGATGGCGCAACCTGAGCCGTACGCGCACCAGGCGCCGGGTCAGTACCCGGGCACAGCGGGCGCGGCAAGGCCGGCCCTTTGCGTCAGACGCCGTGGTGAGTGACCCAAGCAATGACCCTCGCAGGTCACAGCAGTGCGGGGCGGGCTGCGCCAAGGCCGGGGGTGAGCGTGATGGTAAGCCTGTGGTGAGTGCCGTCGGCGGCCCTCACCACAGGCTCGGGGCACCGTTCCGGGTTGCGGATCCGACCTAGAGCCGGTGGGGAGTCGCACGAGATGATGCCTGTCAGCACAATGGAGGCACGGTTGATCATCTTTGATACGAACGCGGTGAACCTTCTCCCCCCGTCCGGTCCTCGGGCCGACATCATCCGCAAGCTGCGGCAGTCGGGCCATCACAAGGTGGCCGTACCGTGGATGGTCATGGAGGAGCTGGTCGCCCACCAGACGAAGCACTACCCCGACAAGTACCGAACTGTCGTGAACACCCTGGCGAAGCTGAACGAAGCACTGCCATGGGAGTTGGAGAGCTCCCTGGAGCCGCTCGATCTGGAACGTCTCGTTGCACACTGGCGCAGCGCGTACGAGGAGATCTTCGAGGTCATCGACACCAGCGGGGAGGCCGCCCGCAGGGCTCTGTCGCGAGAGGCCATGGCCCTTCCGCCGGCGAAGGCGACCAAGGACCGGTCGGAGGGCGGCCGTGACGCGGCGGTCTGGTTCTCCATCCTCGAGTACATGAGGGAAAACCCGGACGAGGAAGTCTGTTTCGTCACGAACAACACCAAGGACTTCGGCGACGGGGTCACCTATCCCTATCCGATGAACGAGGACGTACGCGGTCTGGAGGGCCGGCTCAATCGGCTCACCGACTTCAACGCGGTCGTCTCGAAGTTCACCAAGGAGGTGTCCGGTCAGGACGCCGAAGCAGCCGCCGAGGAGCTGCTGAAGTCGCTGTCCGTCCGCAAGCGGGTGGCACAGACCGCGGTCGAGGTACTCAGCTCGCCGATCGGATTCATCGGCCTGGACAGCTCCGAAGCTTCCGTGCAGTGGCGCCAGTGGCTGGCCTCTCCCGAAGCCGAGCTGCTGAGCATCACGAACGTCCTCGGCCACGAGATCGAGGACAGCATCTGGTACACGGCCAACACCCGATGGCTGCTGTACGGGGCAGCCGTCAACGGCGACAGCGAGGACGTGCGGTACGTGTCGTGCGTCTGGGAGATGAAGGTCCTCTTCTCCGCGAACGACGGGGACGAGGCGCCGACCCTGCTGACCCCCGGCGAGCCCGCGCTCCCGGACACGGCGGACGCGCGGTGCATGGAGATCCTGAAGAAGCTGAAGGCAAGAGCTGCCCGCATGGCGCAGGTCGTGCGCAACCAGATGTTCCACTCTTCCGGTGGCAACCTGTTCGCCGATGTCATGCCCACACTCGATGTCGCCAGCGCCCTGACCCGCAGCCTCTCCGGCGTGGTCCCCCCGGTCGATCTGGGCTTCTTCGAGCAGATCAGAGCGTCAATGCCCACGCTCGACATCGCCAGCGTGCTGCCCAAGCCCGACTTCAGCGGGCTGGTCCCCCCGATGGACTTCAGTTACCTCGTACCAAAGGTCGACTACAGCGGCCTCTTCCCGCAGACAGACCTCAACCAGATCGCAGCAGCAGCGCTGGCAGCGGGAATCCAAACCACTGACACAGACGACGATGACGAAGATGCCTTCAACTCCGACGTCGACGACAGCTCGGATCCGAAGGCCGAACCAAGCGACACAGACACCCCGGACACAGACGACTGACGGGTCGGGTCGTCCTGGCACAGCGCCGACCGAAGCCACGAACCACCGGTTCCCTTACGGCCCTGTGCAGGACCTGCGGTGGGCTGGCGCCGTTAGATCGGCCAGCCCGTCCCGCCCGGTGACGCGGTGACTTCGAGACCGGCCCCGCTGTGCGGCCTGGCGGCTGCCGACCGCACAGCGGGCTTGCACGGTCAGGTCCGCCGGCGGAACCAGCCGCGGCCCCTCTCCGGCTCGCGACCGTCCTGCGGCTCCGACGGCGCGGCGGCCGCGAGGCGGGCGGCTTCGGCGGCGGCCTCCTGGCGGGCGACATCGTCGGCGCGACACAGACCGCACACCGCCCTGTCCCCGGCCCGGACGGCGGTCCGGTGCACGGTGATCTCTTCCCATCGCTCGTCGCTGAACTTCCGCCCGCACCGCGTGCACACCGGGCGCTGCGCCTCTCGCTCGGCGGCCCGGCGCTGCTTGTCCTCCTCGTCGGCGCGGGCTTCCTGGGCGCGGTAGAGGGCGTGGCCGTCGGGGTTGTCGAGCGCGTCCGTCAGCGTCTGCTCCCCGGTCCGTCCCAGGCGCCGCCACACCGCCGCCCCGGCGCCGTGCTCCTGGAGCTTTTCCAGGGTGGTGACGACGACGGGGACCGCCTGGCGGTAGTCGAGCGCGGTGATGGCCTTCTCGTAGAGGGAGTCGTACCGGCGCGGCGCCCAGTAGCGGCGGCCGGCCTCCTCCGGCGCGGCGACCGTGTGGGCGACCTTGGCCTCGGTGGTGTCGGCGAACACGAACGCGAGGGGGACCAGGCCCTCGCGGCCGGTGGGCGGGTAGACGCGGCGCCACAGCCGCTTGTCGTGGTCGACGTGCTCGATCGCGTCCGGCCGACATCTGCGCGTCTGTCCAGGGGCAGGCAGCAGTGCTGCTCCCACAGCAAAGACGGGCGGCGCGGTTCGGAAGATTCTTTCGTCATAGGAGGCATCATGCCCGTGCCTCACCGGTTTGGGGCTCGGCGCCTCCGGCCTTGAGGTCAGCTGGCGGAGTTCTATGCTGCGGCTCGGGCCCGGGCGAGGGCGAGTCGGCAGGATTCGGTACGTCGCCGAAGTCGACCCCGGCCTCGGCCCCCGGCATGTGGGTCTGTGGGATGAACGCGTTCAGCGGCCCGCGTTCCGCCTCGATCCGTATCTGCGGCCGGCGAGCAGCGAGATGAGCCCGCACCATCGGACAGGTCACCTCCACCGCACCGTGCTCGTCCAGCAGCCGGTCGAAGATCCGCTTGACGGTATGCCGCTGCTTGCGCGGCGCGTCCGGATCCGCCCACAGCATCTGGTCGATGGCCGGCTTGAAGGCGTCGAGCCACGCTTGCGGGGCGGCAGCGTCTTGCGGGGCTCCGGCCAGACGGCCTCCATGGCGCCTCCACCGTCCGGAATCCCACCTCGCACTTGCGCTGCACGGCCCGGCTCGGCATCCCCGCCCGGACATCACGGCGGATCGCCGCGAACAGATCGACCTTCGACTTCGGACTTTCCGCGAACACCGGATGG
Organism: Streptomyces sp. NPDC014882; assembly: GCF_043081325.1. Classification (NCBI taxonomy): domain Bacteria; kingdom Bacillati; phylum Actinomycetota; class Actinomycetes; order Kitasatosporales; family Streptomycetaceae; genus Streptomyces; species Streptomyces sp. NPDC014882. The sequence goes on from NZ_JBIBWL010000024.1 coordinate 9,799, forward strand.
TGTCGTCACCGATCGACAACCGGTGTCAGGACTCGTCGATAAAGCCAGGCAAGTCCCCACGCAACAAGGCGGTCACCAGGGGACAGAGCATCGAACGCCGCTGACGCACGGCGCGAGACGGCGCCCCTCTTGCCCGCATGCGGGACAGCATGAGACCCCGAGCCTCTGTAGCTCGGGGTCGAGGTCTCTCGGTGTTCTGGAACACCCGGGCAGCTGGTCGATGAGGACCACTCCGGCGCCGAACGCAGCCGTCATCCGGGCGCGTTCGGGCGAGTTGCCCGGTGGCGCAGACGATGGCCAGGCCGGTGCCGCGCCGTCCCGCCGGCGGCTTCGGCAGCCCTGCCACGAACATTGCAAGATCGGACGCTTGAGGCGGCGCCTGCTCATGCAGAAACCGCTGGTAGTGGTCAGTGACGAGACGGCGCAGATCTGCCTCGGCCGGCTCATCACCCGTGAGCTCAAGGGTGACCTGATGTGGCTCACCCGTCATGCGCAACGGTCTGGCCAGAGCATCGAACCCGCAGACGTACTCATCGGGCATCTCCCACCATGCCTCGGCGAAGGCTCGGTCTTGGAGGACATACATGTAGTAATCGTCATCGAAGAGGATCACGGGGCCGATCGGCATAGTCACTCGTGGAGTATTGCGCACCCTGCAGGTCAGATACATGCCTCGGTAAACCTGAGCTCCAGGTCAATACGGCCAAATGAGATGACGTCTAAATGCCGTGTCCGTAACCGGGGTGGGGAGGTTGGCGGGGAGTCCACCACTCCAGAAGTCCCCACACTCCAAGGGCGAGCGCGGCCAGGGCGGCGAGTGTCGCAATCCAGGGACGGCCCACCCAGCGGGTTGTCATCACCCAGGCCAGAAGCGGAACCAGAGCACCGCCGAGCAGAACGAGCGGGAGATCGATGACGAGCACGCTCAGATCACGGGCATGCCCCTCGAACCCACCCTCGACATTGACCGCAGCCCGGGGTGCCCACGCAAGGGCGGCAGTGGCCGCGCCCAAGCCGGCAAGGAGGCATCCGACGGCGCCGGTGCTGGTGCCTGAAGAGGGGTTCATGTCCTGTCCAGTAGATGTGCGCTCTTGTCGGCGACAGACGCCGGTGGCAGGGCGCGCGGTTCCGCCTGCACGGTCAAGCGCTTGCTTCGGCTCCTGCGCGCCCACCCTGTCGTCGGCCAAGCCGGTAGTGCCGGGCAGGGGCGTTGCCGGGGCGCCGACGGGCGGCGGTGGGGCGGGGCGGGTGAGGGGCTCAGCGAGGAAGTGCAGGTGGTTGAGGACAGCCGACTGGTCACCGCCGAGGCCGGTACCGGTGCGCCACACGAAGCTCAGCAGACCGGACCACGCCCGGCCGGCGAACTCCGCCGCGTCGGGAACCTGGGAGACGGGGGCAGGCAGGGCGCGGCTCAGCGTGAGAGCGGCGAGAGCGGCCTTGGCCACCCCGGTGGGAAAGGCGCCGGAGTGGCGAGCGGCGTTCGCGGCGGCGAGGTAGAACGCGGCAAGCTCCGGCCGGGCCAGAACGGCGAGCACATGGGGGACGTCGGCGGTCCAGGCAGCGGGGGCGGCCGCCATGAGACGCAGCAGCACGATCGCGTAGCCGACGGCGCCCGCTTCCGGGGCGAAGACAAGGGCGGCGACCGCGAGCGGGCCGGCCTAGGCGGCCGGCTCCCGCAGATCCCCAACGGCGACATTGGTGTGATGGCGCGAGTGCGGGCGGACGGCGGTCCACGGGGCGTGCCGACCGGCCCCCACTGGCGCAGCGCGGCCAGCAGCAGCGCGAAGCCGGCCAGCAGCGGCACGAGGAGGACCGGCGACCAGGCCCAGACACGTAACCAGGAGGCGAGCAGTTCGTCCCGGCAACCGGCCTCGTCCATGCCGGCGGCGGGCAGGACCTGGTCGATCTCCTCGACGGCGGAGGCCGGACCGAGTACCGCCTGCGCCCGATGATGCAGGCCGACAGCCCGCTCGGACGGGCAGGCATCCGACACGAGGGCGGCCAGCCAGGCGCCTACCGGGGTCGGGCAGCCGGCCAACAGCCGCACCGCGGCCTCGCCCGCCCGACCCCACCACTCCCCCACGTCCGCAGCGTCGGTGTCGGCAGGTGGGTGGGCGGCAAGCACCCGGTCGTGCAAGTGCTGATCCGCAGCAGCGATCCGCAGCCAGGCCCGCAGCCGCTCGGCGAGCGGGAGGTCGACCGCGGCGTCCACCGCGACGAGGTCGAGGACCACGCAGGCCAGGAACGGGCCCATCTCAAACACCAGGCCCAGGAAAACTCTCCCGTCCAGAACGCGGACCTCATCCAGGTCAACGAAAGCCTGCCAAGACTGCCGGACGGACGCCGCGATGACACGGCCTGATCACGCAACCAGCTAACTGACAAAGCCGCAGGCCAGATCCCCGCTCCCAGCCGCACCCACAAGCACTGCAACCACTGACACCCCCACTCACCGCCACACCACAAACTGATCAGTACAGGCCAGAGCACCAACTACAGATCAGAAAAACCGCTCCTGGACACGAACTGCTCTCCGCCATCGGCATGCGCTGGTAGTGATGGGCGTCGTCGTTACCGGGGTCGCCGCGCTCGCGGCGAGCTATCTTCTCGGGCGGCTGTGTCCGTGGCAGCGCCTGGGCGACTGAGCGGCTGATCAGAGCCGCTTCACCGGGGCGTGGGTTCGGGGCGGTGCCGGACAAAGTCCAGTTCCCTTAGCCGGGTCACCAGCAGGCTGGCTTCCTCAGGGTCCGTGCGGATCCCGAAGACGTCGTCGAGCAGCTTGGGCACCTCGTGCGGCACGACGGTTTCCGTCACCCGGTCCCGGCCCGGGCGTTCCGTCGTCCAGACCAGCGCGTCGAGCGTGTCGTACCGGTCCGTGCCCCGCCGCTGTATGTACGGGCGGGTGACGAACGGGGAGTGGTCATGCGTGGCCACGAAGTGGTTGCCGACCGCATAGTCGACGGGGTATTGGGGGGTTTCGGTGAAGACCTGCCGCACCACCCAGCCTTCTGACCCTTTCGAATCGCCCCTGCGATGGTGCACCGCCCAGCCTGGGGAGCCGTGAGTGATGTCCTGCCAGCGCAGTAGGTACGGCCACGGGTCCGCTTGGCTGCGGCCGCCGTCGACCAGTTCGATGGGCTCCAGAGGGCTGTCGCCGAAGCCGATGTCGTTCAGCCAGCGTGTGCCGTCCAGGTCCACGATCAGCATCGCGTGGGTCGCTGGGCGGGGGTTGGTGGAGTCCGCGCCCAGCTGCACCCGGCCGGAGACGGCGGTGAAGCGGAACCCGATCTTCTCCAGCGCGGCGGCGAAGAGCACGACGTGCTCGTAGCAATAACCGCCCCGGCTCCGGCGTACTAGCTTGTCCTGGACCGAGGGCACGTCGAGCCGCACCTGGCGGTATAGGAAGCTGTCGAGGGTGTCCCAGCGCACGGTCAGCACGTGTGCGCGCTGCAGGGCGCTCAGCGTCTCGAGAGTGGGCGTCCGGTCGCCCTCGTACCCGAGGCGGGCGAGGTAGGCGTCGAGGTCGAGGTGTTCGCTGCTCCACATGTTCGGGTCAACTTCATGGTTCTCGGCAGCTATTCCCTGTCCGGGGCGTCTGGCGATCGGACAACTCCACCACCAGGGGCCGTTGCGTGATCACGTTTCGTCCGGAGTGCTGTGCTGGCCCCGACGTTGGAGGAGAGATCCGGGTGTGAGTAGTTGCGGTACAGGAAGTGTCGCTGAGATCGATCATGGTCCGGCCGGTGTCGGGGTGAGCGGGTCGTCCGGGCGTCGGATGCGGACTCGGCGGGAGCGGGGGATGTCGTCGGCGTCCTGGAGGTCGGCGAAGTCCGCGTGCGCTTGGGCGACGGCTTCGGGGTACGCCTTCTGCTTCTCGTGCTCGGCGAGCGCCCGGTAGATGCTCGCGACGCTGGGGGCCTGCCCCTTGCGCTTGCCGGTGGGGATGATCAGGTCGGGCTGGATCTGCTCGACCGACTCCCCGTTCGCCCGGCGCCGGAGCACGGTGTGCAGCATGTCCTCGGTGATGACGGGCGGCCGGCCGCCGTGTTTGCCCTTGCGGGCTGCCGCGTCGAGTCCTTCGAGGGTCGACTCCCGGATGTTCTCCCGCTCGGTCTCCGCCATCGCGGCGAAGAACGCGAACAGCAGGCGGCCGGGCCCGCTGGGGTCGTACATCCCGGGCAGGGGTCCGGCAAGCATCTCCAGGACCAGGCCGTAAGCGGTGAGGTGGTCGGCGAGCGCGGTGAGTTCCGCGGCGTCCCGCCCGAGGCGCTTCATCTCGTACACGGTGAAGATGACCCGGCAGTGCGGGGCGTGGGCCTTGATCTGGCGGGCCAGCGCGAGCGCGGCCTCGAACTGGGGGCGGACCCGGACCCGGGTGCTGATCTTCTCGGAGAACACCTTGTCACGGTCGATGCCGTGCTTGGCGAGGGCGTCGAGCTGGGACTGGAGTTCCTGGGTGAGCGTCGAGCAGCGGGCGTACCCGATGCGGATGTCAGCGCTCGGGGTGTCCGGGGCGAGGGCGAGCGGGACCGGGGTACCGGGGCGCCACGGCTGGCCGGGCCCGCGGTCGGCGGGGGTGGGCACGCGTAGGAGCTTGGCGAGTCGGGGCACCTTGGTGAAGCGGCCGGTGTGGTAGGTGCCGGCGACCGCGCCGGAGCGCGAGCGGCACGGCGAGCCGGGTTCGGCCCGGCAGCGCGGGCAGGGGTGGCGCTCGACGTCGTCCGTGTCGCTCGAAGAAGCCTCTTGAGGGCCCGTCATGCTCCGGATGCTGTCACAAACCATTCTCAGAAGTGCTCCGGAATCACCTTTGCGTGAGAACGGGTTCTGCGAACCGGAACGACACTTCACGCCCGCCGGACCACCGCTTTTGATCTTGCTCGGGCAAAGGGCCGTTTCTGACAGTAACGCGGCGTGCGGCTACGGCTCCGCGTCGGCTCTTGCGGGTCATGAGTGCGGCTCTTGACCCTCACGTGACGTCAGGCTGCATAGTCGGTGCCGTGGAAGATCACTGGACCGTGGGGCGCGTGGCCGAACTGGCCGGCGTGAGCGTCCGCACGCTGCATCACTATGACGAGATCGGGCTCGTGCGTCCGTCGGCGCGAACCGCGGGTGGGTACCGGGCCTACTCAGCGGGTGACGTCGAGCGGCTGAGGGAAGTGCTGGCCTACCGGCGGCTGGGCTTCGGGTTGCGGGAGGTTGCGGAACTGGTCGGCGACTCGTCCACCGACGCGGTCGCGCACCTGCGCCGACTGCGTGGCCTGCTGGTGGAGCGGCGTGATCGTGCTGACGCCATGGTGGCGGCCATTGACAGGGAACTTGAGGCACGGGCGAGGGGACTGATGGTGACACCGGAGGAGCAACTGGGGATGCTTGGTGCACGGCTGTACGACGCGATCGGCGGCGCTTACACGGCGACGCGGCGTACCGAGCCGCGGATCGCAGCGCAGATCTCGGACGCGCTCGGGGACGCGCGGACGGTGCTGAATGTCGGTGCCGGCACCGGCTCCTACGAGCCGACTGATCGCGAGGTGACCGCGGTGGAGCCGTCGGAGGTCATGCGGCGTCAGCGGCCTGCCGGCTCGGCGCCGTGCGTGGCCGCCGCCGCGGAGAGCCTGCCGTTCGGGGACCACTCCTTCGACGTCGCGATGGCCGTCTCCACTGTTCACCACTGGGGGGACCCGATAGCGGGGCTGCGCGAGATGCGGCGCGTGGCCCGCCGCGTGGTGGTGCTGACGTTCGACACGGACGAGCCCGGATGGCAGGACCGGTTCTGGCTTACCCGCGACTACCTGCCCGAGTTCGCCACCGTCCTCGCAGAATTTCCCTCACTTGCGGGGATGGCCGACGCGATCGGCGCCCGCGCTGAGCCGGTGCCCATCCCCTGGGACTGCACTGACGGCCTGTTCGAGGCGTACTGGCGCAGACCGGGGGCGTATCTGGAGGAGCACGTCCGCCGTGCGATGTCGGTGTGGACGAGGGTCGGGCCGGATGCCGAGCAGCGGGCAGTGCGAAGCCTCCGCGACGACCTCGACTCCGGCCGGTGGGCCGAGCGCAACAGTGATCTCGCCCACCTCGACACGGCAGACCTCGGCCTCCGCCTGCTCATAGCTTGAATGGGCACCGCTCCGGACTGACCCGGGTTACTCCTCCTCGTCACCGTCCTCGGGCGCGTGACGTGCGAGAGCCGCGAGCGGGTCAGCGCCTTGTTGCTCGGGTCGATGACCGGGGTCAGCCCGATGTTGCAGCTCTGGGAGACCAACAGAGCGACCAGGGAGACGAGCAGACCCTCCATGCGGGTGCGCCGGTCGGAGACGTGCCTGAAGGAGTCGAGGAACCCGGTCCAGGAGTGGACCTCGAACAGCAGGTTCGGCAGGTCGATCCTGGGCAGCATCGCCTCCGTGGTGGCCTTCAGCCAGGTCAGCGACTCCGGCTCGCCCACCGCGCCGAGCTTGTCCCCGAGATCGGCCACGTCCTTCGCGCCTGCTTCGGCTGACCCTCACCGATCACCAGGGTCCGGCGACCTGAGGTCGCCGGACCAGGAAAGCGGTGTCGTCAGGCGGGTGATCCATCCGCGACGGGGAGCCGTTCCGTTCCGCCGCCGAAGGGAAGGAAGACAGTGCGGCTGGCGAGGAACCAGGCGCCGTCGATCTTCCGGAAGATGTCCTCGTAGTGGCCGACGTTCGCCGGGAGCCTGGGCTCGATCATTCCACCCGAGTAGCCATCGACCCGGTATGTCGTCAGATACGAGACCGCCCGCGCTGTCGCCTCGGACTCCACCGTGACCAGGATGTTCGTCATCAGACGGCGCGACAGCCTGTCCGCCGGGCGAGAGGCGAAGTAGGCGCGCAGGGCCTCGCGCCCCTCGATGCGCCGGTCCCCGAAAGGCCAGTCCCAGACACCATCGGGCGTGAACAGCTCGGCCACCGAACTTGGCTCGCCGAGGTCAAGGCGGTGGATGAAGTCCACAATGATGCGCTCGCAGGCGCGTTCCGCGAGCATCCGCTCGACCGAGGGCATGACCTTGTCGTCCATACCCCTGTCTATCAGCCCCAACAGGTCCCAGGGCAACGGCTTTTCCGCACCAGCACCGGCAGGACGCGCTCTTCGCTCCCCACCCTCCCCACTCGATTTACCAGCGAACGAACTGAGGCGAAGATCGGCCGTGGGGATTTTCGCGAAGCCTCATCAGAGATGCCTAGAGGTTGTCCCGTAACTGCTGTTCAGGGGTGAGATGATCTTGCCGTGGCTGGTGTGATCACGGCGTCGGAGCCCTCGTGGACAGGTCTGTTCACCGGGCTGAGTCCGCGGCAGTTCAACAAGCTGATCACCGCGCTGCGGCGCGAGGGAGCCGATCCGGTCCGCAAGGGCCGGCCGTGGTCGCTGCCGTTGGAGGACCGGGTGCTGCTGGTGGCCGCGTACTGGCGCACCAACCTCACCCTGCGCCAACTGGCCCCGCTGTTCGGCGTCTCGAAGTCGGCGGCCGACCGGATCGTCTCCCACCTCGGACCGGCTCTCGCGCTCCAGCCCCGACGGCGGTTCCGCAAGGACACCGTGCTCATCGTGGACGGCACACTGGTCCCCACCCGCGACCGGACCGTGGCCGCCTCCAGCAAGAACCACCGCTACTCCACCAACCACCAGGTCGTCATCGACGCCGACACCCGCCTGGTCGTCGCCGTCGGCAAGCCGCTGCCCGGCAACCGCAACGACTGCCGGGCCTGGGAAGACTCCGGCACGAAGACCGCCGCCGGCACCACCCCCACCGTGATCGCCGACGGCGGCTACCGCGGCACCGGCCTGACCATCCCGCACTACCGCCGACACAAGAACGAGGAACTGCCGACCTGGAAGGAGGAGCACAACGCCTCCCACCGCAAGGTCCGCGCCCGCGTCGAGCACACCTTCGCCCGCATGAAGACCTGGAAGATCCCGCGCGACTGCCGACTCAAAGGCGACGGCGTCCACCACGCCATGCCCGGCATCGCCCGCCTGCACAACCTCACCCTCACCGGATGACAGGCAAACGAGCAGGCCAGCCTGCATGCCTCAGAGCTTTTACGGGACAACCTCTAGACGGGCGCGTCGTCAGGGCTGACAGGGGCAGTGTGGACGGTGAAGACGGGCCATCGCCGGGGTGAGCCGAAAAGGGGCCATGAGAGGTAACGGGGTGCGCAGCGCAGGTCTGCGGCACCAGCGGAGCTAACCGCCCACAGCGACGACACCTCCGCTCACCGGGTGTTGGGGCCCCCGGCACACAGTGAGTGTTCGATCAGCGCGCTGGCCGCGTTCTCCTGCTCCAATATGTGCTCCTTGGTGTCGCCGCGGGCCTCGGACATGGAGACCACAGCGCTTCGACGCCCGTCATCGGTGACGCCGTTGAGGGTGATGTAGCCGCCGTCCCCGCCCTCATGGCTCCAGTAGGTTCCCCCGCATCCCAGGGGGCGTTCGACAAGGCCGAGTCCGTATCGGCCGTCCGGCCACAGCTCTTGGACGTCCGCACTCACGACGACGGTCTGCTTCATCTTGGCCAGCTGCCGTGCCGGCAGTAGGCGGCCGTCGAGCAGCGCGCGGAAGAAGCGGTTCTCATCCCGAGTGGTCGTGACCCACGAAAGGTTCGCGTAGTCCACCGGTATCTGGTCGGTGACATCCACCCGGGAACCGGGGCCGAAAAGCTGGTAAGCCTGGGCGTGAGGCCGGGGCAGGGTGGGCGAGGCGCCCATCCACCGGGTCTGGTCGAGGCCCAGCGGGCGCAGGATGCGGTTTTTGATCTCTTGGTGAGCGGGGTGACCGGTCGCCTTCTGGATGATCATGTCGAGCAGGACGTAGCCGGTGTTGGAGTACGCCCAGCCCTTGCCGGGCACGAAGTCCTCAGGCTCATGAGCCATGGCGAGGTCGACCAGCTGCTTGGGTTCGTAGATGATGTGGCGCTGCTGGTAGTACTCCTCAGGCGTGGTGTATCCGGGCAGGGCGTCCCGGATACCGCTGGTGTGCTGGAGCAGGTGGTGGATGGTGACCTGGCTGCCGTCGTTGCCGTTGCCCCGCACCACTCCGGGCAGCCAGTGGTCGACCGTGTCGTCCAGGGACAGTCTGCCCTCGGCCTCCAGTTGGAGGACCACGGTGGCGACCAGCGTCTTGGACGTGCTGGCCATGCGGAAGTAGCCGCTGGAAGATACCGGGCGGCCGGTGTTCAGGTCGGCGGTACCGCTGGTGGCGACCGACTGCCGACCGTCAGGCGCGATCACGCGGGCCTGCACACCGCTCACACCGAGGGCGTGGATCGCCTCGGTGTCCCGACGTAACTGCTCCGCAGGGGAGGGAGCGGCCGGCTGAGCGATGGCGGGGACTACGTCGGCGGCGAGCAGCATAGCGATACCGAATGCCATGACCGGGTGCTTTCTCAGAGTCGAAGTCATGGCTGGACGCTAGTTTCGCCCCCACCGGGGCGCGATCTGGCGCACCCCAAGATCCGAACGGGGGATAACCCCCCAACGCGGGCCGTCGCCAGTCTGGCGTCGATCTGCCGAGCGCGGTGTGACGGTTCGCGAATCCAAAACCACTGAACGGTCCCGCCGTCAGACGGGACCGCTCTCTTGTCGAAGGAGCCTCAACCTTGATCGTTTCCTTAGTCCGGAAAAGGGCCAGCGGTCTTACCGAACTACTTGCCCGAGAACTCCGCGACCGCGGCCGTGAGGTCGTAGTCGAGCACCTGCACGTCCATCTGCCGCGCATCCTCAAGACACCAGCCGGCCCCCGCACCGCCACCACCGAGCAGGAGACCGCGCGATGATCCGTCGCTTCCGCCGCTGCGGCCACGGCCCCGGCGCCCTCACACCCGAGGACCAGGCCGTCGTCGACCAGTTCCGCGCGATGCTCACCGCCCTGCACAACCCCGATCCCTGGACACCCGGCAGCGCCCGTGACATCGCCGTGCGCGTCGGCCCGTTCGTGGAACGCGCGCACACCCGGCCCGGCGACGACCACGACCCCGACATGATCGCCGTCGCCTTGGTCCACTCCGACACCCCGCACGCCGGCGCCTGCCTCCACGGCCGCCAGCTCGGCTACACCGAGCGCGGCTGGCTGCGCTGAGAGACGAGCGCGATCCTCGGCTTCTGGCAGCCCGGCTACGCGATGCTCACCCACGCCGCCGCCGGCCTGCCCCTGCCCGATGACCTCGGCATGGCGCCCACGCACTACGTCCTCTGCGTCGAGGCCCGCAAACGCGACGACAGCCGCGACGGCTACACCCTGCTGCGCGTCGGCCCGTACACCCAGACCCGGCACGTCCAGCAGGACCACGACCGGATCACCGCCGCGCTGGACGGACGGGAGACCACCCTCGTGCCCGGACACCGCGTCTCCGTCCGGTATGCGCCGTTCGACGTCAGCGACCACCGGCTGTTCGCCGACCCGTACGAGGCCGACGCCGTGGCGCACCGCGGACCGGTTCGACTCAGGGGTGGCCCCGATGTGCGCAGTGGTCGCGGTCCGTACGTTGGGCATCACCGGCAGCCGGGCACGAGGGCGGCCGCCGGGAGCCGGGCTTCCGCTGCGGCCGTGGCACCGGACCGGTGCACGGGTGGTGCGGGAGCAGACCGGTGCACATGACCGGGCACGGGCGGTCGCTCCTCACGCGCAGCCGTCACATGTCCGGCCATGACGGCCCCCAACGTTCCAGCGACAGACCGGAGGTACGGCCATGCCAGAGCGGATCGACGCACGTGCGATCGGCGCCGCCACATCGGCGGTTCCGCTCGGTGCCCCGGCATCACGGGCCGTTCCACGCGGGTGCCGGCACGGATTGCCGCACATCGCGCCGTTCCGCCCTGCGGTTCGCACCGCGCCACGGTTTACCGGGCCCGGCGGACCGCGATGTTCCGCGGTGACACGCACCGCCGGATAGCAGGCCCCGCCTGCCCCTCACCCACCGCGCGGCTCTCACCGATCCAGCGCGCCTCATCACCACCACTTCACTTCGGGCACGGCCTCTCACTTCAAGGAGACAGCAGATGCACAACGTCAAGCGCGTCCGGTACGCCGTCACGATGGCGGCCGCCGGGCTGGTCCTGTCGGGCACGGCCATCACCGCCGTGGCGGCCGACTCCTCGTCGGCCACCGCACCGACGGCGACCGCCGCCACCGGCACGCACAGTCCCGGCGTCGCGGCCGCGGGCAGGAGTTACACGTACCTGACGTTCAAGAAGAACTCCGGGAACCCGTCGAACTCCCGGCTGAGCCTGGTCTATGTGAACATGAACAACCCCGACCACCCGCACAGCTACACGGTGAACAGCTGGCGCGCCGGGTCGGGCAACGGCAGCAAGGACACCTGCGCCCGCAACCGGGGCTGGCTGCCCAACGGTGAGTACGCCGTCAAGGCCTTCTACGACCACCACAACGGCGGGTCGCGCGGCGTGAACGGCGTCTCCTGGCTGCTGAGCAACCACAAGTGCCACAGCGGCACATGGCGCACGGACCTGTTCATCCACGGCGAGATGCGCCCCAACGGCACACAGGGCCCGCGCACCGGGGGCGACAGCCCCTACCGCTGGGACGGCAACGGCGACTACAAGTCCAACGGCTGCATCAAGCTCAAGCCGTCCGACATCCGCGAGCTGAAGGGCTACCGCTCCGGCTACCCGAAGCCGACCAGGCTGTTCGTGTCCTGAGGCCCCGGCCCGGTCGCCGGCACACGGTCGGCGACCGGGCACGGCCGGCCGCGCCCGCGACCAGAACACAAGGAGATCGATCGTGAATGCATCCCGCACACTTCTCGCGGCGCTGCTGACCGCCGCCGTACTGACCGGTGCTCCGATGACCGCCGGTGCCGCGTCCGCGTCCTCAGCCGGTGCCCCGTCCTCCGCGGCGGTGGCCTCTGCCAACCGGTGTGCGAAGACCCGGCCGCTCCTCTCCCAGGGCGACCAGGGGACCTGCGTACGGTTCCTGCAGCGCAAGCTCGACGACAACGGCATCGCCACCCGGGTCGACGGCGTCTTCGGCCGGGGCACCGCCCATTCGGTGAAGGACTTCCAACGGGCCTGCGGCTTCCGGGGCAATGAGATCGACGGCCTGGTCGGTCCCCGCACCTGGGTCGGGCTGCTGGACCACTCCTGCGTATGAGCCCGTGAGGGCCGTATGAGCCCTGAGGGCGGGAAGTCGGTCATGCGCGCAGATACGTCAGCACGGCGAGCACCCGGCGGTTCGCGCTGACGTCCGGTTCGAGCCCAAGCTTCGTGAACACGCTCCGGATATGGGTCTCCAGCGTCTTCGCGCTGACCCGTAGCCGCCTGCCGATCTCCTCGTTCGACCAGCCCTCCGCCATCTGCCCCAGTACCTGCCGTTCGCGCGCGGTCAGCGCGTCCAGCGCCCCCTGGGTGCCACGCCGCCGCAGCAGCCGGGAGACTATCTCCGGATCGACCGCCGACTCTCCGGCCGCCACCCGTTTCAGGGCGGCACACAACTCCTCCGGGTCGGCGATCCGCTCCTTCAGCAGATACCCGAACCCCCGGGGGCTGCGGGCGAGCACCTGTACGGCCGCGCTCGTCTCGACGTACTGGGACAGCAGCAGCACGCCGGTGCCCGGGCGGCGGGTCAGGATCGCCTCCGCCGCCCGCACCCCCTCGTCGGTGTGGGTCGGCGGCATACGGATGTCGAGCAGCACCGCGTCCGGCCGCTCGGCCTCGACCAGTGCGAGCAGCCCCTCCGCCGAGCCGGTCTCGCCGACCACCTCGATACCGCAGTCGGCGAGCAGACGTACCAGCCCCCGGCGCAGCAGCACGGAGTCCTCGGCCACGATCACGCGCACGGCAGCTCCACACGGATCCGCGTGCCCCGCCCCCGAGGGCTGTCGACCCGCAGGTCGCCGCCCACCGCGGACACCCGGTCCCGGAGCCCGCTCAGCCCCGTGCCCCGCGAGGGGACCCTGTCCGACGACGGATCGTCCGCACCGCCGACCCCGTCGTCCGTCACCTCGACCACCAGACGGGCGCCGTGGCGCCGGGTGCGGACCTCGATGTGGCGGGCGGCGGCATGCCTGGCCGACTTCGGCGTGCGCGGCTCGCCACTCGTCGCGCATCTGGAACGATCAGTCATGCCTCGGGCCGCACCCGACTCGCCTTCGTTTCGTATCTACGGCCCGTCATACCTGGTGGGACGAGGTGGTGCGGCCCTCTCCGGGTCGGCGGTCCGGTCATTCCGGGCAGCCTCATGCTGCAGCGGGCATGACTCGGGAGACGCGCTCTGCGCCGAAGCGACGCGGCGGACTCCCCTTCGCGCGCCGGCCGCCCAGGACAGGAGGAAGCCCATGCCGAGATTTCGGATGACGTTGAGCCACAGGGGCGCCAGCTCCGCGGTGTCGGACACCGCTTCCCACATGAGCATCGGCACCACTGCGATGGAGATGCCCGAGGCCAGCGCGATCCGCCTGGCTGTCGTCAACCGTCTCCGTCCCTGGGCCGTGGTGGGCGAGAAGGCGCGGCCGCACAGCCAGCCCGTGAGCACCGCCGCGACGAAAAACGGAACGATGATGGACAGGTACGGCCGCTCACCGTCCTCCGATATGAGCGAGGCGAGAATCATGGCGGTGGACAGAAGGCCGAAGCATCCCCACGCGCCACAGGCCGCGCTTGCCTCCGCCGGCTTGGCCGAGGTGGTCGTCGAAGCCTTCGGTGAGCGTGATCGCGTACTGTCCGACGTCGATCGCGTCGGGATGCGTCGCGCCGATCCTGTGGAGCGTCCCCGCCCGGGCACGGCGAGCGGAGGTCTCCGCCCGGTCCAGTAGGTCCGGGTGTGCCGACGTACGTACGTCGTTCTCCCGTTGGGCAGGCGGCGCTTGTGGCCGCGTACCGACACGGGGGTCCTGCGTTTCCTCGCCACTCGGTTCTCCCCGGGCCGGACCACGGTCACGGCTCCTGGTGGAGCCGTTCTCCCCAAGAGGTACTTTATATTGCAACTACTTCGGAGGTGTTCGCAGGTCATGCCCCGTTCGGCACGACCGTGAGGCCGTTTGAGCCACAGAGGGCCAGACGGTTGAGGAGCGTTGTCCGCACGGCCGCCTGCCTCCTGCCAACGCACATGCCGCCGAAAACGGACATGCCAAGGTCATGGATTTCGTTGGGCAACCCGATCAGTGGGTCACATGGTTCGCCTGGTGCGAGAGGGCGTTGACCGATCGTTTCGGAATGAGGTTCGGAGGCGGCGGAGGCAAATGAGGCTGCAGGCCGGTTCGAGCAGGCCCTGGTGGAGGTCGGCGCGTCGTTCGTAGCGGATGCGGAGCCGTTTGAACAGCAGCCCACTACACTCCCGACGATGCCTCTGACCAGGCCAGATAGCGAAACGCTGCTGGAGTACTAAGCAGATGTGACGGTACTCGTAGTCCTTCGACAGGCGGCGGCACCGTCCCAGCCAGGCGAATGTCCGCTCCACCGCCCAACGACGCGGGACCACCGCGAACGGGGGCGCTGCCGGTGGTGGTGCCCCCCACCCGGGCCCGGGTCGAGCAGAAGCTGCCGTCGCGGCGCTGCACGATCTCCACCGTCATATCGGTGGCCTCCAGAGCTGCGGCGTGGAAGTCGGTACCGCAAGAGCCCTGATCCACCCACCTATGTCGCAGGCGTGGGAGGGCACCGGCCGCCCGGGCGAACAGCACCACAGCGCCGAGGTCGCCACCAGCACTACCACCGAGGAGACCCGCGGCCCAGGCTCAGGGGGCAATGTCGGGGAGGCTGCGGTTGAGTGCGCTGTCAGGGCGGTCGGTGAGCTCCCCCCAGGTACCCTCCTCAACGATGCGACCGGCTTCAAGGACAGCGATCCGGTCGGCCCGGCGGATGGTGGCGCGGCGGTGGGCGATGACGACGGTCGTACGGCCTGCCTGATGGAGCGCGGCGGCGAGGCGGGCATCGCTCGCGTTGTCCAGGTGGGCGGTGGATTCGTCCAGGATCAGGACTCTCGGCCGTGTCAGGAGGGCGCGGGCCAGGGCGATGCGAGCTCGCTGCCCCCCGGAGAGGGTGGAGCCGCGCTCACCGACCAGGGTGCTCATCGGGGCAATCTGGTCGACGCCGCACAGGCGGGCTGTCTCGGCGAGGAGGTCGTCGTCGGCTTCGGGGGCGGCGAGCCGCAGGTTCTCGGCGAGGATGCCGTGGAAGAGGGGTGTCTCCTGTCCAACCAGCGCGACGGTGCGGCGGAGTTCGGCGTCGCTCACCTCGCGCAGGTCGATGGGGTCCCCGTCGGCGGGTATCAGTTGGATCTCGCCCTGGATCGGGTCCCAGAAGCGGGCCAGGAGGTGGGCGCAGGTCGACTTTCCGGCGCCCGAGGCACCGACCAGGGCGAGCGTCTGCCCCGCGCGGACCGTCAGCTCGACGCCGTCGAGGACGGGGCTGCCGCCGTAGTCGAACTTCACCTGGTGCAGACGGATGCCCAGCGGTCCGGGGGGAAGCGGGCGGGGTGCGGCGGGTGGCGGGGCAAGCGCGGGAGCTTTGACGGCCGCACCGACACGGGATGCAGCGGCACGTAGGGACACGGCCTGGCTCAGGGAGCGGGCCAACTCCGCGACGGGGCCGAGGACGGCCAGGGCGAGCGCCATCGCCGCTGGTACCCATGCGCCGTGCAGGTGCCCCGAGGTCATGGACTGTGCCGCGGCGACCACTACGCCGAGGACGGCCCCCACGATGAGGAGATCGCGGACCGCGGCGGCGAAAACTTCCCAAGTGGCCTCGGCGCGCTGGGCGTCCCCGACCTGGCGTCCGCGCTCGGCCAGTCGGCGTCGGCGGGCGGAGAGGGTGCCGAAAGCGAGCAGTTCTCGCAGTCCGTCGATGCTCTCCACCGTGTCGGCGGAGAGCGTGGCGACGGCCGTACGGGTACGGGAGCCACGTACCGAGCGTCCGCGTGCGTCGGCGAAAGGGGCCGCCGCAAGCAGGGCCGCGATCGGCAGGACCACCGCGAGCAGCCACGGCTCCAGCACGGTGAGGACCGCCGCGCCGCCGGTGAAAACCGTCCCCGCCGCCAGGAGCTGGGCGGTGGTGTGGGCGTAGAAGAACTCCAGTGCCTCCACGTCTGCCATGGCGGTGGCCGCGAGGTCCCCGCTCCGTCGGCCCGCGACGCGGGCGGGTGCGCTGCGGGCGAGCCCGTCGAAGACGCGTACCCGCAGCGCGGCGAGTACCCGATACGCCAGGTCGTGCGAGAGGTCCATCTCGCGCCAGGTCATCACGGTCCGTACGAGGACCAGGGCGAGCAGGGCGATGACGGTGCCGGCTGAAGGTGCCTTCGTGTCGATGACGGCTGTGCCCACGGTGTGGGCGGCGAGCGTAACCAGCGCGACGAGCGAGCCTTGTTCGAGGAGTGCGGCGGCGCAGGTGCGGGCCGTCATGGCGCGGTGCCCGGCGAGGGCGGGGAGAAGGGCACGCAGTGAGCCTCGCTCGGGCACATCTGTCTCGGTGGTGACGGTGTCACTGGCGTGGCTCATGCGGCGAGTTCTCCTTGGTGGATACGGCCGGCTTCGACGAGTCGCGCGTAGATGCCCCCGGCCTCGACCAGGCCGGCGTGGTCGCCCATGGCGTCCACCCGCCCCTCGTCGAGGACGACGATGTGGTCGGCGTGCCGGACGGCGGCGAGCCGGTGGGCGATCACCAGGACGGTGCGGTCACCGGCGGCGTTCAGTAGTTCTCGGACGATGTCTGCCTCGCGGCGTTCGTCGACCGAGCTCGTCGCTTCGTCGAGGACGAGCACGGGTGCGTCCGCCAGAAGGGCCCGGGCGAGTGCGAGACGCTGTCGTTGCCCGCCGGACAGGGTGGCGCCGCGTTCCCCGAGCACCGTCTCGTAGCCGTCGGGGAGGGCGGCGATCTCGTCGTGGACGCCGGCGCTGCGGGCCGCCGCCGTCAGGTCGCCGTCCGTGGCATCCGGCCGGGCCATGCGCAGATTGTCGGCGATGGTGGCATGGAAGAGGTACGTGTTCTGCGACACCACGGCGATGCCCTGCCGTAGCGCGTCGAGGGAGTACTGGCTGGTGCGGTGCCCGTCGAGGGTGATCCGGCCTTCGTCCGGGTCGTGGTGGCGCAGGAGCAGGGCGAGCAGGGTGGACTTGCCCGCGCCGGAGGGCCCGACGATCGCGGTGGTGCGTCCCGCCGGTGCGGTAAAAGAGATGTCGTGAAGGGCGGGCGTCGACGCGCCGTCATAGGCGAACCGGACATTTTCGAAACGGAGTTCAGGGGGTGCCAGCCAGTTTGCGGGTGTCGTTCCGGTGTCGGGGACCGCGGGTTCGGCGGTGCGCAGCGTTGCGATCCCGTCTGCGGCCGACACGCCAAGGTATCCGGCGTGCCACTCGCGAGCGAGGTCGCGGACCGGCCGGAAGCATTCGGAGGCGAGGAGCAGCACCAGGTAGGTGCCGGTCGCCGTGGTGGATCCGCTGACGGCCGACCAGCAGGCAAGGAGCGCCGCGGCAGCGGTGCCGCCCTGGATGGCGAGGTCGGTAATGCCGGTGTCGACCAGGGAGACGCGGAGTTTGGCGACGGTCGCCCGGTGCAGCGCCGCCGAGCGCCTCTCCAGGCGTTCGCGGGTGCGGCCGACCGCGCCGGCGGCACGCAGAGCGGGCATTGCCTGCAGGGCTTCCAGGTAGTCGGCGCCCAGATCTTCGTACGTGTCCCAGTGTTCCTTGCCGCGGGCGGCGAGGAGGCGGTCCCAGGCCCGGGGGCCGAACAGGGCGAGAAGCAGGGCGGGGACGAGTCCCAGCAGCGCCGTTGGTTCCACTGCGGCCAGGATGGCAAGGACCAGGGGCGGCACTATCAAGGTGATCAGGAGTTGGGGCAGGTAGCGGGAGACGTAGGCGTCGACACCCTCCACGCCGTCGACGAGGGTGGTGCGGACGGCTCCGGCGCGTGCGGTCGTCAGGTATGCAGGGCCCAACATTCCTAGGTGGGAAAGGAGTTCGTCCCGCAGTGCGACTCTGGCCTCGGACCCGGCGAGGGTGGCGGTCCGCCGCTGCCACGTACTGAGCCCGGCGCGGGCGGCGACAACGGCAAGCACTGCGCTGAGCAGCCATGGGAGTCGTCCCGTGTGACCGCGGGCCAAGTCGGCGAGCGCGAGGGCCAGCAGAGCCGCCTGCGCCAGATGGGTGAGGGTGACGGCACCTTGCAAGAGAGTGGCGTTGAGCAGAGGGCGCCGTGCGCGTCGGGCAACGCGGCGCAGCTCGGGGTGGACGCTCACGGGGTGTTCTCCTTTTCGGCGCGAAGGGTACCGAGGGCCAGTCCGTGGACGATCCAGTCCTGGCCGGGTGCGGCGCCCAGTGCGGCACCGAGGTCCGCCTGCTGCCAGGACCCCACGGGCCGGGCGGCCAGACCGTGACGGCGGGCGGTGATGTGAGCGAGGTGGACGGCGAATCCGGCCCGCAGGTGGGTATGGCGGATGTGCGCCGCGTCGGCGTCCGTAGGGCAGCCGCGGGCGAGCAGGACGGCGCCCGCGTCCGCGATCCACGCCTGGCCCGCTGCCCAGGCCGCGAGCGTCGGGCGGGCCTCGCCCGCCGCGCACCGGCGCAGTGTCGCGCCGTCGGGGGCCAGTTCCATCAGGCCGGGTCGAGGGGAGCCGACAGCGGCGCACCACCGCAGATCGCCGCCGCCGGCACGGGCAGCAGTGGTGAGGATCGCCCGTAGCGTCTCCGGTGCCGGGGTGCCCGGCAGCGGGGGCGGAGCACTGCGACGGACGAGGAGTTCCTCGGGCGTGGGCGCGCTCGCCGACAGCAGGGGGCACAGGAGGCCGTCGGCCCGGTGCACCGGGCCAGGCGGGGCGACGTGGACGGAGGCGAGGGGCTGCTGGGAGCCTGCGGCCAAGCGGAGCCCGGGCTCCCCCGCGCCCAGCGCACGGCTCGCGAGGAAGAGCGCGGCGGCGGCGTGTCCGGTGTCGAGGAGCAGCAGCGGCCAGGCGCGGTGACCGTAGTGGGAGACCGTACGCCGCGCGGTGACGGAGAGTTCCGCGGTCACGCCCGGCGGCGTGCCGCCGGGGCGCCCACCGAGGCGGTGCACACGGTGGCGCAGCGGGTCGTAGCCGTAGCGACCGGGCGGCAGGGAGCAGCCGGCGCCGACGACGAGTTCGGTGTCCACCGGGTGCAGCGCACCGGCGGAGGGGGCCGGGCGCCGTCGTCCCGAGCTGTCCGAGGCAGCCAGGGAGAGGCGTAGCAGGGTCTGCAGATCGAGTTCGGCCGGGTGGCCTTCCGGGATCGGCAGTGACCCGCCCTGCCAGGCCGGGGTGGCTGGCCCTGCGGATGTGTCGGGATCGGGGCGCTGTGCGGAGCGAGCGTGCCCGAGAGCAGCGGCGAGGTCCACTGCACGGTCCTCCCCTACGTGGTCCCTGTCCACCGGACGGCCCTCCTCGAGGCGTTTCGTGTCCACCGGACGGCCATCGGCGAGGTGTCTCGTGCGTTCCGGGCGGTCCTCGGACAGGCGTTCTGTGTCCGTTTGGCGGTTGTGGTCGAGATGTTCCACGGTCGCCCTCACATGTGGGGCGGAGGCGCCAGCGTGAAGTCCTCGGGTGCGCCCGGTGCGGTCGTACGCCAGCCCCGTCGCACGGCGGTCTCGGCGAGCCGGGGGCAACCGAAATAGCCGAAGGCGGCGGGGGCATTGGGGAGGAGTCCGGAGACGAGGACCCTGGCCACTCGCAGGGGTGTTTCCGCCACGTCCTCGGTGGTGAGGTCGAACGTCATGAGACGGTGGCCGCCCGCGCGCAGCGCATTCTCCAGCCGATCTCGGCTGCCGGGCTCGACGGCGTTGACGGGCACGCTTGCGTGGGCGGGTTCGGTGAACCGCCTCGCTTCGTCTGCCATCCGTTCGTCCAGCCAGACCTGCACGTGCGCACCCAGGTCCCGCACGTGCTCGAACCGCTCGCCGCAGGAGTCGAGGTACCGGCCGTCAGGGCGGTGCTCCAGATAGAGGCCGCGGGCGAGCAGTCCGGCCTCGACAGCCTGGAAGACCCAGCCGTCGGAGTCCGTCAGGCCCTGGGTGAAGACCCAGGTGTGGACCGCTTCGAGTACCGCCTTGCGGGCAGCCTCGGCCGGGTCGTACTTGCAGGCGAAACCGGCCGCGTACAGACCGAGAGCGGGGTCATGGACGAGCGCGGCCATGCACGGGGCGAACTCCGAGGGCATCTCGACGAGGTGGACGTCGAGCGCGGATCCGGCCAGGTCGTCCATGAGGCCGGGCACGCTGGCCGGGTCGATGCCGCGGGTGGGCCCGTCAAGGTGCCACCACAGTTCCAGGGCGTCACGTTCGACGATCTCCAGCAGGCCGCGCTCGACGGCGTCGTCGAAGCCCTGCCCGGTGGCTATGCCCGCGTAGTTGAGGTGGTGGGTGCGGGGCAGTTCGCGCAGGTCTCCCTGGCGCCAGTTGAGGTGGGTGAGGGCAACAGGTGCCCAGACCTCGGTCGTGCGTCCGTCGGGCAGTCGCTCGGTACCGCGCGTCCACAAGGCCGGGGTGTCCGCGGTGAGGGGGCGGTAGGGGAACTTCTCCCGGCTGTACTGCCACGGCGCGTAGGCGGGCAGGTCGTCGGGGCCGTACAGCCGCAGGCCTTTCTCGGTGAGTTCGGCTGCGGTCGCGCGCAGGGGAGCGTCACGGTGGCCGGGCGGGGGCACACGGTTGCCGCAGTACCGCTCTATCCCCTCGGCTATCGCGGCGATCCGGGCTTGCTCGGGGTCGCCGAAGGTCGTGCCGAGAGAGACCCGGTCGGCGGGCCACAGACCGAGTCTGCGGGCGTCGGACACCTCGGCGGTGAACGCGGTGTAGCGGGGCGGGGCGCCCGTGAGGTGTTCGACGGGTTCGACCTCACGGATGATGCCGCAGACGGGGTCGACGAGTGCTTCCAGCGGCAGCGCCGTCATCGCAGGATCTCCTTGGCGGGATCGGTGGAGGTGGGGCGGAAAGGGAGGACGTGCAGGGTCAGCGTCACGCTCGTCGGGTCGACTTCCCGCCGGGAGGCGAGCAGCCGGTCGGCTGTGATCGGGTCGTCTCCCGTGTGGGGATTACGGGCGTGGGCGGGGAAATGGTGTCCGGCGATCTCGAGCCGCAGCCGCGTGCCGGCCCGCAGCCGACGCGTGAGGCGGCCGAGCCCGAGGGTGAGTTCACTGGCGGCCGGTTCCTCGCGGCGCAGAACGCCGACGGCGAGTTGCTCGGCGATCCCTTCCGGTGTGAGGGCGACGAGGCGGGCAGCCCAGTCGGCGGACGGGGTGTCGGAGGTGGCCCGCAGCCGTATCCGCACAGGCCCCACGGCGTCGAGCGGCCGCAAAAGCGGCGGGGTGACCAGGAGGCAACGGTCAGGTACTCCCCCGGTGGGTACGGTGAGGTCGTCGGAGCGGACCGGGCGGTCGGGGTCGGCGGTGAAACGAGAGCCGTGCAGCAGCCGCACCCGCTGTGTACGCGGTTCGCCCTCGGTGCCGGCGGGCAGCCACAGGTCGGCGTCGCCCAGCGCCTGCGCGCCGTGGCGGCCGGGGGTGAGGTCACCGGCCAGGGCGCGGTGGGCCCACCTCGCGTACAGCTCGCCGAGGACCATCCGGTGGGCGGGGCCGGCGTCGGATCCGGGCATGGTGAGGAGACCGTGCCCCCAGGGGCCGAGGAGCAGGCGGGCCGAGGGCCCTCCCCAGGCACGCCACAGCGCCAGGGTGTCCTCGGTGAAGTGGTCGTGATGGCCCCCGACCACGAGCAGAGGCACGTCGGCGTCCGCCGCTCGAGAGACGAGTCGGCCGCGCTCACGTTGCCGCCACAGTCCTGCCCAGGACGGCAGGATTCGGCCCAACCGCTTGGGAAGGCCGGTGAGCGGCAGGTGGGTGAGCAGGCCGGGATCCGCGGCGAGGGCCTGCTCCAGCGCACCCTCGTCCGAGTCGTGCCGGTCGCCGTGGGCGGCCCACCAACCGGCACGGGCCAGCAGCCGTTCCACACCGGAGGGCTCGCGCGCGGTCTCGGCGGCGCCCAGCGCAGGCACGGCGGCGATGACGGCGTCCGGCCGGACCGCCGCCTCACCGGGCGCTTCGAGGGCGAGAACGAGGGCGCAGTGGGCGGCGTAGGAGGCGCCGACAGCGACGTACCGGCCGTCGCTCCACGGCTGTCGCCGGATCCATCGAGCCGTCACCGCGCCGTCGGCGGCTTCGTTCTCGTAGGGGTGCCACTCCCCCGGCGAGGCGAACCGGCCCCTCACGTCCTGGACGACGGCGGCGAACCCGCGGCGGGCCCAGCCGCGCGCTTCGGCCAGGTGCCGGACGCGGTCGTAGGGGGTGCGGATGAGGACGGCGGGAAAGGGGCCGGAGCCTTCGGGAAGGTGCGCATCCGTGGCGAGACCTGCAGGGGTCGCATGGAGAGACGTCATCCGTCCTTCTTCGGCATCGAAGCGACGACGGGCACTGGCAGAACGGGGTGCTCGGTGACGGTCAGCGTGCGCAGGTCCACGTGTCGCAGTCGGCGCCGTGCCGGGAAGCCGGCCGTGTCGGGGGGCGCGGTGGCCCACCGGGCGAGATCGTCGGCCAGCAGGGCCGCAAGCAGTGCGGCGGCGGTAACGGTGAGCCGGGCCGGTGCGCCTGAGGTACGAGGTCCGCTCCAGTAGGCGGACAGTTCGCGGTGGGCGGGAGTGGCGGCGAGTCGGCGGGCCCGTACGTGGGCTGCGGTGACGTCGCCGGAGGTAGCGGCGAGGGGTTCGATGTACGCCTGCCAGCCCTCACGGTGGCAGCGGAGCCAGGCGACCTCGTGCTCGGGCAGCTGGTCGGCGGCCTCCCAGAGCCCGTCGGGGACGGGTCCGTCGAGACACCACACAACGGCGGCGGGGCTTTCGTCGAGGAGGTCCTCGATCTCCACCCGCGAGGGGCCGGGGCCGGTCGGGGCGGGTGTCGTTCGGGGCTCGGCTCCCAGGGCGGCCAGGTGCACGGCCAGCGGCCGGGTCAGGGCTGGGGCGCCGAGGAGGCGGATGTCGCGGCGATCGGCGGGCCACTGCGGAAGCTGCGGCTCGTCTGCCAGGTAGCCGGCCTCTTCGAAGGCCCGGACCACACGGCGTAGTTCCTTGTCCGGCGGGGCGCTGTCCGTGCCGGAGAGCAGGGAGAGCAACGCGCTCTCGTCCCCTTCCGGTGTCCTGACGCTGAGGAATTCTCCTTCGGTGGTACGGACGGCGAGACCCCGCCCGGGCACGGCGACGATTTCGACACCGGGTACGAGCCGGCTGCGGGACACGACGATCTCCTGTCGACAGGGGCTGAATGGGCATGGGCCCGCCCATAAGGCAACGGGCGGGCCCACGGTCGAGGGGGGTGAGGCCCTCGCTTACTCCTCGGTGTCCTCGAAGGGGTTCTCGACGAGGGCGTTGGAGTGGGTGGCCGAGGCGTGGGCCAGCTGACCCGGGTCGGCGATCGGGGTGAAGATCTGCTCGTTGTCCATGAACTCTCCTTGTTCGGAAGGGAGATGAGGCGTTCGGATGAGCGCCACAACCTGAACGTTAATGGAATTGATTTTCATTTTCTAGATCATGGAGGGGGTGATCTGGGTAACACACGGGCCACCCGCCCTCGGGGTCCCGGCCCACCCGGCCGGCCACCTTCAGCACGTCCGCGAGCAGTCCCGGCGTGACGACCTCCTTCGGTGCCCCGTCGGCCACCACACGGCCTTCACGCAGGGCGACGACGCGTTCGGCGAACCGGGCGGCGTGCGCCAAGTCGTGCAACACCATCACCACCGTGAGCCCGCGTTCCTCCCGCAGGCGGACCACCGTCTGCAGCACGTCGAGCTGGTGGTGCAGGTCCAGATAGGTGGTCGGCTCGTCGAGCAGCAGGATGCGGGTGTCCTGGGCGAGCGCCATCGCCAGCCGCACCCGCTGCCGCTCTCCCCCGGACAACGCATCAACGTCACGGTCGGCCCACTCCTGCACGCCGACGTCGCGCAATGCCCGGCGCACCACAGGGTCGTCACCCTCGCGCAGCATGCCCAGCGGGCCCCGTGCCGCGTACCGCCCCTGCCGCACCAGATGGCGGACCGTCATTCCCGGTACGGCGGGAGCCGACTGGTGCAAAAGCGCGACTCTCGCGGCCGTGGCCCGGCGGGAGAGGCCAGCGAGGTCGTCCCCACCGAGCAGCACGCGTCCCAGGTCCGGCCGCAGCAACCCGGCGGCCAGACGCAAAAGGGTCGACTTGCCGCAGCCGTTGAGTCCGACGAGCGCTGTCAGTTCCCCCGGCCTGACGGTCAGGTCGACTCCCCGCAGCACGGGTCTCGCGGGGTAACCGAAGTGGACCCCCTCGACATGTATTCCCATGGCCTCGCTCATGGTCATGCTCAGTCCTCCGTCGACTCTCAAAATGTGCTGCTCGGCGTGCGATGCACGACCAACAGCAGCAGGACGGCGCCCAGGCAGGCAGTGAGCGCCCCGACCGGAAGCGTGAGCCGCCCGGCGTCCAGCGCCCCGGCCAGCAACCGTGAGGACAACTGCGCCGCCGCATCCGCCCCGCACACGACGACCGCGCCCAGCAGGGCGGCACCGGGAAGACTCGCCCGCAGATCCGCACCGAAGACGGCGACGGCCAGATGCGGGACAAGCAGCCCCACGAAGCCCAGCGCTCCGACGGCAGCCACCGCACCTGCCGTCAACGCCACCGCGCACAACAGGGCAAGGCTGCGGGCCCGCCGCACAGGAAGCCCGGCAGCCAGGGCGACGCCGTCACCGCAGCGCAGCAGGGTCAGCGGCCCGGCAAGCAGCCAGGCCGCGGCCCCCCAGACCAGCGCCCACGGCCACAGCAGGTGCCAGTGCTCCCACACCCGGCCCTCCGTGGTGCCCACCAGCCACTGCACGACGCTGCCGAGTTCACCCGGCTCCACAAGCAGCACCATGGCGGTGAGTCCGCCCAGCACGGCCGATACCAACACCCCGTGCACGGCGGTCTGAGCGGGGTCGCCGCCTTTACGGCCGGCCAGCAGCCAGAGCAGCAGCGCTCCGGCGCATCCGCCCGCGCACGCGGCGAGCACCACAGCCAGCGGCGAGTCCCACCCGGCGAGTCCCAGCGCCGTCGCAGTGACGGCCCCCAGAACCGCCCCTGGTGTCACACCTGTCACTTCGGGGCCGGCAAGGGGGTTGCGCAGAGCGGACTGCAGGATCAGACCGGCCACGGCAAGGGACGCGCCCGCCCCCAAGGCCACCAGCATCCTGGGCAGCCGTAACTGCAGGAAAATGTGATGCTCCGTCGCATCACCGCCGCCACCCAGCACCTCCCAGACCGCGCCCGGCGACATGCCGCGTCCGGCCACCAGTTCCACCCCGACGCACACGGCAACCAGTGCCGCAAGAGCCGCGAAACGCCGCCTCACCGAGCTTCCTCCGTTCCAGCCTTCTCCACAGGGGGCAAGAAGGCGCCGCGGGCCTCGGGCATACCGCGAGGCACCGGACCGGCCGCCGGCCTGCGCCCGCCGGTGCGGCCACGGCGGCGACCCGCTCGCATCAACGCGACCCCGGCCGGAACTCCCAGCAGGGCCGTCCAAGCTCCGGCCGGGGTCTCCACGGGTGCCAGCACCAGCCGGGCGGGGAGATCGGCGACCGTCACGACGACCGCACCCCACGCGGCGGACCATGGGAGCCAACGCACCGCTCCCGAGCCGACGTTGAACCACCGGGCCAGGTGCGGGGCAAGGAATCCCACCCACGCGACAGGTCCGCACACGGCCGTGACGGGCGCGATCAGCACCACCGCGATGGCCAGCGCGGCCAGCCGGGCCCGTCGGACACGCACTCCCAGAGCCTCGGCGTCCTCGTCGCCCAGCCTCATCACCGAAAGTACCGGCGCGCAGAGCACGAGGGCGGGGACAGCGACGAGCAGCCACGGCCACAGCCCCGCGACGTCGGCCCAGGTCCGGGCGGAAAGGGAACCCAACAGGTAGCGGTAGATGAGCTGAAGGTCGAGCTGATCCGCCATGACCATCAGGACGAGGAGCGCGGCCTGCAGCGCGGCCGCGACGGCGGCGCCGGTCAGCAGCACCGCGGACGGGCTGCGCCCGAGCCCGGCGGCGAGCAGCGTCAGCCCGCCACCGAGGACGGCGCCGCCGAGGGCGAGGACGGGCTGGACCGCGGCAGGCAGCGACAGGGCCAGCACCAGCGGCGCGGCCACACCCAGCGCCGCCCCGGAGGAGACACCGAGCATTTCCGGCACCGCCAGGGGGTTACGGAGCGCCTCCTGGAGCACGAGCCCCGCCGCCCCCAGACAGGCTCCGGCGATCAGCGCCAGCACCAGACGTGGGAGGCGGAGTTCGGTCACAACGATCCCGGCGAGCGTGGCGTTCCCGTCCAGCACCACGCCGACGAGCCGGTGCGGCGGAACGTAAGGGGTGCCAAGACACAGCGCGCAGACCGAAGCGGCAATCAACAGCCCGCTCACCACGATGAGTTGCCGCGTCCGCGCCCGAGGCGGGTACCGCCGTTCCCCACCCGCCGGGCCGACCGGCGCGGCAGGAGCCGGTGAGGGCGCCCTCACCGCAGCACGGCCGTGGCCTCGTCGAGGACGATGCCCATCGAACGGGTACCGCGCCCCTTGGCCCACACTTCTGAGTTCACCTCGTGGACGTCGCCGTTCCTGACAGCCGGGATCTTGCTCCACAGAGGGTTCTTCGCCAGCTTCTCCGAGAGTTTGCCGTCCGCGCCGCCGAAGCTCATCGTCTCGACGAACAGGACATCGACCTCTTGGACGAGGATCTCTTCGAGGCTGTAACTTCCTTCCACCCCACGGGACTTCCAGGGATAGTCGGCGATCTTGGGGAACAGGCCGGCGGTCACGTCACCGCCCGGAGCCGCGACACCGAAGTTCTCGTCGCTGCCGTAGATGATGAGGGCAGTCTTGTCGCTCGGGGTCTTCTCAGCCTTTGCGAGCTTGAGCCGGAAGGCCCGTTCGGCCTTCTCTCCCTCGACGGTGCGGCCGGTCAGGGCTGCGGCGTCACGCAGGTAGCCGACACTGTCCTCCCAGGTCTCGGGCTGCATGGCCCAGAACGTGGTGGCGCCCTTCAGTGCGGGGGCGAGCTTGCCATGGGTGTCCCCCAGCCCGATCACGAGGTCCGGCTTGTGCGAGAGGATCGCTTCCACCTCCGGGGCGATGAATCCGCCGGGGACGACGTCGACCTTCTTGGCCCCGCTTTCCCCGAGGAAGCCGGGATGGGCGAGCAGTGCGCTGTTGGTGGCCGTCGGGACGATGCCGAGTTCGGTCAGGATGTCGTCACAGAGCGCGAACAGGCAGACGATCCGCTCCGGCTGCTTCTCCAGGGAGATCTTGACGCCGTTGACGTCGGTCAGCTCGGTCGCCGCCCTGATGGGTTCGACGCCGACCTCGATCTTCGCGGTGGGCCCGGTCTTGCCGCTAGCGGACCCGTCAGGGGCCGAGCCGCAGCCGATCAGGACGGAACCCGCCACAGCCGCGGTAAGCCAACTACGGACGAATCTGGACGGTGCGCGCAGCATCGACGCTCTCGCTTCCTCTTCAGGGATCTGGAACGCACCGAACATACATGATAATCATTTTCATCAAATAGTCCTGGAGGACCCGTGAACGCTGCCGCTTCCGTACTGCTCGTCTCCGACCACGTGGCCGGTTCCGTGTATGCGGTGACCGTGCCGGACGGCACCGTCACCGGACACCTCACCGGGCGTCATCTCTCCGAACACGCCGGGTTTTTGGTGCTGCCGGGAGGGCGAGTGGCCTGCGTGGACGATCGCCGGGGCGAGCTGCTGGTGCTCGACCCCTTCGGCGGCAAGCTCGTGGAACTCGCGGTCCCGGTCGCCGTGCCCGCCGAGCATGTGGCCTGCGATCCAACCGGCCGCCGACTGGCCGTCACGACCGGCCTGGGCGAGAACGCGGAGCCGTGGTCGGACCTTCTGACGGTCGTCGACCTGGCCACCGGGGAAGCCGCTCGGGTACGCACACGTGTCGGCGAACCGGGCGTGACGGTGCTGGGCGGCGGCGATCCGCTCGTCGTACTGCGCCACAGGGAACCGGGCGCGCTGGCGGTCCACCGGTTCGCGGAGCTCCTTGCCGCCCCGCCCGGCTGCCCGGTGGTGACGCCCCACGCCCTCCTGCCTCTGCCGGACGACGGGCACGGCGACGCCCAGGACCCCGGCTCCGGGCAGGTGTTCGCGGCCACCGGCACAGGAGTGCACTCGGCCCGAAGGAAGGGTGACGGGCTCGTGACCGAGACGGTGATTCCCTGGGAGTCGCCCGCCCGGGGTTGGTATCTCCGCTTCGACACCCGTCGGCGGGCACTGTGGACCACGCTGCGCGGGGGCACTCCGGACCCGTCGCGGTGGCCGGAGTGGACCAACCAGGCATGGCACCACGAGCTGGATACAGGCCGCACGCTCCTCACCGAGCTCGGTCCCGGCCTGGTCTTCCGGCTGGCGCTCGCCCGGAGCAACACCGCCTTCACCCGCGTCCACCCCGACGGCGACGAACTGGTGCTTCTGGGCGCCGACGACACCCTTCGCCGCGTCTCGCTCCCCGCCATGGACGGCGCGCCACGGCGCGGCTGTACCCCCTGGGAGGGCGTGGAACGCCGAGCGGTGGCCGCCTCACCGGGCTCCGACTGGGTGGCCGTCACCCGTGGCGGTCACGGCGAAGTGCACCTCATCGACATGGAGACAGGACACGAGGCGAACCGTCTGGGGCTGAGCACTCCGCTGCACCATGGCGGCCACGTGATACTGCTCAGCCGGGATGACGACGCTGACGGCGATCCCGTAGGCCGTTGACGCGGCGCCGGCAAGCAGGGACCGCCGAACGAAAACACGGCCGACCATCACACGGACGGTAACCGACGCGGAAGACAAGGGCGGCACCAACCCGTTGCACGTCGCCACAGAGGGCGAGCCCTACCTGCTCGAGGTCGTCACCGCTCCCCCGCTCACCATCCGCACCTGACCAGGTGTTCACAGCGGAAAGCAGCGGTCCTTCCGCAGGGCCCGGGCGGGCCGGAGCACCGCAGCTGTTGCGGTCCCGCTCACACAGTCACCGAACTGTCGGTGTGGTGAGTCCGTTCATGCACCGACCGTGCCGGTCAGCTTGATGAGGGCCTCGGCCACCGGCCCCGAGGACGCCGGGTTCTGGCCGGTGATCAGGAGGCCGTCCCGCACAACGCAGGGCTGCCAGTCCTCGGTCCTCGAATAGTCACCGCCGAGGCGCTCCAACTCGTCCCCGACCAGGAACGCGAAGAAGTGGGACTGTTCCAAACGCCGCGGCCGCACCGGTCGGCCCCCGGCCCCGGCCTCGCTGAAGAAGCTCGTCCTGCGCCTGGCCGAGGAGAATCCGAGGTGGGGCCATCGCCGGATCCAGGGCGAGCCGGCCCGGCTGGGGCACCCGATCCCACCGTCCACCGTCCGGCAGATCCTCAACGATGCGGGCACCGACCCGGCCCCACGCCGCTCCGGCCCCGGCCGGCGCACGTTCCTCACCGCCCAGGCCGAGGGGATCATTGCCGCGGACTTCTTCCACCTCGACACCGTCCCGGGCAAGCGCCTGCATGTGCCGGCGTTCCTCGAACACGGCACCCGGCGCCTGCACCTGACCGGCGTCACCGCCCACCCGACCGGCCAGCGGGCGGTGCAGCAGGCGCGCCACCTCGCCGCTGACTTCGGCACACGGACGGAGTCCCCGCGTTTCATGCCGCGCGACCGCGACACCAAGTACACCGAGGCCTTCGACGCCGTCTTCCCGTCAGAGGACGTGGAGGTGCTGCTCAGCGCCCCCGGGCGCCGCGCATGAACGCCCACTGCGAGCGCGTGACCGGCACGATCCGCAGGGAAGCCCTGGACCATGTGCTGATCGCGAACGAGGCCCATGCGCGCCGCGTCCTCGGCCAGTACCAAGATCACTACAACGGGCACCGGCCTCACCAGGCCCGGGACCAACTCCCGCCCGATGTGAGCGAGGAACCCACCACCGAACGCCAGCACGGCCATTCCGGCAAACTCCTACGCACCCGCATCCTCGGCGGAGCGGTCAACGCGTACCGATATGCGGCTCGACCAGCAGCGATGACTTTCCAAGCGGCACAGCAGGAAGGACGGGCAGGGTTACTCCATGAGTATCCTCTTGGTCCTCGTACCTGTCCTCGTCGGGCTCTGGTGTTATCCACTGTTCGACGGGAGATGGCGCCGCAGTCCCCTCTGGTTCGCCGTGACCGCCGTGATCCTCCTGCTGGGGACTGGGATCACCTACCTCATCGGCGCCCTCGCCGGCGGGCTGGACACGGAAGAGGAATGCCACAGCGCAGGCCAAGCCTACGACTCGGCGTATCGCAGTGCGCACTTCCGTGAATTCGGGCGGTGGTACCCGCTGCACGAGAAGTGCCACGCGGGCTACGACCTGGTCCCGGCCTGGGTGAACACCACCCTGCTCGTCCTCCCCGTCCTGGCCGCACTCTGCCTCGCGTACTCCGTCCGGCTGGCCGTCATTCATCGCCGTACCAAAAAGAAGGAATCTTCATGAACGATGTGAGCAGGCGCCGCGTAGTTGGCGCCGCCGGGGGCCTGGCCGGGGCTGTCGCCCTCGGCGGGCTCATGGCCCCGGCTGCCGTCGCCGACTCCCCGCCGGGCCGCTTCGGCAATGCGTCGACCAAATGGCGCGGCAGCCGCTCAGCCAACGGCTGGGAGATCCTCGACGAGGCGGAGCTGCACCCCATCGAGGGAAGCGACCGGTTCAGCGGGCATCAGGGCGCCTACGACGTGCGGGAGATCGTGAACGCGATCCTCTACCAGGGGCGGACCGGTTGCCAGTGGGCTTATCTCCCGCACGACCTGCCGCCCAAGAGCGCGACCTACTACTACTTCGCCGTCTGGCGGGACGACGGCACTGATCAGGTCATCCATGAACTCCTGCGCTGCCAGGTCCGTGAACGCGCCCGCCGATTAGAGGACCCGACCCTGGTGGTCCTGGACACCCAGAGTGTCCACGTGGCCGCCGGGGTCCCTGCTGTCACGACCGGTCACGATCCGGCCAAGCGGGTGCCCGGCCGCAAGCGCGGCCTGGCCGTGGACGTCCTCGGCCTGGTCATCGCAGTCGTCGTCCTCGCCGCGAACACCCACGACAACGCCGCGGGCGTCCTCCTGCTGGACCAGGTCGCCGAGCACACCGGCGGCACCGTCCGCAAGGCCCTGGTCGACCAGGGCTTCAAGAGCCAGGTCGTCGTGCACGGTGCCGGCCTGGGCGTCGACGTCGAGATCGTCGCACGCAACCCGCAGGACAAGGGGTTCGTGCCGCAGCCGAAGCGGTGGAGGGTCGAGCAGACCTACGGGATCCTGATACTGCACCGGCGCCTGGTCCGCGACTACGAGTACCGCCCCTCCTCCTCCGCCTCCCGCGTCTACTGGGCGATGACCCACGTCATGACCCGACGCCTCACCGGCACGAACACCCCCACCTGGCGCGAGACGCAGACGGCAGCAGCGTGAACCTCCAGCCCCTGCTCGACGTCCTGGAACTCCAGGAAGACGCCGCCCGGGCCCTGGCCGACGGTCTCCGTGCACAGATCGACGACCTGCAGAGCCGGTTGCAAAAGGCCGAGACCCGCCTCGAACACCTCGCGATCACCCGCAGGACCGTCACCGGCCTCGCCGACCGGCTCCCGGCCGTCGTGCCGGACCTGCCCGAGCACCCGGACTACCCCCGCATCCTCGACTCCTTCAACCACGCGACCAGGCCGCTACGGGCCAAGGACGTCTGCGAAGCCCTCGGCCACGAACTGCTGCCGAAGAACGTCGAAGGCACCCGCGCCAAGCTGAGACGCCTGGTCAAACTCGGCATCCTCACCGAGGCCGGCACCGGCCGCTTCGCGAGAAAGCCGTAGCCGGGCACCTATGTCCCGCAATCGCCGGCCACAATCTGGCGTGCGTACTGGTCCTCCGGGCCGATGTCCGCAACTACCTTCTGAGCTTCTCGCACCCGACCCGTCTCGCACATCAGTCGAACAAGGACGTACAGGGCGTCACGGTCGCCGTCTTCGGCGCGACCACACAGCGCCGCCTCCATACCCCGCTCTCGAAGCGATCTGTTAAGTCTTCGACGTGCGTGGCTATCCGTGAGGGCGCGCTTCGTAAGTTCTGAAATCCGTTCCGCTCGGACCAGCAGATCCATGTGCCACAGATGGTTGTCGTGCATGTCCGGGTCGTCGGAGAAGCATTCGGCGTGAGCGCTCACGAGCGCGATCGCCTCGTCCCGATCTCGAAGTTGTTCCGCCGCCCGAGCTCGCTCCAACCAGTCCACAAGACGAGTATCGCCTGTGGCCCCACTGGACAGCGCCTTTCGAAGTAACCGCTGATGAGCGCCCCTCAAGACAAAAAACGCCCAAATGATCACGAACCGCCCTCTCAGGGCTTGCTGGAATGAATCGCGTCAGGGCAATGAGCACGAGCACTCCCTGATAGCGGCCAAGCCGTCCGGACTGGTCAGAAGGCTGTCCGGGTTCATGTCCGAGACCGTGTCCAGGGGCCGAACAGGACTGGAGGCGACCTTGTGCGGTGCCGTGGCCTCAACAAGGATCCTGGACGTGGAGAGCCGGGGAGAGTTATCGCCGCAGGACACACGGAATGCCGCCGAGTTCGTTGAGCTGCTACGGAGACTCAAAGAGCAATCGGGGTTGACGTACCGGCAGATAGAGGAAAGGGCGGCCGAATCCGGCGAGGTACTGGCGCGCAGCACCCTGGCCGATGTCCTCGGCGGGAACACCAGGACCAGCACGGCACCGCTCAGCGCCTGATGTCCTCGGCGACCGACGGCCTGGAGGCGAGCGGGCTTCACACCGAGGCCACGGCCGCCGCCTACGCGCAGATGCTCTGCACCGTGGCCTACACCGCCGCCCGGGCCGGACGGCGCACCGAGGCCCTGGCGATGACCGAGGAGGCCCGCCGCGCCGCCCGCCGCCTGCCCCAGACCGCTCCACCGGGCCGGCTGCTCGCCATCAGCCCGGCCGCCGTCGACCTGTACGCGGTCGGCGTGCACTGGGCACTCGGCGACGCCGGCGACGCCCTGGACGCCGGGAAGAACCTTCGGCCCGAGCAGTTCCCGACCGCCGAACGCAAGGCCCGCCTGGGCACCGACATGGCGCGCGCCTGGTGGGCCTGGCAGCGGCCCGAGCAGACCGCCCGCGCCCTGCTGGACGCCTACCGGGCCAGCCCCGGCGAGGTCCGCGACCGGCCCGCGATCCGTCACATCGTCACCGAACTCGCCGAGCGGCACCCGCGCACCAGCGGCGTACGCGAACTGCGCACCGCAGTGGCACAGGCCCTCTGACGCCCGTTGCGACGCCCCGTTTGAGACGGCATACCCAACAGCGGCTCACTCGGCGGCGGCCGGCCCGTCGGGCGCAGCGGTTTCGGCGCCGTCGGGGAAGCAACGCTGAAAAACCTCAGTGGTCCCGTGGGAAACGCTCACTGATTGTTCAGCGGATGCCCCGGTTGGGTCGGCTTCACGGCTGGGTGCGTTGCTCGGCGGCGTCGAACGCGGGCGCGAGCGGGGCCAGCGCCGTGCGGAGCTGGTCGGGCAGTGGGCCGGAGGGCACGACCAGTCCTCCGGCGGCGAAACTCTCGGCGGCCTCTGCCTTCCCGGCCGGCCGGAGCCAGCCTTCCAGCGCGATGCGAACCGCCGCGGCCACGCTTGCCGCGAGGACGCGGGCCGTGTGCGATTCGGCGTCGGCCAGGCGTTCGGCGATCACCGCCGTGAGGGGGAGCTCGATGCCGGCGGTGGTGTCGAGGAACGCGTCGCGCAGCGCGGTGTGGGTGGTGATCAGCAGCAGCGCCTTGTGTTCGCGCTCGCCGGTGTTCGTGTACTGCTCGACCACTGCTTCGGTGACGGCGTCGGCCAGGCGCACTCCTGCGGGCCGGGCCGCGACCGCCGCCGCGATGCGCGCCTCCCGGTCCGCGGTAACAGCGGAGACGATCGCCTGCTCGCGGCTGGCGAAGTAGTTGTTGTAAGTGCGCGGCGAGACCCCGGCCGCCTCAGCAATGTCCTCGACCCGCACCCGGTCGGGTCCGCGCTCCACGGCCAGGCGCAGGGCCGCCTCGCGTAGCGCCTCGCGCGTGGCCTGCTTCTTCCGCTCCCGCAGCCCTCGTGGTGGTGTCGTCACGACGTCAGCGTTCCACACAGGGCTACGCACGCGCAAAATTGCGCTTACGCAAATTTGCGTGCACGCATTTTCCCTGTCAGCCTCGACCCGACCGAGACCGACAGGGAGGACGTCATCATGCGAGCAAGAGGAATGACCTACGACACCGGATTCGTCGTGCACGGCCAGATATCCCGCGAGTACTTCGACCCCGCGGTGGTCCGGCGCGAGCTCGCCATCATCCGCGACGACCTGCACTGCAACGCGGTCCAGATCATCGGCGGCGACCCGGGCCGACTGGAGTCGGCCGCCGGTGCCGCCGCCGAGCTCGGCCTGGAGGTCTGGTTCTCGCCCTATCCGCTGGAGCTGGATCCGGAGCAGATCCTCACGTTCTTCCGCGACTGCGCCGAACGAGCGGAACGGCTCCGGCAGCAGGGGGCCGCAGTCGTGTTCGTCGCAGGGGTCGAGCTGAGCGTGATGAACCGCGGGTTCCTGCCCGGAGACAGTCCCGAGGAGCGGGTCGAGCAGTTGATGAGCCAACCCGAGCGGCGGGCCGAAGCGATGCGCGAGCTCGGCGTGCGCATCAACGCATTCCTCCGCGACGCCGCGGCCACGGTCCGCGAGTGCTTCCAGGGCGAACTCACCTACGCATCCATCCAGTTTGAGCAGGTCGACTGGACTCCCTTCGACTTCGTGACGTTCGAGCTGATCCGCTCCGCCGAAGTCGCCGACCGGTTCCGGGACGCGGTGCGCGCCCTGGCCCAGGGCTTGAAGCCACTCGCCATCACCGGGTTCGGCACCGCGGCCTACCGTGGCGCGGGAGACCGCGGCGGGCGGGTGCTGGAAGTGGTCGAGCACGACCCCAAGACCAAGGCCCCTGTACGGCTGAACGGCGTATACGAGCGTGACGAGGCCGGCCAGGCCGCATATCTGAGTGAACTGCTGGAGATCTTCGAGACCGAGGGCGTGGACAGCGCGTTCGTGTTCCTGTTCGCCTTGCCCGGCTACCCGCACCGCCCGGACGGCGACCCCAGGGACGACCTGGACCGGGCCGGCCTGGGCATCGTCAAACTCCTCGAAGGGCGCACGGGACAGACCTACCCCGACATGGAATGGGAACCCAAGGCCGCCTTCACCGCAGTGGCGCAGCGGTATCGGAGGTGACAGGACCCGCGCACGATGACCACGGCTCGGGATCTGCACCGCGGCGCAGTGCAGATCCCGAGCAGATGGAAGCGGTATTCGCCGAACTCGCCGCAGCCCTCGCGCCGGTATATCGCCGCCGTGACCTGCGGGCCAACAGCGTGTTGTACCTGCGCGGGTCACTGATGCCGGGCGTTGCGGGCAACTGCTGGTCGACCGCGGAGACGGTCGGCCTGGACCGGCCGTATCGCCTGCGCCACCTGCTCGAACGCGCCCACTGGGAGGAGGACACCGCGAGAGACGTGGTGCGCGCGTTCCTGACCCGGCACCTCGGCACCCGGCACCTCGGTGCCGACGGCGGGGTCCTGATCTTCGACGTTCCTGGCGGTTGCAGGTCTGGTCGGTCTTGTCCGGGACGGTGCAGCGGTTCGCCGTTCTCGTCGGGTGTGGCGTCCGCGCACGCCGTCTCCCGCTCCTCGGGGAGCGACGGCGTCGGGCCGGACTTCTCCCGGGCGGGCCGCTGCGCCTCTTCCGGGTCCTGCCACCACAGGGTCAGCCCGCCCGCCGCGGTCACCAGGACCAGCCACACCGCCGCCGCCCACCGCGTCACCTGCGGCCGTCCGTCACCGCCACGGCTCCACCCGGGTCACCGCGTCCACCGGAATCGGGCCGTACACCTGCGGGAACCTCTCAGCCCCGGTCTCCAGGGCCTCGTACCGCACCGGCGCCTCCAGCCGCGCGGGGTCCACGACGAGCGCCGGCGTGCTGCGGCCGTGGACGTGCCGCGGCTCCCGCCCGGCATGGAGGACCCCGGGATCGATGCCCGCGGGGAAGCCGGCCGGGCGCCGGGCGCCGTATCGGCAGGCGACAACGCAGGGGCGGTCTACTCCCCCGCCCCCTCGGCGCACGCCGACCGGATCTCTTCCAGCAGTTCCGGGTAGTGCTCGCCGTAGGTGTTCAGGGCGTGCCACACCGCGTCCAGTGCCGCCTTGAGCGGGACGGGCTCGGCTGCCGCCAGTACCGCGGGGAGGGCGAAGTAGGGCTGTGCGATCTGCGAGGGTTCGCGCGGGCTGCCGCAGGTGTGGACCACCACGGCGGCCTCGTGTCCCGTGCCTGCGGCCGGTGTCGTGCTCCGGTCGGCGGGCGCCGCCGGTACGAGCGCGCCCAGTCCCCGGCCGAGGCCCGGCCGGCTCGGTGTGCCCTCCCCCGACTGCGTGGCCGAGACCCACTTCCTCTTTCTTCCGGCCGTCACCGCCGCAGTGGCCTGCTGCTGGTGCAGCGCCCGGTCCGCAGGGATCGGCGGCCGGTACGGCGGTCGCTCCGGAGGTATCGCCTCGAGCACCGAACGCTCCGGTACGCGCGGATCGCAGCGCAGGGTCTCCCACATCCGGGTCGTGTCGTCGAACGGCGGCGGCAGCGGACGCTTGTGCGCCAACGCGGTGAGCGCCTCGGCGACCCACGACACGTCGGTCAGGCCCGCCGCCTCGCAGGCCCGCCGCGCGGCCAGCAACGCCACCGCACGCTGAACGCCTGGACCCGCCGCGTCGAGGGCGTGCACCAGGTCGCTGTCGAAGCGGAGCAGACCGAGGACGTTGCTCTCGCGGGCGTCGCGCAGTGCCTGGCTCGGCAGTCGTCCGCCCCACTGCCACTGCTCGTGGTGCACTCGCCGTTCCTCGGCGGCCCGTTCCTGCGCCTGGCGGGCCAGGCGCTCGGTCTCGGCGCGCTGCTCGGGGGTGGGCGGGGGCGGAAGGTCGCGCGCGTAGCGGTGCCAGTACGCGGCGTTTTGCGAGGTCTGGCGGACGACCCGGTCCGGGCGGGGTGGCGCGGGCCAGAACTGCAGGAGGTAGCTGTCCGCCTGCGGCTCCCCTCTCACTCGGGTGTCGCGTTCGCGTCCCCGGTCCATCCCCCGGGCGCAGTACCGCACCCGGTAGTCGGTCCGAGGAAGGTCCAGGTCCCACGCGGCCTCACCCGCCCACTGCACCAGGCTGGTGCGTTCCGACACCGGCCGGAAGGACACCTCCACCACGTCCTCCCAAGCCGGGTCCAGCGCCGGGGGTGTGTCGTGGACCTCCACGACGAAGCCGACGTCGCCCGTGTGCAGTCCGGTGTGCAGCCAGAGCGCGCCCGGGACCGCGGCCCCGCACAACCCGCCGTTCTGGCCCGCGAACGCCTCCGGGAGACCCGGGGTCGTGCCGGCCGGATCGCTCTCGACGTAGATCTGACCGTAGTGAACGTGCACCTCGCCCGTGACCGGTCTGCGCACAGCACCCCCTCGTCCAGGACGGCCTCGAAAGCCCCTTGTCGGGCAGGCCGTCACCTGTCCCGCATCATGCTGCAGACCACTGACAACCGGGCCGACGAGGCCGTGAGGCCGGCGACTGCGCCGGCGACGGCTGCCGGTCGAGGACGGGCAGCCGGCCGAACACGCCGCGCACCGGCACAGCGATGCTCCGGCCCGACTCGCGCACGGCGACGACAGCCGCGAGACCGGGGCAGGGTGGGCGGTGGCGGAGAGGAGCAGGGCCGCGAGCACAGCGGCGGCGACCGCGGTTCGGGTGCGGCGCACGGCCCAGTCCTCACCGGATCACGCACAGTGGCGCACCCGCCGGCCTGCGCAAAAAACCCGGATCTTCCAGGCCGTGCCCGGACAGCTCCCGCGCGACGTGCCCGTCATCGACCTCCTCTCCGCACACAAGTGGCAGAAGGACTGCACCAACGAGAAGGTGCCCGGCGTCGGCCTGCTGTCGATCCGGCAGGCATCGGGCGCGAAAGACAACAAGGCGTCGAACAGCTGGTGGGAGGCCTGGCTGGTCCGGGACGACAACACCGTGCTGTCCATCAGGAACTGGACGGGCATCCATGGCCCCGGGAAGGAGGGGCCGCCGCTGAAGACCTACCCGCTGACGAAGGCGCAGCTGCGGCAACTGGCTTTGGAATAAGCCCTGTTGGCCTGAGTGACCCCGCGCGGGAGGGGGCGGTGCGGGGAAACCTCCGCACCGCCTCCTCTGCGCGTGCCGTACTCAAACAGCAGGTTGCCCGCGAGCACGGCGTCGGCCTGGTCGGACCCGTCCGGGCCAGGAGCACCCGCCAGTCCCGCACGGGCACCGTTTTCCACCGCGAGGCGTTCACCATCGGCTGGGACGCGAAGCAGGCACCTGCCCGCGGGGCGAGGTCAGTCGCCGATGGTCGACGCCGCCTTCTGGCTCTGTTCACGAGAACGGGTTCTGGCACACCTTCTGTGGATCTGGCGCGGGGCGGCAGGTCCGTGCGCCGTGCTACGTCCTGGCCGGCTGCGGTGCCGACGGGATGTGAACCCGCGAGACAGATGGGAGCAGGTCCGCCCCGTCTCCGTCAGTCGCCGTGGGAGGGACCTCGCCCACGGCGATCGCAATGGACCGCTCTGCCACGGCACCGCAACCTGCGGCAATGCGCGCACTCCCGCTCTGGCCAAGCGTAGAGACATCATTCTCCGCGGACGAATCTTTGTCCGGTCGCCGGCAACCGCTGCCACGTATCCGCAGAAGTCGTGCCAGAACCCGAGACGCGACAGCGGATGTTCACCGCTTCGGGAGGCACCACGGTCGGTAGCTGTTCGAATTGCTGGTCACTGCGCTGGCACCGCACGGGCCGGCCGCGCTGTGGGGCGGGCTCGGCTCGGCGACGCTCGTGTCCGTGTCCGTGTCCGCCTCGGCCGTGGCCGCGGAGAAGGACCGGGGGGCGGCGCGGTGATCGTCAGAGGTAGTCC
Source organism: Streptomyces sp. NPDC014882 (assembly GCF_043081325.1). Lineage (NCBI taxonomy): Bacteria > Bacillati > Actinomycetota > Actinomycetes > Kitasatosporales > Streptomycetaceae > Streptomyces > Streptomyces sp. NPDC014882. The sequence continues at coordinate 48,748 of NZ_JBIBWL010000024.1, forward strand.
TCCAGGCGGGCCACCGTGAACCCCTGTTCCTCGATGTGCCGCAGGAGGTTGGCGGTCATCTCCGTCACCGTCGTGCCCTTGAGCTCGGACGGGCCGCGGAAGTGCGCCAGGATGATGTCGCCCGGCCGGAGCTTCTCGCCGGGCAGCTGGTACTGCATGTTCTTGATCTGCATGGACTCGCGCCACAGCACGATCGCCTCGATGCCGCAGGACGCGGCGGCGGTGCGGGTGGCCTCGTTCCAGTTGCCGTAGGGCGGCCGGAACAGCCTGGGCGCGGTGCCGTAGTGGTCCTTCAGCCGGCTCTGCTGGCCGCATATCTCCCGCGTTTGGGCAGCGGGCCCCAGGTCAGGCAGATTCGGGTGGGTCAAGGTGTGGTTCTGGACGCCGTTGCCGAGGGCCTGGAGGGGCTTGAAGTAGCCGTAGTCGGACCGGATGGCGGCGTCGGTGAGGAACATGGTGAAGGGGACGCCCAGCTCTCGCATCATCGTCAGGAACCGGGGGTCCTTCTCCGCCCCGTCGTCGAACGTGAGGAAGACGATCTTCTCCTCGGTGGGTATCTCACTGATCACCGGCACCTGCCCCGCACCGGTGCCCGGCAGTGCCGGCTTGGTCGCCGGCGGACCCGGCGGGGCGGCCGGCGGCTCGATCCCCCACTTGCGGTAGGCGGCCGCGCGGTCGGGCCCGCCACCGGCCGCGGGGGACGGGTCCGCCGTGGGGCGGTTCGGCGTGGTGCGCTCCGGCGTGGTGCGCTCCGGCGCGGCCGACGACTGCGCCGTACACCCGGTGACGGCCACCGCCGCCAGCAGCCCCCAGGCCAGCAACGCCCGCCCGATCCGCCCGTCCATCCTGCCGCCCCCCTAGGGGGTGTGTGATGTCGTGATCACGCGGTGGTCACGAGGCCTCCGGGACAGGCCGAACCGCAGAAATCAGCCCAACCAGTAGTGCTCGACCTTGTCGAACCGTCTGGCGTGAAGGTCGTCGCGGCTGATCAACCAGCTGATGTCGCCGTCCATCCAGTCGTACTGGAGCGACTCCATGTTGAAGGTCGCGAGGTGCAACAGCGGTTGTCCGGGCAGCTCCCGCCATGCCCGGTCGTAGACCTCGTCGAACCGCTCCGGGGCGTCCCTGAGTTCGCGGACCGCCTCCTCCCGCAGGCGCTGGAACGCCTCTGTGCTCTTGTCCCAGCTGTGGTGGATGTTCCCCTGCACTCCCCGCAGCTTGTCGGTGCTGTTGTCCATGGCCGGTCTGACGCCGACCTTGGCGGCGTACTCCTCGACGGCGGCCTCCAGCCGAGCGTGCCACTCGGCTTCCTCCCCTTCCGGCTCACCCCAGATGCCCCCGTGGTCCTCGCCGATGAGCCAGGCGTGGGCGTCCCATGCGTCGTTGTG
>NZ_JBIBWL010000025.1:0-40106 GCF_043081325.1 Streptomyces sp. NPDC014882
CGTCCCGTGCGGCCGCTCGGCAGTGCCCTCCGACCGCGGGAAGAACTCGTACCACGACCCGTACAACGCCCGCTCCCGCTCCACCAGCAGCGGCAGCGTCTCGGACTCGGTGACCAGTTCCCGCAGCGGATGGCGGGCCAGCACCGCGTCCACCTCGGGGTCGAGCGCCGCCGCCAGCCGGGAGGCCGCCGGACGGTCCTCGTCGCGCAGGGCGTCGACCGCGGCGAGCAGGACGTCCCGCTTCGCCGGGGCGTCCGCGTCGGCCTCGGGCACCCCGGCGGCGGCGCGCTCGTACAGCCGGGCGCCCTCCTCCAGCACCAGCTCGGTGTCGATGCCCGCGGGGATCTTGATGCGCGCGTGGTGCCGCCAGGTGCTGACCGGGTCGCTCCAGGCCTCCACGGTGTACGTCCAGTGGCCCACCTCGTCCGGGGTGACGTCGGCGCCCCAGCGGTCGGTGCCGGGGGCCAGCTCGCGCATCGGCGTCCAGGGGCCGGGGCGGCCGTCCGGGCCGCGCAGCACGACGTTGGCGGCGACGGCGTCGTGCCCCTCGCGGAACACGGTGGCCGAGACCTGGAACGTCTCTCCGGTGACCGCCTTGGCCGGGCGGCGGCCGCGCTGGACGACCGGGCGGACGTCGAGGACGGGGATGCGCCCCACGGCCGTCCCGTCACCCGCGGAGGATCGCTCCGGGGCCGGCGGTCCGGCGGTGGCGGGACGCGCGGGGGGCGGTGCTGTGGTGCGAGGGGGTGTCGGGGGTGCTGACGAGTGGTGCGTGGCGGGCATGACCGCTCCTGTCCGCATCAACGAGGGTGGGCGGATGGATGTGGGGAGGTGGGTCCTGCGGCGTAGGTGCTGGGTGGTGCCGGTGGTACGGGGTGTGCCGGTGACCGGGCGCGCCGGGGCGCGGTCCGGCGGCCGGGTGCCGGGGTCGGGCACGTCGCACGGCGCGCTCTCGTCGTACGGCGTGCTCTGGTCGTACGGGGCGTACGGGGCGTACGGGCCGTACGACGTCGTACGGCCCGTACGACGTCGTACGAGTTGTACGGGTCGTACGGGTTCTGTACCGGAGGAGCCTTCCCACCCTATTCGGGTGAGCAATCCGGCACGTTGCTAACTGGTGGCGCGCAGGTATTCATGAAGTCGTGCCTCGTCCGCGGGGCAATTCCGACGAATGCGGTACTCGCCGGATTTCGTCCGGTGAAGCGGGGGTCCGGCCGGACACCTTGCCGCTCGTGGCCCTGGTGGCCGGCCTCTTTTCCATCGGCGCGGAGTCCTCTCGGTTGCGCGGTCGGAAACGCCGCGGCCGTGCCCGCGACGTACGGTGACACCGCCGCCGTACCGGAAGCCGTCCGGAGCCGTACCGGAACAGGCCGGGCGTCCCGTGTCGCTCGTGTGCCCCGTGCAGCCGGTGGACACTCCGGGGCGGACGGATCGGGGCCGGGCCATGGTCCGGGTTCCCCTCCTCGACTCGGTGCGTGGCGGACCGGCGCGCGGCGACCCGTACGGGACGAGCCCGTACGGGACGGATCCGTACGGGACGGCGGTGCCGGGTGTGTCACCCGCAGCCTCTCGTGCGGCGCGAAGTGTCACAAGGTGGCCCGTGGGGGTGTAATCGGCCATGAAGGGGCGCACTCGGGGGTTGCGGGGCGCCGGTCAGGGCGGCAGCGGGAGCCGGCCGGGCCGGGCCGGGTCCTCCCGCGCCGTCCGGCGCCGGCCGGTGCCGTCCGGCGTGGCGCGAAAAGATCCGTCGACGGCCGAAAGCACGGGCCCGGCGGCGGGGGCCTCCAGCAAGTCCGGTGCCGACGCCGGTACCGTCGTCAGAGACGTTGACGCACACTGCCGTGCGCCACTTCCTCACGCACGCCGAGGTGGAATGTGAAGGCGATCCGTCGATTCACTGTCCGACCCCTTCTCCCCGAACCCCTCCGGCCGCTCAGTGACCTGGCGCGCAATCTGCGCTGGTCATGGCACGCGGAAACCCGTGACCTCTTCCGGCAGGTCGACCCCGATCACTGGGCGTCCTCGGGCGGCGACCCGGTACGGCTGCTCGGTGCCGTGGACGCGGCCCGCCTGCGGGAACTGGCCGGGGACGACCGCTTCCTGGGCCGGCTGACCGCCGCCGCCGACGACCTGCACGCCTACCTGACGGGCGACCGCTGGTACCAGCAGCAGTCCGCGGGGCTGCCCGCCGCCGTCGCCTACTTCTCCCCGGAGTTCGGCGTCACGGCCGCCCTGCCCCAGTACTCCGGCGGCCTCGGCATCCTCGCCGGCGACCACCTCAAGGCCGCCAGCGACCTGGGCGTCCCCCTCATCGGGGTCGGGCTCCTCTACCGGCACGGCTACTTCCGCCAGACCCTCTCCCGCGACGGCTGGCAGCAGGAGCACTATCCCGTCCTCGACCCCAACGAGCTGCCGGTGACCCAGCTGAAGGAGGAGGACGGCACCCCCGCCCAGGTCTGGCTCGCCCTCCCCGGCGGAAAACGGCTGCACGCCAGGATCTGGCTGGCCCAGGTCGGCCGGGTGCCGCTGCTCATGCTCGACTCCGACACCGAGGACAACGACCCCGGCGAACGCGGGGTGACCGACCGGCTCTACGGCGGCGGCAGCGAGCACCGGCTGCTCCAGGAGATGCTGCTCGGCATAGGAGGTGTCCGCGCGGTCCGCGCGTACTGCCGGCTGACCGGGCACGCCCCGCCCGAGGTGTTCCACACCAACGAGGGGCACGCCGGGTTCCTCGGCCTGGAGCGGATCGCCGAGCTGTGCGACGGGGGGCTCGACTTCGACTCCGCCCTGGAGGCGGTCCGGGCCGGAACCGTCTTCACCACGCACACCCCCGTCCCGGCCGGCATCGACCGCTTCGACCGCGAACTCGTCGCCCGCCACTTCGGGCCCGGCGCGGAACTCCCCCGCGTCGACGTCGGCCGCGTCCTCGCCCTGGGCAGGGAGACCTACCCGGGCGGCGAGCCGAACCTCTTCAACATGGCCGTCATGGGCCTGCGCCTCGCCCAGCGCGCCAACGGCGTCTCCCTCCTGCACGGCCAGGTCAGCCGCGAGATGTTCGCCGGCCTGTGGCCCGGCTTCGACCCCGAGGAGGTGCCCATCACCTCCGTCACCAACGGCGTGCACGCCCCCACCTGGGTCGCGCCCGAGGTGCTGCGGCTGGGCGCCCGGCAGATCGGCGACCGGCGGGCCGAGGACGCGCTGAGCGTGGGCGGCTCCGACCGCTGGGACTCCGTCGCCGAGATCGCCGACGAGGAGATCTGGAACCTCCGCCGCGACCTGCGCGGACAGCTCGTCGCGGAGGTACGGGACCGGCTCCGCGCCTCCTGGCGGCAGCGCGGCGCGACCGCGGCCGAACTGGGCTGGATCGACGGCGTGCTCGACCCCGACGTCCTCACCATCGGGTTCGCCCGCCGCGTCCCGTCGTACAAGCGGCTCACGCTGATGCTGCGGGACCGCGACCGGCTGACGGAGCTGCTCCTGCACCCCGAGCGGCCGGTCCAGATCGTCGTGGCCGGCAAGGCGCACCCGGCGGACGACGGCGGCAAACGCCTCATCCAGGAACTGGTGCGCTTCGCCGACGACCCGCGCGTGCGCCACCGCATCGTCTTCCTCCCCGACTACGGCATGGGCATGGCGCAGAAGCTGTACCCCGGCTGCGACATCTGGCTGAACAACCCGCTGCGCCCGCTGGAGGCCTGCGGCACGTCCGGCATGAAGGCGGCCCTCAACGGCTGCCTCAACCTCTCCGTCCTGGACGGCTGGTGGGACGAGTGGTTCCGGCCCGACTTCGGCTGGGCCATCCCCACCGCCGACGGCTCGGGCCCCCACACCGACACCGACACCGACCACCGCGACGACATCGAGGCGGCGGCGCTGTACGACCTCCTGGAGCAGCGCGTCACCCCGCGCTTCTACGAGCGCGGCGCGGGCGGGCTGCCCGACCGCTGGATCGAGATGGTCCGCCAGACCCTCACCCACCTCGGCCCCAAGGTGCTGGCCGGCCGCATGGTCCGCGAGTACGTCGAACGGCTCTACGTCCCCGCCGCCCGGGCCCACCGGGCCCTGGACCCCGACGCGGCCCGCGACCTCGCCGCCTGGAAGGCGAAGGTGCGCGCCGCCTGGCCCGCGGTCACCGTCGACCACGTCGAGACCTCCGCGGTCACCCCGACCGCCGAACTCGGCACGACCCTCGCCCTGCGGGTCCGCCTGCGCCTCGGCGACCTCACCCCCGACGACGTCGAGGTCCAGGCCGTCTCCGGCCGCGTCGACGCGGAGGACCGCATCACGGACGCCACGGCCGTCCCCCTGAAACCCCTGGGCGGCCCCGACCCCGAGGGCAGCCGGCTCTACGAGGGTCCCCTCTCCCTCGACCGCACGGGCCCGTACGGCTACACGGTCCGCGTCCTCCCCGACCACCCGCTGCTCGCCTCGGGTGCGGAGCTGGGACTGGTGGCGGTGCCCTCGGAGGAACTGGTGGAGGGGGCGGGGGTGTTGATGCGGTAGGGGTTCCTGGTTCCTCGTCTCTTCGTCGCCGGGGTCCGGGGAGCCCCGGCGACGCCCGTCCGCCGCCGCTGCGGTTGCCGCCGCCGCTGCCGCTTCCTGGCGGCGGGGCGGGGCGGGGTGGGCCGCACTCCCGGAGGACCGCCCCGGACCGTTGGTACGCTCCGCGTCCACGGCGAGGCGGGGGGAGACGATCGTGACAGCAGGGCCGCCGCGCCTTCGGGGTCGCGGGTTCACGGGAACGCGTTCCGGTGTCCGCTCAGGTGTCCTCCACGGTGTCCTCTTCGGCGGGCCGGCCGCGGTGGTGTCCACCGTCGTGATCGGAAGGGCCTGGGCCGCTTGCGACATCGGCGGCGGCGCGGCGGCCAACGGCGCGGCCCTGCTGTTCCTGGCCCCCCTGACATGGATCGCCGCCGCGCTTCCGTGGGTGGTCCTGCACGCCACCCTCGGAAGACGTCACCCCGGGGCCGCCCTGGCCGTGGGGCTCGCCCTCACGCTCTGGTTCACCTGGTTCCTCGTCACCTGGCTCGGCCTGCCCGACTCCTACCCCGCCCCGGTGTGCCCGGACAACGTCCCGCCCTGGTGGCCGGGGTTCATTCCGACGTGACCGCGGCACGGGCACCGGCCCCTGCCGCTCCGCCCCGCTCCGGTCGCCGTTGCCGGGGTGTCCGTCGTGGGGATCCGTATGTGTCCTGTCCGGCCATGGAGGAAGCCTTCGTGCGCACACCCGCGACGGCACCGGGGTATCCCATCGAACCGCTCTGACGTGGTACGCCGTGGTACGTTCGAGGTATGACCGCAGACCCGAGTCAGTCCGAAGTCGTACCGCTCCGGGCGCTCAACCAGCCCAGCAGGATCGCGGAGCAGGTCGAAGCGGGGGCGACCCTGATCGTCACCCGGAACGGCCGGCCGATCATGGGCATCGTCCCGATAGAGCGTCTGGACGAGCCTGTCCATCAATTCCGCACCGATCCCATGGGGGACCTGGACATCCCCGATCTCGACCTGCCCGCTGTCACGGACGAGGAGATCGGCGCCACCCTGCGCGGCATGGGGGGCGGCCTCGATGACTAGCGTGCCGGTCGCCATCGCCGACACCAACGGCCTCTACCGCGTCCTCGCGAAGAAGGATCCGCGTCACGCCGAGCACGTCGCCGCGCTCGCCCGCGTCGGCCACTTGGTGATCTCGCCCCTCGTACTCGCCGAACTGGACTACCTCATCAGTGAGAAGAGTGGGAGTCGTGCGGCCGGTATCGCCCTCGACTTCATCGGCAAGCAGGCGGATCTCCAACGATTCGAGATTCCCGATGTCGGCCCCCATTTCCGGACGGCCGTCAGCGTGGCTCAGGCCTATCAGGATCTCGGCGGCGGCAAGGGGGTGGGTCTGACGGACGCCATGAACGCCGCCCTCGCCGCGGCCTACCGGACTGACGCCGTCCTCACCACGGACAAACACTTCCGCGTCGTACGCCCCCTGACCCGACACGACGTGTTTCGGCTCCTGCCCGACGATCTCGACGGCTGACGCGTCACGGGGGGTCTTCAGCGCCCGCGCGGCCCTGGGCGGTCCTTGAGGTTGTGGATCAGGCCTGCCAGCCGGGCGCCACCATGATGAGGGCGGCGATTGCGACCCTGGGCGGCGCCGGCTCTGTGAAGGCCCTCTTCTCGCAGACCGCACGGTCCCCCTGCGGCTGCGTGTTCTGTGCCCTCCCTGACCACTTCCTGACCGCCTCGGGCGTGTAACTAGGCCCGGTGGCGGTGTCGTTGGAGGTGTCGCTGCAGGGATCGGAGGTGTTCCTGAGGGAGGGGGATGTGAGGTGAAAACGGGTCCTGTGGCACTTGTGTTTGCTACGGGACCCGTTCCTTATCGCTTGGAGTCATACGGGGTGTTTGCGCATCGTGATGATCCCTTGACGCAATGTGAAGAGTGGGTTTTCAATGTGACCGATCTTTGAGGATCTTGTGACTTTGAGGGCGGGGGAACAGCGCCGGTGGGGCGGGGCTACAGACGTGCGTCAGGTCGGTTGAGACATGGGCGCCGCAGAGGGAACAGGGCTACTGCGACCGCGTTCGCCGTGCTGTTGGGAATCCTGGTGCTGCCCGTGCAGCAGGCGTCCGCGACGGAGTCCGATCCCGCGCCGTTGTCCGAGGGGCAGCAGGCTCTTGCGGACGCCAAGGAGTCCGGCCGACGGGTGGAGGTGACAGGAGAGCGCTCGGAGAGGACGACGGTTTACGCCAACCCCGACGGCTTCACGTTCACTTTGGAGGAGTCGGCCGTTCCCGTGCGGGTGGCTGCTCCGGGCGGTGGCTGGCAGGCTCCGGACGCGACCTTGGTGAAACGTTCCGACGGCTCGGTGGGGCCGAAGGCCGCAGCTGTGGAGGTCGAGTTCTCGGCGGGGGACGAGAAGGCGCCGTTGGCGCGCATCTCGGATGAGGGAAGGTCGCTTGAGCTCGACTGGCCGGGGGAGTTGCCTGCTCCGCAACTGGACGGGCCAAGCGCCTTATACGGCGACGTACTGCCAGGCGTCGATCTGAGGGTGACGGCGACCCCCGAGAGCTTCCAGCCCGTGTTCGTGGTCAAAACGCCTGAGGCCGCGGCGAACGACGAGTTGAAGAAGCTTACTTTCGGGCTCAGCGTCGAGGGGCTGGATCTGCACGAGGGGGCTTCCGGCAGCCTCACGGCCGTCGACGGCAACGGCCGTACGGTGTTCCGGTCGCCGCCCGCGCGGATGTGGGACTCGGCCGGTGAGGGCTCCGCGGCGCAACCGCAGTTGGTGACGGCGGACACGCCGGGTACCGCCGAGGCCGAGCCGTCCGACCCGTCGGAGAGCGCACCCTCGGGTTCCGGCCTGGAACCCGGGCAGGGCGACACGGTGGCCCGCATGGACGTGGCGGTCACCGAGAACTCCTTGTCCGTGATGCCGGACGCGGAGATGCTCACGAAGACCGAGGCGTCGGCGTTCCCCGTGTTCATCGACCCGACCGTGTCGTGGGGTGAGTCGGAGCGCACGCTGCTGCGCAGCGACGGCTACGAGTCCTACGGCTGGTCCAACGGCGACGACGACCAGGGCAAGGGCGCCGGCAAGTGCGGTACCTGGAACGGCTACTACTGCGGTCCGGGCTACGTGCAGAAGCTGTACTTCGAGTTCTCGCCGGCCAACCTCAAGGGCAAGAACATCCTGGACGCAACGTTCCGGGTGACCGAGCCCTGGGCGTTCCAGTGTGATCCCCGCTGGGTGGATCTGGTCCGCACGAACAACATCTCCTCCGCCACCACGTGGTCGTCGCGGCCGGCCGAGCTGGATCTGATGGTGGACGTCAACATTTCGGCTGGGCGGGGATCGCTGTGCGACCCGGATTCACCGGATGCGCCGGTCGAGTTCAACGACAGCGCTGCGGAGACGAACGAAAACCTCACTCCGACTGTGCGCAACTTCGCGGCGGGCAAGTTCTCCCGGCTGACTCTTGAGGTCAAAGCTCACGACGAGTCCGATCCCTCGGCGTGGAAGAGGTTCAAGAACGACGCCACCTTGGCGGTGAAGTATGTCGGACTGCCGGACACGCCGACGGAGGTCGGTATGGTTTCCGGCTCGTCCTACGTGTGCGCATCGAACTCCGCCGTCCCGAACATCGTTTCTGACCCGACACCACTGGTGCAGGGCAAGCCGCGCACGGCCAGCGGCGGTTCTGTCGGAGCCAGCCTGCGCATCCGCTGGCGCACCGAGAAGTACGACGGCACGACGTGGACGCTTGCCCACGCCGACCTCGACAGCCCGACCTCCGGATACGTCGGCAACCTGGTCAAGCAGTCCAAGAGCCTGCCCACACTGCAAGAAGGCGTCCTGTACCGGCTGAAGGCACTGACCCTGTCGTACTACGAGGACGGCACCAATCGGTTGAACTCCGGTTACAGCTCGCTTTGCTACTTCAAGGTCGACCCGACCGCGCCGAAGGCGCCCCAGGTGACCTTCGGAACGCCGTACACGGAGTGCCTCAGCAACGACTGTGTGGCACACGGCGGTCCTGGCGTACCGGGCACGTTCACCTTCAAGCCGGCGGCAGTGGACACCAACGTCGTCGCCTATCAGTACAAGTTCTCCACCGGCGTGGGTGGCAGCTCCACATGGTCGGCCGACCGGGCGGTGTCTTCGCCGACGTTCACGATCACCCCTGCACAGGCAGGCAAATACACCTTGTACGTCCGGGCCAAGGACAACGTCGGCACCGGTCGTTACGGCGCGGAAACGCCCGTCGAGTTCATGGTCGACGAGGGTCAGGACCCGGTAGGGCACTGGCGCTTCGACGAGGCCGACGGTGCGGCTGTGGACTCCGGGACCTGGGACGGTGCGGACGACGTGGCGCTGAACGGCGGCGCGACTCGCGACGACCGAGGACGCCGCGGACTGGTGACACACGACGACACCGGGACAGCGCTCGCGACGCCGGCGACGGACAAGGGCCTGAATCTCAACGGCACCACCGCCTACGCGGCGAGCGCTGGCACGGTCCTGGACACCTCGGCTTCTTACACCGTCTCCGCCTGGGTGCGTGTCGACGCCAGTGCCGCAGGCACCATGACGGTGCTCACCCAGACCCCTGAGAGCGGCAGTCCTTTCAGCCAGAAGTACATCCCCTTCGGGCTGTCGTACGCCGGCGGGGGTGACAACAAGTGGAGCATGAGCGTGCTGGCCGGTGACGGTGCGATCCGCAAGGCGAGCGCTCAGCAGGCCACGGCGCGCGACGTGTGGACCCACGTGGTCGGGGTGCACGACGCCGCGACGAAGAAGATCAGCCTCTACCTCAACGGCTGACTCCAGAGTTCCGTCGATGCGGGCACAGCGTGGAAGGCGACCGGTCCGCTGCAGATCGGACGCGGTATCTGGGCCGACGCCTACACCGACTACTTCAAGGGCTCGGCTGACGAGGTGTCGGTGTGGCAGCGGGACCTGTCCGCGATCGAGGTCGCAGAAGAGGCGAAGCTGGCGCAGTTCGACATGTACAACCATGTGGAGCTGGTCGCCGACTGGTCGGCGGACCGTGGCAGCGGCACCAGCGTCCCGGACACCACTTCCGGCTACGGGAAGTCACTGGCGCTGACCGGTGGGGCGTCGCTGGACGGAGAGTCGATCGTGCTGGACGGCGTCGACGACGCCTCCGCCGTAGCCGGGCCGATCGTCGACGACACCGGGTCGTTCACCGTGACGACGCTGGTGTCCGTGGACGGGGACGAACTCGTCGGCAAGCCCGCCGGGTACACCGGCCAGATAGTGGGCCAACGGGCGGCGGACGGGTCGGCATGGGGACTCTGGTACAAGCTGACCGGCCAGGACATCGTGCTCGACGACGACGGAGTGGAACACGCGGTGCCGGTCGGCAAGTGGCACTTCGGACGTCTGAACGCCGACGGTACCTTCTCGTCCGTGGTCTCCCGGGACAGTGCCCTGGTGGACGGCATGGTCCGGCTGACGGGCGTCTTCGACGCCCAGGACCGGGACGGCGCGATCAGCCTCTATGTGGGGGGCATCCCCAACGGGGACGCCGAGGTGTTCACGGCGAAGGCGGGTTCGGGCGACTTCGCCGTCGGCAAGGGCTTCACCAGCGGCGCCTGGCAGCACTATCTGCCCGGTGGTGTCGCGGAAGTGCGCGTGTGGGCCGGTGCGATGGGCGGCTTCGCACAGGTCGGGGACCTCGTGGGTGATTGACGGGTGCACAGGGGTGGGGCAGCTGCAGCCGCCCCACCCCCAGCCGCCGCGGAAGCGGCGATTCGCGGCGTTGGGCGAGCTCTTCATTACGGGACTGGGTGGGGACGAAAACGATGGTCTTTGGCATAGGCATCTCGAGACGACGTCACGGAGGTGCGCGGTACCGCGCCCGGCTGCTGGTGCAGTCGTTGAGTCTGGCGCTGGTGGTGCCGGTGGGTGTGGCCCAGGTGGCCGAGGCCGCAGGTGCCAAGGGCCCGGGACGGCCCGATGTTCCCGAGTCCCGGGTGAGCAAGGTCGAGGAGTTCGACGGCCCGGGCGCGAAGAAGGCCCGTGAGCAGGTCGCCCGGGAGAAGAAGGCCAACGCCGCTCAGGCGGCCAGGGCCCGCACGGAGCGGAAGGCCGTCTGGCCCGGAGGCGGCGCGGCGACCTTGACTCTCGCGGCGGGTAAGTCGAGAACCGTCGATCCGGGTGGTCTCGCGGTCACGATGACGCCGTCACCCGGCGCCGGGGCCGCAGCGGCCGGTACCGTCCGGGTGACGGCGCTGGACCAGACGGCGGCCCGCAAGGCGGGCGTCACGGGTGTGCTGCTGACGGCCGAGGCGGAATCCGCGGGGACCGCGGAAGTACGCGTCGACTACAGCGGCTTCGCCTCGGTCATCGGTGGAGGGTGGTCCCAGCGCCTGAGCGTGGTGCAGATGCCCACCTGTGCCCTGACGACCCCCCAGAAGCCGGAGTGCCGTACACAGAAACCGCTGCCTTCCGACAACGACACCGCCGACGAGTCGGTCTCGGCGAAGGTCGGTCTCGGCGGGGCCACGGCCGGCAAGACCGCTCAGCTGATGCGCGCAGCCGAGGGCGCCACGTCCGCCACGGTGCTTGCTGTCACGGCATCCAGCGCTGGTTCCGGGCAGTCGCCCAACGGCGCCGGGGATTTCTCGGCCACTCCACTCTCGGAGTCCTCCTCGTGGCAGGCCGGGGGCAGTTCGGGTTCCTTCACTTGGTCGTACGGCTTTACGGTGCCGCCCGCGGCGGCGGGCCCGGCGCCCGGACCGTCGTTGACGTACGACTCCGGCAGTGTCGACGGCCGTACCGCCACGACCAACAACCAGGGCTCGGCGGTCGGTGAGGGGTTCACGCTCACCGATTCCTACGTCGAACGCTCCTACGACTCCTGTGACGACGATGGTCACACGGACGTCTTCGACCAGTGCTGGAAGTACGACAACGCGCGCCTGGTCCTGAACGGCAAGGCCAGCCGGCTGGTCAAGGACGACGGCAGCGGCCAGTGGCGGCTGGAGAACGACGACGCCTCGAAGGTGACGCGTTCCTCGGGCGCGGACAACGGTGACGACAACGGTGAGTACTGGACCGTCACGACGGGTGACGGCACCAAGTACGTGTTCGGTCTGGACAAGCTGACGGGCGCGGACACGCAGCGCACCAACTCGGTCTGGACCGTGCCGGTGTTCGGTGACGACTCGGGAGAGCCGGGCTACGCGGCCGGTGACGCCTTCGCCGACCGGGCGCTGACCCAGGCGTGGCGGTGGAACCTCGACCACGTCGAGGACACCCGTGGCAACGCGGCCACGTACTGGTACACGAAGGAGTCGAACTACTACAAGAAGAACAAGGCGACAACCGCGAACGCCTCCTACACGCGCGGTGGCTACCTCACCCGGATCGAGTACGGCCTGCGCGCAGGCGCGCTGTTCACCGACAAGGCGGACGCCAAGGTCACCTTCTCCCACGCCGAGCGCTGCACCGCCTCGGACTGCTCCAGCCTGACGAAGGACACGGCCGACAACTGGCCGGACGTGCCGTTCGACGCGATCTGCTCCAGCGGCGACGACGAGTGCAACGCGGCCGGTCCGTCCTTCTTCTCCCGCAAGCGCCTGACCGGGATCGACACCTTCTCCTACAACGCCACCACATCCGCCTACGACGCTGTGGACTCCTGGGACCTGGTGCAGGACTACCTGGACGGCGGGGACATCGGCGACAGCTCCGACCAGGTGCTGACTCTGAAGTCGCTGAAGCGGACGGGCAAGGCGGGCGACACGAGCATCACCGCGAATCCGGTGTCGTTCACGTACCAGATGCGGCCCAACCGGGTGGATGCCACGGACAACATCCTGCCTCTCACCCGTCCCCGCGTCTCGACGATCACCTCGGAGACGGGTGCGATCACGACGGTGACGTTGTCGGGTGAGGAGTGTGTGCGCAGCGAGGTCCTGGGCGCGGCACCGGACAGCAACACCCGCTCGTGCTACCCGCAGTTCTGGAACATCAACGGGTCAGCGGACGCCTCGATCGACTGGTTCCACAAGTACCGCGTACTGGCCGTGACCGTCTCCGACCCGGCCGCTGCCAACGAAACGGTCGAGCACGCTTACTCCTACAGCGGCGCGGCCTGGCACTACAACGACGAGCCGTTCACGCCGGCCGACGAGCGGACCTGGTCCGACTGGCGGGGCTACCGCCAGGTGACGGCATGGACCGGTGCGACGGATGTCACCCGTTCCCGGACGGTCTCCCTGTACCTCCAGGGCATGCACGGTGACAAGAACAAGGACGGCACCACCAAGTCGGTCACCGTCTCCCCCCTCACGTCTCCGGCCCTCGGCGCCACCGCTCTCACCGACAGCGACGAGTATGCCGGTCAGCTGCGCGAGCAGGTCACCTACGACGGCTCCACGGCAATCTCGGCGACGGTGAACGACCCGTGGTCGAAGGAGACCGCCCACCAGACCGTGCCCGGCGCCGGTGATCACGTCGCCCGCTACGTGCGAACGGCGAAGACGCACGGCTACACGTACCTGACGGCGTCCCAGACGTGGCGTGAGCGGCAGACAGCAACGACCTTCGACAGCTACGGCATGCCGGTCACCTTCGAGGATTCCGGTCAGGTCGGCAAGGCCGACGACGAGACGTGCACGCGCACCTGGTACGCACGCAACGCCGATGCCGGCTTGACCAGCTTGGTCTCCCGCACCCGCACGGTCGCCCGCACCTGTGCGACGGCGGACACCTTGCTGGCCATGCCCGCGACCATGGACCCCGCCAATCCTGTTCGGGGAAACGTACTGGCAGACACCGCCACGGTCTACGACACCGCGAACGCCACCACCTGGTCGGCGACCCAGACACCCACCAAGGGCCAGGTGACCTGGACCGGCCGTGCCACCGGTTACGCCGTCACCGCCGACTCCGCCGGTGAACGTTTTCCCTCCGGCTGGCAGACCGTGGCCAGAACGACGTACGACACGCTAGGCCGTCCTCTGACCGTCACCAACACCAAGGACGAGACCGTCTCCACGGCCTACATCCCCGTGGACTCGGGCCCGCTGACCAGGATCGGCGTCACCGGTCCCGCTCCCAAGCTGTACAAGTCGTACCAGTACTTCGACCCAAGGCGTGGCCTGTCGACGCGGACCTTCGACATCAACTCGAAGAAGACCGAGAGCACCTATGACGCGCTCGGCCGCCTGACCGCCGTCTGGCAACCCGATCGGAACCGGGCAAACGGGGATGCGGCCAACGCGACCTTCGCCTACCACCTCGACAACACCAAGCCGTCCTGGGTGTCCACCTCAACGCTGAAGAACGACGGCAAGACCTACAACACCGGTTACGCCCTCTACGACTCGCTGCTCCGCCCGCTGCAGACCCAGTCCCCGACTCCGCAGGGTGGCCGTCTTCTGACGGACACGCGCTACGACACCCGTGGCCTGGCCTACGAGACGTACGCGGACATCTTTGACGGCACCAGCACTCCGAACGGCACCTACACCCGCGCCGAGTACGGCCAGACCCCTGCTCAATCGCAGACGGTGTTCGACGGAGCGGGTCGCTCCACGACCAGCACCCTGTACGTCTACGGTGTCAAGAAGTGGTCCACAACGACGAGCTACACCGGCGACTCCGTTGCGACGACCGCACTCGACGGTGCTTCGGCCGCGCGTACGATCACCGACGTACGCGGCCAGACGATAGAGAACCGCGAGTACACGGGTACGAGCCCGGCTGACACGTCCTTCGGTACCGGTCCCGGAGCCTCGTACACGTCCACGAAGTTCGCCTACGAGCCGGACGGCAAGCAGAAATCGATCACCGGCCCGGACGGAGCCGTCTGGTCGTACGTCTATGACCTGTTCGGCCGCCAGGCCAAAGCCACCGATCCGGACAGAGGCACCACGACCACCGCGTACGACGGCCTCGACCGGGCCGTCAAGGTCACGGACGCACGTGGCATCTCCCTCCTGACCAAGTACGACGAGCTGAGCCGCGTCACCGGCACATGGAAGAACTCCGAGACGGACGCCAACCAGCTCACCGGTTATACCTACGACACCCTTCTCAAGGGGCAGCCCTCCTCCTCCACCCGTTACGTCGGCGGCAAGACGGGCAGCTCCTACACGCAGGCAGTGACCGCGTACGACAACCTGAGCCGACCTCTCGGCACCGAACTCCAGTTGCCCCCCACTGACCCGTTCGTGACCGCGGGCCAGCCGTCCAAACTGGCTTTCCAGACGTCCTACAACGTCGACGGCACACTGCAGACGGCCACGGAACCGGCGCTCGGCAGGCTGCCGTCCGAACCCCTCCAGTACAGCTACGACGGCCTGGGCAACCCGACCGGGCTTGCCGGCAGCGCCGGGATGGGTTACCTGCGGGGCGTCGCCTACTCGGCCCTCACCCAGCCGCAGCAGTTGACCCTGGGCTTGGGTGGAGCCGGCAACAAGGACATCTTCATCACCAACACCTACGAGGAGGGCACCGGTCGCCTGAAGCGCAGCAACGTCAAGGACCAGACCCACTCGTACAACCTTCAGGACCTCGACTACACATACGACGAAGCCGGCAAGGTCACCGCGATCAGCGATTCGACCAGCCTGGGCGGCTCCAGCTCCACGGACACCCAGTGCTTCGCCTACGACGGCCACCAGCGTTTGATCGAAGCCTGGACGCCGTCCTCCCAGAAATGCGAGGACGCGCGCAGTGCCGTCGGCCTCTCGGGGCCAGGCCCGTACTGGACCAGCTACGGGTACAACGACGCGGGTCAGCGCACCAGCGAAACCGCCCACAAGACCGGCGGCGACACGAAGACCACCTACTGCTATATCAAGCCCACACAGCCCCACACGCTGACCGGAACCACCACCGGCACCGACTGCACCACCCCGCAGCGCTCCTACGGCTACGACGCCACCGGCAACACCACCAGCCGTCCCGGAGCGACCGTCGGCCAGACTCTCCTCTGGTCCGAGGAAGGCAAGCTCAGCAAGCTCACCGAGAACGGCCGCGCCACGGACTACCTCTACGACGCCGCCGGGAACCTGCTGATCCGCAGCACACAGAACGGCGAACGCGTGCTGTACGCCGGCGCCTCAGAACTCCACCTGCGCGCCGACGGCACCACATGGGCCCAGCGTTACTACTCGACAGGCGGCATCACAACAGCTTTCCGCTCCAACCAGTCAGGCACCAACAAGCTCACCTACCTCGCCGGCGACCACCACGGCACGTCCTCACTGGCAATCAACGCCGACGCGGCACAGGGCTTCACCAAGCGCTACACCACTCCCTTCGGCGCAGACCGCGGCACGCCGCTGTACGGCCCCTGGCCCGACGACAAGGGCTTCCTCGGCAAGACACGTGACACCACCACGGGGCTGACCCACGTCGGCGCCCGCGAATACGACCCGGTGATCGGCCAGTTCATCAGCGTTGACCCCATCCTGGCCGTCGACCAGCCCCAGTCCCTGAACGGCTACAGCTATGCCAACAACAATCCCGTCAACGGTAGCGATCCGACCGGACTCTGGTGCGACAGCTGCAATGACGGCTCAGGGTGGGATCGCCCCGACGGTGGTACCACGGGTGATCCCGATGGGGGGAAGAACTCTGACGGCACGGTGCGGGGCACACCACATGGTGGAGGCGGAAGCGGCGGGACAGCTCGTGCAAATGATGGTGGCAGCATCGTCACGGACCTTGGCAAGGGGCAGGCGCCTCCGCTCCAAGAGGATTTGAGCAAGGCTTACTTGGGGGGAGACGGGATCCCGAGTCTCGCGCAGATGCAGAGGCTCGGAACCTATATGCCGCACGCGAGCCTTGAACTCAACTACGAGCTCTACTTTCGCGAGCGTTGCACCTTCAGTCAGGGCACTGATATGACATGCAAGAACCTGCGTGACTACTACGGAGGTTGGAAGCACGTACAGGAAATTGAGTCAAAAGACACGTGCCCGATATGCGGAAACGTAGGATTCGGGATCATTCTCGAATTCGCGATAACGCGTGGTGGGAAGGTGTCCTGCTGGCCACCGAATAGCTTCCTTCCTGGAGAAGAAGTTCTTTTGGCGGATGGTTCGTCCAAAAGAATCGAAGATGTTGAGGTTGGTGAAAAAGTTCTGGCAACGGATCCGGAATCGGGAGAAACTGAAGAGCGTACTGTTACCGCCACTATTGTCTCGCGCGGAGACAAGAATCTCGTCAAGATAAGCATTGATGTCGATGGAAAGAGCGGAGACCGGACCGCGTCGGTGACAGCTACCGAGGGGCACCCGTTCTGGGCAGCCGAAGTGGGGGCGTGGATAGACGCCGGTGACCTGAGGCCAGGGCAGTGGCTCCGCACCAACGCCGACACGATGGTGCAAATCTCTGCGATCAAGCGCTGGACTCAGCAGGCGAGTGTCCACAACCTCAGTGTGGACAAAATTCACACCTACTATGTTCTGGCGGGGGTTACGCCAGTACTGGTTCATAACTGTAATAATCTCCCTGGTGACTCGGTAAGGTTCCCCGGGCAGGCTCATACTCTCGATGAACATGTGAATGTTTCGCGGCAGCAGGCAACTGCGCTGGCAGTCCGTAAGGGTGGGCCGAATGGTGTATTCTTTGACGCTCAAACGGCTCAGCAAGTGGTCGATTATGGGCTGGCCGGCAATGCAAAAAGGATCAATTCGTGGCTTAGGGGCTCGGAGCGACAGTTGACCATCAAGGGATCTTTTGGGGCGAACAACTCGATCGGCTGGGCTGCTCACCCTGATGGCAGGGTCACGCCGACCGGTAACCAATATACGATGGTGCTCCAACGGCAAAAAGGTCATGCGGGTGGGTACTTTGTTCTGACCGCATATCCGAGGTAGGTCAGCATGAATCGATTTACAGACGATAATTTCGGCCTGACGTGGTTGATGGACTCATTCCATGCAGACTGGTCAAATTATGCCGGATCGGAAGGGGAAGTGGTTGAGAATTCCCTGTGGGGTGGACTTGACCCCAGGCATGTCATGCTGCTGCGCCGGGATGCGGTAAGTCTTCTGGAGCAGCTCCCGGTGGCGTCTGTGGAGCAATTGTGGGAATCTGGTATTGAAGTTTCCGACTTCTTTGGTCGTCGCGTTCAGTCGGGAGACCAGTGGATGCGAATCATTATTGAAAGGTGTGACGAGTGGCTCTCTCAGGGTGAGGGTGCCTCACTTGGTGAGGCCGACCGGGAAGAGGGTTTCGTTCATTCCGGTGCGGTGTTGGGCGAACTGGGAAGATCAATCGAGATCCTGGGTTCCGATCTGGTCTCCGAACTTGAGAAATGCGCTCGTCGCTGTTCGCCTGATCTCGCATTCAGGTTTCTTTTGCAGGCTTTGGAACGTCGCGGCGAAAGGATTGCCAAGCCTCGATATGAGCGACTTGCGGAAATTGGTTCTAACCTTCGCTACGGTGAGTTTTTAGTTTCGAGGCTGGAGCACCTTGTGGCTTAGAGATAGTTTTCGCTCGATGTTTCATTCTAATATCAGGTGTTCTGCGGTCTTTTTCGGGTCACGCCAGGAGATGGTGTTCTCGTTGGTGAGACGGCGGGCCATGAGGCCGGTCATGGCGAGGTGGATCATGGCTTCGGAACGGGTGGGCAGGGTTTCGTAGTCGCGGGCCAAGCGCCGGTTTAGCATGAGCCAGCCGTAGGTCCGCTCCACCGCCCACCGTTTCGGGATCGGGGTGAATCCCCTGGTCCCGGCCTTGCGGGCGGTGATCTCCATGCCGATGCCGGGGGCGGCGGCATGCTCGACGAGGTGCCGGCGGTATCCGCCGTCGACCCACACTTTGCGGACCCGAGGGTGGTCGGCGGCCACCTGGTCCAGGAGTTGAGTGCCGGTCACGGAGTCCTGCACGCCGGCTGCGGTGATCAGCGCGGCAAGGAGAAGGCCGAGTGTGTCGGTGACGATGCTCCGCTTCTTGCCGACGCGATCTTCTTGCCGGCGTCGATGCCCTGGCTCGAGGCGGGGACGCTGGTGGAGGTCTTGACGCTCTGCTCGTCGATCACACATGCCGAAGGCTCGCCATTTCGGCCCTCCTTCTCACGCAGCAGCTGCCTGAGTGAGCCGTTGAGCCGGGCAAACACGCCCTCGTCGGCCCATTTGGCGAAGTAGTCGTAGACGGTGTTCCAGGGCGGGAAGTCATGCGGGAGACAGCACCACTGAACCCCGGTCCGGTCCACGTACAAGATCGCGTCCATGATGTCGCGCAGGTCGTGCTCGGGTGGCCGGTCGAAGTGCAGGGCTCTGCTGCGGCGCTCGAGCCGCCATGCGGCAAGCACCGGCTCGATCAACTCCCAGCGTGCACCGGACAGATCACTCGGATACGGGCGTCGTGTCGGTATGCTTCCGGCCTACTGCCGCGAACCGAATGCGCCCAGGCGCACAGCAGCGGCAGTGGAAGCACGCCACCACAGAGACCGGACATCCTGCGATGAGACAGGATCACCTCACTTTCCGTCCCATCCGCAACCTCACCCGCCCTGCAAACAGCAATAGCACCGACAGCCTCACCAGCATCAACCTTCCACGCCTCGAAAATCGTCTCATAGATGGGTGATGCAGGTGAAAACGACCTCTCATTGTCCGCGCAGCCCTGGCTGGTTCTTGAGGTCGGATATCAGGGCGTGTAGGCCGGGTGCCGTCGTGGTGAGGACGGTGTCCGGGGCGTCACTCTCGCGGAGGTGGACGGTTCCGGTGGGGGTGGCGGCGACGTGGACGCAGTTCGCGGCCTCGGCGCTGTACGTGGACTTCTGCCAGGTGAGTTCGGGCATGGCGGGGTTCCTCATAGGGTGCCGGCGATGTGGTGAATGAGGTCCCGGGACTTCGGCTCCGGGAGGGCGCGGGACTCCATGCGGTCCAGTACGGCACGGTAGCGGTCCAGCTGGGCCTCCGCGTCGAGGAATTCGCAACCGTGGTCGGTGTCCAGGACGACGGTGTCGAGTTGGGGGACGGGTCCGGTCGCGAGCGTGATCGGCTGGCCCGCAGCGGGGAAGCCCGTATGGCCGAACGGAATCACCAGGACCGTGATCGTGGGCTGTTCGCTCATCTCCAGGAGGTGGCTGAGCTGGGCACGAGCGATGTCCGTCCCTCCGAAGCCCATGTGCAGGGCCGCTTCGTGGACGATGGCCGTGTAGGGAGTGGGGGTGCCCTCGAAGAGGACGGCTTGCCGTTTCACCCGGTAGGAGACGCGGTGCTCGATCTCGTACGCGCGCAGGGACGGGACTGATTCGCGCATCGTGGCACGGGCGTGTTCAGCGGTCTGCAGCAGACCCGGCATGTGGACCGTCACGGCCACCCGCAAGGCCACGGCGTGGTGCTCCAGTTCGGCCAGGTCGAGCAGGCCGGAGGGCAATGTGTCCCGGTACTCGTCCCACCATCCCCGCTTACGGCCGCCGGTCATGGCGGCCAGGGAGTCGACGTAGGCCTCGTCCGCGCAGCTGTAGTGGTGCGCGAGAGTGCGCACACGGTCGGCGCTGACCGCGTAGCGGCCCGCCTCGATGTTGCTGATCCGGGCCTGTGGGCCGCCGAGGAGCGCGGCAGCGGCGGTCGACGTGAGTCCCGCGCGTTCACGGAGCTTGCGCAACTCGGCGCCCAGGCGCTGCTGGCGCAGGGTCACGGCGAGGTCGGGTGGCATGGTGGTTCGCTTCTCTGCTCGGTGTGGGCCTTCGACGTCACCCACGCGAGTGGCAATTGATAGATCTTCGCAGATTCAATGGAAGGTCTTACATTGACGACGCTACGTTGTGCAGCACAGGCCGCTCAACAGCCCCCGCCCGTAAGCCGGAAGCGCACCCACCAGGCACTGCCACCGCCCGGCGCGGCCGTGAGCGAGTCGTTCGGTTCCCCTTTTCCTCGGAGGAGTTCTCGTGGTCACCGTAGCCCCGCCCGACACCTGGGTGTACGCCCTTCGGCTGCCGCACGACCCCCGCGCCGCACGGGTCGCACGTATGACCGTGCGGGCGGTGCTCCGTGGGCACGGGAGGGAGGACGTGCTCGAAGCCGTCGAGCTGTTGGCCTCCGAACTGGTCACCAACGCCTACCTGCACACCCGAGGGCCCGCCTCCCTGCGGATGACCGCCCTGAGTGACGGGCGGGTCAGGGTCGGCGTGTGGGACAGCCATCCGTACGTCCCCGCGCCCTTCGCCAAACCGCCCGGGGACCGGGTGCCGCCCGCCGGGGTGGAACGCGAGGGCGGGCGCGGGCTGTACCTCGTGCAGGAGTACGCGGACTGGTGGGGCGGGTGGCCGCTGGAGGGCGGCCGGCTCGGGCGGGGCGGGGGGAAGTTGCTGTGGTTCGAGGTCGGGGGAGGGGGCGCCCGCGGTCTCGGAGGCTGAGCGTCTTCGGTCACTGGAAGGGCAATTCCCATGCAGTGCAAGTGACTTGAGTGACCCGTTGTCAGTGGGCCCCGATACGTTCTGCGTGCGTCGCGGCTCGCGCAGCCGCTCCGCGCACCTCGTGGCCGGTACGACCGGCATGCCCCGGACGACGTAGGGACACCCATGGAACCCGTATTCGCCGACTTCTCCACCGACCCGGCCCAGCTGTCGAACGCCCTGGTCGCCCACCACCGTTGCGGGATCGCCCCCTCGCACCTCGCGCTGGGCGCCGGCGGGTACGTCAGGCTGGACTTCACGGTGGGGGAGCGGGAGGAGGTCGCCGAGGCCGTCGTCGCGGTGACCGTGCTCGGGGCGGGTGCTCCGATGGACGTCCTGCTCAACGGCAAGGCTCTGGCGGAAGAGTTGGCCACGCCGGAGGACGGGGGGCACGGTGACCCGCGGGTCACCGTCCTCAGCGTGCCCGGGGAGCTTCTGGCGGCCGGCGACAACCTGCTCGAGATACGCAACCCCGAGGGCGCGGAGGGACTGCTGCGCCTGCGGGCCGTGACCGTGGACCCCGCGCACGACCGGGAGCGGTCGGAGCGCGCCAGGGCGGCCCGGACGGCCGGGCGGTCGGTCGTCGCCTTCACCACCGAGGTCCGCGCCCCCGGTGCCACCGTCTGGCAGGCCGGCCCCCGGCTGCTCTTCCACATCGACCACATCGACCACATCGACGGGGTCCACAGCGGAGACAGCGGGGAGCGGGCCGTGCCCGCGCACCTCGCCTGGCGCGGGGCGGACGGCTCGGAGGCGGCGATCGGGCTGCGCGCGGACCTGTCCGGTTTCCTGGGGCACCGGACGACCGCCGACGGCGCGGTCGTCGAGTACCGCGGCACCCTCGCCGACCGCCGGGCCTATCCCGAGGGCACGGCCGGGGCTCCGCTGCACCGGTTCTCCACCGAGGAGGGGCACGACGGCGCCTGGTCCCCCTCCGGCGAGCTGCGGCTGCTGCTCGACGACGGCGGGGCGCCCGTGCGGCGCGTGTCCTGGACCGACCGGCGGGGCACCACCGCCTCGGTCGTCCTCGGCTCCGCCGGCGGGCCCGCCGCGCGCGAACCCGTCGGTGAGCTGCGGGACATCACCCGCACGGTCGTCGACGTCGAGGCGAGCGACGAGTTCGACCTGGTGGGCGAGGTCGCGGAGAACCTGCTCACCAGGTCCTGGAGCAAGTGGCTGGCCAACGACGAGACCGCCGAACTGGACTTCACCCTCGAACGCCCCGCCGCCGTCGCCGTCTACCGGCTGACCTCAGCGAACGACGCCCCCGAGCGGGACCCGCGGGACTGGGAGCTCCAGGGGTCGCACGACGGCGGCCACTGGACGACCGTGGACTCCCGCGCCGGCGAACGCTTCCGGCAGCGCCACGAGACCAAGGAGTACGCCGTCGCCTCACCCGCGTCCTACGCCCACTACCGCCTGGGCATCACCTCCAACCAGGGCTCCGACCAGACCCAGCTCTCCCGGGTCCAGTTCCTCGTCGCCGAGGCCCCGGCCGCCGGACCGGCGCGGCGGGCCGCCGACTTCACCGGCTACCGGACACCGCGCGGGGGCGACCCCGTCGGCTACCGGGGCACGAGCGTCCCCGGCCCCTGGTCCGACACCTCCGGCCGCGAGGAGGGGGAGGAAGCGGGGCAGGCCCTGCGGAAGCTGCTCGCCGGCGACCTCGGCGACACGGCCCGCGGCCTGGACGACGCCGCCCGCCTCATCGGCAAGCTGGCGGCGTACCTGAAGAACCCCTGAGGCGGTGGCGGCCGCCGCGACGGGCGGGTCGAGGGCGGTGCGGAGACAGGCATCCGCGCATTCCTGCGTCCTCGGGTCGAGGCGGGTGCGCCGAAGGCCGTGCGCTCGTGGACGGTGCCGGCCGCCTCCGCCGCTACCTGAGATCGATCATCCGGACGGGCTGTCCGGTCGTGCGGGCGATCGTCTCGAAGTCGCGGTCGTAGTGGAGCAGCGTCAGTCCCGCCTCCTCCGCGACGGCCGCGATCAGCAGGTCGACCGGTCCCGCACTGCGGTGTTCGCCCTTGGAGGTGAGCTGCTCCTGGACGACGCGAGCGCGCCGGAAGACGCCGTCGGGCATCGGGCACCAGGTCAGCTCGTTCAGTCGCGCGGCGATGATCTCGCGGTCCTCGGTGGAGCGCGCCGAGTACTGCACCTCCAGCTCGGTGATGTCGCACAGAGCGATCAGTCCGGCGCCGATGCGGCGCTCCCAGTCCTCGGTCGCCCGGCGCAGCAGCACGCGGGCGAGGGCGGAGGTGTCGATGAGGTAGTCGGCCACGCTCAACGGGCGGCACCACCACGGTACGTGCGCTTGTCGAGAAGGGCTTCGGCGTCCAGGCCGCCGTCCGCCGTCAGATCCTGCAGCTCATGGAGGGCGCGCAGGCGGCGGTTGCGTGCCACTATTTCGCGCAGGGCCGTGTTGATCGTGTCGCGCTTGGTCGTGGTCCCCAGCTCCTTGGCGGCCGCTTCCAGCGCTTCGTCGTCGAGGTCGATCACCGTACGGCTCATGACTCTCCTCCATGTATACGCAGGCATGTATCAATGTACCTGATCGAATGTATACGGATGGGTCGTCGGGCGCCCGTCCCGGCTGCTCCTTCAGCCCGGCTGTCGCCGGCCCTCGCAGCGCCCCCCCCGCACCTGCGCGCGTACGCCGGCCGCGTCGTCCGGCCGCCCGCGCGGGGCATCACTCGGCCGGGCGGCCGAAGGTCGTGGCAGGGGGTGCCGGCGTACTCCGGGCAGGGGCGCGACCCCTCGGCCACCGGGCGGGCGGCGTGCTCGCGCGGCCCCGATCCGTTGCTTCATGCTTTTGTCGGGCAAGTGTTTATTCCGACCCCGGGCGCCCCTTTCGGGCGACCTGTTCCCCCCGAATGCAGCACATCACCTCTCGCGCGGCGCTCGTTATGTGGGAGTGACAGAGCAAGAAGAAAGTGGAGAGGCGATCCTGTCTCTGACGGTCGGCGGCCGTGTGTTCACCGGCGCCGGAGTGCAGCTCCGTACCTTCTCGGACCTGCTGGACGACTTCCATGACGCCATCGACGGTATCGAAAGGGAATATCTGAGGGCGACTCGGAGGATTTACGGAGGGGAAAATTCCGTGACGTACCTTCCGTCGCGGTCTCGTGCACTCGACATGACGTCCTGAAAGAGGGCACGGAGAAACTTCAGATGGACAGGTTCAGTAACAACGGCCATTTCTACAACCAGCCTTATGTCCCGAGGGTGGGGGACGAGCCGAGGGGTCCGTACGACAGCATTCCCTTCCCGGTCCAGCAGTCCTGGGACGGCGCACCGCACCCCGCCGCCCGGGACGGCGCACCGCACGCCACCGCCTGGGACAGCTCGTCGCACGCCACCGTGTGGGACGGCGTGCCGCACCCCGCCGCCTGGGACGGCGCACCGCACGCCACCGCCTGGGACGGCGCACCGCACACCGCCGTGCTGGACGGCTGGGACCCGGACGAGGAGCTGGCCGCGATGCTGGCGCCGGCGCAGACCCAGCAGCCACCTCCCGAGCCCCCGCCGCTGCCCCCGCCCTTGCCCCTGGACCGGCCCCACCACCACAGGGGCGAGCGGCGGCGGACGCGTCAGGAGCCGGACCTCCCGGCCGGTCGACGCGTCACCCACGCCACGGTCCTGATCGCCGCGATCTTCGTGTGCGCGGCGTGCCTGCTGGGCTGGTCGGTCTCCTACACCTACGGGCAGCTCCGCGTGATCGCCGAGGGCATGCTGCCCGGCGCGGTGGCGCGGTGGTGGCCGCTCGCGGTGTACGGGCCGTGGTTCGTGGCGGCCCTGTCGATCCTGCGGGCCACCGTCCAGCACCGGCGCGCGCACCGTTCCTGGAGCGTCCTCCTCACGGCCTCGGCGGTGGCCGTGGCCCTGTGCGTCGGCCACTCCTCCCGCTCGCTCATGGCGTTCGTGATGTTCGGGATGCCGCCCGTCACCGCCCTGGTGTGCTTCTGGGAACTCATCGGCCAGGTCTCCTCCCGGCAGGAGGCCCGGCAGGGAGCGCACGCGCAGCGGAGTCCCGGAGCGTGAGGAACCGCCGCCCGGCCGGCCGCCGCGCCACGGGCCGGTGAGGGCGGGACGGCGGGCGGACGGGAGGCCGGCGTCAGGCGTCCTCGCCGCCCGCCAGGCGGCGCAGTACCGTTCCGCACCTGCGGGCGTACGCCTGCTGCAGCTGCCGGGTCGCCGGGCCGCCCGCCCGGGCGTACCACTTGGCCGGGCGGCTGAAGGCCGCGACCGTCAGCCAGACCGTGCCGTCCCCGGTGCGGTCGACGACGAAGGACTCCTCGCCGGATTCCGGGTGGCCGGGGAGCGTGCCGTAGGCCCAGCCGGCGCGGCGGCGTTCCTCGGCCGTCCAGACGACGCGGCACGGGGCCCTGACGACGCCGGCCAGGGTGACCGTGACGTCCACGCCGGGCGCCGCGCGGTCGGCACCCGCGTCGACGCCGACGCCGAGGGCGCGGTGCATCTCCCAGGTGAGGACGGCCTCGGCGGCGCGGCGGAAGACCTCCTCGCCCTCGCCGAGGCGCGTGCGCACGTGCAGGGCGTGGAAGCCGGGCGGGCAGAAGCCGGGCTCGCGGGTGGCGCCGACGTCCTCGTACGTGAAGTCCCCAACTGACATGGGACCCAAGAGTAGGGCGACACCCGGGGAGTCCTCCTCCCGGGTGCCGCCCCGTCTCGTTCGCTCACCTCGGTGACTCACGTCGGTGATTCACCTCGGTGACGCGCGTCAGGCGACGTTGACCGCCGTCCAGGCGGCCGCGACCGCCTTGTACTCCGCGCTGGTGGAGCCGTACAGGGCCGACGCCGCGTTCAGGGTCGCCGTGCGGGCGCCCGCGTAGTTGGTGGTCGACGTCATGTACGTGGTCAGGGCCTTGTACCAGATCTGGGCCGCCTTGGCGCGGCCGATGCCGGTGACCGTGGAGCCGTTGTAGGTGGGGGAGTTGTAGCTGACCCCGTTGATCGTCTTCGCGCCGCTGCCCTCGGACAGGAGGTAGAAGAAGTGGTTCGCCGGGCCGGACGAGTAGTGCACGTCCAGGTTCTTCAGCGTCGACGACCAGTAGTTGGCCGAGGCGCCGTCCTTGCTCGGCTGGTCCATGTAGCGCAGCGGGGTGCCGTTGCCGTTGATGTTGATCTTCTCGCCGATGAGGTAGTCACCGACGTCGGAGGAGTTCGCCGCGTAGAACTCGACGGCCGTGCCGAAGATGTCGGAGGTCGCCTCGTTCAGGCCGCCGGACTCGCCCGAGTAGTTCAGGCCCGCGGTGTTGGAGGTGACGCCGTGGGACATCTCGTGGCCGGCCACGTCCAGCGAGGTGAGCGGCTTGGTGTTGCCGGAGCCGTCGCCGTACGTCATGCAGAAGCAGCTGTCGTCCCAGAACGCGTTGACGTACGCGTTGCCGTAGTGGACGCGGGAGTAGGCGGCGACGCCGTTGTTCTTGATGCCGTTGCGGCCGAAGGTGTTCTTGTAGAAGTCCCAGGTGGTCTGGGCGCCGTAGGCCGCGTCGACCGCCGCCGTCTGGTCCGTGGAGGAGCTGGAGGCCACGCCGGTGCCCCAGACGTTGTCGGCGTCCGTGAAGAGCGTGCCCGCCGAACTGGTCGTGCTGCGCGCCTTGTTGTACGTCTTGTGGCCGCCGCGCGAGGTGTCGTACAGCTGGTACGTCGAGCCCGACAGCGTCGAGCCGATGGTGACCGTGCCGGAGTACAGGCTCTTGCCGGTGCCGGTCTCGACGCCCTGGTACTCGTACAGCTTCTTGCCGGTGGCCGCGTCGGTGATGACGTGCAGCTCGTTGGGGGTGCCGTCGTCCTGGAAGCCGCCGACGACGGTCTCGTAGGCCAGGACCGGCTTGCTGCCGTTGCCCGCCCAGATCACCTTGCGGGGCGCCTGCGAGGCCTCGGTGTCCTCGGAGCCCGCCGCCTTCGCCAGCGACAGCGCCTGGCTCTCGGCCTTGGCCGCGGCGACGGCCGGGCTGGTCGAGGCGACCTTGATGGTGGCGGTCGTCGCCTTGGTGACGCCCTTGTCCGCGCCGGCCGCCGACTCGTGGACGACCAGGTCGCCGCCGAGGACCGGCAGGCCCGCGTAGGTGCGCTCGTAACGGGTGTGGACCGTGCCGTCGGCGTCCTTGACGACGTCCCGGACGACCAGCTTCTCCTGGGCGCCGAGGCCTATCTCCCGCGCGGTGGAGGCGGCGTCGGCCTGCTTGTCCTGGATCAGGGCGGTGCGGGCGGCCGGGGCCAGCGGGGTCGGGACGGCGAGGGGCTTGGCGGCCGTCACGTCCGCGGAGGTCTGGGCGGCGGCGCTGCCGGAGGTGAGTCCGGTGGTCACCAGGGCCCCGGCGGCGACGGCGGTGGCGACGGCCAGGGTGGTGCGCTTGCGACGCGCGTAGAGGGAGGACACACAAGCTCCTTGGGTGTGGGGGTGCCCGGGCGGCGTGGGGTGGCCGGCCGTGGCGGCTGTGAAGTTGTGCGGCGGGTGACAGGAAGACTGGCATCCAGGTCGCGTACATGTCATGACCCCCAAGTGATGTTGGCCGAAAATCGACCAACCGGTGAACATTGCCGTTCTGTTAACGCGCGTGACCTGGGTCAAAGACCAACAGGAGGCGGGCAATCGGATGGCAAAAAGAGGACGCCGCCCCGGGGGGAGAAGCCCCGGGGCGGCGTCCTGCGAGTGGGGGGCGGGCCGGTGTGCGGCCCCCTGTCACGGCACGGCGGAGACCTACGGGAAGGTCAGCGACCAG
This sequence comes from Streptomyces sp. NPDC014882, assembly GCF_043081325.1. Taxonomy (NCBI): domain Bacteria; kingdom Bacillati; phylum Actinomycetota; class Actinomycetes; order Kitasatosporales; family Streptomycetaceae; genus Streptomyces; species Streptomyces sp. NPDC014882. Next base: position 27,633 of record NZ_JBIBWL010000025.1, read on the forward strand.
CCGTTGATGTAGCCCGTGTCCGCGGCCGCGTTGTCCTGGACCCGCAACGTCCAGACACCGTTGGCGACTTCGGAGGACGCGTTCACCGTGTACGTGGTGTTGAGGTTGTCCGAGCTGCCGCCGGTGCCGTACGCCTTCAGCGTGTACACCGTGCCGCTGGGGCCGACCAGCTGCACCCGGAGGTCCCCGACGTAGGTGTGGACGATGTCCACCGCCACCGCGAGGTTCGACGGCGCGTTGCCCGTCCGGCCGGAGACGGTGATCGGCGAGTTGACCGCCGCGCCGTTGTCCGGAATCGATACGTCGGTGGTGGACTCGAAGGAGGTGCCGCCGCCACCGCCACCGGGCCGCGAGCCGACCGCGATGCCCGCCCACGCGTTCTGCACCGCCGTGTACTCGGCGCTCGTCGTGCCGTACAGCTCACCGGCCGCCGCGAGGGTGCCGGTGCGGGCGCCCGCGTAGTTGGTGGTCGAGGTGAACTTCGTGGTCAGCGCGCGGAACCAGATCTTCTCCGCCTTGTCCCGGCCGATGCCGGTGACCGGCAGCCCGTCCGAGGTGGGCGAGTTGTAGGTGACACCGTTGATGGTCTTGGTGCCGCTGCCCTCGCTCAGCAGGTAGAAGAAGTGGTTGGCCGGGCCCGAGGAGTAGTGCACGTCGATCGAGCCGATGCCGGAGTACCAGCTGTCCTTCGACGAGCCGTCCTTGCTCGGCTTGTCCATGTAGCGCAGCGGCGTGCCGTCGCCGTTGATGTTGATCTCCTCGCCGATGAGGTAGTCACCGACGTCGGAGGAGTTGTTGGCGTAGAACTCGACGGTCGAGCCGAAGATGTCCGAGGTCGCCTCGTTCAGGCCGCCGGACTCGCCGCTGTAGTTGAGGCCGGCCGTGTTGGAGGTGAGCCCGTGGGTCATCTCGTGCGCGGCCACGTCGATCGACGTGAGCGGGTTGGCGTTGCCGGAGCCGTCGCCGTACGTCATGCAGAAGCAGCTGTCCGACCAGAACGCGTTCACGTAGTTGTTGCCGTAGTGGACGCGGGAGTACGCGCCGACCCCGTCACCGCGGATGCCGGAACGCCCGTGCACGTTCTTGTAGTAGTCCCAGGTCAGCTGGGCGCCGTAGGCGGCGTCGGCGCCGGCCGACTCCAGGTTCGACGCGCTGCCGTTGCCCCACACGTCGTCGGGGCCGGAGAAGAGCGTGCCGGTGCCGGAGGTGCCGCGGTTGAGGTTGTACGTCTTGTGGCCGCCGCGGGTGCCGTCGGTCAGGTTGTACGTCGACCCGGACTGCGTGCTGCCGATGGTGACCTGACCGCTGTACACCGTGTTGCCGGTGCCGGTCTCGATGGCCTCCCACTCGTACAGCTTCGCACCCGTGGTGGCGTCCGTGACGACGTGCAGCTCCTGCGGGGTCCCGTCGTGCTGGAACCCGCCCACGACCGTCTCGTAGGCCACGGTCGGCGTGCCGTTCGCGGCCCAGATCACCTTGCGGGCCTCGCGGTTGACGGCGGGGCTCTTGGCGTCCTCCGCCTTCGCCGCCGACAGCGCCTGCGCCTCGGCCTTGGCCGCGGACACCTTGGCCGTGGTGGTGGCCGGCTTGATGGCGGCGCGCGTCGCCTTGACCACGGACTCCGTCGCGCCGGCCGGGGTGGACTCGACGACCAGGTCGCCGCCGAGGACCGGCAGGCCCGCGTAGGTGCGCTCGTAGCGCGTGTGGACCGTGCCGTCGGCGTCCTTGACGACGTCCCGGACGACGAGCGCCTCCTGGGCGCCGAGGCCCAGCTCCTTGGCCTGCCGCGCCTTGCCGGCGTTCGCGTCGCGGATCAGCTCGGCGCGCTGGGCGGGGGTCAGGCGGACCGACTCCGAGCCCGGTACCGCCTGGCCCGCCGCCCGCGGCGACTGCTCGGGGGCGGCCGTCGCGGCACCGGACTGCACGGCGGTGGCGATGAGCGCGGAGACGCCGACGAGGGCGAGGGCCGCGACTCTGCGGGAGGGGGTGTGGGGGGTGCGTCTGCGAGGAGAACTGCTGCTCAACACTGACTCCTTCTGCGCGGCCGCGGGTCACGCGGCCGGGGGAGACCGCACGGCGGGTGGGCCGCGCGGGCACAACTAGGGCCGTACGCAGAACAGGTGAAGCTGTGGGGTTGCTGTGGAGTAGCAGTGGGAAGAGTGGCAGCCGACAGCGCTATCTGTCAGGAGCGCGTCAGGAAGTTGGCTGGAAATGGTTCGTTGTCCGGGAGTTCATGTTCGATATACGGAGATATCACCGTGGGGCGCCCGAGGGCCCCGCCGTCGTACGGCGTCCCGTGCGCCGCGCGCACCCCGTGCCCCCGGCCCGCCACGCGCATCCCGTGCGCGCCGCGCACCCCGCGTGTGCCGTCGTACGGCGTGCTACGCGTGCCGCGGCTCCCCGTGCCACGTCCCCCACAGCGCCGCGTACGCCCCGCCCGCCCGCACCAGCTCGTCGTGCGTGCCGAGTTCGGTCAGCCGGCCGCCCTCCATCACGGCGACCCGGTCCGCGTCGTGCGCGGTGTGCAGCCGGTGGGCGATGGCGATGACCGTGCGGCCGCGCAGCACGGCGGCCAGGGCGCGTTCGGTGTGCCGGGCGGTCGTCGGGTCCAGCAGGGCCGTCGCCTCGTCCAGGATCAGCGTGTGCGGGTCCGCCAGCACCACCCGCGCCAGGGCGAGTTGCTGCGCCTGCGAGCCGTCGGTGCGGCGCCGGTCCGCGCCCACCTCCGCGTCCAGGCCGCCGGGCAGCTCCCGCACCCAGCCGGCGGCGCCGACCGTGGCCAGCGCCGCCCACAACTCCTCGTCCGTGGCGGACGGTTCGGCGATCAGGAGGTTCTCGCGGACCGTGCCGAGGAAGACGTGGTGCTCCTGCGTCACCAGGACGACCTGCCGGCGCAGCGTCTCCGGCGCCAGGTCCGCGACCGGCACCCCGCCCACCGTGACCGAGCCCGCCGTCGGCGCGTCCACGCCCGCCAGCAGCCGGCTCAGCGTCGTCTTGCCCGCACCCGACGGTCCCACCACCGCGAGCCGCTCCCCGGGCCGCACCGTCAGGTCCACCCCGCGCAGCACCTCGCCGCCGCGGTCGTAGGCGTACCGCACACCCGTCACGTCGATCCGGTCGCCCGCCGGGACCGGCGCGCCCTCCTGCGGCCCGGACCGCGGGGCCGCGGCCAGCCCCTCCATCCGCGCGAACGAGGCGCCACTGCCCTGGAGCTGCTCGACGCGCATCAGGATCTCGTCGAGCGGCTCGGTGAACTGCCGCAGGTACAGGGCCGCCGCCACCACCGCCCCGAGGCTGGGGCCGCCCCGCGCGTGCAGGGCCCCGCCCACCAGCAGGACCCCCGCCACGGGCAGGGAGTACGACACCTCCACCACCGGGAAGAACACGCTCCGCAGGAACAGCGTGCGGAACCGCGTACGGCGCGAGACCTCCAGGGCGTCCCGGCTCGCCGCCGTCCGCCGCTCCTGGAGCCGGAAGGCCTCCACCGTGCGGGCCCCGGCCGCGGTCTCCGCGAGGACGTCGGCGACCTCCGAGGTGGCCGCGCCCTCGGCGAGGTACCCGGCGCGCGCCCGCCGCAGGTACCAGCGCAGCACCCACCAGATCGGCGTCAGCGCGAGCACCCCGACCGCGCCGAGCAGCGGGTCGATCAGGAACACCGCGCCCAGCAGCAGCGACGCCTGCGCGGCGCAGACCAGCAGCTCGGGCCCGGCGTCCCGCAGCGTCGTGCCCACGGCCGCCACGTCGGCGGTGCCGCGGGTGGTGAGGTCGCCGGCGCCGGCCCGCTCCACGACCGACGCGGGCAGCGCCAGCGTCCGCTCCACGAAGCTCTCCCGCACCCGCGCGAGCGCCCGCTCCCCGAACCGGTGTCCCGCGTACCGGGCCCAGCGGGCCAGCAGCAGCTGTCCCAGCGCGCACCCCAGGATGGCCGGAGCCAGCCGGTCCACCGCCGCGACCCCGCCGCCGGAGCGCACCTCGTCGATGATCCGGCCGAGCAGCCAGGGCCCGGCCAGACCGGCCGCGGCCGCCAGCACGTTGAGCGCCAGGACGGCGGCGAAGGCCCGCCCGTCGGCCCGCACGAGACGGGCGGTCGCCCGCCGCACCTCGGCGGGCGAGGCCACCGGGAGCCGCCCCGCGGCCTCCCCGCCGCCGCCCCCGGCCGGGGGCTTCCCCGCCGACGCCCTCCCGGCTGGGGCCTTCCCGGCCGGTCGGCCCGATCCGCCCGACGTCATCGCACAGCCTCCTCGGCGATGCCGTCCCCCGGCCCGCTGCCGTCCTGCGGGCCCTGCGCGGCCTGCATGTCCTGTGTGGTCTTCGTGCCCTGTGCGCCTCGAGCGCTCCGCGCGGCCCGTGGGCCCCGTGCGACCGGCGCGGCCCGTGGGCCCCGTGCGACCGGCGCGTCCTGTGGGGCCCGCGCGTCCTGCGATCCCCCCGCGGCCTGCGGGTCCTCCGTGTCCTCCGTGTCCCGCGAGGCCGGTGCGTCCCGCGTGACCTCCGCGTCCTCGGGGTGCTCCGGGGGCTCGGTGCCCCCGGGGGCGTAGGTGCCCTCGGGGGCGTAGGTGCCCTCGGGGGCGTAGGTGCCCTCGGGGGCGTAGGTGCCCTCGGGGTCGTCGGGGTCCCGCGCCACCAGCGCCCGGTAGCCCGGCTCCGTCTCCAGCAGCACCCGGTGCCGGCCGCTCGCCGCCACCTTGCCGTCGACCAGGTACAGCACCCGGTCCGCGTGGTCGAGCAGCAGCGGGGAGGTGCTCGTCACGACGGTCGTGCGGCCGGCGCGCGCTCCGCGCAGCCGCCGCGCGATCGCCGCCTCGGTGTGCGCGTCGAGCGCCGACGTCGGCTCGACGGCGAGCAGCACCTCGGGGTCGGCGAGCAGCGCCCGCACCAGCCGTACGCGCTGCCGCTGGCCGCCGGACAGGCTGCGGCCCCGCGCCGCCACGGGGGAGTCGAGCCCCTCCGGCAGGCCCTGCACGATGTCCTCGGCGGCGGCCGCCCGCAGCGCCCGGTCGATCTCCTCGGCGGACGGCTCGCGCCGCCCGCCCACCAGCTCGCGCAGGCTGCCGGCGAACAGGTCCGCCTCGTTGTCGGCGACCAGGATCCGCTCCCTGACCCGTGCCGGTCCCACCTCGTCGAGGCGCACGCCGCCCCAGGTGACGTCGGTCGGCCCGTACCGGCCCAGCCGGTCGATCACGGCGGCCGTCTCGGCGGGCCGCGCGCCGGCCAGCGCCGTCAGCAGGCCGGGTACGACCCGCACGCCCGAGTCGGGGTCGTACAGCACCGCCGGCCCGACGGGCGCCTCGGCGGTACCGGTGTCGGGGTCCGGCTCCAGCCGCAGCAGCCGGACGACCCGGCGGGCGGCGACCACGCCCCGGCTGACCTGGTAGCCCATGTCCACGATGAACGAGACCGGGCCGACCAGCACGGCCACGTAGCCGTACACCGCCACCAGCTCGCCGACCGTCAGCTCGCCCCGCGCCGCGAGCCGGGCCGCCAGCCAGGTCACCACGGCGAGGAACACCGTCGGCAGGCCCACGCCGAGGGCCTGCATCCAGCTGGTGACCGAGCCGACCCGGTAGCCCTGGGCGCGCAGCCGCTGCGAGTCGCGGTGGAAGGCGTCCGCGAACAGGCCCTTGCCGCCGAGGCCGTTGAGCACCCGCAGGCCGCCCGCGAGGTCGCCGATCCGCGCGGTGAGCATCCCCTGCCGCTCCCGGTACTCGGCCTCGGCGCCCTGGAGCCGGCCCATCAGGGGGCCGACCAGCACGGCGATCACCGGCATCCCCAGCAGCACGACCGCCGCGAGCAGCGGCGAGACCGACAGCAGCACCCCGGCGACGACGACGTAGACGACGACCGCTCCGACGCCCGGCCCGAGCACCGTCAGGGCCGTGGCGATGGGCTGCACGTCGCCGACGCCGATCGTGACCACCTCCCCGGCCCCGACCCGGCGCGGCAGCGCGGCGCCCAGCCGGACCATGTGCCCGACGACCACCTTCACCGTGCGGAAGTTGGCGTCCATGCGCACCCGGGTCATGACGCGGTGCCGCATGATGCTCACCCAGGAGTTGAACGCCCCCACCAGCACCAGGGCGGTCGTCCAGCCCGCCAGCGCGGCCGTGTCGCCCCGCTCCAGCCCGTCGTCGACCGCCCTCGACATCAGGTACGGCGCGACCGCCATCAGCACCATCCAGACGCTGGACAGCACCGCTCCCCCCACCGCCCGCCCCGGCTGGCGGCAGGTCAGCCACCACAGGTACGACCAGCCGCCGCGGCGGTCGGGCGTGCCGGGGTCGGCGTGGGCGTCGATCAGCGGCCGTCGCGCCCGCCGCTCCCTCAGCACCTCCACGACCCTCACGATCCCCGGGCCCCTCACGCGAGACTGTCCCGCCAGGCGCGGTGCAGGTCCGCGAACCGGCCGGTCCCCGCGACGAGTTCGGCCGGGGTGCCGTCCTCGACGATCCTTCCGCGCTCCATGACGAGCACCCGGTCGGCGATCTCCACCGTCGACAGCCGGTGCGCGATCACCACCGCCGTACGGCCCTTCAGGACCGTCGCCATCGCCGCCTGCACGGCCCGCTCGCCGGGCACGTCGAGCGAACTGGTCGCCTCGTCGAGGATCAGCACCGCCGGGTCGGCGAGCAACGCCCGCGCGAACGAGACGAGTTGGCGCTGGCCGGCGGAGATGCGGCCGCCGCGCCTGCGGACGTCCGTGTCGTAGCCGTCGGGCAGGGCGCTGATGAACTCGTGCGCGCCGATGGCCTTCGCCGCCCGCTCGACGTCCTCCCGGCTCGCGTCCGGCCGCCCGAGCGCGATGTTGTCGGCGACCGTCCCGGAGAACAGGAACGCCTCCTGCGTCACCATGACCACCCCGCGCCGCAGCTCGGCCGTCGCCAGCTCGCGCAGGTCGACGCCGTCGAGCAGCACCCGGCCCGCCGTCGGGTCGTAGAAGCGGGCGAGGAGCTTGGCCAGGGTGGACTTCCCGGCGCCGGTCGAGCCGACCACCGCGACGGTCTGTCCGGCGGGCAGGGTGAGGTCGAAGCGGGGGAGGACCTCGCCGCCGGTGCGGTAGCCGAAGCCGACGCCGTCGAAGACGACCTCGCGGCCGGGCAGGCCCGACCGGCGGGCCGGCAGCTCCCGGGGCACGGCCGGCTCGGGCACGGACGGCTCCTGCGCCAGCAGTCCCGCGATCTTCTCCAGGGAGGCGGCCGCCGACTGGTAGGAGTTGAGGAACATGCCGAGCCGGTCGATCGGGTCGTACAGCCGCCGCAGGTACAGCACCGCCGCGGCCAGCACGCCCAGCGCCAGCGAACCGTCCGCCACCCGCCGGGCGCCCCACAGCACGATCAGCGCGACGGCGGTGTTGGCGACCAGCCGGGAACCGACGACGTAGCGGGCCATCTCCAGCAGCGCGTCGCCGTTGGTCCGCTCGTGCCGCTGGTTCAGCACCCGGAAGTCGGCCTCGTTGACGGCCTCGCGGCGGAACGCGCGCACCGGCCGGATGCCGTTGACCGTCTCCACGAACTTCACGATCACGGCCGCGATGGCCGTGGACCGGACGGTGAACACCCGGCCCGCGCGCCGCCGGTAGACCCGGACGAGGAGGTACAGCGGCCCGAACGAGGCCACCGCCACCGCGCCGAGGCCCAGGTCCAGCCAGAGCAGCATCGCCGAGATGTAGAGGAAGGACAGGACGACCGTCACCAGCTCCTGGAGGCCCTCGCTGAGCAGTTCGCGCAGCGACTCCACGTCGGTGGTGGAGCGGGAGATGAGCCGGCCCGAGGTGTAGCGCTCGTGGAAGTCGACGCTCAGCGCCTGCGCGTGCCGGAAGATCCGGCCGCGCAGATCGAGCAGCACGTCCTGGTTGACGCGGGCGGAGGCGACCAGGAACGCGTACTGGAGCCCGCCGCCGGCCAGCGCGCACCCCAGGTAGCCGGCGCCCACCGCGACCAGCGGCCCGAGGTCGTCCTCCCGGAACGCCGGCACGGCACGGTCGATGGCGTACGCCACCAGCAGCGGCCCCGCCTGCACGGCCGCCTGCTGGAGCAGCAGCAGGAACGTGGTGAGGGCGACGCGTGCCCTCATCGGGGCGAGCAGCGAGCGCAGCAGGGCGCCGGTGGCGCCCGGCGGGGTCGGCAGGACGTCCCGGTCGAAGGCGTCGGCCTCCTGCGGGGCGGCCGCCGGGTCCCGCTCGTCACCGGCGGTGGGGGAGGCGGTCGTGGGCGCGGTCATCGGCGGTCGGCCTCCTGGTCCCCGGACATCAGACGGGCGTACTCGGCGTGGGTGCGGAGCAGTTCGTGGTGGGTGCCCACGGCGGTGATGCGGCCGCCCGACAGCAGGGCGACCCGGTCGGCGAGCAGCACGGTGGAGGGCCGGTGCGCGACGATCAGCGCGGTCGTGTCGGCGAGGACGCGGCGCAGGGCGGCCTCCACGGCGGCCTCCGTGTGGACGTCCAGCGCGGACAGCGGGTCGTCGAGCACGAGGAACCGGGGCCGGCCCACGACCGCCCGCGCCAGCGCGAGGCGCTGCCGCTGCCCGCCCGACAGGCTCAGCCCCTGCTCGCCGACCTGGGTGCGGGTGCCCTGCGGCAGCGCGTGCACGAACTCGGCCCGGGCGACGGCCAGCGCCCGCTCCAGGTCGCCGTCGTCGGCGCCGTCGCCGGCGCCCATCAGCACGTTCTCCCCGACGCTCGCGGAGAACAGCGTCGGCTCCTCGAAGGCGACGGCCACCTTCGCGCGCAGCTCCTCGCGGGGCATCGCGGTGATGTCCTCGCCGTCGAGCGTGATCCACCCGGAGGTCACCTCGTGCAGCCGCGGCACGAGCGCGGTGAGCGTGGTCTTGCCGCTGCCGGTCGTGCCCACCAGCGCCATGGACTCGCCGGGCCTGACGTGCAGGTCGACCCGGTCGAGGACGGGCGGGGAACCGGGCTCGGCGTCGGGGTAGCGGAAGGTGACCCCGTGGAACCGCAGGCCCCCCTCGTGGAGCGGCCCGTGCCGGCCGGGGGCCGCCGGAGCCGACGGCGGGTCCTCCGCGACCGGGGCCGGGGACGGGGCCGATACCGGAACCGCCGAGGCGGAGGCCGAGGCGGGTGCCGGTGCCGGCGCCCGCCCGACGGGCGCCCCGTCGTCCTCCGGCTCCGCGTCCATCACCTCGAAGTACCGTTCCGTGGCCGTCGCCGCCTCCTGGCTCATCGCCAGCAGGAAGCCGATGGAGTCCACCGGCCACCGCAGGGCGAGGGCCGTGGAGAGGAAGGCGACCAGCGTGCCCGCGGACAGTTCGCCGTCCGCCACCCGCACCGTCCCCAGCACCAGCGCCGCGCCGATCGCCAGCTCGGGCAGGGTCACGATGACCGCCCAGATCGTCGCCAGCAGCCGTGCCTTGTGCAGTTCCGTCCCGCGCAGCGTCGACGACAGCTCGTGGAAGGCCCGCGCCTGGCTGCGGTGCCGGCCGAACCCCTTGACGACCCGGATGCCGAGGACGCTCTCCTCGACGACCGTCGTCAGGTCGCCGACCTGGTCCTGGGCGCGTCGCGCCACGCGCGCGTACCGGTTCTCGAAGATCACGCACATGACGACCACGGGGATCGCGGGCCCGAGGACGACCAGCCCGAGCACCCAGTCCTGGAGCAGCATGATGGTCACGCCGACGAGGATCGTCACCCCGTTGACCAGGAGGAACGTCAGCGGGAAGGCGAGGAACATGCGCAGCAGCATCAGATCGGTGGTGGCCCGGGACAGCAGCTGCCCCGACGCCCACCGGTCGTGGAAGGCCACCGGCAGCCGCTGGAGGTGCCGGTACAGGCCGGCCCGCATCTCCGCCTCGACGTGCGACAGCGGACGTGCCACCAGCCAGCGTCGCAGCCCGAACAGGAGCGCCTCCGCGATCCCGAGCAGCAGCAGGTACAGCGCGCCCAGCCAGACACCGCCGGGGTCCCGGTCCGCGACCGGCCCGTCCACCGTCCACTTGAGGACGAGCGGGATCACCAGCCCCGTGCAGGAGGCGACGACCGCGACGGCCGCGGCGGTGAACAGCCGCGCCCGGACGGGCCGTACGTACGGCCACAGGCGCAGCAACGTCCTTACGGCGGAACGGTCCTTGGCGGGTGCAGGTGTCGTGGGCATCAGGAGCGAGCCTACGGACAGCCACTGACGACGCCCACCGAGTTTCGGCCGGGTCCGGCTCGGTCCTCGGACCTACGACCTGCGCGTTCGGGCTCTCGAACCGCTCGTGCCGGGGGCCGGCGGCAGGCCGGTGTCATCCGATCGGCCGATGCGGTTCCGGTCCGGTCGGGGGCGATCGGGGGCGATCGCGGGCGGGCCGGGAGCGGTCGGCCGGCAGTGCGCGGCCCGCGGCGGCCGACCCGGGGAGGGGCCGCGGGGGAGAGCCGTGGGAAAGGAACCGTAGGGGAGGCGCCGTAGGGGAGGGGCACAAGGGGAGAGGCCGTAGGGAGGGGCCCCGTGGGGGAGGGGGGAGGGCCCGCCCGGTCAGCGGTCGGCGACGCGCATCTCGAACCAGGTCGTCTTGCCGCGCGGCAGCAGGTCGACGCCCCAGCGGTCGGACAGCGTGTCGACGAGGAACAGTCCCCGGCCGCTGACGTCCATCTCCTGGACCGGCATCAGACAGGGCAGCCCCCGTGAGGGGTCCCGGACCTCGACCCGGATCCAGCCCCGCCGTCTGCGCAGGCGCAGCCCGAAGACACGGGCCCCGGTGTGGCGTACGGCGTTGCCGACGAGTTCCGAGACGAGCAGGACGGCGTCCTCGGTCGTCCTGGGGGAGAGCTGCCAGCGGCGGAGGACGACGACCTGGGTGAGGCGGCGGGCCGTGGCGGCGGATTCGGGGCGGGACGGCAGCCGGACTTCCGCGTCCGTGGGGTCACCGAACAACTCCAGCGCCTTGAGCGCCTCTTCGTCCTCGACCGCGGGCGACCAGCGTGCCGCGCCCACACGCCCGTGCCCCCGCGGCTGTTCGATGTCCTCCAGCCCCGCCATGCCCCCATCATGGCGGCCCGGGGCCCGGCGCGGGGCCGTTCCCGGGGAATACGCCCCCCGGAAGCCCTCATTCCGTGCGAATCGGTCGGCGTGCGCCCGGGGTGTCCGGGCGCTGGGGAAACCCGCGCTGACCTGCGATGACGTCTCTCCGGGAGAGGGTCCGCGGGCCCCTCGGCAGGGTGGGCCCGGGGTCGCCTCGCGGCGTGGGGGAAACGCCCTGCCGGGGGACCCGGAGAGCACCCGGACGGCCCTCGGAAGAGGGACCGGGCGGGGGCGGACGGGGCGTCGGCCGGCGTTCCGGGCGGGAAACCGGCCGCGCCCCGGATGAGACATCCCGTCAATTGCAAGGGTTTCCGGGGGCCTTCGGCGAGACGAGTCTCACACCGGACCCGTCCGGGGGCCGGGCCGCGGCCTCACTGGAACTTCGCCTTGCCCGGCCCTTCCTCCACGAAGCTGCGCATGCCGGTCTCCCGGTCGGGGGTGGCGAACAGGCCCGCGAACCAGTTCCGTTCCACCGTGAGGCCCGTCTCGATGTCCGTCTCCAGACCGGTGTCGATCGACTCCTTGGCCGCCCGCAGCGCGAGCGCCGGCCCCTGCGCCAGCTTCGCCGCCCACGCGTGCGCCTGCGCGTACACCTCGTCGGCCGGGACCACCCGGTCCACCAGCCCCAGCGTCAGCGCCTCGTCCGCCTTGACCATGCGGCCGGTGAAGATCAGGTCCTTCGCCTTGGACGGGCCGACCAGCCGGGACAGCCGCTGGGTGCCCCCCGCGCCCGGGATCAGGCCGAGCAGGATCTCCGGCTGGCCCAGCTTCGCGTTGTCCGCGGCGATCCGGAAGTCCGCGCACAGCGCCAGCTCGCAGCCGCCGCCCAGGGCGTACCCGGTCACGGCCGCGACCACCGGCTTGGGGATGCGGGCCACCGCCGTGAAGGCGTCCTGGAGGGCGCGGGCGCGCAGGACCATGGCCGTGTGGTCCATGAGCTGCATCTCCTTGATGTCCGCGCCCGCCGCGAACACCTTCTCGCCGCCGTACACGACGACGGCCCGTACGTCGTCACGGCGACCCGCCTCCTCGGCGAGTTCCTTGAGCCGGTCCTGGGTGGCGACGTTCAGCGCGTTCATGGGCGGGCGGTCCAGGCGCAGCGTGCCGACGCCCTCGGCGACTTCGAGATTCACGGTCATGCGCAGCAGGTTAACGGGGACTAACGGCGGTGGGCCGGGTGCGGTGGGTCACATGCGTCCGGCCGGGGGTCCGGGGGGTGTCCCCCGGAGGGTGCGGCACGGGGCGGCTCCGCGGCAGAGCCCCACCGCCCTGTCCTGTCGTCCCCTTCCCTCGGGGTGCGGCACGGGGACCGACGGCGGCGGGGGGGCGGGGGGGGGGGGGCGGCCCCCCCCCCCCCCCCCCCCCCCCCCCCCCCCCCCCCCCCCCCCCCGGGCGGGGGGGGGGGGGGGGGCCGCCGCCCCCCCCCCCCCCCCCCCCCCCGGCCCGCACGCGCGCGCCC
>NZ_JBIBWL010000026.1:0-16381 GCF_043081325.1 Streptomyces sp. NPDC014882
CGCCCGGCTCCACAACCTCGCCTTGACCGGATAGTGGATCTATGACGACGACTGCTGAGGAGCACATCTGAGATCACTTGCGGGACAGCCCTTAGACTGCGCGCTATGTCCGATGCCGCAGACGCCACGCCTCACGTCCGTGGGTCGTACGCGCGCGCGACACCTATCAAGCCTCTTGCTGATGTCGATCTGCTAGTTCAGTTGGGGCCCACACCGGGGGCGAGCCCCCGTGCCACGTTGAAAAACTTGCAGCTCGCCGCAATTCAGCTGCATGGCAAGCTCATCCGCCACGGGATCGTGGAGTTCCAAGCTGGGTCAGGAAAGTCCCAAGTGTTGGGCGCGCTGCTGCGCGGCGCCCTGGTCCTCAGGGACGCGAAGGCGATTCTTGACGAGGCGCAGGATCAGCGGGCAACTGCTGATCTCGCCCGGCGTCTTCTCTCTTCCGCCGAGAAGGACACCCGGCTTCCGTCGATCACAACGCCACTAAGTTGTTCGACGACGATCTGGGGAGCCGGCCCCGTGCCAGCTCCCGACGAGTTGGCGGCGGCCAGCGAGGTCGTCTCGCTGTTTTGGCTCGTCGCAGTAAGCCTGCTCTCAGAACATCTTTCCTCAGGTCGCTATGAGTTGGGTTCTCACGCACCACCACACGAGTCCTCACCATGCGGGGTGATCGGCCTCTCTACGCCTCGGGTACCGCGGGCACCTGGAGGACCGGCTGATCTGCCGGTTCTTTCCCACATGTGCGTGCTTGCCCCCTGAGCTGTTCGGCTACGGGCGGCTGACGCCCCTAGTTTCGAGAGGTACACCAGTGGACGGCCTCACCTTGTTGGTGTTGGCGGTGGTTGGGCTCATCAGTCTTGTGCTCGTGATGGGCGAAAAACTGGCCAGCGACGTCGAGCGGTTCTTCACGACGTGGATTGGCGTCTTCCAGCGGCTCCGTGATCTTCTTCGGAGGCGGCCCCCTCCGAGTGGCCACGACAGCGAGGACGGTGATCGCTGAGCGACACCACAGGGGACCACCACTCGGCTCTGTAGCAGGCAGACCGTCCAGCCCACACCGATAAACTCCTGCACTCCTCCCTTCCGACGGCAACACGCCGTCGGAAGGGATCCACCTGATCCACGGCGTTGCACTACAGACGGTGATGAGCCGTGTGGCCGCGTCGGAGATGGAGAGGATTCCGACACGACCATGAGACTGACCGCCTCAGACATGGCTTGAGACACCTGACGAGCCCGAGGTATAGCAGCGTCGTATGACACGAACCGCGAGAACCTACACCCCTCGGCCTGGGCCTGTGCCGTGAAGCATCGGCCCGCAGAATGTGCCGCATTTACAGACGAAGCCCCCGGATTCCAGTCAGTGGAATCCGGGGGCTCGAAGTTGTGGAGTGGGGAGAGGTGTCAGCTCTCGATGGAGTCGTCGGCGTGGCTACCGGTGCGGCTGCGGCGTGCCAGGAGGAGAGCGCCTCCACCGGCTGCGATCAGTGCCGTCGCGCCGCCGATCAGCCACGGGGTGGCGTCAGCTCCTGTGTGGGCGAGGGAGCCCGTCGGCGCCTTCGGCGTGGAGTTCTTGACCGGGGCCGCGGCCACGGACGAAGGGTCGGCGTCAGGTGAAGAGTCGGCGTCAGGCGTGGGCCTGTCCGCGGCCGAGGGGGCCGTCCCTCCGTTGCCGCTGCTCGGCTTGCCGGGGCTGGACGGGGAAGGGGTGGGCTTGTGCGTCGGCTTGTCTGAGGGGTCTGGCTTCGGGTCGGTGCGGGTTTTGGTGTTGGTGACGGTCACGGTGACCGGGGCGCCGGGGCCCGCGGTGAACGTCTTCGTCGGCTTGTAGAGGTCGTAACCGGCGGGCGCCTTGATCTCCTTGACCCAGAACTTCGTGCTTCGGCTCGACACGGGCAGCTCACCGGAGGCGGTGCCCTGGGCGCCCGTGGTCAGGGTGAGCAGCGTGGAGGTGCCGGTGCCAATGTTCACGGTCGCGCCGGGCAGGAGCTTGCCGGTCTTGTCGTTCTTGGCCTGCAGGAGGACCTTGGCGGCCTTGAACGGGTCGGTGATCGTCAGCCGGGTGGTCGCGCCCGGGGTGACGATGACGTCCTGGTCGGCGACGACCTCGTGGAGCGGGCTGCCGGTCGTCGTCTGCTTGAGCCGGTAGACCCCCGGTGCGAGGTCGGAGAAGGTCGCCTTCCCCTGAGCGTCAGTCTGTCCGCGTCCGGCTTCCTGGCCGGCGGAGTCGAGCAGCAGGAACGTGGCGTCGAGAAGGGCGTCTCCGGCCGCGTCCTTCGCGGTGATCTCGATGCTTCCCACGTCCGGAGCCGGGGTCTCGGTGGGAGTGGCGGAGGCCGAGGGGGTCGGATCGGAGGGCTCGGCGCTGGCGGCCGGTGCCCAGGTCAGGGTGCCGGCCGCCGCGACGGCGACAGCAGCAGCGGATCGGATGAGGCGTGCGTGCACGAGGAAGAGGCTCCTAGGGGCGGGAATGAGGGCGTTCGTCGGATGTGGCCAGGGCATCGAGGCGGACAGGAGCAGGGCTCAGCGGTTGCGCGAGCCGTTGCGGGCAACCGGCTCGGCCGGAGCGGGCTGCGCGGTGCGGCCCGTAGTGCGGCGGGGCTTGTTCGCGGTCCGGGCGCCGGGGAACCAGACGGCGGTGTACTGCTCGATGGCGTCGCGCAGCCCGGTGGTGACGGCGCCGTCCCAGGGAGGGCGTCCGGGTTGGTGGTGCCCGTCGAAGGTGGCGTACCGCGAGGTGCCTGGCCGGGTGCCGTGGGCTTCGTCGCGGCGGTGAAAGGTGCCGTGGTCGAGAAAGCTGAGGGCGACGGCGTCGATCTCGCCGCGGTCGGGGTGGAGGACCGCCAGGCGCAGGCCGCCGTAGGTGCTGGCGTAGAGAGCGCCCTTGAAGTCGATGCGCAGCCGCAGGGGGCTCCCCGGGGTCGGGGCGGCGTAATAGGTGTTGCCGACAACGGCGTGGTCGGCGAAGGGAAGGCAGAGCTCGGCGAAGAACTCGGGAGCCTGGAGGGACATGGTGGACTCCGGCGGGTGGGGCCGTGTCAGCGGCGGGGGCCGGGCAGGGCGGGTCGGCTGGTGGTGCTCCAGCGCGGGACGCTGGCCGCCGGCACCGCGGTCGGACGGCGAGCGAGGTCGTACTGCGTAGCGGGCTGCGGGCTCATCGGTCCGCCTTCACGGCGACGGTGATCTCATCCGCGACGACGCTGAGGCGTTCGTTGACCTGGGCGGGGGTGCTGCCGGTCACGATGTAGAACCCGGCGCGGGCGGTGAACAGGGTGCCACCGTCCTGCGGGAGCAGGAGGCGGTCTCCGGGACGGTGCTGGAAGCACAGCCGGTCCAGCCACGGCGGGCGAGTGCCTGTGTAGCCGAGGTGGGTGAGGGTGCCGGAAGTGTGGGGGTAGATCATCCCGATGGCAGCGGCACCGACGCGGCTGGCCGTGAGGTCGGGGGCTTGACCGCAGGCCAGGTCGGCGGCAGCGCGCGGCAGGTCGATTCCGGTGGTGAGGCGGACGAGGTGGCCGATCATGTCGCCGGCGAGTCGGCCGTTGACCTCGATCAGACGCGGTCGGCCGTCGACGAGACGCATCTCGATGTGGCTGACGCCGTTGGTGATCCTCAGTGCTCGGATGGCGGCCCGCGCGGCGGGCGTGACGATGCCGAGGAGTGGATCGGCAGCGTCGACACGGTGCGCGAGCTGTTCGAAGTGGGGCGGCGGGCTGATGGTCTTGCGGTTGACCGCGACCACCGTGGTCGTTCCGCGGTAGGTGACGCACTCGACGCTGATCTCGGGACCGTCGAGGAACTCCTCGACGAGCACCTGGTTGTTCTCTGCTGCCGGCCCGGCCGTCAGCTGCGCGACATGATGTGCGGCGGCGAGCTGATCCGGGGTGTCCACGCGCTGTACGCCCATGGCGCCGGCGTGGGCAGCGGGCTTGAGGACGACCGGGTAGCCGATCTGGGCGGCAGCGGCCTGGGCTTCTGGCAGGCTGCGCACGCTCAACGAAACGGCGGACGGTACACCGTGACGGGCGAACAGGGAGCGTGCGGTGGCCTTGTTGCGGCACGCACGTGTCACCTCGACGGAGTTGGCGGGCAGTCCGAGGGCGCGGGCGAGACGGGCGGTCGGGACGAGGCACCACTCGTCCCAGGTCATGACTCCGGCCAGGTCGTGGCGTGCGGCCAGGGCCCGGCCTCCTGCCTGCAGGGCGGCGGGATCGTCGAGGTCCGCGACGACGTGGTCGATGATGTGCGCCTCTTCCCAGGAGGGTTGGGCGGCAGTGAGCAGCACGACGTCGTAGGTGTCGGCGACTTGCTCAAGGCAGTAGCCGCGGTAATTCGCGTCTCCGGGAGCGACGACGAGCACGACGGGGCGGTCAGACAAGAAGATGGTCTCCTTATCGGTAAGGGCAGGATCAGGAGGAGGGCTCTCAGGCCGCGCGGCGGCGACGCAGCTCGAACGCACCAGCCCAACGGGGATGGCCGTCGATCAGCTTCCGGGCATACAGCGCGGTGAAGTTGTTGTTCAATCCGGCAACGCTGCGGAGGAGTTCGCGTCGGAGGTCCTCGAAGAGGTCTTTCATGCCGATGCGGGTGGCACCGGCCGCCAGACGGAGAGCGGCCGTACGTTCGAGCGCGTAGTGGACGTGCGGGTTGCGCGCATCGAAGGCGTGGAACTGCTCGGTGATGGTGTGCCCGGTCGTGCGGTGCGACCCGCAAACGGCGATAGGCATGACGTTCTCCACAGACTGGGGCGCAGCAGGGTCAGGGGCGAAGGGCGGGGTCGCGGCGCAGGCGGGCGAAGGCGCAGAGCAGGCCGAGGGCCTGCAGGACGGCGCAGACGGTGATGACGTGGCCCAGAGCGTCGGGGGGTGTGAGGGCGGTGAGCAGGCCGGCGACGGGGAAGGGCAGGAGGAGGATGAGGATGGTTGCGGACAGCGTGCTGCCGAACTTCTCCGGGGGGATGAGGTGGGACCGCAGGGTGCGCAGGACGACCGCCAGGCCGCCGTCGGCGGCCATGAGGATCGCGACCAGCACCAGGTAGGACAGGTAGTCGGGGGCCTGGGCGGCGGCGAGACAGGCCAACGAGGCGAGGACGGCGCAGACGGCGCCGACGGGCCACAGGCCCAGGCGGTCCAGCGCGAACCGGCAGATGGTGACGGCCAGGAGCGTGGCCGCTGCGGCAGCGGACCACACCAGGCCGACGGCAGTGGTGGACTGGCCGAAGTGCTTGACGACGATCACCGGACCGGCTGCCTGCAGAATGCCGATGGCCAGGTTGGACACGGTCAGACCGGTGACCAGCCAGCCGAGCGCTGGCAGCGAGCGGATGGTGCGCCACCCTGTGAGGAGCCCCGCGCCCGGCCGCCCCTTGCGGCGGTGCTCCGAGGCCGTGGGCGAGGGTGGGGTGCGCAGGGCGAGCAGCGCGGCGAGCAGCGAGAGCGCGGTGATCACCGCGAGCATGGGGGGCGGTCCGGCCAGCAGGAGCACCCCGGCGAGGGCCGGGCCGGCCAGGGTGGCTGTCTGGTCGATGCCGATCAGTACCGCTTGGACCCGGTGGGCTCGAGCTCCCGCCCGGCGGCCCGCGGCAGCGCCGGCGGTCTCGGCCGCGATGTAACTGAACTCGGTGAGCACGCCGGTTGTCGCCGCCAGCGCCATCACGGTGACGCTCGCCACGGCCCCCGAGGGGTGCAGCCACAGCAGGGTCGCGCCGGCGGCGAGGGCCACCGCCCGCCCCAGGGAGGCGAGGTGGAACACGACGGCCGCCCCTCGCCTGTCGACGATCGATCCTGCCCATCCGAAGGCCGCCAGCCGCGGCATCCACTCCAGGGCGAACGCGGCCCCCGTCAGCGCGGCCGAGTTCGTGGTGGCCAGAACGAGCAGCGGGATGCCGTAGGTGCACATCGCGAAAGCGAGGGCGTCGGCCGTGCGCGGCAGGTAGATGGTGCGCAGCAGCGAATCGGCGAGGCGCAGGTCCCGGGAGTCTGCGACGTGGCTCACGCGACCGGCTCGTACGTTGACAAGCAGGTGAGCTGCGGGTTTTCGGCCAGCAACTGGAGCAGGAGAACCCGAACGTGGGCCGGGTCGGTCTCGGGGTCGGTGCCGGCCCAACTCGCGGCGGAGGGGCGTGCCGGATCCTGTGCGCTCTCGCTGGAGATCTGGAGTGCTAGCAGTCCCAGGACGTGACGGACGCGGTGGGTGAACTCGCAGACCTCCGCCGGTGAGGTGTGGCGGCGGGACCAGCGCGCTGCCGCGTCGTAGACGTCGGCCAGCTCCTGGCCGCGGTGGGTGAGTTCGAGGCCGGCGCCCGGCGCGGTGCGGACAAGACCTTGGTTGCGGGCCGTCTCGGTTGCGATCCGCAGGTGATGGGTGGAGAGGTCGGGGAGGGTGGTGGCCAGCCGCCTGGGCGGTATCGCTCCGTTGCCGTCGATCTCGGTGATCAGGCGGATCAAGGGGCGCGATGCCAGTACCTCGACCGCGGTGCGTATCTCAGCTGTGGTGAAGGAGGCAGTCATCGGCGCGGCCCCCCTGCCGGGAGGGCCGCCTTCGGGCCGGTGGTCGTGGCATGGGAGAAGAGTTCGCGACTCTGCCAGGCGGCCGGAGCCACCTCCGGTGCCCGCGTCGGGAGGAGTGTTTTGGGAGCCGTCCGGGACAGGCTGCTGACCCATGGCTTGGACGCCGGTCCGGCGTTCGGGGAACCCCAGACCGGGTGGGACGCCGCCTCGTGGAGGGGCTGTCCGGCGGCCCACGCGGACAAGGCGCTGAAGACGGGGCCCAGCCCGTCGCCGGACGCGGACAACCGGTAGGGCCGGCCCTTGCCCTCGGTGTTGACCAAGGCGTCGTCAACGAGCTGCCGCAGCGGCGGGTAGATGTTGGTCCAGTCGCTGTTGGGCATCACGAGCCGGGCCAGGGTGCGCCCGCTGACCTCCTGATGGGTCTTGAGCACCCACAGGATCGCGGCGGCGTGGCGTCGGGTGAGGAGTGTGAGGCTGTCCTCGATGTGTTCGATCGCCATCAGCGGGTGATCCGCCTTCTCCAGGTGCTCCTCGGCCCAGGTGACGATCACCGGCAGGACCGGCAGCAGGGCAGTGCCGCGCTCGGTGTTCCCGTAGGTCACGTGTCGCGCGCTGTGCTCGGTGCGCGCCACCAAGCCGGCGTCGCACAGCGCCTTCACCTTGGGGTGGAGCTGCCCGTCGTGGAGCCAGGACACCTTGGCAGCCAGATCGCTGTACCTCATGGGGCGAGCGGAGAGTGCCAGCAGGATCCGCACGTTCCACCGCGGGGTGATCATGCCGAGGGCTTCGGTGACCCGGGCGATGTCGGTCGCGGTGTCAGGGGGCAGGGCGGTGATGGCCAAGACAAGAACTCCTGGGTCAGTAAGGGAATGCGCCGCCGGGTCAGCGGCTGTGTGCCGCGCTCGGCGCCGCACAGGGTGGAGCGGTTGCAGGGGCCGCGGCAGGCGGCGGAGGCGGCGCCGGGGCTGGGATGGGGGCGAGGCTGCGCAGGACGGCAGTCACCGACGTGGCCTGGACGTCGCGGACGGCAACGGCTTCGGCGAGCCGGCGCGCACCGTCCAGGAGGTGGGAGACCTCGTGCCGGTCGATTGGCCGCTCGGGATGGAGAAGCCGGGTGAGGTGCTCGCGGTGGAAGGCGATGCTGCGTTCGGCGCCGGCGAGGTGCTCGTGCATGCCGAGGAGGGCGCAGAGCATGCCGGGCGGCTGGTCCTGGGCGTGGGCTCGGAGATCGGCGAGCGGGGCGCCGTACAGGTCCTCGATCCGTCCGGCGATCTCGGTGGACGTGAGGTGGGTCAAGCAGGCTTTCCGGATCGGGGGCCCCGGGCCACCCCGGCACGCGGCGGTGCGGGGGCGGCCGAGGTGGGCAGGGTCACGGTGGCCCGGGGCTGTGTCGTGCGCACGGGCCGGGCCGGCTGGCCGGGCGGGGGCATGGTGCGCAGCAGGTCACCGAGGGCGGCGCGGTAGCCGTCGCGGGCCTCCAGCGCGGCCTCCAGCCACTGCGCGTCGAAGCGGAGCTTGTCCGCCGACAACTCGCCCATATCGCGGTCGGGGTTCATGTCCGCGTGCACGCGGTCACGGACATGGGCGACCTGCTCCTCGGTCAGCGCCAGGAAGGAGCGCAGTTCCAGGGCGCGGGTGAGGACGGGAGAGGCGTCGCGCGCGACAGCGGCCTCGTGCAGTTCGGGCACCGGGCTCCCGAAGACCTGCTGGAGGTCGATGTCCATGGTGCTGGCCTTGGCCGGACTCATCGGCCCGGCCTCCCCGCTCGCACCGCCGAGGCGGGAGCGGGCACTCCACTGGGTTGGTGGGGAGCGCTGGTCTGCACCGCCGGCCCTGTTCGGGGCCGCAGGCGGGCCAGCCGTTCGGCGGCCAGATCCCTCCTCCCTGGCGCATCGGGATCGAGGAACCACTTCACGACCATGGCCCGGCCGTCGCGAGTCGTGACGGCAGCGTTCACCCGATGGGCAAGGTCCATCGTCGGGTCGTCGACCTCGCTGGGCTGGGTCTGGAGCGCGGCGAGGAGGTCGTCCTCCGTTCGGTCGAGCACCGACTGGGCCTCGACGAGAAGACCGTGCCACTTGACGACATCGGTGGCATCCGGATTGGCGGTCGGCGCGGCGGCGACTGCGGCCTTCAGCTGGTCCAGACCCATACCGAAACGCGTTTCGATCCGTTCAGTGAGCACGCCCACGACATCTTCAGCGTCATCGGATATGCGCTCGGGCAAGGGAAGCTCCCATTCTGGAGAGGACGGGCGTAGGACCGGGCGAGGAATTGCGGGCCCCGGCGACTTGGGCGTACGGGAACTGATGAGCCTGTCAGTCGAGGCACATTCGGACGTCGCGGTAGACGTACGTGCCGGAGACCCAGCCCTTGACGCCGGTGGTTTTGTCAGTGATGTAGAGCCAGTTGCCGCTCTTCTTGGAAACGCTGAACTTGTGGCTCTTGTAGAGCACGCCCAGGGCGGTGGACGAGGAACTCGCCTTGGACCGAATGGTCACAGCGCTGGCGTGCACCTCGTACGGCAGCGGCGGCAGGTTCTGGCAACTGACCGCGGGGGCGGCGGTCGCCGCCGTGGGTACGGCCGCACTCGCGCTGGTGGCGGATAGCGCCGGCAGGGCCAGCGTGCCGAGCAGAGCGGCCGACACGGCGATTCGGGTGGAGCGCATGCGGAAGGAACCTCTTTGAGGAAAACGGGGGTTGTGTGAAAGGGCGCTGCCGGTTGTCCCGGTGGCTGCATCAAGAATCCGGAGAATCGCCGGTTTGGCTAACCGGCGATCGTCGGCTATGTTGCGCCCGCCGTTGCCAATTGCCGACGTCAGAAGAGGCGTCCGGGTGCGCGTACAGGCGGAGCCTTCGGTACAGCAGACGCACGTGCGGGCGTGGTTGACCGGCGGACGGGCGGCAGGGGGCCGGCATTTCCAGCGAGGCGGTCTTCGCCCCATTGCAGGGCTTCACCGACAGAGGAGAATCCGCCCTCGCGCAGCGTGTAGGTCCATGCGTTGCTGTCGACCTCTTCGACCACCACGCGAAAGGGGCTGGGGGCATGCTCGTCCAGGGCCCGCAGCACGACAATGGTGACCATGTCCTCGGGATCGTCGCGGGTGTAGGAGTAGCCCATCGCGTAGTGGTCGCCGTCGCCGGCCAGGCGCCGCTCCAGCGACCGGGTCGTCTCGTCGGCCGCAGGGGGGCCGAGATCAGGGCTGAGAGTGACGGCATCGGGGCGGCATCCGCGGTGGATGAGCCAGGACTGCGCCAAGGCCGGCAGCGGCAGGACATCGTGCTCGAAGGCGAACGTGCGCTGCTCCAGGTCCCGTCGAAGGTGCACGGCACGGTAGGCCGCGGTGCCGGGATGGTCGAAGGTGGCGGTTCGGTCGAAGAGGACGAAGTAGCTGTGCACGCCGTTCGCCGTGTGGTGTTGGCGAGCGGCACCAGCATGTCGGCGTCGCCGACCTGCTGGTAGAAGTCGAGGAGGACGTCCTCGTCGGCGTTGAGGTGATCCACCTCGAAGGCGGCAGATTCAGGGCTGGACGCTCGGTCGGGCGCCGGTTCGCTGGACGACAAGAGGGCCTTTCGCGCGGGGTCAGCGAGTGTGCCGGGAGGCGGGCGAGTGGGCAGGCCGAGGCAGACCCGGCAGCGGGCCGGGGGCCGGGCCGGGTCGGGGTACGGGCCCGCGGGTCGTCAACTGGGGGGAGCGGGAGCGTGCCGCGTGGGTACGGGCGCTTACCGGCCGGCGGGTCATCCCCAGCCGGCGGCCGACCTCGTCGTAGACGTCGTTGCCTGCCCTCGGCCGGAGAGCCACGACGTGGATCTCCTTGTGGTGCACGGAGTCCGCGGGTGCCTGGCGGACTCCGTAGACGACGCGCCAGTCCTTGCGCGCGTCCACGAACAGCTTCCGGTACCCCTCCAGGTCGCCGTCCAAGCGCGGCCCGAAGCGTTGCGCGTTCACGACCTCCTGGAGGTAGGCGAGGGTGATGTCGCGGATGTGGCTGGGGGCCTGGAGGAGGTCGGTCAACGCGCGAGGGTCGAAGCTCAGGCCGAAGGCGGGCTCTCCTGCTCCCCCGCTCATGACGTCGGCTCGTCCGGCTCGGTGGTACCGACGGCTTCGGCGGCGGACGCCGCCTCGGTGCGTATGGACGGCGGCGGGCCGGGCAGCAGGCGGTGCGCAGGACGCTCGGGAGAGGTCATGCACGCCGACAGCGGGCCACCCGGCGCGCGGATGGCAGCGACCGCGTGGGTGAGGAAGTCCCGGTGCCACACGAACAGGCCGCTCAGCCCCGATTCGGGGTCCTTGTGCTGCTGATAGGCGAGCCAGAGGGCGTGGAGCCAGGCCACGACGTCGTCGTGCTCCTGCCACTGCAGGCACCAGGGGGCCGCGGTGGTGACCTCCGCTCCGTAGACGGGAAGGAAGAAGTCGTCCACCCAGTCGCTGAGGGCGTCGAGTTCGTCTTCGCGTTCCTCCCCGTCCAGCTCCAGGATCGGCCGGGGCTCCGGCGGAGCGGCGGGAGCCGGTCCACCGAAGCCCGGCATGCCGAACGCCGCGAACGGGGATTCACTCGGCGGTGGAGCGGAGGCGAGATGGTCCAGCTGCTGGGCCTGCTGCGCCGACTGCTCCATGAGCCGCCGCACGCTCGCCTCGATCCCCTCCAGATGAGGGTCCGGGACGCGGACCGGCTCCAATTCCCCGCCTGCTGCGGGTTCTACGGATTCGGGCATGAAAGAGTACGGCCTCCTACGAGACGCGAAGTGATGGTGGGCGAAAGCAGCGGCGTACACACGGATGGCGAAGTACCGGTCACATCAACAGCCGTTCGGCATTCGACGGCGTGCGCCGCCTCCGGAATCGGGTACGCCGCAGCCGCCTATCCGGTGAGGCCCACGTCGTCCTGGGTGAGGGTGGCGCGGATCGTCTCGGTAAGCCGGTCGGCAGCGATCGACGCATAGTGCTCGGTCTTCTCGACGCCGATGAAGTCGCGGCCCTCCAGCAGGGCGGCCACGCCGGTGGATCCGGAGCCGGCACAGAAGTCGAGGACGGTGCCTCCCTCGGGGCTGATCTTGACCAGCTCACGCATCACCTCCACCGGCTTCTGCGTGATGTGCTGCCGCTTCGCACCGGAGGGCTGCGATGCCGAGTACAGGCCCGGCAGGTAGACCGGGTTGCGTGAGCCGTCGATCGGGCCCTTGGAGGCCCAGACGATGAACTCGCAGTTCTGGGTGAAGCGGCCCTTCTGGGGCCGTGCGGCGGGCTTGTGCCAGGCCAGCACCCCGCGCCACAGCCATCCGGCGGCCTGGATCGCGTCCGTCGTGGTCGGTAGCTGGCGCCAGTCGGTGAACAGCAGACTCGTCCCGCCGGTCTTGGTCAGGCGGTGGGCTTCGGTCATGATCTGCGTCAGCCAGAAGCCGTAGCTGCGCTGATCCATGTTCTCGCCGGTGAAATCGGGAAGTTCATTCTTCGCATCGGCGGAGGTGTACTTCTGCTTGGCGGAGCGGGTCGTGCGTTCCTTCGCGGTGCGCCCGCCGGAGTTGTACGGCGGGTCGGTGATGACGGAGTCGACGCAGCCGTCCGGCAGGCCGGTGAGGACAGCCAGAGCGTCGCCCTGGTGGAAGGAAAAAGGCAAAGAGGAACCCCAATTCGGGTGCGGAAACACGGAAAGAGACTGCCGCCTCGCACAGGTCCTCGCGGGCCGAATACGGGCATGCAGAAGCCCAGGGTCGCGGATCGAGGAGGGCGAGGGGAGTCCAAAAACTGTAGGGCCGAATTAGCCGACGACCAAGAAGTGCCCGTCGAAGGGTCGGATTCCGGCACCCCGCGCTGACTTTTTGGTCAACCGCCGATCCGCACCTACTGTTTTTGAACCGCCCGGCGCACACCGCCGTTGGCTACTCCCGCCCCACCCAGCTCACCACCCGGGCCACGCGAAGCGAGCGGCAGCTCGCCCCGCCGGCCCTGCCTCCGATCGCCCCTGCCCGCCGCGCCCTTCCACCACGCCCTGCGTACGCGGTGTGCCGGACACCACCGAAGGACCTGCATGACTTCTCGTTACCCACCCCTGCCCAACATCGCTGGCCGGCGAGCGGTCCGCTCGGGTTGAAGGCCCTCGCCGCCGGCATCGGCGTCGTCTTCCTCTCCCCGATCCTCCTGGCCGGCACCGGCATGATGCTGGCCTCCTCCGCCGAAGCTGTGCAAAGCAACGGCACCCTCAGCAACTGCCTGACGGACCTGGATTCCAGCGAGATCGCCGACCAGGTCTCCAAGCTCCTGGATGGCGCCTCCGGTGAGGACGTGCACATCAAGGGCCTGGACCTGCCCGCTGAGCAGGTCCCCAACGCCCAGACCATCGTGGCCGCCGGCCTCTCCCTCGACATCCCGAAGAAGGGGCAGATCATCGCGCTCGCCACGGCGATGCAGGAGAGCCGGCTGCGCAACCTGAACTACGGCGACCGCGACAGTCTCGGCCTCTTCCAGCAGCGCCCCTCCCAGGGCTGGGGCAGTGCCGAGCAGATCCGCGACCCCACCTACGCCTCCGAGCAGTTCTACAAGCGCCTGCTCAAGGTGAACGGGTGGCAGCAGATGACCGTTACTCAAGCCGCCCAAGCCGTCCAGCGATCCGGCCTGCCGGACGCGTATGCGCAGTGGGAGGACCTGGCCACCGCACTGCAGTCCGCCATCGTCAAGACCTTCCCGGGCGGCAGTGACGAGGAGGGCGCGGACGCGGACCAGGACAAGGAGCCCTCGACCTCGACCGGCTGCACGCCGGGTCAGGACGGTTCCGGGTTCGGCCGCATCCCCGAGGGCAGCGTCCCCAAGGGCTACTCGATCCCCAAGGACGCCGACCCGAAGGCCCGCAAGGCCATCGCCTGGGCGATGCAGCAGCTCGGGACGCTCTACCAGTGGGGCGGCTCCTGCACCAACGCCCACGGCCCCGACCCCATGGCCCGCTGCGACTGCAGCTCGCTGATGCAGCAGGCATACGCACACGCCGGCATCCAGCTCACCCGCACCACGTACACGCAGGTCGGCGAAGGCAAGGCGGTCTCACCGTCGAAGCTGCAGCCCGGTGACCTGATCTTCAGCCGCGGCAGCGCCGCACGGCCGGAACACGTCGGCATGTACATGGGCGAGGGCCTGGTCATCGAGGCGCCGCGCACCACCAAGCCGGTCCGGATCACGCCGATCAAGGACTGGACGATCCTCGCCGCCCGCCGCGTCCTCTGACGCCGCCGCCCGCCCGCTCCGATCGGGCGAGGCCACCTCGCGGTCCCGTTCCGCGCCCCTCCGCTTCCCCATTCACCGGCCCTCGCTCGGCCCGCGTACGCAAGGAGCCTCCTCACACCTATGCATGTCCCCCTCGCCGACCGCGTCATACAGCTCGCCTACGACCCCGGCATCACGCCCAAGGGCGGCGGCCTTCCCGGCCTGAGCGTGCTGAAGTCCGTCGTCAGCTCGATCAACCTCTTCGGCATCGTGGCCGTCGTCGGCGCCTTGGCCGTCTCCCTCGGTGTGTGGGCCTGGGGCCACCACACCGGCGGTCACCAGGCCGAGGCCAACGGCAAGAAGGGCGCCATGGTTTCCGCGGGCGCCGCCCTGGGCCTGGGCGCCGCCAACGGCCTCGTCGCCTTCTTCTCCAACCTCGGATCGCAGATCCAGTGATGAAGAACCGACTCCCCTCCCTCTCCTCCTACGGTGCGGGCTGGTCAGCGAACCGGCGCATCGCCGTCGTCGCTGTGGTCGTCGCCGCGCTGCTGGCCCTCGCCGGCGTCGTCGCCGTCGTGACCGGCAGCGGGGAGGACCACCAGGCTCCAGCGACCACCGCCCCCGCTCCGACCAGCAGCCCATCTGCGACCGAGGCAGCCCCCGAGCCCTCCTCCGGGTCAGGATCGGTGCCCAAGCCGCCGCAGATCTCCGAACCGGTCGCCTACGCCAAGGCAGCAGCCCAGATGCTGTGGTCCTACGACACCCGCGACACCAGCCGCGACCAGCAGCTCGCCGGCATGCACACCTGGATGACCACCGAGACCACGTACGCCGACTGGACCTCGGTCTCCGGGCAGGTCCCCGACCCGGTGCTCTGGTCACGGATGGCCGACCAGGACCAACACGCCACCGCCCACGTCACCGAGGGCCACTACCCCTCCGCGTTCAAGCAGGCCCTCGCCGACGATCCGTCCGCGATCACCGAGGCGTACATCTACGTCATCACCGTCAACGGCAAGCAGCAGATCGCTTGGAAGAAGGGCGGCGGCGGAGCCGAGGAACGGGCCCTGACCCTCGCCGTGCAGTGCCGCCCGAACCAGGACTGCGCCCTGGCAGCCCTCGCCCCGAACGTCACGCAGTGACCCGCGCCTAACCACACGAAAGGAGGAGCAACCCCGTGGGTTTCTGTGACTTCCCCCTGGCGGACAAGCTGTGCGCCGTCGGCGGCGCGGTCGACTTCGCCACCGACCCCGGCAAGGCCATCGGCGACTGGATGGCGAAGTCCGCCGGCGAACTGGCCGCCGCAGCAGCCGATCTCGCCGCCGAGGCGGTCAACACCACCACCAAGGTCGACCTGAACGCCTCGTGGTTCGTCGACAACTACGAGATGCTGCTGCCCCTGGGCCTGGTCCTGCTGGTCGCCACCTTCTCCGCACAGCTGGTCCGGGCCGCCGTCCGACGCGACGGCCAAGCCCTCACCCAAGCCTTCACCGGCACCATGTCAGGCGTCCTGTTCGCCTTCTGCGCCATCTCCCTGACCACCGTCGCCATCGAAGTCGTCGACGCCATCAGCGACGGACTGTTCAAGACCGCCAACCTGAACATCGAGACGGCCGTGCGCCGCATCGTCAAGGTCAACCAGATCGGCGCGCTCTCCGGCCTGGGCTGGCTCGTGCCCGTCGTCGCCGGACTCTGCGCCGCCATCGGCGCGTTCCTCTACTGGTGCGTGATGATGGTCCGCAAGGTCGGCATCCTCGTCATGGTCACCCTCGCCGTCTTCGCCTCCGCCGGCGGCGGCTGGGAGGCCGCCCGGCGCTGGCGCAAGGGCTGGATCGAAGCCACCGCCACCCTCGTCGTCTCCAAGCTCCTGATGACCGTGATCTTCGTCCTCGGTATCGCCGCCATGGGCAAGACCGAGGCCAAGGACGGCATCGCCGCCCTGGCCGACGTCATGTCCGGCATCGTGATCATGGTCCTGGTGCTGCTGTGCCCGTACGCCGTGTTCAAGTTCGTGCACTGGGCGGCGGACGGCACCGATGGCGAGTCCATCCACCGTGCCGGCGGCGCCGGAGCCCAGATCGCCAAGGCCCACGCCGAGAAGGCCGCCCGCAAGGCCGCCGCAGCCGCAGCCACCGCAGGTACCGGTGGCGCAGCCGCCGGAGCGGGCGCCGCACCGCAGGGTCCCGATGCCGGCGGAGGTTTCCCCGGCGACATCGCGGCCAATCCGACCGGCGGAGACGACGCAGGCAAGGAAGGCCCGCAGGGCGGCGGAACAGGCGCCTCACCCAGTGGCGACGCCCTCAAGTCCGGACTGGAGAAGGCCGTCCAGCCCGCGCCGACCAGCGTGTCCGACGACACCAGCGGCCAGGTGGGCGGCAGCCCCGGGCCGGGTGGAGCCGGGACGAACGCCGCCTCCGGACAGGGAGGTGGGTGGCAGTCCACGCCGCCGACCACCACCCCACCGCCCCAGGGCGCGCCCCCGTCCTCCGGATCGCAGAACGCCCCGTCCAGCGGGTCGAGCACACCGCCGCCTCCGGCCGGCCTCTGACCCCCTGCCCGAACACCGGGGGCGGGGGGGGGGGGGCCCCCCCCCCCCCCCCCCGCCCCCCCCCCCCCCCCCCCCCCCCCAAAAACAGATATTTTGGGCGGCCCCGGGCCCCGGGGATTGGGCCCCCCC
>NZ_JBIBWL010000026.1:16391-39178 GCF_043081325.1 Streptomyces sp. NPDC014882
CCCGGGGCGCGCCCCCGTCCTCGGATCCGAAGACCCCCCCGACCTGGGGGCCGACCACCCCGCCCCCCCGGGCCCCCCCCCCCCCCACCCGGGGGGGGGGGGGGGCCCCCCCCCCCCCCGCCCCCGGATTCCACCCGCGCCTCCAGGACCCACTTCATGACTGATCTGTCCGTCGCCCCGGTCACGGTGAAGTTCCCGCACCGTTCCCGCCGCGGCATCCTCCTCGGCCTCTCCCTGCCCCAACTTCTGCTCGTGTCCGCCACGCTGGCTGTACTGCTGCTGACTGTGATCTCCACCGGGCTGCTCGGCGCCGTCGCTCTGGCCCCTCTGTGGGCGGCGTCCGGCGCGCTCGTCGCCATCCGCCGGCACGGACGATCCCTGATCGACTGGGCGCCGATCGTCACCCGCTACGCGCACCGCCTCCGCACCGGTCAGACGCTCTGGCTCGCCCGGCCCGTCACCCGTCCACGGCAGGACGGCATCCTGCACCTGCCCGGCACCACCGCCTCCCTGAAGGTGGTCACCCCCGGCGACTCCGCCAACGGCGCCGCGGCCGTCCACGACCCGCACCAGCAGACCCTGACCGCCATCGCCCGCGTCAGCTCCCGCGCCTTCGCCCTCCTGGACCCCGCCACGCAGAACCACAACGTCTCGAGCTGGGGTCGCGCGCTGGCGGGCATCGCCCGCACCGGGCACATCGCCACCGTGCAGGTCCTGGAACGCACCGTCCCCGACAGCGGCGACACCCTCACCCGCCACTGGACCCACCACGGCCAGCCCCAGACCCCGGTCGCCGGGCAGATCTACTCCGAGCTGGTCGCCTCCGCCGGACCCGCCGCCGCACCGCACGAGACCTACCTCGCCATCTCCCTGGACCTCAAGGCCGCCCGGCGCCTGATCAGCCAGGCCGGAGGCGGGCTGCCGGGGGCGTTCACCGTCATGGAGCAGACCACCGCCTCCATCGCCCAGGCCGCCCGCAACGCCGGCCTCCAGGTCACCGGGTGGCTGACCGCGAGGGAGATCGCCGCCGTCATCCGCACCGCCTACGACCCGGCCGCCCTCGCCGCCCTCCAGCAGTGGTCCGAGACCGGCCGCGCCGAGGCCGACCCGGCCGCCGCCGGGCCCGTCGTCCAGGTCGAGGAGTACGACCGCCTGGCCACCGACAGCGCCCGCCACGCCACGTACTGGGTGGAGAACTGGCCCCGCACCGAGATGGGCGCCGGATTCCTGCACGGGATCATGTTCAGCGCCGGCGTGCGCCGCGGCCTCTCCCTGATCTACGTTCCGCAGGCCCTGGAGTCCGCGCTGCGCGACGTCCAGCGGCGGAAGGCCACGATCATCGCCGACGCCAACGAACGCTCCCGCCGCGGCCAGGTCGACAGCGAGGAAGACTCCGTCGAGTACGCCGACGTCAAGCAGCGTGAGCGCCAGCTCATCGCCGGGCACGCGGACGTGGCCCTGACCGGCCTGGTCACCGTCACCGCCGACACCGACGCCCTCCTGGACGCCGCCTGCGCACAGATCGAAACCCACGCCGTCACCTCCGGCGTCGACCTGCGACGGCTCAACTACCAGCAACCCGACGCCTTCACCCTCAGCGCACTGCCCCTGGCCCGCACCGCCCTGTGAACCCGCCCCCTGTTCACCGGCCGGCGTCCCTGCCCACAGCCCTTCGCTCATCCGCGACGCAACCGCCCGTCGCCGCCCCTGCCGCCCGGCAGGAAGGACCACCACCTTTGACCTCCCCCGCACCCCCGGAGGACGCGCACCCCTACCTGCGCGCCGCCAGCGCCGGAGTCCGCCACCACACCCGCGCCCTCCGCCCGCCGGACGCCCTACCGCCTCGGCCGGCCGACCGGCAGCACCTGGACGCACTCCACGGCCACCTCACCACCCTGCTCCACCTTCTGGACCGCCTCGCCGAGAACACCCGCCCGCCCCATCCGGCCGCCGGCCGACACCTGGCCACCGCGCACACCCACCTCTGGCAGGCCACCAGCAACGTCCACAACGCCTTCCACCTGCTGCCCACCGGCACCGCAGCGGACGCCGAACAGAGCACCTGCAGCCCCGACCGACTGCCCGAAGGCCCGCCGGTGCTGACGATCTGCCAGCGCCACCTCGCCGCCGGACACGTCGTCCGCCGCAAGACCACCCCCAGCGACCTCCGCGCGCACACCACCGCCTGCGTGCGATGAGCACCACCCGCAGAATCGAAGGCCCCCGATGAGCCACCGGCCCGCACGCCGCGCCTCCGCCTCCCCGCTGTTCACCCCGCACGGCACCGACCGCGCCAGCCGCAAGGCCGCCCGCCGCCAGCTCGCCGAAGCCACCGCCAAGGCCCGCGCCGAAGCCGGCACCCACTCCGCCCAAGCCACGAACCCCGAGCACGAGATGCCCGCCCCGCTCCACCCGGCCGGCGGACGCCCCGGCCCCGCCTCCGCCCGCGGGAACCGACTCAAGCTGCCCGCCCACCGCATGACCACGGCGGTGGCCGCCGGCGCGTACCCCTTCCTCGCCGAAGGCGGCCTCGGCGCCGAGGGCATCTACATCGGCCGCGACGTCCACGCCGAAGCGAGCTTCGTCTTCGACCCGTTCGCCCTGTACGGCAAGGTTGAGGGCTTCACCAACCCCAACCTGCTGCTCGCCGGCGTCATCGGCCAGGGCAAGAGCGCGCTCGCCAAGTCCTTCGCGCTGCGCTCGATCGCCTTCGGCTACCGCGTCTACGTCCCCTGCGACCCCAAGGGCGAATGGACACCCGTGGCCCAAGCCCTCGGCGGACGGTCCGTCGCCCTCGGCCCGGGTCTGCCCGGACGGCTGAACCCCCTGGACGCAGCCCCGCGACCAGCGAGCGTCTCCGAAGCGGACTGGGCCGGGGAGATCCGCAAGCGGCGACTGCTCCTGCTCGGCTCCTTGGCCCGCACCGTCCTGGGCAGAGACCTGATGCCCATGGAGCACACCGCCCTCGACGTCGCCCTCGACGCCGTCGTCACCCGTGCCGACGCCACCGGCCGCACCCCGCTCCTCGGCGACATCGCCGCCACGCTCAACGACCCCGACGCCCTCGATGAGGCCGCCGGGATGATGTCGGGGTGGCTCGGCGACGCCGCTCGCGACCTCGCCCACGCCATGCGCCGCCTCGTCTTCGGCGACCTGGCGGGCATGTTCGACGCTCCCTCCACCGTGGACTTCGACCCGACAGCGCCGATGCTCACCATCGACCTCTCCCGCCTCGGCGGCTCCGGCGACGACACCGCGCTGGTCCTGGCGATGACCTGCGCCTCCGCCTGGATGGAGAGCGCCCTCTCCGACCCTGACGGCGGCCAGCGCTGGATCGTCTACGACGAAGCCTGGCGCTTGATGCGTCACGTCGGCCTGCTCCAGCGCATGCAGGCCCAGTGGAAGCTCTCCCGCGGCCTGGGCATCGCGAACCTGATGGTGATCCACCGGCTCTCCGACCTGCTCACCGCCGGCGACGCCGGATCACAGGGACGCGCCCTCGCCGAGGGCCTCCTCGCCGACTGCTCCACCCGGATCATCTACCGCCAGGAAACCGACCAGCTCCACGCCGCCGCCAGCCTCCTCGGTCTGACCTCCGTCGAGATGGACGCCATCGCCCACCTCAACCGCGGCCGGGGCCTGTGGAAGGTCGCTGGACGCAGCTTCATCGTCCAGCACCTCCTCCACAGCCACGAACTGGCTCTCTTCGACACCGACGCCCGCATGCACTGACACGGCGTCGAGTTCCCCAGAGGGGGAACAGGCCCGCGTCGACATGGCCAGTATCGCGCCCTCGATCAAAGCCGTCCTTCACGAGGGCATCGACGACGCGGACTACGTCACCATCCGCAACGCGGGCGGGACAGCCTTTGATCATGGTCAGCTCCTGCATTGCTCCATTCGAATCGTCGTCGCATCGGGATCCGCAAGCAACCCGCCCGGCTGTTTCGGATTGGCCAGCCCTGTAGGTAGCGGTACTTCGGTCGCGGCCAGTGCGCGATTGCTGGCGTGGCGGACCCAGAAGGTGCCATCCGACAAGACGAAGTGGACTCCTCTCAGAAGCCAGTCTTCCCCAGGGTTGCGGCGGGTGGCCTCATCTTTGACAGCAGCTTCCGGCACCGATATGGAAGTGCAGGGCGGCACCACCCCAAAATAGATGTAGTTGGCCCAGCTGGATTTCTGTTCCTTCATCTCACGGGTCTGCAAGAACATGGTCACCAAAACCGGGTCCAGAGTCCGATTGGCCACGGTGATGCTCTCACCGCCGTCTTCCCACCACGTTACGCGTGAGGCTGCGGCTCGCTGCTCCTTCTCGCCGTCCTCCTTGGACTGCGCGAGCTGGTCGTCAGCCACCTGAGCCGCCTTGTACGTTCCCCACGCTGTGATGGCCAGGCTCGCGGCTGCGACCACCGCAGCGAGAACGGCGGTATGACGCGCCCAGTCAGATCGCTGGTACCAGCGTCGAAGCCGAGCCCAGGCTCCCGAAGCCCTGGCTTCTCGCGCATGTGGGAGTGGCGGTCTCGCCGCCACCTGTCGGACACGTAACCGGGGCCGCCTTGGGGGCACTTGTCCTCACAGGAGTCCTATTTTACGGATGGTGGAACAATGAGCTACCACGAAAGCGACCCGAGCGGCACGAGAATGCACTCTTAGAGAAGCCCTCGCTGCCTACCGCCAGGTGACAGCGGACGGGCCCACCACCGCCCCCAGCCCGCGTGCCATTCCCACGCCGTCAGCAGCTGCTCGCCGTACTCGTCGGTGACCGAGATGCATGCGGCTCGCCCCGTCGAGGAGCGCCATCTGCCCTCGCCTTCCTCGACGCAGCCGGCTTCCACGTCCAGCAGGCCCGGACCCGAA
This sequence comes from Streptomyces sp. NPDC014882, assembly GCF_043081325.1. NCBI lineage: Bacteria > Bacillati > Actinomycetota > Actinomycetes > Kitasatosporales > Streptomycetaceae > Streptomyces > Streptomyces sp. NPDC014882. The sequence continues at coordinate 21,249 of NZ_JBIBWL010000026.1, forward strand.
GACTTCCCCGACACCGACGAACGCTTGAAGGACTACCTCATCACCTCGCATGACCCAGACTTCGACTTGTACGACAACGCCGGCCGTGACGCCGATCAGATCCATGTGGCCCGCTACAACCTCGCCACCCGCGGCGACCTGAAGCGGTGGGCACGACGCAGCGCGCTTCCGCACCGCGCACCCGCTGCCCGACCACTCCTGGCAGGCACCCGACCTCACCCCGTACCTGAACGCTCTCGCCGCGGCCCAGACCCCGGCGGAGATGGACGCGGTCACCGACCACGTCCTGGATGCCGCCGAACCCGCACTGCGCGCCCTGAGCGACTACCTCGCCGCGGCTGCCCGGTGGAAACAGGAGAACCGCGGCGCGGCCAAGGGATCACCCTCGAACCTGCTGATGACAGCGGCCAGCCGGGCCCTGTCGGTCCTGGCCCTTGCCGACGAAGCCGGCGTGAACAGGCTGCGGTTCGCCTATGCCCCGGCCCCTGAGACCTCGACCGGCCTCCCGCAGGGGACTACCGCAGGCCCGCCGCCCTCTCCCCCGTCACCCGGTACCGCGCCGCGCCGGTAGCTCCCCGCCCCGCCCCCACACCCGGAGTCCCCTTGACCCGACCCCCTCACGAGAATGCCGCCGAATGGGCCGAAGCCCGGCGCCGCCAGACCGAACACGACGACCTCATGGCACAGCTCGCCGACCGCGATGCCGAGATGGAGCACGACTTGAGCGTGGCCTGCGGCGCCTGCGAACTCGACTCGCACCAGGTGCCGGAGACCGACTTCACCCACCGTCCGGCTCCGCGACACCGGCCGGCGTCCCGGAGGAGCATCGGTGGCCGCTGACGAGCCGAACCCCGTGAACGCCGGCACAACCCTTGCGCCGCTGCCCGACCACCGCAACGTGGGGGAACGATGGTGGCAGGAGCTGTGGCGTCGCCACACGCACATCACCACACCGCTACGGGCCCGTGGACTGCCCTGCGACATCGAGTTCGGCCTCAGCGCCTACATCGTGCGCGTCTCGCTCCCCGACGACAGCTACCTGACCATCAGCCCACCGCAGGAGCCTCCCTCCGAACGCCGTCCCGGAGACCCCGAGGGCTGGATCGTGACACGCGAGGACCCCTACATCGTGACGCAGTACGCAAGCGGCAGATCAAGGTCCACGACGAGACCGGCACCCCGGTTCGGGAGCCAGGCAAGCACCGTCTTCGACGAAGCCCCCAACCGCTACGAGGACGCCTACGCCCTGAAGACCGCTGACGGCGGCGCACTGGTCCTCTTCTCCCACACGCACGCCCAGACCGACACCGTCGCGAACTCCGGCCTGCAGCTCAACCCGGGCAAGGACGACCGGGCCTGGCTCCACGACGTGCCTCGCACCTCCATCCGGTACACGTTCGTGCGCGACGACGCCGCCACCGTCCCCGCGAAGGCCGAGCCCTCCCGCCTGATCGGCTACACCTGCGCCCGCACCGACGCCTCCGGCCCCCGGTCCTGACCCAGTTGCATCGCACTTAGGACCTCGCACGGCCGATCGCTGCCCTTCCCCGCGGCAGCCCAGTCTCTTCCGCGCGTCCCCTGGAGTACGCCTGTCCACCCATTCCTTCATCGCGCGCCCCACCACCGGCACCGGCTACAGCGGCATCCACGTCCAGTTCGACGGGCTGCCCAGCCATCACCTCCCCTCCTCCTGGCCGCCTACCAGCACCGCTTCGGCCGCGACCTGGAGGCCATGTCCCGCCACCTCATCGACGGCGAGCGCTTCCTGCGCCAGGCCCGGCTGAGCGCGCCCCACCCCCGCCCCGTGCTCCCCGTCGCCGCCCCGGCGGCCCACACCACCACCTCCGCCCAGCGCGGCCACTGACCACCGCCACTTGACCACGTCAGGAGAAGCACGCCCCCTTGCAGCCCGGCACTCACTTCGCCTTCGGCACCCACCCCGAGCACGGCTTCGTCGCCTCCTCCACCGCCTCCCTGCCCGCACACCTCACCCACTGGTTTCTTGAGCGGGAGCAGTTCGAGCCCGTCCCCGACAAGCCGGGGCTCTACCGGCTCAGCGAGCCCGAGCGGGACGGAGCCCGCCGCACCCGCCAGGCCGTCCTGGACCTGCGCAGCCACGGCTACACCGTGCAGGCCGACATGGGCCTGGACCCCCAGCAGTCCGCAGCGGCTGCGCGCCCGACACGGCCCAACGGCCTCCTAGAGCGCCGTAGCCGCCTCGCACAAGCTGCCGCCGGCCGGACCACCCAGCACGCCACCGCGCCCACCACCTCGCCCCCCTCTGCCCGGCCGATCCCGCCGAAGCCCACCTACGCACCGACCGTTCACCTGACCGCCGCTGGAACGGGGCGGTCCCGATGACAGAGTCAAACCCCTTCCCGGACGGCTCCCCAACGGTGGTGAAGGACGTCATCGAAAGCGCCCGCACCTTCCGGCTGCGGATGGCGGTCATCGACCACAAGTACGAGGTCGCGCTCGACACGACCCGCTACAGCTTCGGCCGCACCGTCCACGCAGGCGCAGCGGCAGCCGCACGAGCAGGCCGCGACGAAGCGGCGGTCGAGGCGTACGCCACCCACCTCGCCCCGCACGCCGAGAACCTCCTGGACGCCGCCCGCCACGCGCTCGACGAACTGCCGCCCGCGCGGCACCTGGCCGGGTGGCGGGCCGTCCTGGACGGCCTGTCCGCCACCACCGCTGAGATCCGCCGTGCCCTCGACCGGCCGACAGCCAGCCCCTCGGCGGAGCGGGCCTGGCCACGGCCATCGTCGTAGCCGGCGGGCTGAGCACGCCTCCCCTGGAGGCCGGACTGCGGGCCCTGTGGCCCAGCGTGCTGCCCGACCCCCGCCTCCGCCACGCGGCCCTCGCCCTGGACACCGGCACGCAGGGTCTGCTCTACATCGTCGGCCCCCTGCTCGTGGCGGCGCTCGCCTCCACGCACAGCCCCACCACCGCGCTCGCGGTCACCGCTGTACTCGGCATGGCCGGTACCGCCGCGGTGGCTCTCGCGCCACCGTCACGACGCTGGCGTCCGGCCCCGCCCGCTCAGGTACCGGCACGCGAGACACCGCGACTGGCCAGTCCCGCACTGGTACTGCTCTTCGCTTCTCTGGTCGGCATCGGCTTCGCGATCGGCGCCATGAACGTCTGGGCGGTCTCCATGGCCGAGCAATACCGCCAGGAGATGCTCTCCGGGATCCTGCCCGCCTCGTTCTCCACCGGCAGCTTCCTGGGCGGCCTCCTCTACGGCCGCCGACACTGGAACAGCACCACCATCAGCCGGCTGGTCACCGTCGCCGGTGCGTTCGTGGCCGGGTGGCTGCCACTCCTGTTCCTCCCCGGCCCGTACGCGGCCACCGTCGCGGTCGCGGTGCCCGGCGCGTTCATGACCGTCGTGGCCGCCTGCGCCTACGCCACCACCGACACCCTCGCACCCGCGGCCCGCACCAGCGAGGCGTACGCCTGGCTGATCCTCTCGATCGGCGTCGGGCAGTCCGCCGGCACCGCCCTATCCGGACGCCTCGCCGAGCAGCCCCTGGCGAGTGCCGTGCTCCCCGCCGCTGGCGCCGCCTTCGCGCTCGCCGTCCTGCTCGCCGCACGCCGCCGGCTCGTACCGCCACGACAGCCGACAAGCAGCCCGCGACCTTTCCCGTTCCCGCCACCACCGATAGGAGATCCGCCTTGCCCGACGCACCAGCAGAGCCGTTCCTGACGATCCGGCACGCCATCACCGGCGAGATCACCACCACCGGCTACAACGCCGCCGCCCGGCGGATCCTGCTCCAGTCCGGCTTCGAAGAGACGCCAGGTTGCGCCTGCGGAGCGACGGAACCCGGCACGGAGCGGACACACGGGCCTGCTCGGCAGCCAGCGAGCTGCTCGTCGCCGGCCATCCCGTGCACCTGCACCAAGCCCTCGGCCGGCCGGTGAACGCCACCGGCAACCCCTCAGTTGGCCCGGTCGCCGACGTCGCCACAGCCCGTGATCCGCTCCGCCAGCGGCCAGCCTCTCCAGCGCATCGCCAACCCGCCCGCACCCGTTGAAGGGGCCTCGTTTGACCACACCCGTTACGCCCACCAGTCCAGCGCGCACCAAGGGCGGCGAACTACGGGCCAAGGTGGCCCGACTGCTGGCCGACCGGCCGACGGACACGCTCACCATCGGGGACATGGCCAGGCAGCTGGGCCACTCCCACGGCGCAGTCCGCAACGCCGCGCTCACCCTGGTGCGACGCGGCGAAGCGGACCAAAGTGGGACCGGTCAACCGGAGTTCCGCGCGAACGCGAAAACCGCCGCAGCCTCGCAGACCGCTGTGATCAGCCCTCCGGGCACCCACGCTCCCCGCGCCCAGGCGGCCACGGCCCGCACGGCCACTCCCGCCGCAGCCACGCCCCGACAGACTGGCCCGATCCGCCGCGCGGGGGGCCAGCTCTACCACCCCCGGGAGCTGGCCGATCTGCCCGACGTCGAGGCGCTGAACCGCCTGCGCGACGCCGACGTGCCGGTGCTGCTCTACGGCCCTCCGGGCACCGGCAAGACGAGTCTGGTCGAGGCGGCGTTCCCGGACCTGCTCACCGTCGCCGGCGACGGCGACACCACGGTCGGCGACCTGATCGGCGAGTACACACAGGCCGACGCGGGAGGCTACGTGTTCCAGTACGGTCCGCTGGTCATCGCGATGACCGAGGGCCGCGCCCTGCTGATCGACGATGCCACCTTGATCTCACCGAAGGTCCTGGCGGCGCTGTATCCCGCGATGGACGGGCGCCGGCAGATCCAGGTCAAGGCCCACAAGGGCGAGACCATCAAGGCCGAGCCGGGCTTCTACGTGGTGGCGGGCCACAACCCGGGCGTGCACGGGGCGGTGTTGACGGAGGCGCTCGCGAGCCGGTTCAGCGTGCAGATCCAGATCGGCACGGACTACGACCTCGCCCTGGCGCTGAGGATCGATGCCCGGGTGGTCCGGGTCGCCCGACACCTCGCCCACCAGGTCGAACTCGGCGAGCTGGGCTGGGCCCCCCAGCTGCGGGAGCTGCTCAGCTACCAGAAGACCGAAGCCGTCCTCGGCACCAACGCCGCGCTCGCTAACCTCGTCGGCATCGCTCCGGTGGAGGATCGCGACGCCGTCGCCGACGCCATCACCAAGTCGGTCGGCATCAAGAAGATCGCGCCCCTCACCCTCGGCAAGCAGCTCCCCGCCTCGGCCACCCGGCAGCCCCCGGGCAGCGCCGGCTCCGCACACCGGGGCCGCTCGCGATGAGCGCCCACCACCACGTCCAATCCATGCCGGACGACGACGGCGACCTCGCGCGATGGGACGACGACGGCGCCTCGCCCGCGCAACCCCGCACCTCCCCTAACGCGTGGCTGCGCGTGGGAGCCGAACTCGGCGACCGGCTGGTCGCCCTCTCCGGCCGCCAGGACCTCCTCGTCACCTGCCGCCCCGGCACGCGCAGCGACGCGCCGGCCGCGTTCTTCCCCACTCTGGGCGAGGTCGAGTTCGACGCCGGCCTGTTCGCCCCGCTGAAGCCCCACGAGATCCATCCGAGGATCGTGGGCGACGAGGAGCGGTATCCCGCCGCCTGGGGGGTGTTCGTGCACGAGGCCGCGCACGCGGCCCACTCCGTCTGGACGGCACCTGCCGGAGCGAACCCCCATGTCGTCGAGGCCGCGCTCCTGCTGGAGGAGAGCCGTGTCGAAGGCGCACACCTGATCACGCGGCCCACGGACCGCACGTACCTGCGCACCAGCGCCAGGCCCCTGGTCATGCCCGACATCGCCCACCCCAACCTCCAGGGCATCGAGCACGCCGCCGGTGTGGCGGCCCTGATCCTCGGCCGCCGTGATGTCGGCATCCTGGACGCCGGCGAGACCCGGGCCGTCGCCGATCTGTGCAAGAAGGTGCTGGGCGCAGACCTGCTGGCCACACTCACCCGCATCTGGAGTGCAGCGCACCAATGCGCCGACCACGACGCCACGACGATGCTCGCGCACGGTCAAGCATGGTGCGACGCTCTGGACATCGCGGCCCCCGCCCTGCCCGTGCCGGAGAACCTCACCGATCTACTGTCCGGCGCCGTGGGGGTCGTCATGGACAGCACGGCAGCCACCGACGCCGCCGACGTCGCGGCTCAGGCCGCAGCGGCCAACGCCGTGGCCGCGCAGTCCAAGGCGCAGGCTCAGGACCGCGCCCAGCGGGCCGGCCAGCGACGCAAAGCCGCTGCCACCGCCAAGTCGGTCTTCAACGCCCGTGGCGCCACCGTCTCTCCCGACGGCACACCGGCGCCCTCCGGCAACCCGGTCACCGGCACTCGCAGGCCCACCGCCGCGGAGAAGAGTGCCGCCGCGCGCCTGAGCCGCGCCCTGCGTGCCGCCGCCTACCGCGAGCGGACCGAGGAGCGGACCACCAGCCCCACCCCGCCCGGCCGCCTCAACATGCGCGCGGCCCTCGCCCGCGACGCTCAGCGTGCGGCCGGGTCGGTCCCCACCGCGGAACCGTTCACCCATACCCGCCGCCGCAACTCCCCCACCCCACCGCTGCGTGTGGGTATCGCCGTCGACGTCTCCGGCTCCATGCGTGCCGCCTGCGCGCCCGTCGCGTCCGCCGCCTGGATCGTGGCACGCGCAGCGGCTCTGACCGACCCCGAATCCCTTACCGCCACCATCGCCTACGACAGGCACCTGACCGCACTGATCCGACCCACCCACCGAGCACCGGAGCGCGTGACGACGTTCGATGCCACCGGCGGCCACCACAATCTCGGCGACGCCATCGACGCCCTCGACCACGGCCTCGAACTCAGCCGCCCCGGCGCCGGCCGCCTGCTCGTGATCGTCACCGACGCCCGGTACGGCAGCGACGAAACCGCTCAAGCCGTCACCCGTGTCAAGCAGCTCACGACCGCCGGCTGCGCCGTCCTCCAGCTCACCCTCACCGCGAAGTCCCACCACTTGCCGGGAACCACCTTGCTCCACCTTCCCCAGCCCTCCAGCGCTCCCGTCGCCATCGCCAAGGCGGCCACAGACGCCATCCGCAGAACACGCTGAGACAAGACAAAAAGATAGAAAGCAGGAACAATCACGTGGCAGTACGCACGGCCTGGAAGATCATCCACAGCTGTGGGCACGAAGTGACCCACGACCTCTCCAACCGTCCAGCCGACCGGCGCGCCGGATTCGCCCGCTGGCTAGCGACGAAGGACTGCACCGACTGTTGGAAGGCGTCACGCGACGCCGATACCGAATCCAAGGAGGAATGGCTCGCGGCCAGGCGCGCCGCGGAGCAGGAGGCAGCCCGAGCGTGGGCGAAGCGATTCGACATGCCGCCGCTGGAGGGACCCGAGAGGGCTCTGGACTGGGGCGAGCGCTCCCGCCACCAGCTGATGAAAGGCGCGCACACGACGCTGGTCGTGGAGGGGACTTGGGACGAGGCGGACTGGGCGGAGCTGGAGGAGAAGGCCCGCGCCGTGACCCGGGCCGGCTGGTGGATCGACCAGCGCGATGCCGAGGGCTCTGACCTGCTCGAACTTCTGGAAGCAGCTGGCGAGGACGACCTCGGCACGGAGAACCCCTTCCGCTGAGGCCGGGGCAACATAGCCGGACAACGCCGGTTAGCCAAACCGCCGTTCCTGCGGACCATTGATCCTCCCGCCGTTCCCCCGTGTGGAAGGACTCCGCTTGCTTCCCCCGCCCTGGACCCCGCCGCCCGCCCCGGTCCTCGCCCTCACGCCCGACCCGCTCACTCCCACCCGGGACATCACCCACGCCCACTTCCAGGCCGGCGAGACGGTCGTCGTGCTCAAGGGGGTTGCCGGCGGGGAGCTGTGGGGAGACGCGATGCGCATCGTCGCCCCGTCCTGGCACACCCCCACCGACGAAGACGGATGGCGGCTGCGCGACCCGACCGGCGGCGCCCAGACCTACACCACCGGCCACCCCCGCTACCTCGTGCACCTCTCGCGCCGCTGCCCCGACTGCCTGATCCACCTGCGGGCCATGGAGGACACCTTCCTGCCTCGCTTCGCCGACCGCGAGGAAGTGATCGACTGCGGCTGGTACACGACCACCGCCCTGGGCCAGCTCGTCCACCTCGCCGACGCGCGGGGCGGCCGGTGATCCCCCGCCTGCACGAGCGCACGCACCGCTCCCACGGCCCCCTCGAAGAGGCGCTGGGCCGGCCGGTCTCGCCCAACGAGGGCCTGACCGACCACACGGTCGTCGCCCACTGGCCCGGCCTGGACCACTTCACTCTGGACGACGAGCAGAAGACGTGGACGGCCACCCAGTGGGCCGAGCACCTTGAAGACCCGTACCTGGAGCACCCGTTCGCCGCCAGCCCGGACAACGACCGGCAGGCGATCCTCCACGTGGACGTCCGCCTGCATCCGCAGGACCGGGACCTGTTCCCCGTACGCACCGGCCACAGTGCCATCCCAGCTGCGCCCACGGCATCTGCCCAGCTCGCCCGAGTCCTCACCCAGCTCGCCGAGGAACAGGCAGGCCCGCTGGCCACGGTCCGCGGACTGATCGAGCACACCGCGCACCGTCTCGAACGCCAGCCGGGGCCCGCTGGTGCCGAAGCGGCACACGGCCTGGAACTGATCGCCCGCCGCCTGCACGCCATCCAGCAGGACCTGGACACCACCGCAGCACGCTTGGTCCAGCCCCGCACCGCCTCACTCCCCTCGCCTGCCTGGCGCTCCGCCCACCGATCACGGTAGGAGAAGCCCCTCTGCCCTCGACCGACCGCTTCCTGGACATCGGGCGCGACCCGCACTCCGGCGAACTCCTCGCCCGCGGCGGCGACCCCGAGGCACACAGCGTCCTGCAGCGCACCGGCTTCGTCGCCGTCGTCCGCCTCCACGAGACCTACCACCGCACCCCCACCGGCCTGAACCGGGACGAGGAGGCCCGCCCGGCCACCGGTACCGTCGCCCGCCTGCGGGCACTCGGCTACCACGTCGACTGCGACAAGGGCCTCGACACCGATGCCCGCCCCGCCAGTTACCCCACGCTCGGCTCCTCCGTCGCCCACGTCGCCGAGCGCATCCGCGAGGCCACCACCACCGACGAGGCGGCCGATGCGCTGACCGAGCTGACCGCCCCCGGCGACGGCATCCTCACCGCCCTGCACGAGGTACTGACTGCCGCCGCCGACTTCCACGACCACCTCGGCCAGCCGGTCGACCCCTACGCCGCCCGGCGCCTGCGCTACCTCGCCGAGGAGTACCTCCACCTCATCGGCACCGATCTCGCCCACACGCGCAACGCGCTCGCCGACCGGCACGCCCCGCACCCCGGCCGCAGCACCTGCAGCGGTGAGGTGCCGGCCGCCGAACGGGAGCGCTCCGCCGTGTGCGCCTGCCCGCCTCCGCCTCGCACGCTCCCGGCCCCGCCGCCCCCGCTGGCCGCCGCGATGCGCCGCTGACCTCCCACCCGCAAGGACACCATGCACGACCCCACCTCCGAGCGCCTCGCCTCCTACGCCGACGTCCTCGCCGGCGAACTCCCCGACACCTGGACCAGCGCTCATCTCCCCGCCGATGCCAAGGACGACCTCGCCGAGCTGGCTGAACGGATCTGGGACCTGGACCTGGTCGCCGCCGCCCTCGCCGAGCACCCGCTGACCGAGGCCGCCGTCCTCAGCCGCCCGGACGGCGCGCAGTTCGCCGTCCTGGACCGGCACGACGGCCGCGACGGTTTCCTCATCGCCGCCCTCGCCCCGCCGGCCCTGCCCGACGAGGCGTACCGCGCGGTCCCCGAACCCAACGGCATCGCCCTGACCGACGACCCGTTCCTCAGCGCGGAGCAGATCGCCGCCGACCTGCTCGCCCGCTACGACCGCGCCCTCGCCCAGGCCCGCCACAACGCCCTGGCGTCCGTCCAGCCCTCCCAGCCGGACCGAGTCGTTCTAACCTGGCAGGTTGACGGCAGCATCGCCACCGCCCCCGCGGACGACCGCGCCGGCGCCATCCTCACCGCACACGGCTTTGTCCAGGACCCGCCCAGCGGCATCTACCGCCTCGCTGGCGACGACACCCAGGCACAGGCCCGCGCCCTGCGCGCGATCGGCCCGTGTCTCGACGCGCTCGGCATCGGCACCGCTCTCCAGCACCCCTCGGGCCGCAGCGCGCCCACCGCCGCGCCCGCTTCGCCACCGCCCGTTCCTGCCGGTTCCCGGTCGCAGGCCGTCCGTTCTCGGTGAGGGTCCCGCGCCCGGCGACGAACCCGATCTCTTCGCACGACTCGGCGGCATTGCCGACTCCGTAGAGGGCCCGGGTGGTCCCGGCACCGCGCCGGGGCCACCCGGGCCCACCGCCCGATACCTGGAGCACCCCGTAGCAAAGCGCACACCCCCGCCCATCAGTGCCCGGCGCAAGCCGCGACTGGCCACGGCCCTCTTCCGCCGCTATCTGCGCGCCTGCCTCCCGACCGGCCCCGACCGACCCTCCCCGCTGGCCGGCGCCCGACCCGAGACCGTCCTCGCGGAGACCCAGCGCATCGGCTACCGCCACCACCACTGACCGTCCACCCACCAGGAGGAGCATGTCCCACCCCGTCCCTCAGCCGGTGAAGCTCGCCGACGACATCACCCGGCAGCTCGGTCAGCTCGCCGACCACCTCTCCCAGCTCCCCGCGCCGCAGGCCGCTCAGCTCATCGCCCACATCCTCGACCCGGAGGCCGGGGTTCTCGGCGGCGTCACCCACCTCGTCATCACCGGAAGCCACTTCGCCAAGAGCGAGGCCGAGCGCGGCGTCCTGCCCGCGGAGGTCTGGCTCGCGCTCGGCCGAGCCGCCAACGAGCTGCACGACATCAGCCTGGACCTGGACGAGCACCAGGACCTCCTCAAGGACCTCGGCGCGCGGCCGGCCACCACCGCGGCGGCGAAGCCTCCCGCCCCTGCGCCGCTCGTCGCCCGGCGACACCGGTGAGCAAGAAGCAATGGCAGGGCTGGGGACCGGGCGAGCGGGCGGAGCAGCACTACCTCGTCCAGCCCCGCGCCCTGGCCGGCGGAGGCGACGTCCGGCACATATCGGAATTCCTGCGCGCCTGCGGATGGCGGGAGAAATCCAAGTCCGGCGGCCCGCTGCTCATGGAGAGCCCCAGCCGCGCGCTGCGCGTCGCCTACGACCCCTACATCATCCCCGGTGGATGGACCATCCACGGCAAAGCCGACGCGCTCAACGGTGAGTGGTCGGCGCACCTGGGCCGCCAGACGCCGGTGGAGATCGTCGCGGGCCTGACCGACGCACTCACCCGGCCCCGCTCCGCTCACGCGCCCAACGTCTGGGCGCCGCTGCAGGAGCAGCACTGGCAGACCCGCTCCGAGGGCGAGCACTACGTAGCCACCAGCCCGGACGGCAGCGCGAGCCTGCGCTACCAGCACAGCCCCAACGGTTCGGCAACGTGGTGGGCCGGAGCGAGGGACACGCAGCACAACGGCTGGACAGCCAGCTTCACGCCGAACACCCCGATGCAGCTGGTACAAGCCTTCGCCACCGAACTCGCCAACCCCGAGCCCGTCATGCGCCCGCGCGGGCGCGTGCCGAGCAGCGCGCAGATCCGTACCTGGTCGGTCTCCGTCACACCCTCCCAGCTCGGCGCCTGGCAGCAGGCCCGGATCACCGCCGCCCGCGCCGCCACCTGGGCCCGCAACAGCGTCCACAACGCCCGCCCCCGCACCAAGACCCGCACGCAAGCCCCCGCTGGCGGCACCCGAACCCGCCGCTGAACCCCCGCCCGCCTTCAAGGAGCACGATGCCCGCCCCCACCCCGGACGCCCTGAGCACCCTGACCGACACCCTCTCGGACCTCACCGAGTACCTGCGCGAGAACCCCGACCCCACCGAAGCCCTCGCCCTGATCGAGCCGCTCCTGGACGAGTACACGGGCCTGCCCGTCCAGTTCGCCGACACCCTGCGCGCCCTCGCCCGCACCGTCCAGGAGCACCAGACCGCCGCCGGCGCGGCACACGTCAGCCTCCTGGTCGCCGAACTGCGCACCGCCGCGTGGGAACAGAGCGACCAGCACACCCTCCACTACGTCCTGGACGAACTGCGCGCACTGCACCAGACAGCCCAGAACGACCCGGAGTGCGGCGCGTGCCGCTGAGCGAACGCCAACTCGCCGCCTTCGCCGACAAGCACGCCGGGCAGATCCCCTTCGACACCAGCCCCCGCCACCTCGCCGGCCCCGGCGACGCCCGCCACGTCACCCACGGCCTGGCCGCCGCCGGATGGACCACGCTCTCCGACCCCCTCGACGCCGAGATCGTGATGCGCAGCCCCGATCACCGCTACTGCCTGCAGTTCGACCCGCAGTCCACCACCTCCGCCTGGTGGCGGCTGCGGGCCGAGAACAGCGACAACGGGCCCGGCTGGTACGCCGAGTTCGGTAAGCGCGTGCCGGCCGAGGTCCTCGCCGGCCTCACCAACGCCCTCTTCGCACCCGCCTCGCCGCACCAGGACCCCTGGGAGCAGGTGACCCGAGCGGGCTGGCGACGCGCCGAGGCCGGCGCGGCGCACTCGCCGGACTCCCTCTGCCACATCGAACGGCGCCCGATGAGCGAGTTCCACCACCTGCCGTCCTGGCACATCGAGGCCCGAGACGCCCGCGACGCGCAGTACCCCGGCCCGCGCATCTGGCACGCCTACCTCGACGAGCACGTCCCCGACCACCTTGCCGGCGCCTTCCTCACAGCGCTGACCGACCGGAGCCCGCTGCAGCGCAGCATGTTCGACCGCACCGCCCACCACAGCGCCGTCAAGGAGCCAAGCCCGCTGAGCCCACAGCAGGTCGTCGAGGCCCACACCGCCCGCATGAAGGCAATCGGCGCCCAGGCCCGCGCCGCACGCCGCCGGCAGACCACCCCCGCGCCGCCCCTGCCGCACACCGCAGCCGTCCAGCCGACCGCCCACCGCTGAACCGGAAGGACCACCTCATCCCCCGCACCCTGAACCACCGCCGCACCTCGCTGCGGCGCCTCAACCGCTACCTGCGCAACAGCGACCGAATCCTGACCTCCTGGGACGCCTACACGCAGTTCAACACCGACCTGGACGGCTGGCCCTTCGACGATGACGCCTACGGCCGCCGGGCCGCCGTCCGCGACTCCGACACCGCCGCGGCGTTCACCACCACCCGCGCCGGAGCCCGCCAACTCCTGGCCACCGCACGCCTCCAGCTCCAGCACCTGCCCGCCCACCTCACGCGCAAGAGCTGGCCCGGACAGCTGGCCATCCTGGAGCAGGCGCTAAACCGCCTCGACGCTCTGGACGCGCAGTGGCGCCAGACCGTGGCCCAGCTCCCCGAGGACGCCGGACCGGGGAGCGGGGCGTACGACGATGCGCTGGACGAGCACCACGCCGAGTGCTGGAGCTACCTGGACGACTGGGCCTGCCACGGCCGCGCCATCCTCGACATCAACACCGCCACCCGTCGAGCCGGCCCCCAGCCCAAGCGTCCGCACCTTCCGGTTCTCACGGCCCGGCACGGCGGCTACCGCGCGACGAGGCGGTGACCATGTCCTCCACCGCGGACACCGTCGAGGTCGACTTCATCACCCCGCGCCACCTCGCCGGTGGGGGCGACCCCGCCTGGATCACCGTGCCCCTCCACCGCGCCAGCGGCTGGAGCCACGGCGATGACCCGCTGATGCCGCGCGTGCTGCTCTCCAGCCCCGACCAGAAGGCCCTGCTGCGCCTGGAGCCGGACCCCGACGGCCAGTGGTGGACCCTCCACCACACCGCCGAGCCTGGCCGGCCCGCCTAGTACGCCGGCTTCGGCGCCCGCACCCCCGTCGAACTCATCGCCGCTTTCACCGACGCCCTCACCGACCCAGCCCCGCCGGCAGCTGAGTCCCACGACCCGTTCGGACCGCTCCGGCAAGTCGCCTGGAATCCCCCTGCCGCCGACGCCGACGGCCTCGTCTCGCCCGACGGCACCGCCTACGTCCAGCGGCTGGGCAGCGCAGAAGAACCGGGCTCCTGGTTTGTCACCGCCGCCCTCGCCCCGAACCGCCCGCCGGTGTGGCAGGCGCGCTTCGGCACCCACACCCCGCCCCACCTCGTCACCGCGTTCACCGCCGCACTGGTCGACCCAAAACCCGTGTACCGCACCGGCGAGCAGAGGCTGCCGACCCACAACCCCAACATCGTCGCCCGCAAGTACGTCGACGTGCCCGCGGTATACCTCGCCGCCGCGCTGGAGGACCGCGTCCGCTCCCTCGCTGCCCGGCCCGCCGGCACGCCGCCGGCCCCCATCCCCGCACGGCACTCGCCGCCGCAGCGCGGTCACAGCCGCTAGCCCTCCCGTCCCCGCCCGGAAGCACCCAGCCCTTGCCACCCTCCTCCACGAGCAACACAGACGGGTACGACCTCGCCCTGCGCCTCCTGCTCGGCCTGGCGGCCCTCGCCATCCCCCTCGCCCACCTCGCCTGGCTGTGCGGCAACCTCACCGCCACCCTCACGGGGGCCGCGTGGGCGCCCTACCAGCCCACTGCCGCCCTGCTCCACCCCGAGCAGGTCTGGCCCACCGCAGGAGAAACGTCCCTGCTGGTCGGCGCCCGCATCGTGCCCGTCGTCCTCTTTCTGGCCCTCGCCGCCGTGGTCGGCCTCCTGTGGGCCCGGCACAGGAGCTCGGGCGGTGGCCGGAAGAAGAAGATCACCGACATGGCCAAGGCCCGGGACATCGAGCCCCTGATGTCCCGGGCCATCACCGACAAGGCCCGCTCCCTGCGACCGAGCCTGAAGAACGCCAAGCACATCGACGCCAAGGACACTGGCATCCTCCTGGGCAATCTGCAGGGCACCAGGCACGAGGTCCGGATGGGGTTCGAAGATGTCGCCGTCGCGATCATGGCGCCCCGCTCGGGCAAGACGACCTCCCTCGCGATCCCCTCCATGCTCAACGCACCCGGCCCGGTCCTCCTGACGTCGAACAAGGCCGCCGGCGATGCCTTCACCACCGCCTACGAAGCGCGGGCCCAGGCCGGGGCGGTGTGGACCATGGATCCGCAGCAGATCGCGCACGCCGCCCGCGAGATGTGGTGGAACCCCCTCGCCGATGCGAAGACCCTGGACGGGGCGAACCGGCTAGCCGGCCACTTCCTCGCCGCGTCCGTGGACGCCTCCCAGCAGGGCGACTTCTGGTCCAAGGCCGGCAGCAACATCCTCTCCCAGCTCATGCTGGCCGCAGCGCTCGACGAGCGCCCGATCACCGACATCATGGCCTGGCTTGCCTTCCCCGCCGACCGCACCCCGCTGGACATCCTGCGCGACCACGGCTTCACCGCCGTCGCCGCTCAGCTCAAGGGCACCGTGGAGGGCCCGCCCGAGACCCGGGACGGCATCTACGAGACCGCCCGCCAGTACGCCGCAGCCCTCCTGAACGCGGAGATCGCCGCGTGGGTGACGCCGCAGAAGGACGTCGCGGAGTTCCGGCCGGAGCAGTTCGTCACCTCCACCGACACCCTCTTCCTGCTGAGCAAGGACGGCGGAGGCGGCGCGTCGGCGTTGATCGCCGCGTGCGCGGACTCGGTGATGCGGGCCGCGACCGCTCAGGCCGAACGCGCCGGCGGGCGACTGGACCCGCCCATGCTGGCGATCCTCGACGAGGCCGCCAACGTGTGCAAGATCAGCGACCTGCCCGACCTTTACTCCCACCTCGGCTCCCGCGGGATCATCCCCATCACGATCCTGCAGTCCTATCGGCAGGGCCAGAAGGTCTGGGGGGACGCGGGCATGGACGCCATGTGGTCCGCCTCGACGGTCAAGGTCATCGGCTCCGGCATCGACGACCCGGACTTCGCCGACAAGCTCTCCCGCCTGATCGGCGACCACGACGTGCAGACCACGTCCACCTCGCACTCGGAGTCCGGCAAGAGCACGTCGGTCTCGATGCGTCAGGAGCGGATCCTGCCCGCCGACGCGATCCGCGCCCTGCCCAAGGGCACCGCGCTCTGCTTCGCCACCGGCATGCGCGCGGCCATGCTCGATCTACGGCCGTGGTACCGAGAGCCCGGGGCGACAGAACTGTCCGCCGCGTCCGACCGCGCGTCGCAGGCGATCACCAACCGCGCCGTCGCGAAGCACAGCCCCGTGCAGTCCGACTTCGGAAAGGCCGTGTGAGCGACACCCTGCTGCACGTGGTGCCCCGTCCGCTCACGCTAGGCGAAGGAGTGGGCCGTATCCCGTAGCAGCGGGTCGAGGTTAGGCGGAAGGACGGTGACTGAAAGACATGTCCGGCCGATCTTGAAACTCCAGAAGGGCGGGCGGCGGCCCCGTCGCCACAGCGGCCCGGAAGCGTTCGTCCACCAGGCGAACAAACACACGATCCCGGCGATCGCCAGCCTCCATGGTGCGGTGCCACCCTGTTCCCTCACGCTCCCACTGTTCCCGCGCGATCTCCCCGCGGAAGTGCCCATCGAGTTTGATCGCGAGCTTCTCGACGGACAGATGGCCGATACGGAACCGCTGCAACAACTCCCCGAGAGCGAGAGACGTGATCAGATGCTGCTGATGCCGCTTCAAGGTCACCGGTGCAACAGGCGGTGCCCATGCCTGGAGCAAAATCGGGTCGCTCAGCGCGAGCGTCGCAAGCTGGAGGTGGCTGTCCCTGATGGCCTGCTCGTTGCTCGTACGTGCCTGCCGAACCTGGTAGAGGAGCGAGAGAGCCACACCGGCCAAAGCGATGGCTGAGAGCACGACGGAAACGGCCCCGTACGTCTGGCTGATGTCACTCAGCTTCCCCCAGTCCGTGCCCGCCGGAGCCACAGCGGCCAGTACGAACGGTGTCGCAACTATCAACCCCATCATTCCAAGACCGAGCAGGACGTAAGCCACAGCCGTCAGTACCCAAGTCATGCGCTGCGCCGTGCCACTTCCAGTTGTCATCCGTCCCCCGCATGCTGGCTGACAGTTCGCTGACCAGAATGAAGCCCGTCTTCACGGCCGACAAGAGGCGCTCAATGTGGCACCCGCACGATCGACCGGACAGCCCTGCACGGACGTCGCGGGCGGCTAGGAGGCCCTGGGCAGGCGCTCCGTGGTTTACCTCGACACGTCCGTCTTCTCTCCCGGGGGCGAGAGACCACCGTGACGCCACGGGTCACCGCGCACTCGCCCAGTACCGCGCGCACCGCAAACCTCCCGCCGGACCGGCATCTGCACCCTCCACCCCACTACCCAACCGCAGCAGAGCGCCTACTCACCCGCGCCGTCGGCTCCGCCGGCCGGACACCACCACGGCCCCAGCCGAGAAAGGTACCCCTCTGGCCACAACCCCTCCTCTGCACACCCTGCTCGCCCAACCCCGTAGCGCGCTGGGCACCTTCGTCCCCGCCGGCCTGCACTGCTCGCACGCAGAGCGTCGCCACCTTGGCCAACTCGCCCACGCGGGTACCGACCTCTTTGAGATCGGCCTCGCCCACCATGACGCCCACCTCGACGGACCTGTCATCCAGCACGCCTACCGCCGCGTACTGCGTAGCGGCGATGCCCTGGACAGCGCCGTCCGCGCGGTCGCGTATGCCGCACACCTGCGACCGACCGTCGTCATGACCTACTGGGAACCTGTCCAACGGCACGGCCCCGAATCCGCGGCCCGCATCTTCGCCGATGCCGGCGCGTCCGGCGTGATGATCGTCGACCTGCCTGACCACCACGCCGAGTACTGGCAGGCCGCAGCACACCACGCGAACCTCCGCACCCCACGCCTCGTCCCGCGCCGCACCACCGACGACGACCTGGCCACCGTGGCCGCCAACGCCTCCGGGTGGCTCTACCCACCGGCTAGCGCTCAACCCACCGGCTACCGAGGGCCGCTCAACATCGCCGCCCTAAGGGCTGTCCCGCAAGTGCGGCTGTGCCGTGATCTGAGGCCGCTCGATAGGGTCAGGGCCACAGCCGACGGAAGAGGATCGTTCGATGGC
>NZ_JBIBWL010000027.1:0-32133 GCF_043081325.1 Streptomyces sp. NPDC014882
CGCGTCCGACAGGATCAACTCGGCCTTCGGCCGCCCAGTACGCGCCACCCCGCAACCCTACACATCTGACCAGAACTCCTGACTCAGAAGACTAGTCACGCGCTTTCACGAAGCGGGCCGGCCGGCGGGTGACCGGCGGCCCGGAGACGGTCGCCGCGTTCGACGCCGGACACGGCGCCCCGGAGCCGGCCCGCACCGTCCCGCGGGCGGCGTGACCTGTGCCTGCCGAGCACTGCGTCGGCCACCGGTGGTTCCCGGGGCGCCGGACCGCGGTGGGAAACCCGCAGCCGCAGCCACGTCGAGCGACGCGTCACCGCGGGCAGGACCCGCCGCGAAGCGATCCGCTGCCTGAAACGCCGTGTCGCCCGAGAGCTCTGCACGATCGTCCTCCGGGCCCCGCCCTGTCCGGGGAACAGGCCCTGGCGGCCTGGCCTCCACAGGGTCATCGAGACCGCCGGGTGCTACCAGGCAGCCCTCGCCTCGCCCCTGAGGTGAGCGTGACGCTTCGACGACAACTCCTAGTGAAAGGTCCGGTGGGCCTGCCGGGGCGGCTCCCCGTGTTCCTGGAACTGTTTCCAGACACCGTAGGCCGCCGTCACCATCACCCGCCACTCCCGGTCGCCCTCCCACCGGGCGTGCCTGCGCAGCGACTCCTCCTCGGGCATTCCGAAACGGACCTCCATGCCGTCCTCCGGAACGGTCCCCGCCTCGCCGCACTCGCGGAAGGCCCCCTCCGCCGGGTCGAACAGCATCCACCCGTGCCGTCCGTCGTCGGGCACCAGCCAGGAGTACACGAACCCTTCGTCCGCCTTCCCGGGCACCCTGCCGACCAGCCGTACGGCGATCGATGCGACTCCCACGTCCCGCACTCCCCCTCTCCCCGTGGTCATGGACGGTGATCAGCCCGCGCGGCCCGGTGAGGCGCACCGGGTCTGATGGAGGCTCGATCCCCCGAGAGGACCGAGCCGTGGCACGCCCGTCCCCTTGCCCGGTCCCGGGGTGTCCCAGGCGGCACGGTTCCCACGGACGAGACGTGACGGGCGCCGCGGTCACGTGCCGCGGTGGCCGCTCAGAGGTGGCCGTCCAGGAACTTCCGCACCTCGGCGACGGTCATGGGCCCCGCGCCGTGCGCCACCGCCTCCCCCTCCTTCAGCAGGACGCAGGACGGGGCTCCGGTGATCCCGCACCGCTCGGTCGCGGCCGGACAACGCGTGATGTCGGCGCGGACGACCGTCAGGCGGCCCGTGCGGTCGTCGGCGATGCCACCCACGACGAGGTCCATCACCCGGCAGGGCTCGATCGCCTTGGGCCATGTCCCGGTGAAGTACGCGAGGACCGGAACCGCGCTCATCCCGAGGATGAAATCGAACTCCGCGTCCTCACGGGGTCGGTGGACCCGGTTCGCCATGCACGCTCCTGACCTCACGTCCGTCGTTCCCTCCCCATCATCCCCCGCGTCGTCAGCCGGTCCGGAGACCGACCGCCAGCGTCAGTTCGAGGACCCGGTGCGGCGACGCGAGATCCGGAAACAGCTCCCGCAGCTGCGCCATCCGGTACCGGACCGTCTGGGGATGGACGAACAACGCCGCCGCCGCCTCCTCCCGCCTGCCCTGGTGCAGCAGCCACGCCCGCAACGTCTCCTCCAGCCGCCGTGCGGTCGCGGCGGGCAGGGTCCGCAACGGTGCGAGGGCTCGGGCACGCAGGTCCGCGAACGCCTCCACGTCGGCGCTCAGCACCAGCTCGGGCAGGTGGTCCTCGGTGTCGCGGATGTCAGCGGAGAGGGAGCGCGCGCGTACGGCCCGTGCGTACGAGGCGGACGCCCGAGTCCATGGCCGGGCCGGGCCGACCACGGCGGTGCGGTCGGTCAGCCGCCTCAGGAGGTGTGATCGGTCCGCGTCGGGGACGAGCAGCACGCCCAGGGCGTCCGGCAGATCGTCGAGGACGAGGGTGCTCGGGTCGAGCGTGCGGTAGGCGGGCCGGGCCTGGGCGGCGGGCAGCAGGACCGCGGTCAGCGAAACCGGGGGCTGCCACCCGGCCCGTTGGGCAGAGGCCAGCAGCACGTCCGGGCTCGCACCGATGAGGAGGTCGCGGGCCAGGTGTTCCAGGTGGCGCTCATGAGCCCTGCCCCGGGCGGCCAGTTCGTCGGCGTGGCCCGCGGCACTCGCGGCGGAGAGCTCGTCGATGTAGGCGAAGGTCAGCTCGGCGAACTTGGCGACCTCGGCGGCGGGCAGACCTGCGGGCACGGCGCCCGCCGCCAGGCATCGCCAGGCCACGCGGGCGCCGACGCGGTAGGCGCTGAGCAGGGCGTCCATCGAACGGCCGTCGCGCACCTCGCCGCGGCCCAGCTCGTAGGCCGCGTCACCGGCGTCGCCGCCCGTGGCCTTCCCGCTCGCGAGGTCCAGGTAGTGCCCCAGGGCGGTGCGGACGGCTCGGCGGATGGTGGCGCCCATGTGGCCCGAAAGGGCGTTGGCGTAGGGAGGGACCTCGTCGATGATCGCCTGGACGACCTCGTCGGCGGTGGTCCTCAGCTCGGCCCGAAGTGCGGTGACCGTCGTCTCGTCCAGGGCCAGTTCGCTGGCCCTCCGGATTGCATGGCTCATGTTTTGTTTCCTGCGAACAATTCAGCCGACCAGATTTACGTCCTGCGGTCAGGACTTTACGCCTTGAGGCGCAGCAAGCTGGGGTCATGACGAGTACAGCCCTGCGCAGCAGGGCGTGGAAACTGCTGGAGATGGTCACGACGCCGCTGCTGCCGTCGGACTACCTCGACCTGGTCAGTCCGCTGCGTGCGGGCGCCGACCTGCGGGGGCGCATCGAGGCCGTGCACCCCGAGACGGATGACGCCGCGACCGTCGTGATCAGGCCGGGACGGGGCTGGCGCGGCCACACGGCCGGTCAGTACGTGCGGATCGGGGTCGACGTCGACGGGGTGCGCCTGTGGCGTGCCTACTCCCTCACCTCGCCGACGAACCGCCAGGACGGCCGCGTCACGATCACCGTGAAGGCGATCCCGGACGGCAAGGTCAGCAACCACCTGGTCCGCAGGGCGAGACCGGGCACGCTGATCCAGCTCGACCAGGCGACCGGTGACTTCGTGCTGCCGGAGACCAAGCCCGCCAAGGTGCTCTACCTGACGGCCGGCAGCGGCATCACGCCCGTGATGGGCATGCTGCGCGACGCCGAGTTCGACGACGTCGTCATGGTCCACTGCGCGCCACGGCCGCAGGACGTGATCTTCCGCGACGAACTGCACGACCTGGTCGCGGACGGGAAGCTGCGGCTCACCGAGGTGCACACCGACATCGACGGCGTGCTCGACCTCGCCCGTCTCGGCGAACTCGTGCCCGACTGGGCCGAGCGCGAGACCTGGGCCTGCGGGCCCGCGGGCCTGCTCGACGCCGCCGAAGAGCACTGGAGCGAGCACGGCGCCCGAGAGCGCCTGCACACCGAACGCTTCCGCACCGGCATCGCCGTCGCGGGTGACGCCGGCGGTGGCGAGGTCACGTTCAGCACCACCGGCAAGACCGTCGACGCGGACGGCACCACGCCGTTGCTGGACGTCGGCGAGGAGGCCGGCGTGCTCATGCCCTCCGGGTGCCGCATGGGCATCTGCTTCGGCTGCGTCACGCCGCTCAGGGCGGGCGCCGTCCGCGACCTGCGCACCGGCGAGATCACCGAGGCCGAGCCGGGCGTCCTCATCCAGACCTGCGTGTCCGCCGCGGCGGGCCCCTGCGACATCGAACGGTAGGAGCACCTTGACCGCCATCGACCCCACCGCCCACCTGACCGCGGAGCAGATCGAGGAGCTCGGCCGCGAGCTGGACGCGATCCGCGACGAGGTGATCGCCAGTCGCGGTGAGAAGGACGCCGCCTACATCCGCAAGGTCATCTCGGCGCAGCGCGCGCTCGAGCTGGCCAGCAGGGGCGTGCTGCTGTTCTCGTTCTTCCCGCCCGCGTGGCTGATCGGCACCGCCGGTCTGTCCGTGGCCAAGATCATGGACAACATGGAGATCGGCCACAACGTCCTGCACGGCCAGTGGGACTGGATGCGGGACCCGAAGATCCACTCCACCACCTGGGACTGGGATCACGTCTCGCCGGCCGACCAGTGGAAGCACTCGCACAACGAGCTGCACCACACGTACACCAACGTGATCGGCAAGGACAACGACCTCGGCTACGGCATCATGCGCGTCGACGAGGACCAGAAGTGGCACCCGATCCACCTCGGCCAGCCGCTGTGGAACTTCATCAACGCCTGCTTCTTCGAGTACGGCATCGCGGCGTACGACCTCGAGCTCGGCAAGAACCTGCACAAGCGTCGCCGCAACAACCCGGAGTTCCGCGCGCGGGCCAGGGCGGTGGGCCGCAAGATCCGCAAGCAGGTGCTCAAGGACTACGTGATCCACCCTGCGCTGTCGGGCCCGTCGTTCCTCACCACGCTCGCCGCCACGTTCACCGCGAACGTGGTCCGCAACGTCTGGTCCCACTCGGTGATCATGTGCGGGCACTTCCCCGAGGGTGTGAAGGTCTTCGAGCGCCGGTCGATCAAGGGCGAGACGCGCGGCCAGTGGTACCTGCGCCAGATGATGGGCTCGGCGAACATCAGCGGCAGCAAGGCCATGCACTTCATGACCGGCAACCTGTCGCACCAGATCGAGCACCACCTGTTCCCGGACCTGCCGAGCAACCGGTACGCCGAGGTCGCGGTGAAGGTGCGCGCGCTGTTCGAGAAGTACGAGCTGGAGTACGTCACCGGGCCGCTGCCCAAGCAGGTGTTCTCCGCGTGGCACAAGGTCTTCCGGCTCTCGCTGCCGAACAGGAAGCCGAAGTCCAGGACGCCGGACCGCGAGCAGGAGCTCGTCGCGGCCTGACCCCCGGCACGGGTTCGGATCTTCCGGCCGTACCGGCGGCACCGCCGGGTTCGGTGGGATCCGCCGGGTCGGGTGAGACCTACCGGGTTCGGTGGGGCCCGCTGCGGACGGTGGGCGACCGCGAGGTCGGCCCGCAGGGCACGGGATCCGGGGCGGCCCGGTGTCGGCAGCGGCTCGCCCGGCGCCGGGCAGCTGCCGCTCAGGCGGCGCGGGAGCGCCGGTCGGTCTGCCCCGCGCTCATCAGCGGTCGGCTTCGAGGTCCGTCGACGAGCCGGCCGGGAACAGGCTCCCGCGGACCACGACGGCTTTGACATGCCACACGTTCGCAGAGGTGATGCGGAGCGCTACGATCACGCATGTGACCGCTGCGGAACCGACCATCCTCGCCACGTCCGGAGGGCACCGTGCCGGTACGCGCACCCGGCTGCTCTTCGACGCCCTGGTCCACCACGCGGTCGACCTGTCCGGCGTGCACGGCAGGCGTCCGCGCATCCTGTACGTCGGCACGGCGACCGGTGACGCCGAGCACGTGACGGCGCGGGTGGCGGAGGCGGCCCGGGTGGCGGGCCACGACCTCACTCCCCTGCAGCTGTTCCCCATGCCGAACGTCGAGGACGTCGAGGGTACGGTCCTCGCGCACGACGTGGTCTGGGTGATGGGGGGTTCGGTGGCCAACCTGCTCGCGGTGTGGCGGGTGCACGGCCTGGACGCGATCATGCGGCGCGCGTGGCGGGCGGGCGTGGTGCTCGCCGGAATCAGCGCGGGTTCCCTCTGCTGGTTCGAGGGCGGCGCGACGGACTCCTTCGGCCCCGGGCTGCGCCCGGTCACCGACGGGCTGGGCCTGCTGCCGTACGGCAACGGCGTGCACTACGACTCCGACGCGGGCCGGCGTCCGCTGATCCACCGGCTGGTCGCCGAGGGCGCCTTCCGGACGGCCCACTGCACCGACGACGGGGTGGGTCTGGTCTACCGGGGCACCGAACTGGTCGAGGCCGTGGCGGAACTGCCGGGCAAGGCGGCCTACGTGGTCGGCCGCGAGGGCGCCGAGGTGGTGGAGGAGCGGATCGCACCGCGGCTGCTGCCCGCGCCCCGGTTCTGAGCGACACCGGGTACCGCCCGGGGACGCGCGCGGCCGGCCGTTCCCGTCGCGACGGGGCGTCCGCACGGCGGACGCTTCCGATCGGCGCCGGGCGCGCAGGAATATGGGGGTCACTTCCCCATGTGGGGGTCGCGCGGGTCTGGCACCTTCTTCCTCGTGACTGAGACCGCCGACCTCCCAGCTCCCCGGACCACCGGCCTTCCGACTCCGCTCGGCGCCCGCCTGCCGCTCGCCTGGTGGGCCCCGGCGCTGACCCTCGCGGAGCGGCTCGCCGCACCCGGCCTCCCGGCGGCGCCCGCCGGTTCCGCCGCCGGACGCGCTCCGTGGAACCTCGGGGACGGCGAGGGCTTCGCCCTGCGGCTGGCCCACCTCGGGGTGGACGGGGCGACCGCGGCGGCCCTCGCCGCGGAAACCGCCGAGCGCCTCGCCGGCCGCGCGGCCAAGCCCGACTGGGCCGACTGGGCCGAGGCGGCACTGGCCGCCGCCCCCGAGAGCCTCGACGAGCCGACGACGGACGGCGCGGGTCCCGAGGTCTTCGCCGCCGTCGTACGGCCGCTCGTCGTCCCGGCCGCGGACCGGCTTGCCCTCAGTACGGGGGATGCTCCCGCGATCGAACAGGCCGTGTGGCGGGATGCGTTCGAGCAGTGGCTGACCGCGCGGCTGACCCGGCAGGCAGCCCGGACCCTGGTCCACGAGCTGTCCCGGGCCCGGGGCGCCCGGCGGCTCGCCGGTGCGGGCCCGCGTGAGCGGTTCGCCTCGTTCGTCGCCGCCACCGGCAGTCGGCCGGGCCTGTCCGCGCTCTTCGCGGCCTACCCGGTGCTGGCCCGGATGCTCGCGCGGACCGCGCTGGACGCGGCGGACGCCGTGGCGGAGCTGGTGACGCGGTTCCAGGCCGACCGGGAGGACCTGGTCACCGGGCTCCTCGACGGGCACGCGCCCGGTGCGCTGGCCGGGGTGGACCTCGGTCTGGGCGACGCCCACCAGGGCAGCCGGGCGGTCGCGGTCCTGCGCTTCGCCGACGGCGGCCGGCTCGTGTACAAGCCCCGGCCGCTCGAGCAGCACGCCCTGCTGGACGACTTGGCGGCCTGGCTCGGTGCCGAGGTTCCCGGCCTCGCGCTGCGCACGCCACGCAGTGTGCGCCGGCCGGAGTACGGCTGGCTGGAGTTCGTGGAGCACCGCTGGTGCCGGTCGGGCGCCGAGACCGACGCCTTCTACCGGCGCCAGGGGCTGCTGCTGGCCCTGCTGTACGCGGTGGACGGCGCCGACATGCACTACGAGAACGTCATCGCCTGTGGTGACCAGCCGGTCCTGGTGGACGCCGAGACCCTGCTGCACACCGGGCTTCCGCAGGCCATGACGGCCGGTGCCGACCCGGCCGCGGACGCCCTGCAGGCCTCCGTGCACCGCACCTGTCTCCTGCCCCACCTGCTGATCGGCCAGCACGGCGCGCTCGACATCTCCGCGCTGGGCCGGGACACCGAGGGCACCTTCCCGAGCGAGGGCCTGTACTGGGAGGACAGCGGCAAGGACACGATGCGGGCGGTACGGGGAGCGGTGCTCAGCCCGGCCGCGCAGAACCAGCCGCTGCCCGCGGGGGCGCCCCTGGAAGCGGCCGACCACCGGGCGGCCCTGCTGGAGGGGTTCCGCGCCGGCTACGCGGCGCTGGCCGCGCGCGGTCGTGAGCTGCTCGCACCGGGCGGGCCGCTGGCGGAGCACGCGGACAGTCCCGCGCGGCTCATCGCGCGTTCCACCCGCCTCTACGCCACGCTGCTGGAGGAGTCCGCCCATCCTTCGCTGCTCGGCGACGCCCTGGCCCGGGAGGGTGTGTTCGCGGTGCTGTGGACCGAGTCGGAACACGACGAGGCGCGCCGGCGCCTGATCGAGCACGAGACCGCGGAGCTGTGGCGCGGCGACGTCCCCCTGTTCGTGCATCGGCCGTCCGGTACAGGGGTCCGGACGGCCGATGGCACCTGGTTGCCGGACGTGCTGCCCGTGGCCGCCGTGACCGCGGTCGGCGCGAAGCTGGCCCGGATGGACGAGATCGACTGCCACGACCAGGAGTGGATCGTCTCGGCCACGTTGGCGGCGCGTGGCACCGGTTCGTCCCCGGCGCGGCGTTCCGAACTCGCTCTCGCCCCGCTCCCGGCGGTCGTGCCGGACGCCTCGCGGCTGCTGGCCGCCGCGTGCGGCATCGCCGACGAGATCGCCGCCCGCGCGGTACGCGGCGGCGGCCGGACCAACTGGCTGGGGCTGGAGCGGGTTTCGGGGCCGCACTGGGCCGTGCTGCCGATGGGTGCCGGGCTGGGGCAGGGGTATTGCGGGGTGGCGCTGTTCCTCGCGCAGGCGTACGCGCTGACCGGGGCCGGCCGATATGCCGTACTGGCTCAGGAGACGGTCCGGCCGCTGCCCGCCCTGATGAGGGCGCTGGCCGCCGATCCCGAACTGAGCGCGGCGGCCGGACCCGGCGCCTACGCCGGGCTCGCCGGCATCGTCCACGCGCTCGTGAGGCTGTCGGCGCTGCTCGGTGAGGACCTGACGGGCTGTCTGCCGGACGCGCTCACCGCGCTCGGGCACGCCGTCGCCTCCTGCTCCGATCCGAGGCTGGCCGGTGGTGCGGCCGGGGCGCTGACCGCCGCCGTCGCCGCGTACGAGGCGACCGGAGCGCCCGAGGCCCTGCGGCTGGCCGACGCGGTGGCGGACCTGCTGCTGGCGACGGTGCGCAAACCGGACCAGCCGGGCCCGCCCGTGGACGCCGCGGTCGTCGACGGCGAGCCCGGGTTCGCGGACGGCGCCGCCGGGATCGGCTGGGCTCTGCGGCGCTACGCCGACCGTCGCCCGGAGCGCGCCGCCGCGCACGCGGGCGCCGCCGACGCGCTGCTGCGTGCCGCGGTCCGCACGGTGGGGACGACGCCCGTGGGGACCACGCCCGTGGACCTCTCCTGGAACACCGGGCTCGCCGGCGTGGCCGCCGCCGCACCCCTGAGCGCCGCCGGCGCGCTGACGCCCTTCCTGGCCCGTGCCGAGGTGCGCCCCGGTCTGAGTCTCGAACAGGGCACGCTCGGCACGCTGGAGGCGCTGGCCGTGCTCGCCGGGCGGGGCGACGCGGTGGCCGCCGGGGCGCTGTCCCGGTGTTCCGGACACGTGCTCGCGCTGGTCGAGGCGCAGAGCCACCACTGCGCCACTCCCGACCACGTCCCCTCCCCCGGGCTGCTGACGGGACTGTCCGGCATCGGCTACGGACTCCTCCGTCTCGCCCACCCCGAAACCGTGCCGTCCCTGCTGCTCCTGGAGGACTCCGGTCACTGACCGGTCCCCTCCCCGCGGCCCCCTCCCACTCCCCCTGCCTACGCTCCCGCGGCCCCCTCCCTAGGCCCCCGCACCATGCTCGCGCGCCGCGGCCCGGCTCGCGCCCGTACCCGTGGGTGGGCGCCGTGGCGCTCACCGGCGGCGCCCCCAGCACGCTCGGCGCCTCCCCTTCGCCCCGTGGTGGCAGCGGGCCGGTTCCCGTGGACGTGAGGGCGACGGCCGGTACCCGGCGCGCCGCGGCGGTGGGGGAACCGGTCCGCAGCCGCGCGACCTGCCGCACGCCGCGATGTCCGATTACTATCGGCGCTCATGCGTTCCCATACGCCTTCTTTAGTCGGGCGGGACTCCCAACTGGCCCTGTTAGAGCGTGCCCTGGCCGACACACACCAGGGTCGCGGCGGTGTCGTGTTCCTGGTGGGAGAGGCCGGTGTCGGCAAGTCACGGGTCGCCGCGGAGGCGGTCGGCGGGGCACTGGACGCCGGGATGCGGGTGCTGCGGGGCCGCAGCAGCACCACGGGGCCGGCCGTACCGTTCCGACCGCTCACCGAAGCCCTGATGTCGCTCTTCCGCAGCGGCGAACCCGTGGACGACCTGGCTCTCGGCCCTTACCGGCCGGTCCTCGGGCGGCTGATCCCGGACTGGGACACCGGGGAACGGGACAGCAGCTCCATGGTGATCCTGGGCGAGGCCGTACTGCGTCTGCTGATCGCCGCCGGACGCGGGCGGGGCCAGTTGCTGCTGCTGGAGGACCTGCACGACGCCGACCCGGAGACGCTCGGCGTCCTCGAATACCTGGTGGACAACCTGGAGTACTCGCCCGTCCTGCTGCTCGCCACGGTCCGGACGGATTTCAGCGACGCCCTCGACCTCGCGCAGTCCGCCCGCCGGCGCGGCGCCGCCACCCTGGTGGAACTGCCGCCGCTGACCCGGCCCCAGACGCATGAGATGGTCGCGGCGCAACTGGGAGCCGACGGTCCGGAGCAGGTGCCCGCGGCGGTCCTGGAGCGGTTGTGGGAGGACAGTTCGGGAAGCCCGTACCTGGTCGAGGAACTGCTCCAGTCGATGATCGGGGCCGGCACCCTGGTGCGGGGGCCGGAAGGCTGGCGGGCCGTCGACAACCTCCGCAGCGACGTCTCCTCGTCGCTGGCGCGTGGCATCCTGCGGCGCATCGACCGGCTCGGCGCGCAGGGCCTGACCCTGCTGTCGGCCGCTGCCGTGCTCGGACGGCGTTTTCCGCTCACGGTCCTGCAGCGCATGACCGGCGTCGACGACCGGGCCCTGCTCAGCCATCTGCACGCCGGGGTGGCGGCGCGGCTGGTGGTCCCCGACGAACCCGCGCCGGACTGGTACTCCTTCCGTCACTCCCTCACCGTGGAAGCCCTGTTCACGCAGATGACCCCGGGCCTGCGCGCGGACCTGGCCCGGCGGGGCGCGGAGGCGGTCGAGGAACTGCATCCGGACCTGGCCGGCGACTGGTGCCCGCTCGCGGCCGGGCTGCGCAGCACGGCGGGCGACAAGGTCGAAGCCGGCCTGCTGTTCGCGGACGCGGGCGGCCGGGCGCTGGCGGCCGGAGCGCTCGGCTCCGCCGTCACCCTGCTGAGCCGGTCCGAGGGCCTGCTGGCCGACGCGGGCGATCCGCAGGCGCGGGCCATGGTGCTGGAGAACCTGCTGCCGGCCCTCGCGGAGGCCGGTGACTTCGCCCGCGCCCTCGACCTGGCCGAGGACCTGCACGCGCTGGGCGGCTCGGGACTGAGTCCCGTCCGCCTGGCCACTCTGCACACCCGGTTGGCCAAGGTCGCCCACACGGCGGGCCGGTGGAGCGACGGCAACCGTCAGATAGCCCGCGCCCGCGAGGTGCTGGCGGCGGCACCGGACGAGTCGACCGTCGCGGCCATCGACGTCACGGCCGCCTACCTGGCCCTCGACACGCCGGGACCCGACCGCACCCAGCACGCGGAGAAACTGGCCCGGTCCGCCGCCGACACCGCCGAACGGCACGGTCTGCCCGTCGTCGCCTGCCAGGCCCGGGAACTGCTCGCGACCGTGGCCCGCGAGCGGGACCCCGAGGAGTCGGCGGCGATCCTCGGGCAGGCACTGGCCACGGCCGAGCGCCACCGTCTCCCGTTGCAGCGCATGTACGCGGCCACCCGGCTCGGCGGCAACGCCTGGCTGGCCGACGGCGACACCGCGGGCCTGCTGTCGGTCCGCGAGGAGGCGCTGCGGCTCGGCTCCGTGAACATCGTCCACACCGTGGACGGCATCCTCGTGCTGGACGCGGTGCTGCGCGGCCGCTACGACACCGCCCGGTCGGTCGCCGCCGAATGCATGGCCGTCGTACGAAGGCTGCGTCTCGCGCCCGTCGTGCGGTACGTCCTGACGGCCCAGGCGGTCCTGGCCGCCCACCATGCCGACCGCGCGGCGATGGAGCAGTCGCTGGCGGCCTTCGCCGAGTGGGACGGCGTCGGTTCGCAGGAGGAGGCGCTCGGCCACGGTCTGGCGCGGGCCTTCTGCGCTCTGCTGGAGGAAGACCGCGGCCTCGCCCGGGAGGAGCTGCGGCAGGTGGTGGCGCTGGAGGCGGGCAATCCCTCGACCTACCACCTCGGCGGCACCCACGGCCTGGCCCTGCTGCTGGACGTGCTCGCCGGGGACGCGGACCGGGCCCGGCACAAGGAGATCACCGCCACCGCCGCCGCCCGCATGCGCTGGAACCGTCAGTTCGTGCTGCTGAGCGATGCCGTGCTGCTGGGTCGCGAGAGCACGGGTGAGCGGGCGGCGGCGGCGGTGGAGGCCGCGATGGCGGTGGCCGAGCCGTACCCGCTGGCCCGGCATCTCGGGCTGCGACTCGTCGCGGACGCGGCGCACCAGGACGGCTGGGGCGATCCGGTGGGCTGGCTGCGGCGGGCGGAGCACTACTTCCACGCGCGGGACGTCCAGGCCGTCACGGGTGCCTGCCGGGCCGGGCTGCGCCGGCTCGGCGTCTCCGTGCACCAGCACCGCACCGGCACCAGCGGCATCCCCGACCGGCTGCGCGCCCAAGGCGTCACGGTGCGGGAGTTCGAGGTGTTCCGGTTGCTGGCGGAGCGCCTGAGCAACAAGGACATCGCCGACCGGTTGTTCATCTCACCGCGCACGGCGGAGAAGCACATCGCGAGTCTGGTCACGAAGACGGGGGCGGCGAACCGCGCGGAGCTGTGCGCACGGTCGGCCGCACTGCGGGACG
Organism: Streptomyces sp. NPDC014882; assembly: GCF_043081325.1. Classification (NCBI taxonomy): domain Bacteria; kingdom Bacillati; phylum Actinomycetota; class Actinomycetes; order Kitasatosporales; family Streptomycetaceae; genus Streptomyces; species Streptomyces sp. NPDC014882. The sequence continues at coordinate 12,500 of NZ_JBIBWL010000027.1, forward strand.
CATAGGGGTTCCCGGCCGGCCCCGGCGAGGGGGGCCGGCCTCGTCCGGCCGGAGCGGCCCGGCCTCCGGGCACCGGTCCGTTCCCGCCGGTCCGGTGCCGTGCGCCGTCCGGTACCGGCGGGCACGCGGTGGGGCCGGGCCCGCTGCCGCCGGCCCGCGGCGCGGAGCGCGTGTTCAGTGCGGGGCCGAGACCGAGGTGTCGATCGAGGTCAGGGTGATGACGAGACCGCTGGTGAGGACCATGCCCGCCAGGACGCGGGCTCGGGCGCAGGCGCGGTTGCGGCCCGACAAGGTGATGCCGCCGGCGGCGTCCGGGTCGGCCGGGCGGGCGGGGAGGTCGGCGGGAGCGGAGGAGTCGTCGCGACGGAGCTCGGCCATGGTGGGAAACCTCGTGTCTGTGAGGGCGGGTGCGGGATGGTGGGCGGGCGGCGTCGGGAGGCCCGCCCGGTGACTCTCAGCGTGCGAAGGCCCGGCCGGTGCAGCGAAGTTCGGTGATCGCGGTGGTCGGGGCGGGGGCGCCGGTGCGGAGCGGGTCGCGGCCGGTGCCGGCCTGAGGGATCGTGTCGGCCCTCCGGGCGGGGGCCGGGGAGGCTGCGTCGGGGGGAGTCGCGGGTGCGGCTGATGCGGTCACGAGAACAAGGTCACAGATGCGGTGGGGGCCCGCATGGGGAACTGTCCCCCATATTCTCCGGCGGTCCGTGCCCGGTGCCGCCGGCCGAGGGGGGCAGGAGGCCGCGGAGCGCGCGGCGCCGGGCCGGGCAGGGGCGCCCGTCGGGGTGGAAGGGCAGGCCATCGGGGTGGCGCGGCCGGCGTCAGGGCCGGATGCCGCGGGGCCGAGGTGTACGGGGCGGGCGGGTGGCCCTGCAGGTATATGGGGGCGTGCGCGGTCCGACGAGCACGCGCGCCTGCGCACGCGGCAGGCGTCGGCGGCCGGCGGAGCAGCCGGTGTGCGCGGTGGTGTCCGGTTCGTCCAGCGGGTGCGGTGGCCGTGCGTGCCGGGGGTCGACGTCCGGACGCGGGCACCGTCCGCAGTGGTGCCCTCACCCGCCCCGGGCGCCCTCGTCCGCGAGGAACTTGGGGGATCGGCCCGCATCCGTCGTCGCGGCGGCTCCCGTTCTACTGGTGTCCGGCCGACGGCCCGCGGCCGTGCCCCGGGGGGAACGCCGTCGGCCCGATCTCGACCCGTGTCCCGCAGCGAACAGGTGCCGTACGACAAGACATACAGGAGTGGACGACATGCTGACCTCTCTGGATATCGACTCCGTCGCGCGGAGTGTGTACATCGCGATGGTCGACCGACCCCGCGCGCAGGTGTCCGAGCTGGCCGAGCATCTGGAGGAGACCGAGGAAACCGTCCGGAACGGGCTGGAGCGGCTGTCCGCCCTGCTGCTCGTCGTTCCGGGGGACTCCGCGAGCGGCTGGCGCCCGGTCGATCCGGAGGTCGGGCTGGCGGCGATGCTCGCCCGGCAGCAGGACGAACTGGCCCGTCACCGCCTCCAGGTGGAGGGCAGCCGGCTGGAGGTGACGCGGCTGCTGTCGGAGCGCGGCCGGCGCGGCCCGGCGAGCGTTCCGGACGTCGAGTGGCTGGCCGGCACGGACGCCGTGTGGCGGCGCGTCACCTCTCTCGCCGAGGAGTGCGCGAACGAGTGGCTGACCGTCGGACCGGCCGAGCGGCTGGACGCGGCGGTCCTCGACGCGGGCCGCCCGGTGGACGAGATACTGCGGCGGCGCGGCACTCCCGCACGCGCCATCGTGCTGGAGAGCGTCCGCAACGATCCCGGGGCGACGGAGCACCTGCGCCGGACCGAGGAGTACGGCGGCGCCGTCCGCACCCTGCCGTCGCTGCCGGTGTGGATGTTCCTCTCCGACCGCAGGCACGTCGTGGTGCCGGTCATCGGCGGCCGCGGCGTGGTCGGCGCGATGGCGTGCGGCGTCGAGTCGGTCACGGAAGCCTTCGCGACCCTGTTCGCCCGGCTGTGGAAGGAAGCCCTGCCGCTCGCGGAGGCGCGCCCTCGTACCCGTGGCAACCTCTCCCTCCAGGAGCAGCATGTGCTCCGCCTGTGGGCGCAGGGGCTCACGGACGCCGCGGCGGCCCGCCGGATGGACGTCTCGCTGCGCACGGTGCGCCGGCTCTCGGAGAAGCTGACCGACCGGTTCGGTGCCCAGAGCCGGTTCCAGCTCGGCGTCCTCGCGCTCGCCAGCGGCGGCATCCGCGCCGAGGACGTGGCCTGAACCGTCCCGCGCCGGCGTGACCGGCGCACCGTGAAGGGGCCGGACCTCGTCATCGAGGTCCGGCCCCTTCACGGCGTGGCACCGGGTGCCGTCACCCCGCGGGGGCGAACTGCGCCGTGATCGCCGCCATCATCAGGTCGGCGATGCCCTGGGCGAGTCGCGCCGGGGTGGGAGAGTCGAACACGACCCGCACCGGCACGTCGACCCGCAGCGCTTTCCGCAGCCGGGACGCCACCTGCGTGGCGAGCAGCGAATGCCCGCCCAGCTGGAAGAAGTTGTCGTGCACGCCGACGCGCTCGATGCCCAGCAGTTCCTGCCACACGACGGTGACGGTCCGCTCGACGGCGTTGCGCGGCGCCGTGTACTCCGTGCCCAGGTCCGGCCGCTGGTGGTCCGGTGCCGGCAGGGCCGCCCGGTCCACCTTGCCGTTGGCGGTCAGCGGCAGCCGCTCCAGCGTGACGAACGCCGCCGGGATCATGTAGTCGGGCAGGAACCGTCCCAGGTGGGCGTGGAGTTCCGCGGTGCTCGGCGCGTCCGCGGCGGTGGCCACCTGGTAGGCCACGAGCCGCTTGTCGCCGGGTGTGTCCTCGCGGACGACCACACTGACCTCGCCGATGCCGGGGTGGGTCAGCAAAGTGGCCTCGATCTCGCCGAGTTCGATGCGGTTGCCGCGGATCTTCACCTGGTTGTCGATCCGCCGCAGGAACTCCAGCTGTCCGTCCGTCCGCCACCGCACCAGGTCACCGGTGCGGTAGACCCTGGTGCTCACTCCTTCGGCCTCGTACTCGGTGAACCTCTCCGCGGTCAGCTCCGGCCTGCCCAGGTAGCCGCGGGCCACCGGCACCCCTCCGACGAGGAGTTCGCCGGGCACCCCGGTCGGCACCGGCCGGCCGTGCTGGTCCACCACGAACGCCAGGACGTTGGCGACGGGCCGGCCGATCGGCGGGACCGCGTCGCCGGGTTCGACCACCGTCGAGGTGACGATGACCGTGGTCTCGGTGGGACCGTAATTGTTGATCACGCGGAACGGCGGCCGGGCCTGTGGCGGCATCCGCAGCCGGTCACCGCCGGTCAGCACGTAGTCGAGGGTGCTCTCCTGCGCCCACGGCAGCGCCACCAGGGCCTCGAGCATGGGCGTGGACAGGAACGTGGCGTGGACGCGCTGTTCGCACAGCCAGTCCCGCAGCAGGTGCGGGGTGAGCCTGACCGTCTCGGTGGTGACGCAGCAGGTCGCTCCCCGGGTCAGGCCGAGCCACAGCTCCCACGCCGCCGCGTCGAAGCCGATCCCGGCCAGCAGCGCGATCCGCTGTCCGGGCTCCAGCCCGTACTCCCGTGCCGTCCAGTGCACCAGGTTGACCACGCTGCGGTGTTCGACCTGCACGCCCTTGGGGCGGCCGGTGGATCCGCTGGTGTAGATCAGGTAGGCCAGGTGGTGGGGTGCGGTGACCGGCCGGGGGTCGGTGTCCGGCTCGCCGGCCAGCGTCGCGGTGTCCTCGTCGAGCAGCAGCAGCGGCACGTCCGAGGGCAGCCGGCCGCTGTGCGCGGTGGCGGTGAGGACGACGGGGGTCGCGGTGTCCCGCACCATGTACGCCAGGCGGTCGGCCGGATGGTCCGGGTCGAGCGGTACGTACGGCGCCCCCGCCTTCAGGACGCCGAGCTCGGCCGCCACCAGGTCCGGGCCGCGCTCCAGGCAGACCGCGACCGGCATGTCCGGCCGCACTCCGTACCGGGTGCGCAGGTGGTGGGCGATCCGGTTGGCGCGCGCGTTCAGCTCGCCGTAGGTCAGCGTGCCCTGCGGCCCCTCGACGGCCACCGTGTCCGGCTGCCGTGCCGCCCGCTCCTCGAACAGACCGTGCAGCGTGGCGGTGTCCGGGAAGGCGGTGGCGGTGTCGTTCCGCTCGGCCGCCGTCCGCCGCTCCTCGGGGGTGAGCAGGCAGAGCCCGGACAGGCGTACCGCGGGCTCGTGGGCCACCGTCTCCAGCACGGTGCCCAGGTGGCCGGCCAGCCGGGCGACCGTGTCCCGTTCGAAGAGGTCCGTCCGGTACTCCAGGGCGCCGCGCAGACCGCCGTCCGCGTCCTCGGACATCATCAGGGTGAGGTCGAACTTGGCGTCCGGCAGCGTGACCGTGAACGGCCGCACGTCCAGCCCCGGAAGGCTCCAGCCGTGCTCGTCCGGTGTGTTCTGGAGCACGAACATCGTCTGGAACAGGGGGTTGCGGGACGGGTCGCGGTCGAGGGCGAGTTCCTCCACGAGGCGTTCGAAGGGCAGGTCCTGGTGGTCGTAGGCGCCGAGCGCGGTGTCCTTGACGCGGTCGAGGAGTTCGGTGAAGGCGGGGTCGCCGGACAGGTCGGTGCGCATGACCAGGGTGTTGACGAAGAAGCCGATCAGGTCCTCGGTCTCGGCGCGGTTGCGGCCGGCGACCGGGCTGCCGACGGTCACGTCGTCCTGGCGGCCGTACTTGGCCAGCAGCACCTGGAAGGCCGCCAGCAGCACCATGTACAGGCTCGCGGAGCCGCTTCTGGCGGCCTTCCGCAGTCCGGCGGCCACCGCCGCGCTCACCTCGAACGTCACGGTGTCGCCGCCGCCGGGCCGTCCCGCCGGACGGCGGTGATCGGTCGGCAGTTCCAGCGGTTCCACGCCGGCGAGCCGCTCCCGCCAGTACGCCGACTGCTCCTCCAGCACCTCGCCGGAGAGCCTCCGCCGCTGCCACACGGAGAAGTCCGCGTACTGCACCGGCAGTTCCGTGTCCTCGGGCGGGGTGCCGGTCGTCGCCGCCCGGTAGCCCTCCCGCAGTTCGCGTGCCATGAGCGATTCCGACCAGCCGTCGCAGGCGATGTGGTGCACCGTCAGCAGCAGGTGCGCCTCCTCGTCGGCCAGCCGCACCAGGTGCGCGCGCAGCAGCGGTCCCGCCGCCAGGTCGAACGGGCGGGCGGCCTGCTCCCGGGCGAAGCGTCCCGCCGCCTCCAGCCGCTCCTCGGGATCGGCGATGTGCCGCAGGTCGTGGACGGCGGTGCGCACCGGTGCCGGCGGGTCGACGACCTGCGCCGGCTCCCCGTCCTCGTCGGCGACGAACCGCGTCCGCAGGATCTCGTGCCGCGCCAGCATGCGGGTCAGCGCCGCGTCGAGGGCCGCGGTGTCCAGCGCACCGTCGACGCGCAGCGCGAAGGGCACGGTGTACTCCGCGCGTCCGGGCTCCAGCCGGTCCAGGAACCACAGCCGCTGCTGGGCGAAGCTCAGCGGCAGCGGCCCGCCGGTCCGGTCGGCCGGCACGATCGGCTCGGCGCCGGCCGTCCCGTCCGCCGCCGACTCCGCCACGGCCGCGGCCAGCCCGGCGACGGTGGGTGCCGCGAACAGGGTCCGCACCGGCACCTCCACCCCGAGCGCGTCCCGCAGGCGTGACGTCACCTGGGTGGCGAGCAGGGAGTGGCCGCCGAGTTCGAAGAAGTCGTCGTCCACACCGGTGACCTCGGTGCCCAGCACCTGGGACCAGGCCGCCGCGACGGCGCGTTCGACCGGGGTACGGGGGGCCGGACCACCGGCCGCGGACGCCCGGGGCCGGGGCGCGGGCAGTGCCCGCCGGTCCACCTTGCCGTTCGGGGTGAGCGGCAGCCGCTCCAGCGTCACGAACGCGGACGGCACCATGAAGTCGGGCAGTTCGCGGCGCAGCCGTCCGCGCAGGGCCTCGCCCGACACCGTGCCGTCCGCCGTCGGGACGACGTAGGCGACCAGTCGCCTGTCGCCGGGGGTGTCCTCGCGGACGACGACGGTGGCCGCGGCGACGTCGGGGCCGGCCAGCAGCACCGCCTCGATCTCACCGGGCTCGATGCGGTGCCCGCGCAGTTTCACCTGTTCGTCCAGCCGCCCCAGGAACTCCAGTTGCCCGTCGGCCAGCCAGCGCACCCGGTCCCCGGTGCGGTAGACCCGGCGCGGCGTGCCGTCGACGCGGACGGTCACGAACCGCTCCGCCGTCTGTCCGGGCTGCCCCCGGTACCCGCGCGCCAGCCCGGTCCCGCCGACGAGGAGTTCGCCCGGCACTCCGGTCGGCACCGGACGGCCGTGCCGGTCCACGACGTACACGAAGGTGCCGCGCACCGGCCGGCCGATCGGTGGCACGGCCGTGCCGGGGACGACCTCGGCCGAGGTCGTCACCACCGTCGACTCGGTGGGTCCGTAGTTGTTGACGACGCGGAAGGGCAGGCGCAGCCCGGCCGGCAGGCGCAGGGCGTCACCGCCGGTCAGCACGTACTCGAGGGAGGTCGGCTCCGACCAGTCGAGGGCCGCCAGTGCCTCCAGCACCGGTGTCGAGACGAAGGTGCCCGTGACCCGCCGCTCGGTGAGCCAGCGCTGGAGCAGCGCCGGCGTCAGCCGCACCGTGTCGTCGGGTACGCACACGGTGGCACCGGTCGCCAGCGCGGGCCACAGCTCCCAGGCCGCCGCGTCGAACCCGACCCCCGCCAGCAGGGCGACATGCCGTCCCGGGGCCGCGCCGAAGGTGTCGGCCGTCCAGCGGACCAGGCCGGCCAGGCTGCGGTGCTCGACCTCGACGCCCTTGGGCCGGCCGGTGGAGCCGCTGGTGTAGATCACGTACGCCAGGTCGCCGGAGGTCGCCGCGGGTTCCGGGTCGTGCGCCGGCAGGTCCGCGAGGGACGGCCAGTCCCGGTCGGTGAGGAACCGGCCGGGCTCGTCGGGCAGCCGCGCGGCCCCGGCGGCGTCGGTGACGACGAGCGCGGCCCCCGCGTCCGCGACCATGTGGGCGAGCCGGTCGGACGGGTGCTCCGGATCCAGCGGCACGTAGGCGGCGCCGGACTTGAGGACCGCGAGCAGTGCGGTGATCTGCTCGGGGCCGCGCTCCAGGCACACGGCGACCGCGGTCCCGGGGCCGGCTCCGCGGGAACGCAGGTGCCGGGCGAGCCGGTTGGCCCTCGCGTTCAGCTCCCGGTAGGTCAGCTCCCCGCCGGCCGAGAGCACCGCCGTGGTGTCCGGCCGCAGGGCGGCGCACTCCTCGACGAGCCGGTGCACCGTCTCCCCGGCACCGGCACCGGCACCGGCACCGGCTTCAGCACCGGTGTCCGCGGCGGCCCCCGTCCCGCTCCAGTCGGCCAGCACCCGGCGCCGTTCGGCACCGGCCAGCACCTCCAGGTCCGACAGCCGGCGCTCCGGGCCGGCGACGGCCGCGCGCAGCAGCGTGGTGAAGTGCTCGGCCAGCCGCTCGGCCGTGTCCGGTGCGAACAGGTCGAGGGCGAACACCAGATCGCCGTCGAGCGAGCCGTCGGGCCGCTCGGTGAGGAACAGGGTCAGGTCGAACTTGGCCTCCTCCGCACGGACCGCGACCGGCTCCACCACCGTTCCGGGCAGTCGCCACGCGTGGCCGTCCGGGGTGTTCTGGAGCACGAACATCGTCTGGAACAGCGGGTTGCGGGACAGGTCCCGGTCGGGGGCGAGTTCCTCCACGAGGCGTTCGAAGGGCAGGTCCTGGTGGTCGTAGGCGCCGAGCGCGGTGTCCTTGACGCGGGCCAGCAGCTCGGTGAAGGCCGGGTCGCCGGACAGGTCGGTGCGCAGGACGAGGGTGTTGACGAAGAAGCCGATCAGGTCCTCGGTCTCGGCCCGGTTGCGGCCCGCGATCGGGGTGCCGACCGCGATGTCGTCCTGGCCGCTGTACTTCGCCATCAGCAGCTGGAACACCGCCAGCAGCGACATGAACAGGCTCGCTCCCTGCCCCGCCGCCAGCCGCCGGGCCGCGCCGGCCACGTCGGCGGGTACCGAGAAGGAGACCGTGCCGCCCCGGCCCGACCGCTCGGCCGGCCGCCGGTGGTCGGCCGGCAGTTCCAGCGGCCGCACTCCGGCGAGCCGCTCCCGCCAGTACGCGGACTGTCCTGCCAGCGCCGGGCCGTCCAGCGCCTCGCGCTGCCAGCTCGCGAAGTCCGCGTACTGCAGGCCGAGGGGGGCCAGGCCGGCCGGCCTGCCGGCCACCGCCGCCCCGTACAGCTCGCCCAGCTCGCGCGCCAGGATGCCCTCCGACCAGCCGTCGGAGACGATGTGGTGCACGGCGAGCAGCAGCAGCCACTCCGCGTCGGCCACCCGTACCGCCACCGCGCGCAGCAGCGGCCCCGCAGCGAGGTCGAACGGCCTTCCCGCCGCCTCGCGCAGGATCTCCCGCGCGGCGCCGACGCCGAGGTGCCGGGCGTCATGGACGTCCACCGGCACCTGCCGCACGGCGTCGACGACCTGGAACGGGCGTCCCGTGCCGTCCGCGACGAACCGGGTCCGCAGGATCTCGTGTCGCGCGACCAGCGCCTTCAGCGCGGCGCCGAAGGCGTCCGGCGCGAAGTCCCCCTCGATCCGCAGCCCCACCGGGATCGTGTACTCGGCCCGGCCCGGCGCCAACTGGTCGAGGAACCAGAGGCGTTGCTGCGCGAAGGACAGCGGCAGGGATCCCGCCGAGCGGTCCGCCCGCGGGATCGCGGCGGAGGTGCCCGGCCCCAGCGTGTCCACGGCGGCCGCCAGCAGCGCCGGCGTCGGCGCGTCGAACAGGGTCCGGTGCGGCACGTCCGCCCCGAGGTCCCGGCGCAGCCGGGAGGCGACCCGGGCGGCCAGCAGGGAGTGCCCGCCCAGTTCGAAGAAGTCGTCGTCCGCGCCGACCCGGTCGACGCCCAGCAGCTCGGCCCAGATGCCGGCGACCGCCCGCTCGGTGGGCGTGCGCGGCGCGGTGAACGCGGCGGAGACGTCCGGGCGGTGGCTCTCGGGCGCGGGCAGGGCCCGCCGGTCCACCTTGCCGTTCGAGGTGAGCGGCAGCCGTTCCAGTACGACGTACCGGACGGGCACCATGTGCGCGGGCAGCTCCCGCGCCAGCGCCGCGCGCAGCCCGGCCACGGCCACGGCCACGCCGCCGGCCGGCACCAGGTACGCCACCAGCCGCTTGTCACCGGGGGTGTCCTCGCGGACCACGACCGTGGCCGCCGCGACGTCCGGCCGGGACAGCAGGGCGTTCTCGATCTCTCCGAGTTCCACCCGGTGTCCGCGCAGCTTGACCTGGTCGTCCATCCGGCCCAGGTAGACCAGGCGCCCGTCCGGCAGCCACTTCACCAGGTCGCCGGTGCGGTACACGCGGGCCTCGGGGTCGGCCGAGAAGGGGTGCGGCACGAACCGCCGCGCCGTCAGCTCGGGCCGCCCCAGATAGCCGAGGGCCACGTTGACACCGCCGATCAGCAGCTCACCGGGCACTCCGACCGGCTGGACCTCACCGTGCGCCCCGACCACGTAGACCTCGGTGTTGTCGATCGCCCGGCCCATCGGCACGTGGTCCGCCGTCGGCTCCACCGACACCGTGCGGCTGACCACGTTGCCGACGGTCGCCTCGGTCGGCCCGTACTCGTTGACGATCGCCGTGTCCTCGCCGCCCAGGGCCAGCACCCGGTGCGCCAGCGCCGGTGTCAGGTCCTCGCCGCCGGCGACCACCGTGGCGACGGCGTGCCGGACGCCGTCCTGTTCCAGGCGGGCGGTCAGCAGCTCCAGGTGGGAGGGCGTCGCCTTCAGGAAGCTGATCGGGACACCGGACGCGACGATGTCCACGGCCGCGTCGAAGACCGTGCGGCCCGGCTCCGGCTGCGGCACCACCAGGCACAGTCCCTGCACCAGCGGCAGGAACAGCGCGGTCACCGTCAGGTCGAACGCCGCCGACGAGCACAGCAGCGAACCGGTCCGCGCGCCGGGCGCCGGCGGATAGTTCCGGTCGCACCAGTGCAGGTAGTTGACGACGCCCCGGTGCCCGACCCGCACGCCCTTGGGGCGGCCCGTGGAGCCCGAGGTGTAGATGACGTACGCCACGTCGTCCGGGCCGGCGGCCGCGACGGCCGGGGCGGTGCCCGTGCCGACCGGCCACTCCCGGTCGGCCAGCAGCAGCGTGGTGCCCGGTGCGAACAGGTCCGCGTGCGCGGACTGCGTCACCACCACCGGGGCGGCGCTGTCCTCGACCATGTACCGCAGCCGCTCGGCGGGGTAGGCCGGGTCCAACGGCACGTAGGCGGCGCCCGACTTGAGCACGCCGAGCAGCGCGCACACCAGGTCCGGGCCGTGGTCCAGGCACACCGCGACCAGCGCGCCGGGGCCGAGGCCCCGCTCCGCCAGGTACCGTGCCAGCCCTTCGGCCCGCTCGTCCAGCTCCCGGTAGGTCAGCCGTCGTCCGCCGTGCTCCAGGGCCACCGCGTCGGGCCGGCGAGCGACCTGCTCCTCCACCAGCCGGTGCACGGTGGCGGTGTCCGGGAACGCGGACCGCGGTCCGTTCCACTCGGTCAGGATCCGGTGCCGTTCCGGCTCCGTCAGCATCTCCAGCGCGCTGAGCGGCTCCCCGGGCGTGTCGGCGGCGGAGCGCGCGAGGGTCGCGAGGTGCCCCGCCATCCGCTCCGCCGTGGCCCGCTCGAACAGATCGGTCCGGTAGCCGAGGGCACCGCTCAGTCCGCCGCCGTCCGCGACGACCTCCAGGGTGACGTGCGCGTCCGGGGGGAACACGGCGGGCTCCCGGACGGCCGTGCGCCACGCGAACCACGCCACCGCGTCCGCCGGCACCGCGAGCGGCACCGGCCCCCGGCCGGTGGCGTCCGCCATGCCCCGCGCGACGTGCGCCACGGCCTCGGTGAACGCCGGGTCGCCGTGCGCGCCGCGCACCATGACCGCCGTGTCCGGGTCGTCCGCCGGCACCGCCACCGGGACGTCGCCCCGGCCGGCGTACCGCCCCAACAGCGTGTGGAACACCGTCAGCAGGACCGCGGGGAGCTCCACGCCGGCGTCGCGGGCCAGCGCGGCCAGCGCGTCCGCGGTCCGGGCGGGTACGTCGAACAGGACCCGGTCCGCGGGGCCCGGGCCGTCGTCCGACGGCCGTCGGTCCGACGGCAGTTCCAGCGGCTCCAGGTCCGCCGACTCGTGCCTCCGCTCCCCCAGCTGGTGATCAGCCACCGTTCACTCCCCATCGTCAGGACATCGTCAGCGGTACAAGCGATTCACGGGCGGCACGTCGTACGACGGGCGGTGAGGGGTGGGGCGGGGGACCCCGGACGGGCCGGGAGCCGCGCCGCCGGCAAGACCACGGCCCCGGCAGAACGTCCGCGACATGCACGCTAGGGCGCGCGGGCGGGGCGCCCCAGTGGGCACAAGTGACGCCCCGTGGGGTGGTCACAACTGCCCAGTGCCGCCGGCAATCACCGCTGACCACCATGGACGGCGTCACTAGTGGACAGCCCGGACGCCCCGGTGGGGGCGCCTTCACGGGCACCCGGCCCGATCGCAGCGGTCGCGGCCCCATCACGGTGTCGAGAGGAAAAGCCGGTCGTGTACCCGCATCACCAGCCCCCGGACAGCCCGCGTCACGCGGTTCTGACCACCATCGCCTCGGACTCACACACCTGGAACCTGCTCTTCCTTCAACTGCTGCTCGAGGAGCAGGGCTGGGAGGTCACCAATCTCGGCGCGTGCGTCCCGGTCGGCGTCCTGGTCGAGGAGACCACGGCCCGCACGCCCGACCTCATCGTCGTCAGCACGGTCAACGGACACGGCGCCGAGGAGGCCCCGGGTCTGGCCCGGGCGGTGCGCGCCGTGCCCGCGCTGGCCGAAGTGCCGCTCGTCGTCGGAGGCAAGCTGGACACCTCCGGCGGTCCCGCCCCGGACGTCCACGCCGCGCTCACCGAAGCGGGCTTCGACGCCGTCCTGACCGGCGCGAACGCCGTCCCCGGACTGCTCGCCCTCCTGGACGGCCCGCACGAGCGCCGGCACGGAAGGTCCCACGCCGATGCCGTCCGGTGAGTCCGCTCCGGCCGCCGGCGCCTTCCACCGCTTCATGGCGGACGCCGCCCGCACCGGCACCCTCGTCGTGCAGCCCCGCATGGGCTTCGCCGACCCCGCCCGGATGCGTGCCGGCCTGATCGCCACCCGGGCCGCCGACGCCACCACGGTCGGCACGCTGACCCTGGACAGCTTCACCCGCGTCGGCGACTACGCCGCCGCCGCCCGCGCCGTCGCCCAGGGCCACCACCTCAACGGCTACCCGCTGGTCAGCATGGACCGCGAGACCACCACCGGTCTTCTCGACGGCGTCCACGGGCCCGGCTTCCCCGTGCAGGTGCGGCACGGCTCCGCACGGCCCGGGCGCATCGTCGAAGCCCTCGTCGCCGCCGGACTCGACGCCACCGAGGGCGGTCCCGTCTCCTACTGCCTGCCCTACGGCCGCACCCCGCTGGCGACCTCGGTCCGCGCCTGGGCCGAAGCGTGCCGCAGTCTCGCCGCCCTGCGCGGGACGGGCGCCGAACCGCACCTGGAGACCTTCGGCGGCTGCATGCTGGGCCAGCTCTGCCCGCCTTCCCTGCTCGTCGCCCTCTCCGTCCTGGAAGCCAAGTTCTTCCACCGGCACGGCCTGCGCAGCGTCTCCCTCAGCTACGCCCAGCAGATCAGCCCCGAACAGGACGAGGAGGCCGTCCACGCTCTGCGCGCCCTGGCCGCCGACCACCTCCCGGACACCTCCTGGCACGTGGTCGTCTACGCGTACATGGGCGTCTACCCGGAGACCCGGGCGGGTGCGCTGCGGCTGGTCGCGGACGCCGCCCGGCTCGCCGTACGCACCGGGGCCGCCCGGCTCATCGTCAAGACCCCGGCGGAGTCGGCCCGTATCCCCTCCGTCGAGGAGAACGTCACCGCGCTGGAGACCGCCGCCGCCGCCGCCCGCACCGCGCGGCCGGCCCCACCGCCGCCGTCCACCGGCATCGAGGCGGAGGCCCGCTCCCTCGTCGAGGCCGTCCTGCACCTGCACGACGACCTCGGCCAGGCACTGATCCGCGCCTTCGCGCACGGCTACCTCGACGTCCCCTTCTGCCTGCACCCCGACAACGCGGGGCGCACCCACAGCTTCATCTCCGACCGAGGCCGACTGGAGTGGTCCCGCACGGGATCGCTCCCGCTCGGCCGGTCCACCGCGGCGCCGCCGTCCCGGCGGCTGACCTCGTCCGGACTGCTGCACGCGCTCAACCACGTCAAGAACCGCTACGACGACCCCGCCGCCCTCCTCGGCAGGGCGAGCCGACCCCGGCCGCCCCGGATCTCCGCCGCCGCCGGCGGCCGGTGACCCCCATCCGGTAACGACAGGACAGGACACGACGAGCATGACACTCCAGATGGATCTCCCGCCGGCATCCCAGACCCCCGGGCTGCCCTCGCCGCTGGAACACCTGCGCGACCCGCGGACCCGCGCGGCCCTGCGCATCCAGCAGGCACTCGTGGCCGGTGCCCGCGCCTTCCTGCGCTCCGACGGCGCGGTGGAGATGGCCCACCCGGTCATCGGCCCCGTCACCGACCCGGGCTCGCGCGGCGCCAAGCAGGTCGACGTCGACTACTACGGCCACCGCTACAAGCTGATGACCAGCGCCATCCTCTACAAGCAGGCATCGCTGCTGGCCTTCGACCGCATCTTCCTCGTCGCGCCCAACGTCCGTCTCGAACCCGTCGAGACCAGCAGCACCCATCGTCATCTCACCGAGTTCCGGCAGATCGACGTCGAGTACGCGGGCGCCACCCGTGACGTCGCCATGGACGTCGCCGAGGAGCTGGTCCGCCGCGCCGTGACCGCCGCCGTCGACGAGTGCGGTGCCGATCTCGCGCTGCTCGGCCGCGACCCCGACGCCCTGCGCCGGTACGTGGCCCGGCCGTTCGCCCGCGTCCCGCACGGTGAGGTCGTCGACGGCCTGCGCCGCGACGGCTACCCGCAGGACGCCGGAACCGAGATCGACTGGGAGGCCGAGGAACGCATCTCCCTCCAGGCCGACGCCCCGTTCTTCATCGTCGGCTACCCCAAGGGCTCCCGCGGCTTCTACGACAAGGAGAGCCCGGCCGCACCCGGCACCCTGCTCAACTTCGACCTCATCGCCCCCGAGGGCTGCGGCGAACTCTGCAGCGGCAGCGAACGTGAGTTCGACTACGCGACCCTGGTCACCCGGATGCGGGAGACCGGCGAGAATCCCTCCAAGTACGCCTGGTACCTCGACGTCGCCCGTCACGGCATCCCCAGCAGCGCCGGCTTCGGCATCGGCCTGGAGCGCCTGACCCGCTGGGTCACCGGCCTGGACTCGGCCTGGCGGACCACCGCCTTCCCGAAGATCGCGGGGGTGGTGTCGCCGTGACCCGGCTGACCGCACCGGGCCTGCCCGAGGACGCCGTCCGCGCCCGGGCCCGGGACGGCGCCGCCGCCGTCTTCCCGCCCCTCGACAGGTACGGCACCGCCGTCTTCGGCGCCTCCCCCGCGCCCGCCGGCGACGAGATCGACGCGCTGCGCCTGGCCCCGCCGGTCTTCATGCCGGGCCGCCTCGCCGCACTCATCGACCTCGGCCGCGAACCCCTCCACTCGGACGTCCGCCTCGACACCGACCTCGGCGGCTTCACCGCCCCGCTGCCGGTCTACCTGTCGGCGCTCGGCTCCACCCGCGTCGCCGGCACCAGCCTCGCGCTCAGCCGCCAGGCCGGACGACTCGGCATCCCCATGGTCATCGGCGAGAACGTCGCCCCCATGAACGGCTTCCGCTCCGGCGGCGACGACCACCGCAAGGGCCTGCTGGAACGCATCCAGGCGTACTGCGAGGAACTCCCCGACGGTGTCGGCGGCATCTGCGTCCAGCAGAGCACCGAGGACGCGGACTCCGAGGTCTGGAACCACGTCTACAGCGACCCGGCCGTCACCGCTCTCCTCACCTCGGGCCGCCTCGGCTTCGAACTCAAGGTCGGCCAGGGTGCCAAGCCCGGCCTCGGCGGCCTCACCATGATCAGCGAAGCGGTCGCGTCCGACCTCGCCGGACAGTACGCCGTGCAACGGCTCGGCCCGGACGCCTCGTCGGTGCTGCGCTGTGCGAGCCCCGGCACCTTCACCGCCGAGATCTTCCGCCGGCAGATCCAGCTCATGCGCAACAACTACCCGCGCGCCCGCTGCTGGGTGAAGCTGTTCCCCGGCCGCGACGTCGGCCACGCCGCCACCGTCGCCTGGGACGCCGGCGCCCACGCCGTCGCCGTCGACGGCGCCGAGGGCGGCACCGGCTGGGCCCCCACCGGCTTCCTCGGCCACGTCGGACTGCCCCTCGCCGAATGCCTGCGCCGAGTCGACCCCGCCGGCCGCACCCTCCTCGCCAGCGGACGCGTCTGGGACGGCATCCGCGCCGTGAAGCTGCTCGCCCTCGGCGCCCGCGCCGTCGGCCTCGGCCGCGCCGCCCTGATCGCCGCCGACGAGGACCCCGAGCACGGACTCGAGCGCTTGCTGGACGCCATGGCGCTGGAACTGCGCATGGCCGTCAGCGCGCTGGGCCGCTACGCGGCGGAGGAGACCGGCCCCGAAGACCTGTGGGAGCCCCGGTCATGATCTACGAACACGCCTATGAACTGGTCACCGACGACGTCTTCGTCCTGCTGCCCCGGATGGTGCCCGGCTCGGACGTCTTCCTGAAGATCGAGGGTCTCAACCCGGCCGGATCCGTCAAGCTGAAGACCGCGCTGAGCCTCATCCAGGACGCCGAGCACCGCGGCGTCCTCACGCCGGGCGCCCGGGTGATCGAGTCCTCCTCCGGCAATCTCGGCATCGCCCTCAGCTCCATCTGCGCCACCAAGGGGTACCGCTTCACCTGCGTCGTCGACCCGAACACCAACGCCACGAGCATCGATCACATGCAGGCCCTGGGCGCCGAGGTGGTCGTCGTCGACACCGTCGATGCCAACGGCGGTTTCCTCCAGTCGCGCATCGCCCACATCCGGCGCCGCGTCGAGGCGGACCCGACCGTGGTCTGGCTCAATCAGTACGCCAACCCGGCCAACCCGCGCGTCCATTACGAACAGACCGCGCGCAGCCTGCTCAAGGAGGTCCAGCACCTCGACTACCTGTTCATCGGCGTCGGCTCCACGGGCACCTTCGTCGGCTGCGCACAGTACCTGCGCGAATTCTCGCCCCACACCCGGATCGTCGCCGTGGACGCCCTCGGCTCCGTCATCCTCGGCGCCGCACCCGGCCCGCGACGCATCCCCGGACTGGGCGCCAGCCGCGTCCCCGAGCTGTTCGAACCCGGCCTCGCCGACGACGTCGTGCTGGTCGCCGAGGAGGATGCCGTGCGCGAGTGCCGACTGCTCGCCCGCACCCACGGCCTGCTCACCGGCGGCTCCACCGGCTCGGTCCTGGCCGCGGTCCGCCGCCGGGCCGACACCCTCCCGGCCGGCTCCCGCATCGCCGCGATCTCTCCCGACCTCGGCGAGCGCTACCTCGGCACGATCTACAACGGCGACTGGGTCGAGCGGAACTTCGGCGTCCTGACGTGATCCCACCCGATCCACCGGCCCGCCCGATCCACCTGCCCTCGAAAGGCCACCACCGATGTCGACCTTCCACGTGATCGACGGCTCCGTCGCCCAGGATGTCATCGGCTCCGCGCCGTCGGACGTCCTGGACCTCGTGCGGGAGACCTATCTCCAGCACAGCCGCGGGGCCACCGTCAACCCCAACAGCCACTTCCTGCGCTTCCCGCACGATCCCGGCGCCCGGATCATCGCCCTGCCCGCCCACCTCGGCGGCGACACACCGGTCTCCGGCCTCAAGTGGATCGCCAGCTACCCGCAGAACGTGCGCCAGAACCTGCCGCGCGCCTCGGCCGTCCTCCTGCTGAACGACGCCGAGACCGGCTACCCGTTCGCCTGCCTGGAGGCGTCCGGCATCAGCGCGGCCCGCACCGCGGCGTCCGCCGCGCTCGCCGTGGAGACCCTCGCCGACGGCGACACTCCGAAGACGGTCCTCTTCGTCGGCGCCGGCGTCATCGGCCGGACCGTCTCCGACTTCCTCGCCGCCCGCGACACCGACGTCCGCGAGTGCCTGGTGCACGACCACGTCGACGCGTACGCCGAGACCTTCGCCGCCTACGCCGCCGACGCCCACGGCTGGCAGACCCGGACCGTGTCGCAGATCGACGAGGCCCTGGCCACCGCCGACCTGGTCGTCCTCGCCACCACCGCGCCGGCGCCCTGGCTGACGGAGGGGCAGACCCTCCTGCCGGGCCAGCTCATCCTGAACCTGTCCCTGCGCGACATCCACCCCACCGTCATGATCAAGTGTCACAACGTCCTGGACGACATCGACCACTGCCTCACCGCACGGACCTCGCCCCATCTCACGGAGACGGAGTACGGCACGCGCGACTTCATCGACGGCACGCTGGCCGACGTGCTGCGCGGCGACGTGACCCTCGGCCACGACCGCCCCACCGTGTTCTCCCCGTTCGGCCTCGGCGTCCTCGACCTGGCCGTCGGCTACCACATCTACCGAACCGCCGTGCGCACCGGCCGGGCCACCGAGATACCGGGCTTCTTCCCGGACCTGAAGCGCTGGTGAGCCGGGCGGCGCCGGCCGCTGCCCCGACGCCCCGGTCTCGTGCCCCACCGAACACCAGGTGGGGGCACGAGACCGGGGCGTCGTCGTGTGCATCGCGGGGCGAGGGAGGGACGGACCGGGGGGACGGGGGGAGGGGGAGGGGGAGGGGAGACGGGAGGCGAAAAGAGAGGGCTGGACTGTGACGTCATCGGCCGTGCGACCGAGGCGGTCCGGGGCGGTGACACCCCCGGCCTCCGAGACTCCTCCGCCCCGGCCGACAGCACGGACGGGGTCCCCGCGGCGGCCTTCCGGGCCCGGGTGCACGCCACGCGCCGCGTCCTGGCCGGTCCGGACGAGTGCCCCGGTGGCGTCGGGTACGGCGTGGCGGGGCGGGGCGGGGCGGGCCAGGGAGCGGGACGAGGGGCCCGCCGGCGAGCGTCCCGGAGAAGCCCCGGACCGGGTGAGCGACTTGGCGAAGCCACAGACCGGGCCGTGCCCGGCCCCCTGGGAGGGCGATCCGACCATCGGCACGGACGGCAGGTCCGCGATCGGCCCCCTGGGCGAACGCGCCACCCGCTGTGTCATGTTCCTGCACCTGCTCGCCGGCTCGACCCACCGGAGGCCCCCAGGGCACCGGCTTGGCAGCCGTCGCCGGCCGGCTCAACCGCCGCCCACGCAAAACGCTCGGCTGGGAAACCCCAGCCGAGCGCCTGCGTGAACTGTTCGCGGGAGGTCTCCCGGTCAGGCCGGCAGCATCTCCCGTTCCCGGTCGGGGGCAGCCGTCGGCACGGCCTCCCGCAGCGTGGAGACCACGAGCTCCAGTTGTGCGTCGCCCCTGACCATCTCCATGTGGCGGCCCGGCATCGCCCGCTGGGCCAGACCCTCCGGGTACAGCCCGCGCCAGTGGGTGATGTACCGGGCTTCCGGCACCTCGTCGCCGCTGCCGTCACGCACCGTGTCACTGACGAACAGCGTCGCCCTGGCCCTCGAGCGTCCGGGCCGGTAGGCGGCGAGCGAGCGCACCTCGGCCTCCAGCACCGCATAGGGCAGCCACTCGTCGAGCGTGACCAGGTTCCCGTCGAGGTTCATCTCCGGCGCCAGGCGCCGCAACTCCCGCTCCGTGGCTTTCCGTTCGGCTCCGTTCTCGTTCTGGCCGCGGCGCCACAGCGCGTTCACCCGGCGGTACACCTCGGCGTGCCGCTGGAAGCGGTCCCGCTGGTCGTGGCCGGTCACCGCCGGCTCCAGCAGAAACAGGCCGGCCACCTCCTCCGGGGCCGCCGCGCCCATCGCGTGCGCGATCACGGCGCCCGTCGACCATCCGAGGATGGTGCACGGGCCCGTGGGCCGCACCCCGCGGATCTCCCGCCAGTACCGTTCCGCGATCGACTCGATCCCGACGAGCGGCGCCTCGTCCGCGTTCAGTCCCGGTGCCTGGATGCCGTACACGGTGAACGTGCCCGCCAGGCAACGCGCGAGCGCCCGGTACGGGTGGGTGCTGCCGCCTCCCGGGTGCACGCAGAACAGGACGGGCAGCTCGGGATCGGCCACGGCGGAAAGGAGCACCACGAGCCCGGACGAAGCCGGTTGCGGAACGTTCAGCGCGGCCGCCAGCTGGGCCACCGTCGGGTGGCGCACGATCTGCTGGAGGGCGACGCCCAGACCGGCCTCCCGCAGCCGTGAGACCACCCGCACGGAGCTGATCGACTGTCCGCCGAGTTCGAAGAAGTTGTCGTGGATGCCGATGGTGTCGATGCCGAGGACGTCGGACCACACGTCGGTGATGGTCTGTTCGGTCGGGGTGCGGGGTGGGGTGTAGGTGGTGGTGAGGTCGGGTCGGTGGTGGTCGGGGGCGGGGAGGGCTTTGGTGTCGACCTTGCCGTTGGGGGTGAGGGGGAGGTGGTCGAGGGGGATGTAGAGGCTGGGGATCATGTAGTCGGGCAGCTGCTGCTGGAGGTGGGTGCGCAGGTCGCCGGCGGTGGGTGCGTGTCCGGGGGTGGGGACGAGGTAGGCGACGAGTTGTTTGTTGCCGGGGGTGTC
>NZ_JBIBWL010000028.1:0-13486 GCF_043081325.1 Streptomyces sp. NPDC014882
TGGCGGACGGCGACGGCACGGCCACGGACCCGGCGGCGCTGCGGGAAGCGCTGCGGGCCTCGCTGCCGGAGCACATGGTCCCGGCCGCGGTCGTCCCCCTCGACACCCTCCCCCTCACCGTCAACGGCAAGCTCGACCGCGCCGCCCTCCCCGCACCCGCGTACGGCCGGGCGGCGGGCGCGGGCCGGGCGCCCTCCGGGCCCGTGGAGACCGCGCTGTGCGCGATCTTCGCCGAGGTGCTCGGGGTGGAGAACGTCGGCGTCGACGACGGCTTCTTCGACCTGGGCGGCGACTCCATCGTCTCCATCCAGCTCGTCGCCCGCGCCCGCAGGGCCGGGCTCGCCCTCACCGCCCGCGACGTCTTCCAGCACCGGACCGTCGCCGCGCTCGCGGAGGTCGCCGAGGCCGCCACCGCGCACGCGGCGGAGGACCCGGACGCGGGCATCGGCCCCGTGGACACCACGCCGATCGTCGCCTGGCTCTCCGAACTCGGCGGCCCCACCGACCGGTTCAGCCAGTCGATGCTGGTGCGGGTCCCCGCGGGAACCCGCCAGGAGCAGCTCTGCGAGGCGATGCAGGCCCTCCTGGACCGTCACGACGCGCTGCGCAGCCGTCTGCACCGCCGCGCCGAGGGCTGGTCCCTGGAGGTGCTCCCGCGGGACGCGGTCCGGGCCACCGCCCTGGTCCGCCGTGCCGACGCGCTCGGCATGGACGAGGCCGCCCTGCGGGAGAGCATCGCCCGGCACCACGACACGGCGCGGGCGGCCCTCGCCCCCGAGGACGGCGTCATGCTGCGGGCCGTGTGGTTCGACGCCGGGGACGAGGCTCCCGGGCGGCTGCTGCTGACCGCCCACCACCTCGTGGTCGACGGGGTGTCGTGGCGCATCCTCCTCGACGACCTGGCCGCCGCGGGCGCGGCCGTCGCCGCGGGCCGCCGCGTCGAGCTCGACCCCGTGCCGACCTCGCTGCGCACCTGGGCCCGGGAGCTGACCGCCCACGCGGCGGAGCGCACCGGCGAACTGCCCTTCTGGGAGCGGGTCCTGACCGGTCCCGACCCGCTGCTGGGCGACCGGCCCGCCGACCCGGCCCGCGACACCATGGGGACCGCCCGGTCGCTGTCGGTGTCGCTGCCGGCCCAGGTGACCTCGGCGCTGCTGGGCGAGGCGTCCCGGGTGTTCCACGCCCGGGCGAACGAGATCCTGCTGGCGGGGCTGGCACTGGCGCTGCCCGGCTGGCGCCGGGCCCGCGGCCTCGACGGCGACGACGTACTGCTGGACGTGGAGGGCCACGGCCGGGAGGACGTCCTGGCCGGCGTCGACGTCTCGCGGACGGTGGGCTGGTTCACCAGCCTGTTCCCGGTGCGTCTGGACGCGGGCGCCGACGGTGTCGGCGCCGCGGTGAAGCGGGTCAAGGAACAGCTGCGGGCGGTGCCCGGCAACGGCATCGGCTACGGACTGCTGCGCCACCTCGACCCCGGGTCGCGGTCCGTGCTCGCCGGGCTGCCCGTTCCGCAGATCGGGTTCAACTACCTGGGCCGCGTCGGCGGTACCGCCGGGCCGGCCGACTGGGCCCCGGCCGCCGAGTCGGACCTGCTGGTGGGCACCGGCATCGCCGACGAGGCGATGGCCGTACCGCATCCGCTGGAGATCAGCGCCGTCGTCCTCGACGGCCCGGACGGGGGCCCCGAGCTGACCGTCACCTGGGTGTGGGCCGGGGGTCTGCTGGACGAGGCCGCCGTCAGGGCGCTGTCGGACGGCTGGTTCGACGCGCTGCGGGACATCGCCGCGCACGCCGCCCTGCCCGGAGCGGGCGGCTTCACCCCGTCCGACCTGCCGCTGGTGCGGCTCGGCCAGGAGCAGATCGACCGCATCGAGGAGGCGCACCCCGCGCCGTCCGACATCCTGCCGGTCGCACCGCTCCAGGAGGGGCTGCTGTTCCACGCGATGTTCGACGAGGACGGGCCGGACGTCTACGGCGTCCAGTTCTCCTTCGGCCTGGACGGCCCGCTGGACGCCGCCGCCCTGCGGGCCGCCGCGGAGTCGCTGCTGGCACGCCACGACAACCTGCGGGCCGCGTTCCGCATGGACGTCGCGGACCGTCCGGTCCAGGTGATCCCCGCCGCCGTGGACCTGCCCTGGCGGGAGGCCGACCTCAGCGGCCTCGACGAGGACGCGCGGCGGGCCGGGGTGGAGCGGATCCTCGCCGAGGACCGCGCCACCCGCTACGACCTGTCCGTCGCGCCCCTGCTGCGCTTCACCCTCGTGAAGCTGGCCGACGAGCACCACCGGCTGGTGTTCGGCAACCACCACGTCCTGCTCGACGGATGGTCCATGCCGATCGTGTTCGGCGAACTGTTCACCCACTACGCCCGCGCCCTCGGCGCCGACCGCGACCTGCCGCGGGTCACCCCGTACCGCGACTACCTGGCCTGGGTCGGCGAGCAGGACCGCGCCGTGTCCCTGGACGCCTGGCGGAGCGCGCTGGAGGGCGTGGAGGAGCCGACGCTGCTCGTCCCGGACGACTCCGCGGGCCGGGGTGCCGGCCACGGGGCGGAGGTGCCGCGGCAGCTGCCCTTCGAGCTGTCGCAGGAGCTGACCGGGCGGCTGCAGGAGTGGGCCCGCGGGACCGGACTGACGCTCAACACCGTGGTGCAGGGCCTGTGGGCGGTGCTGCTGGCCCGGCTGACCGGACGGGACGACGTGGTGTTCGGCGCCACCGTCTCCGGCCGGCCGCCGGAGGTGCCCGGCATCGAGTCGATGGTCGGCCTGTTCATCAACACGGTGCCGGTACGGGTCGCCGTCGACCCGGCGGAGACCGTCTCCGCCCTGCTGACCCGGGTGCAGGCCGCGCAGAGCGGGCTGATGCCGCACCAGCACGTGCAGCTCTCCGAGATCCAGGGCCTCGTCGGCATCGGTGACCTCTTCGACACCCTCACCGTGTTCGAGAGCTACCCGATGGACGCCGCGGTGCTGGAACTCCCCGGCACCGGGCTGCGGGTGTCCGACGTCGACGGCGCGGACGCCACCCACTACCCCGTCACCCTCGCGGCGCTGCCCGGTGACCGGCTCCGGCTGCGGCTGGAGTACGCCCCGGGCCGCTTCCCCGAGGACCGCGCGCGGACCCTGGCGGCCCGGCTGACCGGGCTGTTCGAAGCGGTGGCCGAGGACCCGGAGCGTCCGGTCGGCCGGCTGGACGTGCTGACCGCCGAGGAACGGCGGGCGGCGCTCGCCGGCGGGAACCCGCTCGTGCACCCGGTGCCCGGACACCCCGTCCAGGCGCTGCTGGAGGACCTGGCCGCCCGCACGCCCGACGCGGCCGCCGTCGTCTTCGACGGCACCGCGCTGACCTTCGCGGAGCTCAACGAGCGGGCCAACCGGCTGGCCCGGCTGCTCATCGGGCGGGGCGTCGGCCCGGAGCGGATCGTCGCGCTCGTGCTGCCGCGCGACCCGCGGGTGCTGGTCGCGATGTTCGCGGTGCTGAAGGCCGGCGGCGCGTTCCTGACGGTGGACCCCGGGCTTCCGGCGGACCGCATCGCCTACCTGCTCCGGGACGCCGCGCCCGCGGTGGTGCTGACCGACGGCGAGGGGGACGCCCGCCTCACGGCCGAAGGCCTCGGCGCGGGCACCGGACGCCTGGTGCTGGACACGGAGGAGACCGGCCGGGAGCTGGCCGCCGCCCGCCCGCAGGACGTGGTGGACGGTGACCGCACCGCGCCGCTGACCCCCGCCGCCCCGGCGTACGTCATCTACACGTCGGGCTCGACCGGCCGCCCCAAGGGCGTGGTCGTCGCGCACCACAGCCTGGTCAACCTGTTCCTCGGTCACAAGGAGACGCTCTTCGACCGGCACGCGCGGGCCGGGAGCCCCGAAGGCCGCTTCCGGGTGGCGCTGACGGCCGTGTTCTCCTTCGACACCGCCTGGGACGGCGTGCTGTGGATGCTCGACGGCCACGAACTCCACCTGATCGACGACGACACCCGCCGCGATCCGCAGGCGCTGGCCGCCTACGTAGACCGGGAACGCGTCGACTTCCTCGACCTCACCCCGGCGTTCGCCGGACAGCTCGTGGAGGCGGGCATGCTGGCCGACGGCCGGCACCACCCGGCGGTGCTGATGCTCGGCGGCGAGGCCCTCGGTCCCGACCTGTGGTCGCGTCTGCGCGCCGCCCCGCGCACCACCGCGTACAACTTCTACGGCCCGACCGAGGCCACCATCGACAGCGTCTTCCTGGCTCTGTCGGAGAGCGGGACCCCCCTGGTGGGCCGGCCGGTGCGCAACACCCGGCTGCACGTCCTCGACGGACATCTGCGGCCCGTGCCGCCGGGGGTGACCGGCGAGCTGTACCTCGCGGGCGACCAGCTGGCCCGCGGGTACCTGGGCCGCCCGGACCTGACGGCCGCCGCCTTCGTGGCCAACCCCTTCGGGGAGCCCGGCTCCCGCCTGTACCGCACCGGCGACCTGGTGCGGACCACGGCGGACGGGCTGCTGGAGTACCGGGGCCGGGCCGACGACCAGGTCAAGGTCCGCGGTTTCCGCATCGAGCTCGGCGAGATCGAGTCCGCGCTGGCCTCGGACCCCGACGTGGCCGCGGCCGCCGTCGTGGTCCGCGAGGACGCCCCCGGCGTCCGCCGCCTGGTCGGCTACGCCGTCCCGGCCGCCGGGGCCGCCCCGGAGCCCGCGGCGCTGCGGGAACGGGTGGGGCGGACCCTGCCCGAGTACATGGTCCCCGCGGCCGTCGTCCTGCTGGACGCGCTGCCGCTGACGGCCAACGGCAAGCTCGACCGCAAGGCGCTGCCCGCACCGGACTTCTCGGCGCGGGCGGGCGGCCGGGCGGCGGGCGACCCGGTCGAGCGGGAACTGTGCGCGCTCTTCGCCGAGGTCCTCGGACTGCCCGAGGTCGGCGTCGACAGCAGCTTCTTCGACCTCGGCGGGGACTCCATCGTCTCCCTCCAGCTCGTCGCCCGCGCCCGCGCCGCCGGCCTGGTGTTCTCCCCGAAGGACGTCTTCACCCACCGGACCGTCGCCGCCCTGGCGCCCGTGGTCCGCGCGGCGGAGGACGCCCCGGCCGAGGACCCGGACGCCGGGATCGGCACCCTGCCGGCCACCCCCGTCATCCGCTGGCTCCAGGAGCACGGCGGGGCCACCGAGGGGTTCGTCCAGTCGATGCTGGTGCAGGTGCCGGCCGGACTGGGACTGGCGCACCTGACCACGGCCGTCCAGGCCGTGCTGGACCACCACGACGCGCTGCGCATGACCGTGACCCGCGGCGAGGCCGGCACGCCCTGGTCGCTGGAGGTGCCCGCCCGCGGCAGCGTCCCGGCCGCCGAGGCCGTCGTCCGCGTCCCCACGGGCGGCTTCACCGGTGCGGACCTGGAGGCGCTGATCGCCGCCGAGGCGGAGGCCGCCTGGCGCGCGCTCGACACGGCCGCCGGACGGATGCTCCGGGTGGTCTGGTTCGACGCCGGGCC
Source organism: Streptomyces sp. NPDC014882 (assembly GCF_043081325.1). NCBI lineage: Bacteria > Bacillati > Actinomycetota > Actinomycetes > Kitasatosporales > Streptomycetaceae > Streptomyces > Streptomyces sp. NPDC014882. The sequence continues at coordinate 5,468 of NZ_JBIBWL010000028.1, forward strand.
GTCGGCCCCGGGCCGGCTGCTGGTCACCGTCCACCACCTGGCCGTCGACGGCGTGTCCTGGCGGATCCTGCTCCCGGACCTCGCCGCCGCCTGGCAGGCCGCCGCCGACGGCGGACAGCCGCGCCTGGCACCGGCCGGCACCTCCTTCCGCCGCTGGGCGCAGGGCCTCGTCGAGGCCGCCGCCCGGCGGGAGGACGAGGTGGAGCTGTGGCTGGAGATGCTCTCCGGGGAGGAGACGCCCCTCGGCGCACGTCCGCTCGCCGCGTCCGACACCGCGGCCGGGGCGCGCTCGCTCGTCCTGACGCTGCCCGCCGACCGCACCGAGCCGCTGCTCACCGGCGTCCCGGCCGCGTTCCACGCGGGGGTCGACGACGTGCTGCTCACCGGACTCGCCCTGGCCGTGGCCCAGTGGCGCCGCCGCCGGGGCCTCGGTGAGGACGGGGCCGTCCTCGTCGACCTCGAGGGCCACGGCCGGCAGGACGTGGTCGAGGGCGCCGACCTGTCCCGCACGGTCGGCTGGTTCACCACCGTGTACCCGGTACGGCTCGACCCCGGACAGGTCGACCGGGACGAGGTGCGGGCCGGCGGCGCGGCACTGGGGCGCGCCGTGAAGCGGGTCAAGGAGCAGTTGCGGGCCGTGCCGGACCACGGCATCGGCCACGGCATGCTGCGCCACCTCAACCCGGCCACGGCCCCCCTGCTGGCCGGGTACCCCGACCCCCAGATCGGTTTCAACTACCTCGGGCGCGTCGGTGCTCCGGGCGCCGAGGGCCAGGACTGGGCCGTGGCCCCGGAGTCGGCCGCCCTGACCGGCGCCGCGGCCGGCGACCCGGACACCCGGCTGGCACACGCCATCGACGTCAACGCCCTCGTGAGGGACCTCCCCGGGGGTCCCGAACTGGACGTCACCTGGACCTGGCCCGAAGGGCTGTTCCCCGAACGGGACATGCGGGAGCTGGCGGACGACTGGTTCGACGCCCTCGACGCACTGACCCGGCACGCCGCCGCGCCGGAGTCGGGCGGCCACTCACCGTCGGACATGCCGCTGGTGAACCTGTCTCAGGCACAACTCGATCTTCTGGAAAGCACGTGGAGGAAGTCGTCATGAATGGTGCGGGACTTGAGGACGTCCTCCCCCTGTCGCCGATGCAGGAGGGCATGCTGTACCACGCCCTGCTCGACGAGCAGGAGCTCGACGTGTACGGCGGTCAGATCGCCTTCGACCTCGAAGGCGCCCTGGACGTGGCGGCCCTGAAGGCGGCCGCCGCCGCCCTGCTCCGGCGGCACGCGAACCTGCGCGCCGGTTTCCTGCACGAGGGCTTCGACAAGCCCGTGCAGATCATCCCCCGCGAGGTGGAACTCCCCTGGCAGGAGATCGACCTGACGGACGTGGCGGCCGAGGACGAGCCGCGCCGCCTCGAGGCGCTCATGGTCGCCGACCGCGCCCGGCACTTCGACCTGACCGCGCCGCCGCTGGTGCGCTTCACCCTCGTACGGCTCCCGGGCCGGCGGTTCCGTTTCGTGCTGGCGAACCACCACATCCTGCTCGACGGCTGGTCGATGGCGATCATGCTGCGGGAGCTGTTCGTCCTGTACGCGCAGGGCGGTGACGAGACCGGGCTGCCGCGGGTCACCCCGTACCGCGACTACCTCGCCTGGGCCGCCTCCCGCAACCGCGAGGAGGCGGCGAAGGCGTGGGGCCGGGCCCTGGCCGGGGTCGAGGGGCCGACCCTGCTGGCCCCGGCCGCCCCGGCCGCCGCCACCGAGCCCCCGCACTACCACCACCACGAGCTCTCCGCGGAGCTGACGGCGGCCGTCGCGGCCCTGGCCCGCCGCCACGACCTCACCGCCAACACCGTGGTGCAGGCCTCCTGGGGCGTCCTGCTGGGCCGCCTCACCGGCCGGGACGACGTCGTCTTCGGCAGCACCGTCTCCGGCCGCCCGCCGGAGATGGCCGGCATGGAGAACATGGTCGGCCTCTTCATCAACACCCTGCCGGTCCGCGTCCGCCTGGACGCCGGGCGGTCCGTCGCCGACCTGCTGCGCCGCCTCCAGGACGAGCAGTCGGAACTGATGGACCACCAGCACTACGGCCTCTCCGACATCCAGTCCCTCCTCGGCGGCGGCGAACTCTTCGACACCATCACCGCGTTCGAGAGCTACCCGGTCGACACCGACGGCTTCTCCGAGCCCGTCGACGGGCTGCGCGTCACCGGCGTGCACACCACCGACGACAACCACTACCCGTTCAGCCTGGCGATCCTCCCCGGCGAGCGGATGCGGTTGCGCCTGGGGTACCGCCCGGACCTGTTCACCGCCGGGCAGATGGAGCTCGTCGGCCTGCGGCTCCAGCACGTCCTGGAGCGTTTCACCGGCGCCCCCGGGGAGCTCCTGGGCCGCCTCGACGTCCTCACCGCCGCGGAACGCGAGCGGCTGCTGCGGGCGTGGCGGGGCGCCCGGCCCGAGACGCCCGCCGCGACGTTCCCGGCGCTGTTCGAGGCGCGGGCCGCCCGCACCCCGGACGCCCCGGCGGTCGTCTCCGACGAGGGCTCGCTGTCGTACGCGGAGCTGAACGAGCGGGCCAACCGGCTCGCCCACCACCTCGTCGGACACGGCGTCGGCCCGGAGAAGATCGTCGCCCTGCTGCTGCCGCGCTCGGTGGACATCGTCGTGGCCCGGCTGGCCGTGATGAAGGCGGGCGGCGCGTACGTGCCGGTCGACCCGGACTACCCGGCCGACCGGATCGCCTACATGATCGAGGACGCGGACCCGGTCCTGGTCGTGACGACCGGTCACGAGGCGGACCGGGTGCCCGGGTCCGCGACCGCCGGCCGGGTGCTCCTGGACCGGCTGGACCTGAGCGCCGAGCCGGCGACGGACCTCGTGGACGCGGACCGGCGGTCCGCGCTGACCGTGGCCCACCCGGCCTACGTCATCTACACCTCCGGCTCCACCGGACGCCCCAAGGGCGTGGTCGTCTCCCACCAGGGCCTCGCCGCCTTCGCCGCGGTCCTGGCCCGGCGGTGCGACGTCGGCCCGGACAGCCGGGTGCTGCAGTTCTCCTCGCCCAGCTTCGACGCCTCCGTGCTCGAACTGTGCATGAGCCTGCCCTGGGGCGCCGCCCTGGTCGTCCCCCCGCCGGGCCCCCTCGCCGACGAGGCGCTCGGCCGGGTCCTCGCCGACCACGGCATCACCCACGCCCTGATCCCGCCGGCCGCCCTGGCCACCGTCCCCGCCACGGACCTGCCGGACTTCCGGACCCTGGTCGTGGGCGGCGACGCCACCGACGCCGCCCTCGTGGACCGCTGGGCCCCCGGCCGCCGCATGGTCAACGCCTACGGACCCACCGAATCCACCGTCGTCGCCACCCTCAGCGAACCCCTCACCGCCGGCACGGGTGTCCCGGCCATCGGCCGGGCCGTCGACGGGACGAGCGTCCTCGTGCTGGACGCGGCGCTGCGCCCGGTCGCCCCGGGCGTGACGGGAGAGCTCTACCTCGCGGGCGAGCAGCTGGCCCGCGGCTACCTCGGGCGGGCGGCCCTGACCGCCGAACGCTTCACCGCCTGCCCCTACGGCGCTCCGGGCAGCCGCATGTACCGCACCGGCGACCTGGTCCGCTCCACCGAGGACGGGACGCTGGAGTACCTGGGCCGCGCCGACGACCAGGTCAAGCTCCGCGGCTTCCGCATCGAGCTCGGCGAGATCGAGACCGCGCTCACGGCCTGCGAGGGCGTCGCCCGGTCCGTCGTGCTGGTCCGCGAGGACCGCCCCGGCGACAAGCGCCTCGTCGCCTACACCGTCCCCCTCGACGTCCAGGGCCCGCCGGTCGAACCCCGGGCGCTGCGCGAGCGCCTGGCCGCCACGCTCCCCGAGTACATGGTGCCGTCGTCCTTCGTCGTGCTGCGCGACCTCCCGCTCACCGCCAACGGCAAGCTCGACCGCAAGGCGCTGCCCGCGCCCGAGGAGGCGGTCGGCGGCGCCGGCCGCGCCCCGCGCACCCCGCAGGAGGAGATCCTGTGCGGCCTGTTCGCCGAGATCCTCGGCCGCCCGTCCGTCGGGGTGGACGACAGCTTCTTCGACCTGGGCGGCCACTCCCTCCAGGCCACCCGCCTGGTCAGCCGCGTGCGGTCGGCGTTCGACGCCGAGCTGCCGCTGCGCAGCCTCTTCGAGTCGGCCACCCCGGCCGGGCTCGCCGCCCTCCTCCAGCGGTCCGCGGACGGCCGCCCGGCCCTGGAGTCCCGGCCGCGGCCGGCCGAAATCCCGCTCTCCTTCGCCCAGCGGCGCCTGTGGTTCCTCGGCCGCTTCGACACCACCGGAGCCGGCTACAACATCCCGCTCGTGCTGCAGCTCGACGGCGAGCTGGACCGGCGCGCCCTGAGTGAGGCGCTGGCCGACGTCACCGCCCGGCACGAGAGCCTGCGCACCGTCTTCGCCGAGACCGACGGCCGTCCCCACCAGGTCGTCCTGCCCCCGGCCCCGGCCACCGAGCTCCGTCCCGTCGCCGTCGGCGACGACGACCTCGACGACCGGCTCGCCGAGGCCGCGTCCCTCCCGTTCGACCTGGCGGCCGAGACCCCGCTGCGGGTCACCCTCTTCGCCCTCGACGAGCGGCGGCACGTCCTGCTGCTCCTGCTGCACCACATCGCGGGCGACGGCTGGTCGCTCGCGCCCCTGGCCCGCGACCTGTCGGCCGCCTACGCCGCGCGCCGGGCCGGCGAGGCCCCCGCGTGGGAGCCGCTGCCGGTGCAGTACGCCGACTACAGCCTCTGGCAGCACGACCTCTTCGGCGACGAGGACGACCAGGACGGTGCCGGAGCCCGCCAGATCGCCCACTGGAAGCAGGTCCTGGCCGGCCTGCCGGAGGAACTGGCGCTGCCCGTGGACCGTCCGCGCCCCGCGCGGGCGAGCCTGCGCGGTGACGTCGTCGCCTTCTCGCTCACCCCGAAGCTGCACCGGGGGCTCGTCCAGCTGTCCCGCGACAGCCGCTGCAGCCTCTTCATGGTCCTCCAGGCGGGCCTCGCGGCCCTGCTCGACCGGCTCGGCTGCGGCCAGGACATCCCCCTCGGCACCGCCGTCGCGGGCCGCACGGACGAGGCCCTCGACGACCTCGTCGGCTGCTTCGTCAACAACCTGGTGCTGCGCACCGACACCTCCGGCGACCCGACCTTCCGGGAGCTGCTGGCCCGGGTCCGCGAGACGGACCTCACCGCCTACGCCCACCAGGACGTCTCCTTCGACCGGCTCGTGGAGGTCCTCAACCCGGAACGCTCCCTCGCCCGGCACCCGCTGTTCCAGGTGATGCTCACGCTGCAGAACACCGAACGGGCCGCCCTGGAGCTGCCCGGCCTGAGCGTCGAGCCGCGCGCCGCGCAGACCCGTTCGGCCCGTTTCGACCTCGCGCTGGAGCTGGGCGAGAAGCGCGGCGCCGACGGCGGCCACGACGGGCTCGACGGCATCGTCGAGTACAGCACCGACCTGTTCGACCGGGCCACCGTCGAGAAGCTCACCACCCGCTTCGTCCGGCTGCTGGAGGCCGTGGTCGCGGACGCGGACCGCGCCATCGGCCGGATCGACGTCCTCGGCCCCGTCGAGCGGCACGAACTCCTCGTGCGCCGCAACGACACCGGCCACGAGGTGCCCGCCACCACCCTGACCGCTCTCCTGGCCGGGCAGGCGGCCCGCACCCCGGACGCGCCGGCCCTCGTCTTCGAGGACACCACCCTCACCTACGCCGAGCTCGACGCCCGCGCCAACCGCCTCGCCCGCCGCCTCGTCGCCGAGGGCGTCGGGCCGGAGGGGACGGTGGCGGTGGCGGTGCCGCGCTCCCCCGAGCTCGTCGTCGCGCTGCTCGCCGTCCTCAAGGCCGGCGCCGCCTACCTGCCGGTCGACCCGGACTACCCCGCCGACCGCATCGGCCACCTGCTCACCGAGGCACGCCCCGCCCTGCTGCTGACGGTCGCGGCGGCCGGACTCCCGGAGCGCCCCGGCCCGCGCGTCCCCCGCCTGGCGCTGGACGACGCGGAACTGGTCGCCGCGCTCGAGGCGCTCGACGCCTCACCGCTGCCGGAGACCGCCCGCCCCGACAACCCGGCGTACGTCATCTACACCTCCGGTTCCACCGGCCGCCCCAAGGGCGTGCCCGTGCCGCACCGCGGCATCGTCAACCGGCTGCTGTGGATGCAGGACCGGTACGGCCTGCGCGCCGACGACCGGGTCCTCCAGAAGACGCCGTCCGGCTTCGACGTGTCGGTGTGGGAGTTCTTCTGGCCGCTGATCACCGGCGCCACCCTGGTCCTGGCCCGTCCCGAGGGCCACCGCGACCCGGTCTACCTGGCCGGACTGATCCGCTCCGAGCGGATCACCACGCTGCACTTCGTGCCGTCCATGCTCCAGGCCTTCCTCGCCGAACCGGCCGCGGCCGGCTGCGGGGAGTCCCTCCTGCGGGTGTTCTGCAGCGGCGAGGCCCTCACCGGCGACCAGCGCTCCCGCTTCTTCGAACTGTTCGACGCCGAGCTGCACAACCTCTACGGCCCGACCGAGGCGTCCGTCGACGTCACCCACTGGACCTGCGAGCCCTTCGAGGAGACCCGCGCCGTCCCGATCGGCCACCCGGTGTGGAACACGCGGGTGTACGTGCTGGACGCGGCGTTGCGCCCGGTCGCCCCGGGTGTGGCGGGAGAGCTCTACCTCGCGGGCGAGCAGCTGGCCCGCGGCTACCTGAACCGCCCGGCACTGACCGCCGAACGCTTCACCGCCTGCCCCTACGGCGACGCGGGCGGCCGCATGTACCGCACCGGCGACCTGGTGCGCTGGAACCCCGACGGTGCCCTGGAGTACCTCGGCCGCGCCGACGACCAGGTCAAGCTCCGCGGCTTCCGCATCGAGCTCGGCGAGATCGAGTCCGTCCTGGTCTCCCACCCGGCCGTCGCCCAGGCGGCCGTCGTGGTCCGCGAGGACCGCCCCGGCGACAAGCGCCTCGTCGCCTACACCGTCCCCGCCACCACCCGCGACAGCGCTCCCGCCGCCGTCCCCGCACCGGACGCCGACTCCGCTGCCGGCGCCGTCGCGGAGGCGGACGGCGGCGCACTGCGCGGGCACCTGGCGGCCGCGCTGCCCGAGTACATGGTGCCGTCGGCCTTCGTCACGCTCGACGCCCTGCCGCTCACCCCCAACGGCAAGCTCGACCGCAAGGCCCTGCCCGCGCCCGAGGTACGGACCGGGGAGCCCGGCCGCGCCCCGGCCACCGCGCAGGAGGCCCTGCTGTGCCGCCTGTTCGGGGAGATCCTCGGGCTCGACGCCCCGGCCGGCGCCGACGACGGTTTCTTCGAGCTGGGCGGCCACTCCCTGCTGGGCACCCGCCTGATCAGCCGGATCCGTACCGAGGCCGACGTCGAACTGCCCCTCCGGGCCCTCTTCGAGACGCCCACCCCGGCGGGGCTCGCCCCGCTGCTCGGTGACGCCCGGCCGGCCCGCAGGGCCCTGTCCCGCGCGCCGCGCCCCGAGCACCTTCCCGTCTCGTACGCGCAGCAGCGGCTGTGGTTCCTCAGCCGGCTGGACGGCGCGGAGGCCGCCACGTACAACCTGCCGGTCGCGCTGCGGCTCACCGGCGTGCTCGACGCCGCCGCGCTGGACGCGGCACTGCACGACGTGGTCGGCCGCCACGAGGTGCTGCGCACCGTCTTCCGCGAGGTCGGCGGCAGCCCGGTCCAGGTCGTCCTGGACGGTGCGGCGCCCCGGCTGGACCTCGTCGAGGTCCGGGAGGAGGACCTGCCGGCGGCGCTCGGCACGAGCGCGGCGCGCGGCTTCGACATCTCCGCCGACCTGCCGCTGCGGGCGACGCTGCTGCGGACCGGTGAGCGGGAGCACGTGCTGCTGCTGGTGCTGCACCACATCGCCGCCGACGGCTGGTCCATGGGTCCGCTGGCGCGTGACCTGTCGGCGGCCTATGCGGCGCGGTGCCGGGGCGAGGAACCGGCCTGGCACGAACTCCCCGTCCAGTACGCCGACTACGCCCTGTGG
>NZ_JBIBWL010000029.1:0-5380 GCF_043081325.1 Streptomyces sp. NPDC014882
GTCGAGCACTACTGGTTGGGCTGATTTCTGCGGTTCGGCCTGTCCCGGAGGCCTCGTGACCACCGCGTGATCACGACATCACACACCCCCTAGGGCTGCGCGTCGCCGGGCGGGTATCGCTTCGAATCGTGTCTGGGGTCGTGAGGGCTTCTTTCGACGTGCGGACGGGAGTGGCGGTGGACTATCTATGGTCCGCGGTTGTCGGTTTGGCCAACCGGCGCTCCCGCGCTATGTTGCCCCGCTCCCGTGGTTGCTGGTCAGCGTGAGCGGCCAGCGGAGGGGTCGGCGGTGACCGCCGGAGCCGGCGGGCCGGAGGCGAGGCTGGTCCTGGCGCGTGCCGGTCTTGTGGGCGAGGAATTCAGAGAGGCTCGCGAGCAGCGAACTCGGGGTCTGCGGGGACACGGTGATCGACCAGGAGGGTCTGCCCTGGTCAGGGCTGGTTCCGGCCCAGATGGTCCACGTGGCCTGATTCTGGCTGGGGTGCTGCGCGGCGAAGGCGTCGAACTGGATGCCCGCGTTCCCGTCGGAGGACGTCCAGCGGATCCATCGCCCGTCCACGGTGTGCTTCCAGCCGGCGCTGGAGAGCGGCTGGGTGGCCGCGGTGACCATCTTCTCGTTCACCGGGGCGCCGAGGGCAGTGTCCCAGCCCTCGCCATCGGCGAGGTGGGTCAGCAGATCCCGCAGCAGCGGGGCGGGGGTGGCGCCGGTCGCGGTGAGTACCCACATGCGCTCGGAGACGGGCGTCTCGTAGGCGGCCACGGTCCAGGCGGTCTCGTAGGCGGAGGTTTCGTGCACGTGCTCGATGCGCAGGGTCTGCGACTCGTGGATGGCGTGGGTGGTGTCATCCGACCAGGTGCACCACTTCTCGAACTCGCGGTGGGCGTCGAGGAAGGTGTCGAGGAGCGCGTCGTGGTCGCCGGCGTCTGCCAGGTAGATCGGGACGGTCTCTGGCTTTGCGGGGACGAGCGCGGACTTGGCGGTGGTGACGTCGAAGACGGAGCGAGCTGCGATGGCCTCGCGTTCGGTGTCGGTAAGGGGTGCCTGTCCGGGGCGCCTCTCGGCTGCGTGAACTTTCTCGAAGGCGAGCAGAGCCTGCGCGGGTGAGTCGAAGGTGTCGGCGATCTGACGCAGGTGGTTCTCGCCGTGCAGGTAGACGGACTTCCCGCCCCGGTGGAGGTAGGTGCCGACCGCGACGGTGGTTCCACCGGCGTGGGCGTGGGCGTGGATGAGGAGGTGGCCGCGGTGGATGTCGTCATGAATCTTCTGTGCCTGGTCGGAGACCTCGCGGATCTCCCTGCGGGTGCACCAGGGCATCGGGTAGTTCGGCCAGGTCCATTCCTCGTCGATGGCCTGCTGGAGACGGGGGTGATCTCGACGGTGATGCCTTCGGCGACGAGGTGCGTGACGGCGTCGTTGGCCCAGTAGGGCTCCTCGTGGTCGATGCGGGCCAGGACCAGGACGTCTGTGGCGGCGACGCTCCAGCCGCCCGCCTCCAGCGCCATGACGGCGATGCTGGCCTGGGTGCCGGTCACGACGGCCTGTACGGCGCTGGGGTGGGTGGGGTGGGTGTCGAGGCGGACGTGGGCGTCGATAGGGGGAGTCACGTGGGGGTCTCATCTGTCCTGCCGGTGGCCGGGCCTTCGTACCCGGCCACCGGTGTCGTCGGGGGGCTACCGGGTTGCTCGTGAGGATCGGGCGGTGGGCGCGGCCCGGTTGGTCGGCGGTCCGGCGCGGGTGGTGGGCATGGGCCGCTGGAGTTGCGGTGGGGTGGCTGCGGTGGCGTGCTGCCACCGGGTGCGGACGGCGGCGACGTCGGCGAGGGCGCGGCGGGCGCCGACGACGAGCTGGAACGGGGTGTTCGCCGGGTCGTCCGCGTACGCCTGGATGCGCCGGCCGGTGTGCTCGGCTGTGGCCAGGAGGGAGCGCTGCAGGGCTCGTTCGCCCCAGTGCTCGGCGGACCCGGCCGGTTCGGCGAGCATGCGCAGGACCTCGTCGGGTGCGCTTCCGTCGTTCAGCAGGCCGCGCTGTTGGGCCTCCCACAGGACGGTGACGGGGTCGACGGGATCGCCGCGGCGGGCCAGGGCCGTCAGGCACTGCCACAGACCGGTGTGCAGTGCCACGGTGAGGTCGTCGGGGAGCAGCCACCGGACGGTGTCGATGCCGGCGGGGTAGGCCGTGGCGGTGGCGAGGAGGAGCTGCTCCTCCTCGGCGGCCTCTGCCGGGTGCGGTGCGGCGGGTGGCGGCGGTGCCGGCGTGCGGGGCAGGACGCCTGCGCGGGGCGGGAAGCGGGTGGCGATGTCGTCCGCGACCGCGGCGAGTGCGTCGGCCTCGGTGAGCACCGTCTGGACGGGGTGGGGAAGGGAGGCGTCGTGGACAGTGTGGATGAGGCGTTCGGCGGCCGTGTGCAGGCGGCGGCGGGCGTGTCCGGCCTCGACCATCCGGGCGTAGGCGGGGGCGTGGCGGGGCCAGGGGCAGACCTGGACGAGGGTGTGCAGGTAGGAGGCGGTCAGCCCGCGTGCCTGCTCTTGGGCCTTGGTGAGTACGCGGTCGAGCCACTGGGTGTTCTTCGCGTGCTCGGCGGGGTCGGGTCGCGGCAGGGTGGTGATCGCGCCGTACAGGGCGGCGTGGGCGGCGGTGGAGAAGGAGTTGGCGGCGATGCCGCTGACGTCGTCCTGGCGGTGCGGGTCGAGGAGGAGAGCACCTAGGAGGGCCTGCTCGACGTGGAACACCGGTCGAGGGGACACGAGGGTGTCGAGGTCGTCTTCGTCGGGTTCGGGGGTGCGGGGCATCAGGCGGCGAGGGTGAAGTCGTCGGGATTGAGGGGGAGGCCGAGGTGCGGGGCGAGGAGGTGGCCGGCGAGCAGCGGGGGCACGGCGTTGCCGATCTGGGAGAACTGCTGGCCCTTGTTGCCGGCCCAGGGGTAGTCGGCCGGGAAGGTCTGCAGGAGGCCGGCCTCGCGGGCGGTGATCCGGATCGGCTCGGGGACAGCCGGGGTGGCGGCCTCCTCGGTCGGCGGCGAGGCGGGCTCGGCGACCCAGGTGCACTCGTTCGCGCGGTGTCCGAAGAACAGGGTGCCGGCCGGCTCGGACAGGGGCCGGACGGTGGCGTTGGCCTGGTTGTTGCTGCGCAGGGACCAGGACCAGCGGTGGGCTTCGGCAGTGAGGGTCGGCGCCGGAGCGTCGGCGCTGCGGTTCTCGCGGGTGCCGTGCCGGGCCGCCCACCCCGCGCCTTCGCGCCGGGACTGCAGGACCGCCCCGTCCGGCCGGGGCATCCAGGTGCCGCGCTCGCGGGCGTCGGAGAGCGTCTTGCGGGAGCCCGACGGGAACGGCTCAGGCCCGCCGCCGGGCCCGCCGCCTGCGCAGACGGTGGGGACGGGGCGGTCGGTCGCGCCCCATCCCAGGGCTTCGGCCATGCTGACCCAGCGGGTACGGCCCGGGCCGAACAGCGACTCAGGTTCGGCGAGTTGGGCGTGCGTGGGCGTGGGCGGCTGTGCAGGCCGAACGCGGGAGGCGAGGAGGATCGCCCGCTTCCTGGTCTGGGGGATCCCGAAGTCGGCGGCGTTGAGGATCCCGTACCAGACGGAGAACCCCCACCCGCGCAGGACGGCGGCGTACTGCTTCCACAGAGGCAGGACGTCCGGGACTTCCTCCATGGCGACCCAGTCCGGCTCGCCCGCCGCGTTCAGGGCGTAGAGGTAGCGCATGGGCTCGGCGGCGAGCAGGGAGCGCTCGTCGCGGCAGGCGGCCAGGAGACGTTCGCGGGTGTCGCGGCCGACGGCCAGGTCGGCGACCGCCTCGTGCACCAGCGGCTGGTCGAGCAGGCCGAGGCGCTTGCCGGCCATGCTCCACGCCTGGCACGGCGGCGAGGCGATCACACCGCGGGTACGGCCGACGAACGGCCAGACCGGATACCTCGGCACATCGCACCGGATAGTCAACTGCCCAGCCGCCGATCGGGTCTTGCACGCCCACTGGTCCCATTCCAGCCCGACGTCGCGCACGCCGAGGACCTGCAGGGCCCTGCTCCAGCCGCCCGACCCCGCGAAGAGGTCGAGGATCACGTAGCCAGCCCGAAGCCGTCCTGCGTTAGCGCCTCGGCATCACCGCGGCACGCCCAGGGCGAGCAGCCGTCCTCGACACCGCTCTCCAAGACCTCGGCCTCCTCCGCGCTGAGCTGCAGGGCAGCCCGCTCGGCAGCGGTGACGTGGTCGATCGGCGCCTGGCTCAGCGGCACGCGCGAGCGGTGCAGGAATGCTTCGCCGAGCAATCGGCTGCCCGACGCATTGGCGCGAGCATTGCCCTGCCGGATGGCCGCGTCGAATTCGACAACGTCCGCCCACTCGGACGGGGAGGTATCTCGAATATGCCGCCACTGCGCATTTCCGTGGAACGGGCATCCCAGGCAGCTCGACTTCGGCGTATCGGCGAGCCCGAATGACGTCAGGTAGCGCACGCAGTCGGACCTGCTCCACGACATGTCCAGTAGCGGGTGCCGGTTGCGCATGTACTTGACGTCCGCGTCCTTCGCGCGATGGAATTCGTCCGTGGATATGCCGACCCACTGCTCGACGAAAACGTCCTTTGGTATGCGGTTCGGGTAGGGGCGGCCGAGAAGTTCGCGCACTTTCTGCTTGATCGGCCGCACCTTATATTCGCCGGTACACTGCCGCCGCGTCATCCCAGGTCGCCCGTCCTGATTCAGGATATGCAGCGGCATGGAGGCGAACCGGTGATCGGGGTTAAGAGCATCGCTGCGGATATTTCCGGCCGACACGCGAAGTACCGGTATGCCCGCGGGGGCGGCTATCTCCCTTTCCAGTCGGTCAAGGTGGGCATAAACCGCTCGGGGCTCCCATCCGGTGTCGGCGAATATCGCGTAGTCGACCTTGGGGAGGAAACCTTCTACTGACAGGGCAAGGAGGGTGCTGGATTGGACTCCCGCGCCGAGGGAAAGGGCGCGGAACTGGGGCTGATCTGAAATGGGTTTGTCCTGGGGTAGGGGTAGGGGGAGGTGCGGCGTGCGCTGTGGTCCTGTCGACTGCTCAGTGGCGGGTAGGGGAGCGGGCGCGCGGCTCTGTGGCGGCCGTCGAAGCAAGGGCGCGGGCGAACGCGGCGACCAGCTGCGGCGCTTGTTCGGGGGTGCTGGCCAGAGCGCGGACGACGGGGGTGCCGATGACGACGGCGTCCACCAGGGGCGCGACGTGTGCCGCTAGGGCGGGTGTGGAAGTCCCGACGCCGGACACGACCGGCAAGGGGCTCGCCGCGCGCAAGCGCCGGGTGAAGGCAGCTAAGGGCTGTCCCGCAAGTGATCTCAGATGTGCTCCTCAGCAGTCGTCGTCATAGATCCACTATCCGGTCAAGGCGAGGTTGTGGAGCCGGGC
>NZ_JBIBWL010000030.1:1656-3414 GCF_043081325.1 Streptomyces sp. NPDC014882
CGGGGTGATGGGTGGCTGGTCGTTGTTTGAGAACTGCACAGTGGACGCGAGCATCTGTGGCCAAGTTTTTAAGGGCGCACGGTGGATGCCTTGGCACCAGGAACCGATGAAGGACGTGGGAGGCCACGATAGTCCCCGGGGAGCCGTCAACCAGGCTTTGATCCGGGGGTTTCCGAATGGGGAAACCCGGCAGTCGTCATGGGCTGTCACCCATACCTGAACACATAGGGTATGTGGAGGGAACGCGGGGAAGTGAAACATCTCAGTACCCGCAGGAAGAGAAAACAACCGTGATTCCGGGAGTAGTGGCGAGCGAAACCGGATGAGGCCAAACCGTATACGTGTGAGACCCGGCAGGGGTTGCGTGTGCGGGGTTGTGGGATCTCACTTCTGTCGTCTGCCGGCGACAGGACGAGTCAGAAACCGTTGATGTAGACGAAGGACATGCGAAAGGTCCGGCGTAGAGGGTAAGACCCCCGTAGTCGAAACGTCAGCGGCTCGTTGGTGAGACACCCAAGTAGCACGGGGCCCGAGAAATCCCGTGTGAATCTGGCGGGACCACCCGCTAAGCCTAAATATTCCCTGGTGACCGATAGCGGATAGTACCGTGAGGGAATGGTGAAAAGTACCGCGGGAGCGGAGTGAAATAGTACCTGAAACCGTGTGCCTACAAGCCGTGGGAGCGTCGCGCATCAAGCTTGCTTGGTGCGTCGTGACTGCGTGCCTTTTGAAGAATGAGCCTGCGAGTTTGCGGTGTGTTGCGAGGTTAACCCGGGTGGGGTAGCCGTAGCGAAAGCGAGTCCGAACAGGGCGTTTTCAGTAGCACGCTCAAGACCCGAAGCGGAGTGATCTAGCCATGGGCAGGTTGAAGCGGAGGTAAGACTTCGTGGAGGACCGAACCCACCAGGGTTGAAAACCTGGGGGATGACCTGTGGTTAGGGGTGAAAGGCCAATCAAACTCCGTGATAGCTGGTTCTCCCCGAAATGCATTTAGGTGCAGCGTCGTGTGTTTCTTGCCGGAGGTAGAGCACTGGATAGGCGATGGGCCCTACCGGGTTACTGACCTTAGCCAAACTCCGAATGCCGGTAAGTGAGAGCGCGGCAGTGAGACTGTGGGGGATAAGCTCCATGGTCGAGAGGGAAACAGCCCAGAGCATCGACTAAGGCCCCTAAGCGTACGCTAAGTGGGAAAGGATGTGGAGTCGCACAGACAACCAGGAGGTTGGCTTAGAAGCAGCCACCCTTGAAAGAGTGCGTAATAGCTCACTGGTCTAGTGATTCCGCGCCGACAATGTAGCGGGGCTCAAGCGTACCGCCGAAGTCGTGTCATTGCGATATGTACCCCCAACGGGGATCGTGATGGGTAGGGGAGCGTCGTGTGCCGGGTGAAGCAGCCGCGGAAGCGAGTTGTGGACGGTTCACGAGTGAGAATGCAGGCATGAGTAGCGATACAAACGTGAGAAACGTTTGCGCCGATTGACTAAGGGTTCCTGGGTCAAGCTGATCTGCCCAGGGTAAGTCGGGACCTAAGGCGAGGCCGACAGGCGTAGTCGATGGATAACCGGTTGATATTCCGGTACCCGCTGTGAAGCGTCAAACATCGAGCATCGTGATGCTAAGGCCGTGAAGCCGTTCCGGACCCTTCGGGGAAAGGAAAGTGGTGGAGCCGCCGGCCCAAGCGGTTAGTAGGTGAGTGATGGGGTGACGCAGGAAGGTAGTCCAGCCCGGGCGGTGGTTGTCCCGGGGTAAGGGTGTAGG
>NZ_JBIBWL010000031.1:0-3367 GCF_043081325.1 Streptomyces sp. NPDC014882
GCCCGCGCGTTGATCTCCCCGAAGGTCCACTGACGCCCGCCATGCGTGACGGCCACCGCGTCCGGATCGGCAGCCACCCGCTCCTCGATCAGCCGGTGGATCGTCGCCGTGTCCGGATACGGACCGCTGACGCCGTTCCACTCGACCAGGACCTCCCGCCGCTCCCCCACCGTCAGCATGTTCAGGTCGCCGATGCGTGCCCCGGGCGAGTCCACCACGGAGGCCAGCAGGCTCTCGAGGTGGCCTGCCATGCGTTCGACCGTCTCCGCGTCGAACCTGCTCCGGTCGTAGACGAAGCGGAACTCCAGTGCCCGGCCCGCCGACACGACGAGGGTCAGCGGGTACCCGGTGCGCTCCACACAGTTCACCAGGCGCCGGGTCAGTCCCTCGGGGAAGTCAGACGGCTTTTGCACCACCGGGTAGTTCTCGAAGACGAGGATGGACCGGAACAGCGGCTCGCCGCGCGGGATCCTGCTGTGCTTCTGCACGTCGACCAGGTGGCAGTACTCCCACTGCCGCATGTCCAGCTGCTCGTCCTGGAGGTCCCGCAGCCACTCGGAGACGACCAGGTCGCCCGTGAGCCGGCCGCGCACCGGCAGCGTGTTGATGAAGAGGCCCATCATCGACTCGACGCCGGGCAGATCGATCGAGCGGCCCGAGATCGTCGACCCGAACAGCACCTCGTCCTGGCGGCTGTACCGTGAGAGCAGGATCGACCACAGGCCCTGTACCAAAGTGTTCATCGTGATGCGCTGGGACTTGGCGTAGTCCCGGGCCCGCGCGAACAGTTCCGCGGAGGCGCGCACCTCGACCTCGCCGACTCCCGTGTCCCCGGTGTCCCGGTCGACGTGCAGGGCGGTGGGCTCGGTGACGCCCGCCAGGTAGTCGGACCAGAACGCCGCGGAGCTGTCGTCCCGGCGGGAGTTGAGCCACTCGATGTACCGGCGGTACGGGACCGCCGGCGGCAGCTCGGCGGGAGTGCCGTCGAGCAACGCGCGGTAGAAGGAGAACAGTTCCTTCTGGAGGATCTGCACGCTCCAGCCGTCGAGCAGGATGTGGTGGAACGACCAGACGACGATCCGGCGTTCCTCCGCCATGCGCAGCACGGTGACCCGGACCAGCGGGGCCCGTGACAGGTCGAACCCTCGGTCCCAGTCCTCCGCCAGGAAGGCGTCGAGCCGTTCCTGCTGATCGGCCAGGCCGCGCAGGTCCCTCACCTCGAAGGGGAGGGGAGCCCTGCGCTGCACCACCTGGACCGGCTCCGACACCCCTTCCCACACGAACGCGCTGCGGAGGATCGAGTGCCGGTCGACGAGCTGCTGCCAGGCGGTGCCGAACAGCGTCTCGTCGAAGGGCCCTTCGACCTCCTCCGTCATCTGCACCATGTAGGGGCGCGTGTCGGAGGTGTCCTCCAGCGAGTGGTACAGCATGCCGAACTGCAGGGGCGAGAGTCCGTAGACGTCTTCCACGTTGTGCGCGCTCATATCGAGAACCTCTTCAGGATCGCGGCCATGTCGGCGTCACCGACATCGGTGAGGGGAACACCGGGGGACTCCCGGCGGGCGTCGGCGGTTCCGTCGGCGCCACCGGCGATCAGCTCGCGCAGGTGGCCGAGGACGCCGTCGGCCAGGTGCTCGACGGTGCGCCGGTCGTGCAGCGCGGTCGAGTAGTTGACGTACAGGCCGAACGTGTCGCCCTCGACGGCGGCGGTCACGTCCAGCACGTTCCACCGCATGCCGTCCGGGCTGATCGAGTGGCCCTTGGGCTCTTCGGGGCCGGCGTACCGCCCGATGCCCGGCAGGTCCCTGGTGAACTGCCCCAGGTAGTTGAAGTTCACTTCCGGAGTGGGCTGCCGGCGTAGTACGGACGCCACGTCCGGGGCACCGAGATGGCGCAGGATGCCGTAGCCGACGCCCTTGTTGGGGATCCGCGCCAGCTGCTCGCGGACGGAGTCGAGCGAGTCCACCGCGCTGGTGGCTCCCGGCGCCAGCCGCAGGGCGACGGGGAAGACGGACGTGAACCATCCCACCGTCCGTGACAGGTCCACGTCGGGGAACAGATCCTCACGGCCGTGTCCCTCCAGACCGACCAGCGTCTCGTCGTCCCCGGTCCAGTCCCGCAGGGCGTGCGCCAGCGCGGTGAGCAACGCGTCGTTGATCTGGGTGTTGAAGACCTTCGGCACGTCCCGCAGCAGGGCACGGGTCTCCTCGGGGCTGAGCTTCGCCACGACACCGGCGGCGGAGCCCAGATCGTTGCGGCCGTCCCGGTCGCGCGGCACCCGGCCGGCCGGCTTGGGCTCGGCCCAGTAGGCGAACTCCGCTCGTGCCTGTTCGGAGTCGGCGAAGCCGTGCAGTCGCTGTGCCCACGACCGGAACGACGTCGTCTTCGCCGGCAACAGGGGCGCGAGCCCGGCGGCCCGGCGCTCGTAGCAACTGCCCAGGTCCTCCAGCAGGATCCGCCAGGACACGCCGTCGACCGCCATGTGGTGTACGACGATCAGCAGGCGTTGCCCGCGCGTGGGGCCCGACTCCAGCAGGGCGGCCCGCAGCAGCGGTCCCTTGGCCAGGTCGAGGCTCCGCTGCGTCTCCTCCGCGATGTCCAGCGACACCGACGCCAGGGACTCGTCCGCGACTGTGGACAGGTCGTGCACGTCGAGGACGCCGGTGTCCACGGTCTCGTCCAGGTACTGCCGCCAGCCGTCGGACCCGTCGGCGCAGCGCAGACGCAGCGCGTCGTGGTGCTCGACCAGGTCGACCAGCGCGAGCCGCAGCACGTCGGCGTCGAGCCCGTCGGTGACGAGGAGTTCGGCCTGGTTGAAGTGGTCGAACGCCGGCAGGTCCTTCTCGAAGAACCAGTGCTGGATCGGTGTCAGCGGGACCTCGCCCACCACGAGGCCCTGTTCCGCGTCGACCGGCGTGGCCGTACCGGCGTGGCCCGCGATCTCGGCGATCGTCTGGTTCTTGAAGATCAGCCGCGGGGTGAGGTGCACACCGAACTTCTTGGCGCGGGCGATCATCTGGATGCTGATGATCGAATCCCCGCCGAGTTCGAAGAAGTTGTCGTGGATGCCGACGGTGTCGATGCCGAGGATCTCGGACCAGATCGCGGCAAGGGTGCGCTCGACGTCCGTCCGGGGTGGGGTGTAGGTGGTGGTGAGGTCGGGTCGGTGGTGGTCGGGGGCGGGGAGGGCTTTGGTGTCGACCTTGCCGTTGGGGGTGAGGGGGAGGTGGTCGAGGGGGATGTAGAGGCTGGGGATCATGTAGTCGGGCAGTTGCTGCTGGAGGTGGGTGCGCAGGTCGCCGGCGGTGGGTGCGTGTCCGGGGGTGGGGACGAGGTAGGCGACGAGTTGTTTGTTGCCGGGGGTGTC
>NZ_JBIBWL010000032.1:0-2174 GCF_043081325.1 Streptomyces sp. NPDC014882
TAGTTGCGGTCGCACCAGTGCAGGTAATTCACCACCCCCCGATGCTCCAGCGCCACCCCCTTCGGCCGGCCCGTCGAACCCGACGTGTAGATCACGTACGCCAGATCGTCCGGCGACGCCACCGGCACCGGATCACCCTCCGCACCCGCCGGCCACTGCGTGTCCACCAGCAGACGCTCGACCGTGCCCGGCAGCCGGTGAGCGAGGTCGGAACTGGTGACGATCAACGGCGTGCCGGTGTCCTCGACCATGTAGGCGATCCGGTCGAGGGGATACTCCGGATCGAGGGGAACGAACGCCGCCCCCGCCTTCAGGATGCCCAGCAGCGTCGCGATCAGCTCCGGCGACCGCTCCAGGCACACGGCGATCAGCATGTCCGGCCCGATCCCGGTGTCACGCAGGTGATGCGCGAGCCGGTTCGCGCGGGCGTTGATGTCCGCGTAGGTCCAGCGGTGGTCGCCCTGCGTCACGGCGATCGCATCGGGATGTGCGGCCACCCGCTCCTCGATCAGCCGGTGGATCGTCGCCGTGTCCGGATACGGACCCGACACGCCGTTCCAGTCGACCAGGACCTCCCGCCGCTCCCCCACCGTCAGCATGTTCAGGTCGGACAGACGCGCCCCCGGCGTGGCCGCCACCGACGCGGCCAGCGTCGCGATGTGGCCCGCCAACCGCTCGACCGTCGCCCGCTCGAACAGGTCCGTCCGGAACTCCAGGGCCGCCAGCAGCTCGCCGTCCGCCTCGGTCGCGGTCAGCTGGAGATCGAACTTGGCGTCCTGGCCGCCCACACCGATCTGCTCGACCGTCAGGCCGGGCAGGCTCCACGTGTCGCCGTCCGGTGTGTTCTGGAAGACGAACAGGGTCTGGAAGAGCGGGTTGCGGGACAGGTCCCGGTTGGGGGCCAGCTCATCGACGAGGCGTTCGAAGGGCAGGTCCTGGTGGTCGTAGGCGCCGAGCGCGGTGTCCTTGACGCGGGCCAGCAGCTCGGTGAACGCCGGGTCGCCGGACAGGTCCGTGCGCAGGACCAGGGTGTTGACGAAGAAGCCGATCAGGTCCTCGGTCTCGGCCCGGTTGCGGCCCGCGATCGGGGTGCCGACCGCGATGTCGTCCTGCCGGCAGTAGCGGGCCAGGACGATCTGGAACACCGCCAGCAGCGCCATGAACAGACTCGCGCCCTGCCCGCTCGCCGCCGTCCGCAGCCCCTCCGCCACCTCCGACGGCACCGAGAAGTACACGGTGTCGCCCTCGGCGCCCTCCCTCTCGGCCGGCCGGCCGTGGTCGGTCGGCAGCTCCAGGGTCGCCACTCCCGTAAGGCGCTCGCGCCAGTACGCCAGCTGATCCTCCAGGAACTCGCCGCTGAGCTGCTCCCGCTGCCAGACGGCGAAGTCCACGTACTGGACCGGGAGTTCGGGCAGCGACACCTCACGTCCGGCGACGGCGGCCGCGTACAGCTCACGCAGCTCGCGCGCCAGGATCCCGGACGACCAGCCGTCCGACACGATGTGGTGCAACGTGATCAGCAGATACTGGTCGTCGTCGGCGACACGCACCACGTCCACCCGCAGGAGCCGGCCGCCGTCCAGCTCGAACGGCCTTCGGGCCTCCGTCGCCATGATGTCCGACGCCGCCTGCTCCCTGTCGGCCGCCGGGAGGGCCCGGACGTCGTGCACCACCGGAGTGACCACCCACGGGGCCTCCACCACCTGCGCGGGACGGCCCGATCCGTCCGTCACGAACCGGGTGCGCAGCACCTCGTGCCGGGTGACCAGGCCGGTGAACGCCGCTCCCAGGGCACTGACATCAAGCGTGCCCCGCACGCGCAGCCCGAACGGCACGAGGTATTCGGCGCTGCCAGGCGTCAGCTGATCCAGGAACCAGAGCCGCTGCTGCGCGAACGACAACGGCAGCGGTCCGCTGTCGCGGTCGGCCGGAACCAGCGGCGCCTCGTCGGCCGTCTCCAGCTCGCGCACGGCCGCGGCCAGGGTCGCCACCGTGGGCGACGTGAAGAGGGTCCGCACCGGGACGTCCACGCCGAGCCGCTGACGCAGACGCGACGTCACCTGCGTCGCGAGCAGTGAATGTCCGCCGAGTTCGAAGAAGTTGTCGTGGATGCCGATGGTGTCGATGCCGAGGACGTCGGACCACACGTCGGTGATGGTCTGTTCGGTCGGGGT
>NZ_JBIBWL010000033.1:0-1586 GCF_043081325.1 Streptomyces sp. NPDC014882
CTTCACCTGGCGCAACACCAAGGAAGAGCTCACCGAGTACCTGACGGAGCTGTCGGGCGAGGCGGCGAGCTACATGCGGCCCAACTTCTTCCCCAACACCCCCGACATCCTGCACGCCCACCTCCAGCACGGCGGGCGCCCCGCCTTCGAGGCCCGCGCGGTCCTGGCCGCGACCCTCTCCCCCGCCTGGGGCCTCTACAGCGGCTACGAACTGTGCGAGAACACCCCGCTCAGGCCGGGCAGCGAGGAGTACCTCGACTCGGAGAAGTACCAGCTGCGCCCCCGCGACTGGGACGCCGCCGCCCGCGAGGGCCGCACCATCGCCCCCCTGATCACCCGCCTCAACGAGATCCGCCGCACCCACCCCGCACTGCACCGGCTCCGCAACCTCCGCTTCCACGACACGGACAACGACTCCGTCATCGCCTACAGCAAACGCAGCGGCGAGGACACGGTGCTCGTCGTGGTCAACCTCGACCCCCACCACACCCAGGAGGCCACGGTCTCGTTGGACATGCCGCAACTCGGCCTGGACTGGCACGAGTCCGTGCCGGTGCGCGACGAACTCACCGGCGAGACCTACCACTGGGGCCGCGGCAACTACGTGCGCCTGGAGCCCGGCCGGACGCCGGCCCACGTGTTCCACGTCCGGTGACCCACAGCGCAGAGCGGAGACCCCAGAGCGCCATGACCGTCAACTCCCCCGTCCCGGACACCTTCGAGGACACCCCGGCCAAGGACCGCGATCCCGACTGGTTCAAACGCGCCGTCTTCTACGAGGTCCTCGTCCGCTCCTTCCAGGACAGCAACGGCGACGGCGTCGGCGACCTCAAGGGCCTCACCGCCAAACTCGACTACCTCCAGTGGCTGGGCGTCGACTGCCTGTGGCTGCCGCCCTTCTTCAAGTCGCCGCTGAAGGACGGCGGCTACGACGTCTCCGACTACACCGCCGTGCTGCCCGAGTTCGGCGACCTCGCCGACTTCGTGGAGTTCGTCGACGCCGCCCACCAGCGCGGCATGCGCGTCATCATCGACTTCGTCATGAACCACACCAGCGACCAGCACCCGTGGTTCCAGGAGTCCCGCAAGGACCCCGACGGCCCCTACGGCGACTACTACATGTGGGCCGACGACGACAAGCAGTACGCCGACGCCCGCATCATCTTCGTCGACACCGAGGTCTCCAACTGGACCTTCGACCCGGTACGGGGCCAGTACTTCTTCCACCGCTTCTTCTCCCACCAGCCGGACCTCAACTACGAGAACCCGGCCGTGCAGGAGGAGATCCTGGCCGCCCTCCGCTTCTGGCTGGACCTCGGGATCGACGGCTTCCGCCTCGACGCGGTGCCCTACCTCTACGCGTCCGAGGGCACCAACTGCGAGAACCTCCCGGCCACCCACGAGTTCCTCCGGCGGGTGCGCAAGGAGATCGACGCGCAGTACCCGGACACCGTGATCCTGGCCGAGGCCAACCAGTGGCCCGAGGACGTGGTCGACTACTTCGGCGACTACGCCACCGGCGGCGACGAGTGCCACATGGCCTTCCACTTCCCCGTCATGCCCCGCATCTTCATGGCCGTGCGCCG
>NZ_JBIBWL010000034.1:0-1562 GCF_043081325.1 Streptomyces sp. NPDC014882
CCTAAGGGCTGTCCCGCAAGTGCGGCTGTGCCGTGATCTGAGGCCGCTCGATAGGGTCAGGGCCACAGCCGACGGAAGAGGATCGTTCGATGGCGACGTTCGACCAGCTGACCGAGTGGGCCGGCCTGGGGCATGTCATGCGAGTCGGACAGGACGTTGTGGCCGGCTGGCGGATCCCGGACTTTATGAAGGCACAGCTCGTCGAGGTCGGCATCCCGGTCGCTCCGCGCCTCATCGAACGAGTCGTGATGCAGAGCGAGGCTGAGCCAGCCCTCCTCACCTCCCGGGGCCCGCTCTACCGTCTCACCGAGCAGGCGGACCCCGATGATCAGGCCGAGCGGTCATCGTTCGGCGTCGAGCCGGAGACCGGGGCGGTCTACTTCGTCATGCCGGACGGGGAGGCGGGCTTCGCCAACTCGGGTGTCGGTGTGTGGCTCGACGTCCTTCACTGTTATGGCAGTCGCGTCAAAGCCTCCGAGCTCCTCAACGAGCCGGACGGCCCCGAGGAGTACCTCTCTGAAGAAGAGGAAGAGCGGGCTTTCGCCGAGCTGAACCGGCTGGCCGAGGAGCTGAAGGAGATCGACCCGGCGGCCTTCAATGGCTACGAGGGGTTTCTCTGGCCAGGGCTCCTGGACCGCTGGCTCTACTGACCTCGGCCGGCAGATCCAAGGCTCGTAGGCTTGGATCTGCGCAGGAGGCCGGGGCCACCCACGACTGAGATGATCTTCATGTGGGGGCTGTGATCACGGCGTCGGAGCCGTCATGGATAACGCCGTACTCCGGTCTGAGCCCGAAGCAGTTCGGGAAACTGATCACCATGCTGCGGCGCGAAGGCCCGCCCCGCGTTTGCCGAGGCCGTCCATGGAGCCTGCCGCTGGAAGACCGGGTGCTGCTGGTCGCCGCGTACTGGCGGACGAACCTGACCTTGCGGCAACTGGCTCCCTTGTTCGGGATCTCGAAGTCGGCCGCAGGCCGGATCGTGAACCAGCTCGGTCCCTTGCTCGCGCTGCGGCTGCGGAGCCGCTTCCGCAGAGACACGGTGCTGATCGTGGACGGCACCCTGGTGCCGACACGGGACCACAGCGTGGCCGAGCAGTCCAAGAACTACCGCTACTCGACCAACCACCAGGTCGTCATCGATGCCGACTCACGCCTTGTCGTCTCCGTCGGCCGGCCAGTGCCCGGCAACCGCAACGACTGCAAGGCATGGGAACTGTCCGGAGCCAAGAACTCGGTCGGCAACACCACCGTGATCGCCGACGGCGGCTACCGCGGCACCGGCCTGATCATCCCGCACCGCCGCGAACCCGGCCAGACCGAGCTACCGGCCTGGAAGGAAGCCCACAACACCTCCCACCGCAAAGTCCGCGCCCGCGTCGAGCACACCTTCGCCCGCATGAAGACCTGGAAGATCCTCCGCGACTGCCGCCTCAAAGGAGACGGCGTCCACCACGCCATGCTCGGCATCGCCCGGCTCCACAACCTCGCCTTGACCGGATAGTGGATCTATGACGACGACTGCTGAGGAGCACATCTGAGATCACTTGCGGGACAGCCCTTAG
>NZ_JBIBWL010000035.1:0-1338 GCF_043081325.1 Streptomyces sp. NPDC014882
CTCACCTACGACGAACTCAACCAGCGCGCCAACCGCCTCGCCCGCCACCTCGTCGGCCACGGCGCCGCACCCGAGAGCGTGGTCGCCCTCGTCCTGCCCCGCTCCCTCGACCTCCTCGTCGCCGAACTCGCCGTCCTCAAAACCGGCGCCGCCTTCCTCCCCATCGACCCCGCCCACCCCACCGAACGCATCACCTACACCCTCCACGACGCCCACCCCGTCATCACCCTCACCGACGGCCTGACCCCCCTCCCCGACACCACCGGCACCGTCCTGCACCTCCACGAACTGCCCCTCGACCACCACACCGCCACCGACCTCACGGACGCGGACCGCCTGTCGCCGCTGGAGGTGTCTCACCCGGCCTACGTGATCTACACCTCGGGCTCGACCGGCCGCCCCAAGGGCGTGGTCGTCCCCCACCACGGCGTCGGAAACCTCGCCTCCGCCCAGATCGAACGCTTCGCCATCACCAGCGACAGCCGAGTACTCCAGTTCGCCTCCCCCAGCTTCGACGCCTCCGTCTCCGAGGTCTTCACCACCTGGCTCGCCGGCGCCACCCTCATCACCACCACCACCGACCACCTGCGCCCCGGCACCGACCTCGCCCACACCGTCCACCACCAGCACATCACCCACGCCACCATCCCCCCCGTCGCCCTCACCGCCATGGACCCCTCCGACCTGCCGACACTGAGCACCCTCGTCACCGCCGGCGAAGCCGTCCCCGCGCAGACCGTCGAAGCCTGGGCACCCGGCCGCCGCATGATCAACGCCTACGGCCCCACCGAAACCACCGTCTGCGCCACCATGAGCACCCCCCTCACCGCCACCCCGGCGGACAGCGTGCCCATCGGCGGGCCGATCGCGAACGCGCGGGCGTACGTGCTGGACGCGGGTCTGCGCCCCGTCGCCCCGGGTGTGACGGGTGAGCTGTACGTGGCCGGTGCGGGGCTGGCGCGCGGCTACCTGAACCGGCCGGGTCTGACGGCCGAGCGGTTCGTCGCGTGCCCGTTCGGGTCGCCGGGTGAGCGGATGTACCGCACCGGAGACCTGGTGCGGTGGACCGCGCCGGGCGAACTGACCTACCTGGGCCGCACCGACGACCAGGTCAAACTCCGCGGCTACCGCATCGAACTCGGAGAGGTCGAGACGGCCGTCCGCAACCTGGCCGGCGTCCGCCAGGCCGCCGTCACCGTCCGCGAGGACCGCCCCGGCGACCGCCGCCTCGTCGCCTACGTCGTGGCGGACGGCGACGGCACGGCCACGGACCCGGCGGCGCTGCGGGAAGCGCTGCGGGCCTCGCTGCCGGAGCACATGGTCCCGGCCGCGGTCGTC
>NZ_JBIBWL010000036.1:0-1139 GCF_043081325.1 Streptomyces sp. NPDC014882
CTAGTCTTCTGAGTCAGGAATTCTGTTCAGATAGTTGGCGAGACGTTCGAGGATCTCGTCCGCGGTCTTCGTCCAGATGTAGGGCTTGGGGTCGGTGTTCCATGCGGCGATCCAGGTGCGGATGTCTTTCTCCAGGGCCTGGACGCTCTTGTGGACGCCTCGCCGTATCTGCTTGTTGGTCAGCTCGGCGAACCAGCGTTCCACCAGGTTGAGCCAGGAGGACCCGGTGGGCGTGAAGTGCAGGTGGAAGCGAGGGTGGGCCAGCAGCCAGGTCTTGATGGCCGGGGTCTTGTGGGTGGCGTAGTTGTCCAGCACCAAGTGGACGTCCAGGCCCTGCGGGACCTCCCGGTCGAGTTTGATCAGGAACCTCTTGAACTCCTCGGCCCGGTGCCGGCGGTGCAGGGAGCCGATCACCTTCCCCGTGGCCACCTCGAGCGCGGCGAACAGCGTGGTGGTGCCCGCCCTCACGTAGTCGTGGGTGACCCGCTGAGGGACGCCCGGCATCATCGGCAGCACCGGTTGGGAGCGGTCCAGGGCCTGGATCTGCGACTTCTCGTCCATGCAGAAAACCAAGGCCCGCTCGGGCGGATCCAGATACAGGCCGACGACGTCGTGGACCTTGTCGACGAAGTACGGGTCGGTCGACAGCTTGAAGGTTTCCGAGCGGTGCGGCTGCAGGCCGAAAGCCCGCCAGATCCGCGACACGGTCGACTGTGACAGGCCCATCTCCTTCGCCATCGCCCTCGTCGACCAGTGCGTGGCGTTCTTCGGCGTCGACTCCAGCGTTTTGGTCACCACGGCGGCGACCTGCTCGTCGGTGACCGTCCGGGGACCGCCGGAACGCGGCATGTCGCCCAGCCCGGCGATCCGGTGCTCCACGAACCGCTTCCGCCACCGGCCCACCGCATGCGGCGTCGAGCCGAGCCGGGCGGCCACGTCCTTGTTCGACGCACCGGTTGCGCAGGCCAGGATGATCCGGCACCGCAGAGCCCACGCCTGCGGCGTGGAACGGCGCCGCACCCACCCCTCCAGCGCAGCCCGTTCCGCGTCCGACAGGATCAACTCGGCCTTCGGCCGCCCAGTACGCGCCACCCCGCAACCCTACACATCTGACCAGAACTCCTGACTCAGAAGACTAG